>CAZYCQ010000013.1:0-63473 GCA_964645535.1 uncultured archaeon | reverse complement strand
CCACAGTGCCCGCAGGTGAATCTGTCTTTGTGCTCAGCCATGAAGTAGCCCTCACCGCATTCAGGACAACTCTTCTTGAGTCGTTTTAGGCTGTCGCCTTCTACCTTGAAATATTTGGATTCACTCATTTCCGTCCTCTCCTATCAGTTTGTTCCTTTTCAGGATATATTGGTGCTCCAATTTCATGGCGATTTCAGGAGAATCATAGATTCTGGCGTAAGCAATTGCTTTGTTCTCCCCAAATCTTGTCTTGATTTCCCTAAGGACAAACCTGTCTTTGTCTGTGTTGAGAAGTGCAGACATTCTGCTGATGACCGCTTCGCGGCTAGGGGTGGCTTCATTGGGGAAGCTCAGTTCCGCAATAATTTCCAACCGATCTAGCAGCGGATTCTTTTTTTCTTCTAGGATGTTTACTTCCATGGTTAACTCTCCATTTTCTCCATAAGATTCTCTATTAAAAATTTCTTTGATTGTGTTACTGGTATTACGACAGCACCCTCGTTCGGTTGACCATATATCACCGCGGAATTGAGCGGAAGTTCCAAGATAAATGGCAACGCGAGAAGATCCTCTTCACCATCAACAACCAAGTGGACACGCGTTTCTGTTTCCAAAACACGGCACAATTGCCGGATCGCAAGCCATGCTTCTGCAGAAATGACAGCAGGAGGCGATGCAACCCGGACAAGTTCATAGCCAGGAAATTCCAGGTCATATCCAATACTCTGTCGTTTGGTCTGTCCATCAGTGACTAGGACCTGAGGGAAAAATCCATGATTGACAAGAGCCTCACTGACTACATCCCCAATGGCCACTGCATATCTGATGGAATGCTTTTTTAGAAACTGCTCAATCCGTGGCGCATTAGCCTCTGCTGACCCTTTGAGAAGTTCCCCCATCGGTTTTGCCAGTTCAGATCGTAGCTCCTGAGGAAGCTTCAAGGTCTTGATTTGCATATTATCTAACTCTTAAAGCATACTCGCCAGGAGTATCAATCTGAAGTTTTTTGGCGATTTCAGATTTTTCTGGGTCAATAATGTAGACTACTCCTGAAAATTCAGTTGTCAAATCGGTTGAATTGCATTCCACACATCGAGGGTTGTTTTTGTCATGGTTGATTGTCCTACAACGTCTGCATGCTTTCATTAGGTTCGCTCCACTTTAAGTAGGGGCTAACCGCATTTAAAGATTTTATTCTTGAACATTCGCAAGATTTGCTTATTTGATCTCAATGGTATGAGCTTTGGGTTCCTTGGGTTTGACTGTCACTGTAAGAATGCCGTTCTTCATAGAAGCCTCGATATCATCAGGATTGATGGGATTGCGGAAGGTAAAGGTTCTCTTGAAGAACCTGCGATCATTCAGTCCCTTGACGGTCATGGTGTTCTCCTTGATGGAAAGTTCAACATCTTTCTTACCGATACCCGGCATTTCAATGTAAAGCGTGAAGGAGTCATTAGCCTGATCCTGGTTTACAGTCACCCTAGGAGTGCGAAGGGGTGGAGTTCTTTTTGCCTCAGTCATTTCTTTGTTTTCCTTTTTGACCATTGCTACCTCTGCCATTTCATTCACCTCCTTAATTGATTGTGATTACTTTCTCCTCAGGAGTGAGGAGCTTTGCCTTGATGATCAGAAGACCGTTCTCCATTGTTGCATCGATGCTGTCCCTGTCTATATCTTCACCAAGGTAATAGCGGACAGAATATTCGCGTTCGTCATTCTTGGCTTGAACAACCAGATTGCTGTCGACCACCTTGATGTCAACATCTTTCTTGTCCATGCCAGGCAATTCGATCTCAACAGTCCAAGTCTTGGAATCCTTGTCGTAAATCACTTGGCTGAAAGGTTGTTCAAGCATAGGTTCGTCGGTAAAGTCAAAATCTGAAAGAAGTCTGAAAAGTTCGTTCATGGTTCTTGAGAGCATTTGCACCACCTCACTATTATACTTATTGTGTTATAACTAATATACAATAGTATTTTCAAAATATAAATTTTTCGGATGAGAAGTTCGTGGGTGTAGATAATGGTCGAAAAGTTTTGCGCGTCAGTTCAACAAAATAATAAAATCGACACAATGCAACCCTATGCATTAAGGATTTTCAGATGCAACTCTTTTAGTATCTTTTCAAGTTCTCTCGAGGTCATAGACTTGATTCCTTTCTGACCCTTGGCAGGAGGTTTTCCAACCGCATAATTCAAAAAGGGAGGCACCCCGTTGACAGAATTCCTTTCTAAACGATCTTGTTGGATGGAATGAATAAATGAAACCCACTCAGGAATATTCCCTATGTTTCCATCGTCTAAGATAAGATAGGCATTAAACCACACATCTGATTTCAATGGGGTATTTCCTTCATAAATGGGTTTTTTCGGAAAAAATCCAATGTAGATTACTACAAATTGACCCCTAATTTTGTATCCTTGTTTGGGACTATCTTTTGGAAGAGGAGCCACCAAGACAAATTCATCCGTAGGATTCCCCTCCTTAGACCTCTTAACGGAAATATCAGCCCAATCCATTGACATTTTTGAAAGGAGGTCAAGTATTGTTTGTTTCATTTCAGTGGAAGTGATAATGGGAATGTAAACTGGAAGAGAGAGGTATTTTGCAATCAAATACTCACCTTCAAAATGGACAAATCCAATATATCCATATTAATTTCGATTGTGGGATCATCGATAATTTTGAAAAATTTCAAATTATATCAAAATTCGCAGAGTCGCCAATTGATTTTTGGATTTTTTTTATTTTTCCTCTTTTGTTTCAATAGAAACTCTATTGGCAGATAAACATTATTACCACCAAAATAAACCACATCTCCCTATATTTGCCCAACGGGATTTTTCAATGCAAATTCGAGGGGGATTCATTGGGAAGTCAATATCTTATCAAAATTTGTGGATTACAAGACCCAAGTGTCGTTGATGGTCTTCCTCCCCTTGACTTTCTCGGCTACGTCGTAGGTTCACCTAAATCGAAAAGGAATTTGAACCTTGGCGATGTCCTTTCTAATGAAAACATTATTGAGGATAGAAGAAGCGTCCTAGTTACTGTTGATTCTATTGTCTGGAAACAATTGAATGCTAAGGGATATTCCCTGAACTTTCAACTCCATGGATCCGCAAGAGACCAATTCATAAAGGAAACTCTTGATGGTATCCAGATTGAGGATTGTAATCATCCTCTATTTCACAGGTGCAATTGTCTGGAAGATTCGGAGGTTGTTGACAGAATCGAGGCAAAATTTTTGAAACATTTAGCGCTGGGAATTTCTTATAATGAATTGGAAATGACGAACAATTCGCTCTTGAAACAATTTCTGAAACCGATCCTATGGAATGAAAAATTCCAACTTTTATATTTGACAGTTGATGCCGTAAACAAAGAGGGATATGGGGGAACTGGAAAGAGATGGAAATGGAAGGAAATCCCAAATGTCAAACAGAAAGTTTTGGTGGCAGGAGGAATCAACCCAACCAATGCAATGGAAGCACTTCGAGTGACTAGGGCAGATGGAATCGATGTATCTTCAGGAGTCGAGACTTCTAGGGGCAAGGATAGAAATCTAATATTGCAATTGGTTCAGAACATTTCTAAAACGAGAAATTAACGTTTACATTTTTGGTTCTGGAATAGAATTGCAGAGCCATTTCACCCTGTTCTGCACCGATGCCACTTTTCTTCCAGCCTATGAATGGGGTTTGGGGAAATGTGACTGGATATTCATTGATTGAAACCATGCCACTCTCAAGCTCCTTTGCCAAGAAGTGTGCATTACGGAGATTCGAAGTCCAAATACCGTTCAACAAACCAAAGTCGGTATCATTCGCAATTCTGATGGCTTCATCTAGGTCTGAAAATGGAATGACCGAAAGGACAGGTCCAAAGATTTCTTCCTTTGCCACGACATTGTTTGGATCAACCTCAGCAAGGATGGTCGGTTCAAGGAATGCTCCGTTTTTCAATGATTCATCTTTTGGTGGACCTCCTCCAACAACAAGTTTTGCACCAGAATCGATACCCTTTCGTACGTAATCGAGGACTATTTCCCTTTGATCTTGGCTCACCAAGGATCCAATTCGAACGCCTTCCTCGGTGCCTGGTCCAATTTTCCACTTTGCAACCTCATCCTTTACCAAATCAACAAGTTCAGTGGCAATTTCCTCATGTGCAATCAAGCGGGCACCCGCCCAGCACATCTGTCCGGCATTCCAAAATATGCCAAAACAGATTCCTTTTGCGGCTCTTTTCAGGTTCGCATCCGGCAAGACAATGTTGGCACCTTTTCCACCAAGTTCTAAGGTGACAGGAGTAATATTGTCTGCGGCCGCCTTCATCACTGCGGCGCCAGTTTCCACACTTCCAGTCACTGAAATACCGTCTATATTTGGAGACCTAACCAAATAATCGCCAATTTTACTTCCAGAGCCCGTGATGACTTGCAGAACACCTTTTGGAATGCCTGCCTCCTCCGCCAATCTTGCCCATCGGAGAAGGGAAAGTGGCGTCAGGCTTGCTGGTTTCGCAATAACTGAACAGCCTGCTGCCAAGGCAGGAGCTATTGAGCGGATCGCCAACTGTAAGGGAAAGTTCCAAGGGATGATATGCAGAGTTGCACCAAGTGGTTGTCTCAAGGTATAATCAAGTCTTGCGCCAGGAACGGGAATGGTTCTCCCTTCAATTTTATCGCACCATCCGGCATAATAATCGAGAGTTTGGGCAGCGAAACGAACATCACCCATTGCATCCCGCATAGTTTTTCCATTGTTTTGACTCTCAATGAGTGCAAGTTCTTTGGCATGGTCATATGTTAGTTTGGCAAGCTTTCGCAAAAGGGAACCCCGCCTTGAGGGATCCATTCCCTTCCAAGTCTCATCAGTTAGGACGGATTTTGCGGTTTCAATGGCCAGATCCGCATCATCCTTTGACGCATACGGTACTGAAGCCAATTTTTCCCCGGTTGCTGGATTGTAGAGGGTATGGGTTTCGCCACTTGAAGACGCTCTCCATTCCCCACCGACATACATCAATTCGTGTGCAAGTTCCTGTGTCATCTTACCTGATTTATTTGTTGAGAGTAAAAATTTATTGTATCAAGAAACTATATTTGGAGAAAGGTCAGTGAATTCTTTTCGCTCAATTAATACCACATAGCATAGAGAGTTCCTTGGGAGGCATGTCCAAACTATCTTTTTTCGTAGCAATAGTCTCCACCACAGTAAGGAACTTGTCCACCTCATCTTGTGTATTGTAAATACCAATGGATGCGCGAATTGCCCCTGGAAGTTCAACATCT
The DNA here is from genome assembly GCA_964645535.1 of uncultured archaeon. Lineage (GTDB taxonomy): Archaea > Asgardarchaeota > Heimdallarchaeia > Heimdallarchaeales > Kariarchaeaceae > WAKA01. The sequence continues at coordinate 58,176 of CAZYCQ010000013.1, read as the reverse complement.
TCACCGGCTATCAATCGTTTACGAAGATTTGCGGAATGTTCCTCCGGCACGTTCAATAAACGAAGCATGTAAGGATGCGCACAGAAACATCCATTTCTGCATGCAATTCCACCGATCTCATCAAGCAAACGGGCACCGTGGCTATGGGAGATTCCATCAATCGTGAAGGAGACCACACCCACTCTAGAGGAAGTTGGAACATTGCCAAGAACGTTGACCCCGTCAATTTGGTCAAGACCCTTAAGCATTTTCTCAAGCAAAACCATTTCATGGTTCCGAAGAGTTTCCATACCGTAGGATGAGAGGAATTTCAGTGCCTCACCCATTGCAACAGCCCCTGCAATATTTGGAGTTCCAGGAGTTTGCCGGCTTGGACCATTCAGATAGAGTTCCTCTTCGGTAGTAACAAAGGCGACGGTGCCACCCGCGGGAATGTAGGGAGGTGCCTGATCAAACAAGTCCACAGGGCCCATCAGAAAAGCGGATCCGAAAGGTGCATAGAACTTATGTCCTGCACCTGCAATGAAATCGAGGTGTTCCGGATGATCAGAAGGTTTCATTTCAAGCTTCATATGTGCAATGCGCTGGGCGGCATCCACCAGAATCTTTGCACCTGCATCATGGGCGAGTCGTGCAATCTTTTCGACTGGAGGGACATATCCAGTCACGTTTGATCCTCCTGAAACTGCAACCAGCTTGATGTCCTCTTTCTGGAGGATATCTTCGATTTCGTCCAACATAAGCATTCCATTCTCATCGACATTTGCGAATACGACTTGGGATCTTCGTTTATGTGGAAGAATATTGGAATGGTGTTCCATTACAGTTGTCAGGACTTTTCCAGGGGTTTCTGCCATGACATGGCTGGCAAGATCAAGGGAAGATGTAGTATTCGTGGTTATAATGCCTTGAATGCCTTCTGTGTGGATATCTTTCACACCAAGGAAATCTCCAATAATATCCTGGACATGATCAAACATGTCAGAGCTGATTTGGGAAAGGTAATGCTCACCTCTATGGATGTTGGCATATCGGTGAGTATGCATCTCTATGTATGCGTCCAATACGGGTTTAGGAGCGTGGGTGCTCGCAGCATGGTCAAAATAGATTAAATCCCGAGGACTACAGCGTTCTGATCCGGGAAGCTTTACCTTGGTGATCGGGTAAAGGTCCCTGATGTCGTCGATGTTCATAAGATAAGAATTAAAAAAAATAATATGAACATTGTTGGGTGTTCAAGGAATTGTGCCAATTTAATGCAAATTTTTGAGGAATTGAAGCAGATCCATTGGAGAATCAAATATGGGAGGCTGTGGACAGTTTTGAGGGAGATTTGCAACCACGTCTTTCCCATGGACACCCCAAGTTACACCTATCGGAAAAAGCCCTGCCCGACACGCAGCAATCATATCAAATCTGGAATCACCCACATATGGAATGGCAGATGATGGAACAACGTCCAGAAGTTCACAAGCCTTGAGTAGGGGAGCAGGATCTGGCTTATGCACTGTTGTTGAGCTCTCATCGACAATTGCACTGAAAAATTCCCTTATTCCAAGAGTGATAAGTTCATCATTGACAAGCTTTCTAGATTTTGAGGTCACCAAAGCCATCGTGAACTTCTGGAATTTTAACTCATTCAGCACATCAATCATTCCCGGAACGATTTTTGAAGAGGGATGGTTTGAGAGAAACTTTGAGAAGGTCTCCTTGAACATCGTGTATTTTTGCATGGGATAATTGAGGGTCTGCATGATTGTCTTAAGATCCTTGCCGAATAGTTCCCTGATTGCCTCGTCTCCGGGATACGGCACCATTGTGTTTGAATAGGAATATTTGAAGGCTTGGAGCAAAATATCCTGATTGTCAACAATTGTGCCGTCTAGGTCGAAAATAATGATTTTCACAGGATGAAAATGGAGACAGGACTTAACAAACAATTCGCTAGAGTTCGAACTTGCCTTTTCTGATAAGTTCTTTTGCGATGATCAACTTCCGAATTTCAGAGGTACCAGCACCGATTTCTAATAGCTTTGCATCTCTGGCGAATTTCTCGATTTCATATTCTTTCATGTAGCCGTATCCGCCCAGAACTTGGATAGCATCAAGTGCGATTTGGGTTGACCTTTCAGCAGCGTAATAAATCGATGCAGCCGCCGGAACGTTTGCTCGATGGTCTCGTTCAATTTCCTTAAGTGCCCAATAGACAAGCAAACGGCTTGCTTTGCCTTCTACATACATTCTTGCCAGTTTGTCCTGTATCATCTGGAAATTGGCGATTTTCTGCCCAAACTGCTCGCGTTCCAAGGAGTAATTGAGGGCGATTTCTCCAGCTCTTTGGCAAATACCGACTGAGATGGCGGCAAGTGTGGCTCGCTCCGCTGAAAGTCCTGACATCACAATTTTTCTTCCTTCATTCTCAATTCCCATTAGATTCTCTGCCGGAACCTTGACTTCATCAAAGAAGAGTTCTCCGGTTTTGGATCCCCGCATTCCCATTTTGTCCATTGCTTTTCCTCGTGAAACCCCTTCAGAGTCAAGCTCAACAAGAAACGCGCTGATTCCTTTTGGTCCCAGATCAGGTCGGGTTTTTGCATACACGATACCCAATTGGGCAAGTGGAGCATTGGTGATGAATGTCTTTGAACCATTCAAGACATAGTAATCTCCTTCTCGTCTTGCAGTTGTTTCCATTCCCAATGCATCAGAGCCATGGTCCGGTTCAGTCAGGCAAAGAGCACCCATCCATTCGCCAGAACAAAGACGTGGGAGATACTTTTGTTTCTGTTCATGGTTTGCATTTCTACGAATGTTGTCCAATACTAGATTGGAATGTGCACCTATGCTTAGTGCAAATGCAGGACTGACTTTTGCCAGCTCCTCTAAAATGATGGCCTGTACAATGTAGTCTGCACCAGCCCCGCCATATTCCTCAGGAACAGTAGGTCCAAGTAGACCGAGTTCTCCTAGCTCAAGAAAAAGGTCATGGGGCCAATAGTCCTCACGATCCATCCTTTCTGCAACCTTCGAAAGGCGGGTTTGAGCAAAATCGCGTACGGTTTCCTGTATTATTTTCTGATCTTCATTGAATTCGAAATTCATCATGATAACATCGAACCTTGTTTCAAAATAGTTTGCTTTGGGCGACCCATGGTATACGAAAAAAAGACTTTCAAAAGAATAGACTGTTGGTCGCAGTCATGATTGGAGGGAATGGAATATTTCTTAACTCAAGCCCTATGGGAACAACCATGGGTCATCGAGAGCCTATAATTGTCGTACATGGAGGTGCCGGAACCATTCCTGACCATCTGAAAGAACAAGTGAAAATAGCCATTCGCGAAGCTGCGGAAAGTGGATGGAAAATTCTGCAAAATGGAGGAAGGGCATTGGATGCAGTGGAAAAGGCAGTCATGAATATGGAGGATTCACCTATGTTCAATGCAGGCTTTGGATCTGTATTGACCGAGGACGGAACGTTGGAAATGGACGCCATGATCGTGGATGGAACATCACATTCTGTAGGCGGAGTGGCAGGGGTTTCAAGAATCCGGAATCCAATCCATGCTTCACGTGTAGTAATGGAACAAAGTCCCCATGTGCTTTTTATTGGGGAAGGGGCAGAGAAATTTTACAGTTCAAAAGGATTTGATCTTGTTGATCCTGAAACACTTATCTCCCAGCGATCAAAAGATCGTCTTGAAAAATACCGAAAAGAAAGGAAACAGTATGGAGATTACATTAAACCTCAAGGTGACCCCGAAAGAAGAGAGAAATATGGCACTGTAGGTGCAGTGGCCATTGACGTAAACGGTAATTTGGCAGCTGCTACATCAACTGGAGGGGTGTTAGGCAAACTTCCCGGAAGGGTCGGAGATACGCCGATATTTGGTGCTGGAACATATGCAGACGAGGAGTTGGCCTTTTCTGCAACAGGTGTGGGAGAGGTCATAATCAAGAGTGTGTTGGGGATGAAAATGAAAGAAGGATTAATCAGAGGGATGAAAGCAGATGAAGCGGCACAATTTGCCTTGGATTATTTGAAAAATGTAATTGGAGGTCAAGCAGGTCTTATTGCAGTGACAAAAGACGGTGCATTCGTTGCAACCAAAACAACCAAGGATCTTGCGTTTGCTGTAGCTACATCAAATGGAATAGTGGACTTTATGGAACCTTAATTTCTTTCTAATCAAAGGCAGAAGAATCAATGAAAAGGGAAGAAATGGAAAATCAGACGTTTGACTATTTGAAGTGTCAGAATTGCCAGCATCATGAATTGCATTGGATGCATTGAGTTCAATAATGGTATATCTGAGAGTGCCACCATCTATTGAAGTGTAATTGAAGAACACATTTGCGCCGGTCAATTCATGAACCTTCATGTAAAAAAATGAGGATTGATCGGCAGAATATTGGACAGAAGCATTGAAAACAAGATATGGCTCATCTTCCGTAACTGACCAGTTTGAATTTTCATTGAAATATACATCATCGTAAAAATAAGGAAAGAAAGCTTCCTTGAGCCCGGAAGTTCCATCACTAAGGGCAACCCGTGTGGGGATCAAAAATTGGTAGAAGGCTTCCTCAGAAGGGATGAAAGGTTCTGAGGCTTTAGTCATCTCAAAATATTCTTGAAAAGTTTTGGAATAATCCGCTTCTGATTGAATAGTGGCAAAATTTATCGTAGGTGTTTTTAGAACAGTCAACTCATAGATTCCCTCAAAATTTTCAAATTGATCAACAACCTTCCATTGGAAGTAATCATCAGATTTCAGTTCCTGAGAGAAATACAATTCTACAAATTCAACGCCTGTCGATTCGTTCACCACAGAAAAGATCAGTACCAATGCAAGAAAAATCATGATGTGCTTTCGAACCATAATATAGTGAAAAACAAGCATATATTTATGTTTTATTCTTTTTTAATACACAAATTGTGAATTGCTTCAGCGATCCGAAACATAGACAATGTTATCGAACCACGGTATCCATTCCAAAAGAGGTGATTGTGAATTTTGGGCAATCAGATCTGTTTCCTTCAACCATCCCCCCACTAAGATGACAGGAACGTCTTTTTCTTGAGCCAGAGCACATAAGTTTGCAGTGCCTACTTTGTTAACGAACCCAATTTTAGGAACAACTGAATCACATGAAATCATTACTTTTACACCATCAAGAGAAAGAACTTCTTCAATTTGGTTATCTTCGATCAATTCCGTGTTTTGGAATTTTTTAAGAATTCCATAAAGAATCTCACCTTCACCCCCAGGGAGTGAATGTGCCACAAAGACCTTCTTTACCTTGATTGACTGGAGCAGTGAGCTCAATGTCCTGCTGTTGGAAAAAGTGAGAATTAAATCCTTAGGAGTGACGAGGTGTTTAACTCGGGTTGTTAATCTTTCAATTGAGTGCTCTAGTTGATTTTGAAGATTTGCAAAAACGGAGTGGATATCATTACCATTTTTTATTCCTTGGATGATTTGTGCCTTGATTTTCGAGAAAATAGTCATATCCGGAAAAGTGGCCTCTAGATCTGAGAGGCGATCCAAAATAGTTTCTTTGGGAGGAGTGGAGTTGCGAACCAAATCAAGAAAGGCCAATGCCAAATCAAGTGATCCAGACTCTCGGTCAGATTTAATCTTTTCAAATTCATAATCAAAATTCATCATCCTATAGTACTTCTCCCAACCCTATATGTCTTGTTCGCAATTGGAAAAATGATACAGACCAGTTTTTCTGGCGAAAGGTTGAATTACGGAAGTCCGAAAGGAGGGTAATGAAAGTTGCAGTCGTTGCCGCGGGACAAACTCGATTTGGTTCCTTTCCTGGCAAAGGAATTAAGGGGCTTTTTATTGAGGCGTTGCAGAAGGCGCTTGACAATGTTGACAAGGAATTGAATTTAAGAGATGTAAAGGAAGCATTTATTGGAAACCTGGGCGTAGGTGGAGGTCAACTAGGAAACCCAGCCGCCCTTTTGGTCGAGCAGGGAGGTATGCCAACTCTTTCCGCCAGAAGGGTCGAAAACGCCTGTGCTTCAAGCGGATTTGCGTTTCGTGATGCTTACCGGGCAGTAAAGAATGGTGCCGATTTGGTTCTGGCAGGAGGGGTTGAAGTGATGAATGATCTTAGTTCAGGACATCAGAGATATTGGTTAGGGGTTTCCGGCGATACCGAATGGGAAAGGTTGGCAGGAGCTACATTTGCGGGCATTTATGCATTGATGGCCAAAAGACATATGCATGAATACAATACGCCAAGAGAAGCTTTAGCAACTTGTGCAGTGAAGAATCACAGAAACGGTTCCAAGAATCCCGATGCCCAGTTTCAAAAGGAGATTAGTCTTGACAGGGTATTGAATGCACCCATGGTTGCTCCACCTCTTGGTCTTTTTGACTGCTGTCCCACATCGGATGGTGCATCCGTCGTGTTTTTGGCTTCAGAGGAAAAAGCAAGAGAAATTACAGATGACCCCATCTGGATTGAGGGATCAGGTGCTTCTTCGGATTATTTGGCCATCCACGATAGAAAGAGCATAACCACTTTGGAAGCAACTCGAAGGGCAGCAAAAGAAGCATTGACAGAAGCATCAATTGAGATTTCTGACGTTGATTTTGCTGAAGTCCATGATTGTTTTACCATTGCAGAAATTTTGGCGATTGAAGATCTTGGAATATTTGAGAAAGGAAAGGCAGCGCAACCAGTCCTTGATGGAGAGACAGAAATCAGTGGAAGTTTCCCGATCAACCCTTCAGGAGGGTTGAAAGCCAAAGGCCACCCATTAGGCGCCACAGGTACGGGACAGATTGTGGAACTATGGAAACAGTTGCGGGGGGATGCAGGAAATAGACAGATCCAAGGGGCAACTGTTGGATTGGCTCATAACGTAGGTGGTTCAGGTGCAACTTGCGCAGTCCATATTCTAAGGAGGGAAAAATAGATGCCATTAACACACATGATTATTAGGTACCCCAGGTACAAAATCGATGTATCTGAATTGAGGACATTTTGGAATTCTCCTATTCTGAATTCATACATGTCGATCTGTAAATTGGGTTTAGATCAGGATGCGACAACCTTGGCGGTCAATACATATTTTGATCTGATTGATACAGTAGGAACAAAACCTGATGTCCTCTATCTTTGCTCGAATGGAGAACTGGATCGGGCTGTCTTTCTTGAGGCGACAGGTTTGATTCCGGAAGAGGTTAAATTTTATCAGTATGGAGAAATGAACGCCCTTTTGACCATAAAAGAAACCTGTAGCAATGTCGGAGCTGCATTCCTAGTTGTAGATGTACCAAAAGGGAAGGATGATGGTACGGATGTCTATTGCAGTGGCGCAGCAGTAGGAGGTTATTCTGGAGAAGAAAGGGGATTGGAGCTCGTTGAAACCACTGACCTACCGCCCCTCATGGGAATGGAGACAAGGCTTGACGGAAGAGTATTTAGTCCATCTGTTGAAAATGCATTGATTGATAGCATTACTGCTATCTCAAAAGATGAAGGTAAGCTTTTTGCAAATGTGGCAAACTTGAAGGCAGCAAGTCGTAAAATCAAAAACTTTGAATCAGAAGGATCCAAAAGATTCGGATTCGCAGGAATTGCAACCGGACTCAGCTCCTTTATTTATTTCATCGAAAACAGTTTCACACCGGATCAAAACCTTACATTGGTTGCTGTCGAAGAAGCAGGGGGGATCGCCATGCATTTTAGAGGGAAGAACCCTCCCCAAGTAGTCAAATCCATACCCACGTTCAATCTTGATGGAGCAGGATTTTTGATGAGAAGAGGCATGCCACAGGGGAATGTGTCCATCCCTCAAGGGGCTTATATCTCAACACCGATATATTTTGCAGAAAAAGAGGCAAGGTATAGGTTAAGATCTGCAATCTGTGACAATTGTGGGTTGGTTCATTTTCCACCAAGAAGGATATGCAAGGACTGTGGGAGCCCCACCAAACCTTCAGATCCCTTGCCTAGAAGAGGACGGCTATATACATTCACCCAAATATTGAAAGGTGCTGCACCAACAGAATTTGATCTGCAACAACGATTGGAAGGAGAATACTGTGTCGGCATAATTGAGTTTGAAACCGGTCCCCGAGTGATTTCACAATTGACGGATGTGAATATCCAAGATTTGAATATTGGAGATGAAATGAAAATGGTGTTTCGGAAGATTTATCATCAGGATGGAATGGATAGGTATGGCTATAAATTTACAAAACTGACTTGAATTTCTTTTTGATGACAGGGACAGCAACAATAACAAACAATATGGAACCTACCATTGGCAATGGGGCTTCAGTAACCGCAGGATACGTATAAGTGAGGGTAATGGAAGAGAAATTCAAAACAGTGCCATATGGTTCTTCCGCAAATACAAGCATTGCACCATCCATGTCAACAACAACAGCAAAAATAAGGTCTTGGGGTCTGTATTCCGAACCCACAGAAAATATGGGAAAATCGACCATTAGAAATCCACCACCAGAATTGATCGATCCTGAAACTGTTTCTTCCATTATGGCATTTTGAAGATCCAATGGGGATTTTTGTTCAATCAGTCCAGAAACATTTGCAAGGGACCAAGCAAAAAGATAGACATTGAATTCGTAAACAACTGCCAAGATATCAGGTGCCCTTTGAATTATTGCAGATACCTGATATTGCTCTGGAAAACTTTCAAGAACAGCCAAGCTGAGATCAACAGGCCAAACTCTTGCATCTTCAAACATGGATCCAACATATATTTCAAATATTGATGACGCAATATCATAGGCGTCAGCATGTGTTGATTCATTGGGATTCAAAAAGCCCATGAGATGGATTTCTCCATATGTCAAATTGACGTACAAGCCAGAATTGCTCTCGGATTGAGGCCAAGACTGAATTAATTTATTGGCGAAAGATTCGAAAGTTGCTTGATACATTTGGCTCTTAGAGACAATAATGCCATTGGATGATTGAATGTCAACGGAATAAACATCCTCCGATTGAATTATACTTATAGTAGTATCCTCTTTGGTGAGGATAATTGAGTTGGATCCATTTTCAGCATCAATCATGGGGAAACCATTGATAAAAAGTAGGATCACCAGGAAGATAATAGCAGTTCCTCTCACAAATAGTATATCCGTAGTGACCGTTATATACTAATGGGGTACAAAAAACCCCTCACCTAATAGTCAGCTGTCAGAGCGGATTTTCTCCATTCAATCCATTCTTTCAATCCATCAGGAGATGTCGGATAATTCTTGTAGATCTTATCGGCCAACTCGACCTTTTGGATTGTTTTCCCTAGCTTGAAGAGGTAATCAATTCTTGGAAGTACCTTCAACACCTTTTTGACCTTCATCCAAAATGTGAATTCGAAATCACGTTTCTGGAACAACTCTATCAGGTCTTCTTCTGTCACTACCTTTCTCTTGAGGAAAAATGCCATGCCTTTGGGTCCAACAGCCTTCAGGTATTGAAGTGCCTGATAGCTCATTCCATGTGTGGAACCTGGATAAGTCATAATATCCTTGTTGTATGACCACAATCCCTTTTCTGTTACATCTCCCTCTTGAAGAGCCTTGACTGCGGCAACACCTGCTTTGTACCCTGAAAGCAATGATGGCCCATGACCTTCAGCAGTGGTGGGATCAACCATACATCCAGCTTCACCTACAAGCATGGCACCATTGAAGACAAGGGAGTCAAAGGGGGGTCGAATGGGGATTTGTCCTCCTCCGTGATGGACAACCTCATAGGAGTTAGGGTCTATCAGCGGATCAAGCACCTCATGATAGATCTGTTTGAGGCTTTTGCCTTCAGGATAAGAAATATGCTTGGGCCATGTTACACCGATATTCAATTGTTTGGGACCGTCTGTGAAGATCCATGCATAGCCGGGAATAGGGATGGAATCATGGTAAAGCAGTACGATTTCCTCCTGAAACTCATGTGGATGCTCCAAACGAATGATCTCTCTATAGGTTGCGACCGTATGTTCAGGAGGCACCTCATACGTTATTCCATTTTTCATTTGATCAGGAATGAGTTTCCGAATGGTACCTACATATCCACTGGCATCAATCACAATCTTCGAACGGATTTCCTTTTGTTGATTGTCATGGAAGTACTTGACACCGACAATTTGGTCTTTCTCCACAATAACATCCCTGACCTTTGCTTCACCGACAATCAATGCACCGTTTTCTTCTGCAATTCGTAGCAACCTCTGACCATAGTTCAACCGATGCACGATGAAGGCAGGAGTGTGAGCCGTCAGTTTATTTTTTAGACTAAGCGATGCAAAAGTGAGATGTTCCAGACGGGAGGGAAGCTCATCTCCATGAGGATATTCAATCCCCAACTCTTTTTTCATCAGGTCAGGAGCGACTCTATCAAGTGCGTCCCCGCAACTTTTGTTGCCGATTTTCTCTCGTTTTTTCTTATCGAAAACAACAACACCAAAACCATCCTTAGCAATTTTAATGGCGGCCAACACTCCGGATGGACCGCCACCCACTATGACAACATCAGTACTTTGGGGGATTTCCATAGGTTTCACAAAATGAGGTTCTATTAGAACCTTCCTCTTTGAAAGGCAGTAAGAGGGAATGAGAAAATCTACATATTGCGGAAAACCAACTGCTGTTCAATGAAACTTTTTCTTCCGATGATATCCAACCCGGTGTAAAATGTCTTTCCTTGCGAAAAGGCCTCTTGTTGCAAAGGTGTTAAATTCTCAGAGGTAGTGAAGTCAATAATCAGGGAAGCATCCGCCATCACCTTTTTGGAGAAGGGGAGCATATGTGGAAGGCCACGGGTACCGAACGGAACAAAATTGATCACTACATCGAAACTGTGGTTCTCGTCTGGAAAGACTGGTTCAACTTTTGGGAAATACTGGGTAATAATGTCCAACTTCTCTTTGCTTCGATTCCGTATTTTAATCAAGTCTGCTTTTGAATGGAAAATTGGCAATAATGAAAAGAGTACAGGGTTAACTCCTTCAATGTAGATATTGACAATATCGCGTTCCAGTACCGGCTCGAGAATTTTTTCGAATAGGATATGGTATGTATCAAAACTGATCAGTTCATTTTTATTTTTGAGAAGAAAGGTTGTGATTCCTGTTTTGGCAGTGGAGATGTCAAAAATATCAATTCCTTCGATTCTTGGAAGGTCAGATCCTATAAACGAAAAGCCATCAAACAGTTCCCGACCCAAGCCTTGGATGAAAATATTGGTTTCCTCTTGGGAGTAGATCGGAACAATGACAGAAGAGAGTTTGGTGCCAGTTTGGTTCGAAAAACCAATAAAGAATTCCTCTTCAATGCTTCCAAGGAGTTCGTGTCCAAGGATGGCAATTTTCTTTGAGGATCTGTCGATCTGTGTTTCCAACTGGTTCTTGCCGAAAAAGCAATCACTCTGCTTCTGTATCTTGACCTCTGAGGAGATTTCATGGAGGATTTCCCCACAAATGGAAATGATCCTAGAACGCATGAACGAGGATATTGGAATATCAGTCAATTCCTTGGGTCGGTAGATAATAAATTCATTGGCCAATTTTGTATGAAGAAATGGAGTCAATGAAGAAAATTTCCCATTGCAAACGATTACATGGGTGATCCCTTTAGTTTGCATTTCCTTGCCCCAAAGAATTAATTGGTTAAGATCCACTATACTTTCAGGGGTTGCAATTATTTTGAAAATAAGTTTGGGATATTTCCGATGCAATTTCAGGATCATATTGAAATCAATTTTTGCAATGCCTTCGAAATCCTCAAATGCAAGAATTGGAGTTATGGAGGCAGGCAACTTGGAAAGAAGGGAAGTATCAAATGGGTGTTTCAGTTCAATAAATCGTATTCCTGAACTGACCAAAACCTCCAATTGTTTTTTTCGTTGCATCATCTTTTCCAAGCTATAGGATTCCAATGGACCATTTTCAATGGAAATTATGGAATTGGAGAGAGGAAGGTGATGATCTAGAAAAAAATCACGGAATTGATCCACATCCTGTGGATTTAATGTTATTGCGATTGAGCCTTCGAGATTATCCCCTTTCCGATAAAAATCCAGAAATTCACGGAAATTCAATGAGGGGATAATTTCCATACTATATCATTCAAAATTTGATTGATAAATATATGTACTAATACACAGGGTAGCCTAGGGTTTTTCAGTAAGTTCATAGCAAGTTCTTTATAAAGAAAGCACAATTAATATCACAGAAAAAACAAGCATCAACAAATCAAAAGAGAAGTATTCAACAGGTTTTGAAAGACTTGCCCTTAAAGGAAGAAGGAGCCAACCCAACATGAGTACCATCAAGAGAAGATAATATGCAAAAGGAATGGAAGAGATCCGAAATGGTGCCAATATGGAACCTGTGATGGAACCAAAAACCATCAAGGAACCAATGGCCAACCGAATCCAAGAAATTTCGATCAATGAACCCTTCCGGTAATTCAGCCCAATGTTCAAGACACCTAGGATTGCACCCACTAGAATTGCGAATGAAAAGATATCTTTTGATTGTGACCATAAAATCAGTCCTGCAATTGAACTTAGAACCACAAGATCAATGATCATGTACCATTTGTCTTTACTCATTTCTGTACACCACCGTTTTTCTTTGCCCCTCCCTGATTTCCTGCTCATTGAAGCTTGGCGAGAAATAGTTGAAGTTCCTCCACATTTCATAGAGGTTATCATAAGAACGAGAAGCAGGATTACCAGAAACACCGGGTGGGTAATTGATTTCAACAGATTCCCAACCGGGTTCGACTTCAGCGGTGAAATGCATGGAGGGACCATATGCAAAGTCATAGCGGATTTCACCATTGCTTCTGAACCAAGGTCCTTCAAGTGCGTTTACTGTGAATGAAGTCCCGTTCATTCCTTTACCACCAATGTCAAGAAATGGAAGGATTCCACCCATAGGATGTTCAAACTCTATTTTGTGGGCAGTTCCCCATTTCCAGTGATCAGGATCACTTCCAAATTTTTGTGAAAGATAGTCAACCGTTTTTCCAAGTGCCATAATTGCGATTTCATTCGAATTTTCGATTTCAGTTGTGGAAACGTCGTCAAACCAAGAGAGCGATGAATTGGTGGAAAGAAATTTGGCAACTGCACCGAGACCCGGATATTGGAGTTTCCTGACCATTTCCCATCCTAGCTCATCAAAGAAAGTGGAATTGACAAGGAAAAGACTGAAAGTAGTGAACAGCAGACCACCAGTGGAAGAAATGCCCATTTCCTTATCCCAGTTTTCGAGAATTTGGACAGCCTGCAGTGTCAATCCAGGATGTAGGACAGTTGAAAAATCAGCACGTAATAGCTTGTCAAGGATGGGATCAAGAATATCTTCAGCCACAAGATTGCGGACATCAGCCTGGAGTCGGTGAACCATTGTGAGATCCCATTTCCGATCGGAATATGGAAAATTCTTGTTGCTGGAAAGAACTTCAGATATCCTTCTAGCCCGATATCCTAATGCATAGGATTCTGAAAGATAGAAGGCATTCCTTTTATCTACCCTTTCATTGGCGCTCAGAAGGAACCCCTCAGAAGGGTTCTTCACATAATACTGCTCCTCAAAGGGAATAGATCCATTCCAAAATGCACCACCATCAGACCCATTTTGAGGGATCAGACCATATCCTCTTGTTCTGATTGGAGCAAGGGCGTTCAAATGAAGGGCAATGTTTCCCTGAATATCGGCCACAACCCAGTTAAAACCGGGAACGATAAGATATCTTTGGGCTTCATGAAATTCATCAACATTTTTCGCAATGTTCATCAAATATATTGCCTTAAAGGGTAGATTCCGTTCAAACTGTTCCAGATATGTCCATTGAAGTGCCAATTGGGTTTCGATTCCTTCGATACTTACATTGAGCATGGGACCATATTGTGTCAACAACACAGTGTAGTCAACAGGCGATTCACCTCTGACTGGAATCCGATGAGCTTCTTGTTCAAAAGGAATCCACTCGGAATTATTGATCAGATAGTGTGTTTGATTTCTTTTCAGGTAATAAGTATCAAGAGAGTCGGCAATCCCAGAAGTCGCACCCCATGCAATGTATTGATTGTGACCTAGTCCAACCAAGGGAAGTCCAGGAAGAGAAAAGCCTTGGACATGCAATCCTACATCTTTTGCGATAAGTGTCACATAATACCAGAGTCCGGGAACAGCAAGACCTAAGTGGGGATCATTGGCAATGATGGGATTGCCGGACTTGGTTTTTGAGCCCGCAATAACCCAATTGTTTGAAGCAAACTTCCTTGAGTCCGGGAAAAGAATTGTACGAAATGGTTCTGGAACTGAATAACCTAAAATTGAGCCTGAAGATAACGATTGAAGTTTAAGGGGCAAAGGTTCCACAATATCCTCTGTCTTGTTCAAGGACAGGAGATATTCCCTCGCGGGTTCATATTCAACAGGAAGAAGTTCTAAGGATTTTGCAACCCCTACTTTCCTCATTAGTTCATATCTCCCGATTTCGTTGGATAGACCAGCAAAGGCGAAATTATAGGCGAGAATGCCATGAATTCCGAAAGTATCTTCAATTGTCCAATGCTTAGGATCAACACCCAATATCTGAAACTCTAGCGGCAAATTGTTCAAATGCGTATCAATGAAATCATTAATTCCTTGCACATATGACGATGCGATATTTCGGTAAAAAGGTTCAGTTCGATTTGCCACTTGAATTGCGGCCCTCTTCAAGCCAATCGTTCGCAAGAACATGTCCGCTTCAACAGTAGCGGGTCCAAAAAGTCTTGAAAGTTCCCCATTCAAGATTGAACGATAGAACTCAAGTTGGAACAGTCTATCACGGGCATATTCATATCCTTGTGCATAAACCAAATCAGATAACGTGTCTGCAATTATTGTGGGAATACCATACTGATCCCTGTATACCTCAACCTTTCCTTGCAAACCGGAATAGACAACAGTAGGGCTTTTGTCATCGACATTCCTCATTCCAATGTAAAACCCAGAGGACAAGGAAAGAAGGAGTATAAAGAAAATACCTTGAACCATTTGGACTGTTTTGAATCTTTCAGGCATGAATTGATTAGGTGATGAACAGGATAAAAATCTTGGTCAGCTTATTAGGAGAATTAGCGATTTCAAAAGAGGCAGACCAATCGACCCATAAATCAACCAGATGACATAGGCTAGCCAAAACAGAACAAGACCGGGTATTTGCGGTCGAACCCAAATGTAACTTCTTCCGGTTTCAATGGCCTTTGTTTTGATCGTCTGTCGCAATTCTCTTTCCCTTGCCTCAAGTACCTCATCATCTTCGTCATAATCCCCAAAAAAGGAGTATTGGATTTTCCATCCGGTTTCATAGGATTCCACTGGATCAAGGAAGCTTTCATCTTTGATCGAAGCAGGTGGAACCTGGAAGGCGGTCATGATCAGGATTGCCTTATGGAAAAAGGAGCCGGAAGTTTCCTTGAACCAATTTCCGAATTTTCTTAAATTGAAAAGGTTTATCGAAACCACAACAAAAAGAATAATCACAATTGCAACAATAAAATTGAGAATTATTAGAAAAAGGGGGACAAGACCCATTTCAGGAGGAATTGCCATTGGAATGAAGGAGAAAACCACAGGAGTCGAGAAACCAAGTGCAAAAAGAGCTTTTGAATCACCAGCACCCCAAGCGCCAACATAGAAAAACAGAAAACCAAAAAACAAGGCAAATCCGATATTCAAGAAAATACCGATCAGTTCCAGCGGTTCATAAGGGTTAAGAAGTCCACAGACCAGAATTGTGATGAAGCCAAGACCTCCTTGGGTCAACCAGAGTTTATTGCTGGTGTATCTTGTTCGGATGTCTTGAATCATTCCGATGGTCAAACATACAAATGTAAGAAGAGCCAAGAATACTTCGCATGAAAAATCCATGGTCAATCCCTATACAATGATTATTTTTGATTTGACTTCCCAAAGTGCCTTCAGAACTTGACAGGTGAGAACAATGTCGTCGTTCCAAGATCCGTTGGATTTCTGCTGAGCTAAAAGGAAGTAAACTGCCAATTTGGCGGCATCTTTTTCGACAGAATCGGTATGTATTAAAGCCCTTAGACATTCAGCGGTTGCTGCAATGGATCCATCCCACGATCCGTCGATTTCCTGGTTTTTCTCCAGATATTCCCTTACTCGGATCAATTGAGCCTGTGAAGTAATTCGACCTGCATCAACTGTGGGACCAAAGTCAAGGCTGGGAAGACTGGTATCACTTTCTTCATAAAGGTCAGGACGTTTGGAAAAAGGTTCTCTCTCGATCATTTCGACCAAGGAATTATAGAGTGTTCCAATAATGAACATGGGAATCTCGGTATCATCCTCAATATTGGAAAAACGCGTGACAGATCGGCTCAGGATAATGTTGAAAGTGTTAGAAATAATGTCTGCAACAATTTGAGCACCTTCATAGTCTTCCATGTATTTCAATACTGGCCCTAATGCCGCCAAAGAGGGAATTTCTTTCTTTCCTTTCATGTCTTTCTTTTCTAGTTCGCTGACGAAGTCCCATTCACTGAAATTGGCTAATTTGGCACGTTGTTCCAAGATTGCAATGTCATCAAAATTGATTATTTCGTGGTTGACGGTCAATGTGAAAAGGGGAGGAACCAAGGATTCGTAGGTCTCAGAAATGGTGGCAGTTTCAAGAGCCTCAAGAACCAAATAATAGACCTGCTCAACATTTCTCAGTTCCTCAACACCATCCACGACTTTAGTCCAAGAATAGCTAGGAGGTTTCTTGGTCAGCAGGAACATTCTTCCCACTTCAGAAGTCTCGTAAAGAGGTTTCACATCCCCCCAAGTTCCATCATCCCGTTGTTGGTTAATGATCCAGCGATACCCCTTATCCAACGCGTTTTCAACTTTCAAAGAAGCCATTGGTATCTGTGTCACGTTTTGCCTGATTTCTTCGAATCTTTTGCGGATATCAGATTCAGAGTCTCTGGACGTGGAGTTAATTAAGAAATACACTCCAGATCCAATTGATGCAATTGCTGAAACAAAATAAAGAAGTGAGACTAGCTCCACATTAATTGAATCGCCATATCTGATCGATAACAGTGAAAACAGGAAGGAGAAAGTCGTACCCAAAAAAATAACAGCACCAGCAATTCTGATTTTCAGCTCGTAGAAAATGCCGATCGACAAGAAATAGTCAAGGAAGAAAATCACCGCTAAAAGATCAAAGAAGTACAAGACCAGTATCAAGGTGGAAAGGGCATTATCTTGAATCCCACGACCTGCAACGTAATTGCTCAGGGTAAAACCCAATAAAATTGAGAGACCAAGAGCAATCAATAAGAAAAGGAATTGAAGCCCAACCAAGGTTTTTTTCCGCGAATAGACAAGTACGTCAATATATGTTTCGCCACTCATGTAAAGCACACCTAGTTTCCTGTTCAAATTCATTAGGTGAATTCACTTTATAACCATTCTTTACTTTGAAGTCCTACTTTTGTCAGATGTCGAGAGGGGAGTGAACAGAAGCGATTCATTTTTGTAAGATGAAGAGAATTGAGCCATGATGAGTGAAAATTATACTGCGGTCGACATCATCGCCACCATCATGACCTTCCTGAAGAAGAAACATGGCATCACCTTTGAGAATGAACTGAAGAAATCCCTGCAAAAGAAATACAAAGAGATTTCCACCCGCGAACTAAACAGCATTCTCATGAAGATGGAGACTCAAGGTCTGGTTTATGTGTCTGGTGATGAGATCGGAAAACGACAGATCAGATTGCTTGAGGATTCAATGAACTAGCCAAGAAGGATTCGCGTATAGCTGATGTTATACGCAATTATTCATGTCGGCAGAAAATACAAACTAAAAACCCTTATCAAAAAACACTCAGAAGATGGATCATGAAGATCGTATCTTGGAATGTCAATGGGCTGCGGTCTGCTGCAAAAAGAGGATTGATTCCTTACCTTGACAATCTTAATCCGGACATCATCTGTTTGCAAGAAACTCGTTGCTCAAAAAATGAAATTGAATCATTGTTTCCAAGCTATTTTTCTGCTCATTCCATGTATTCTAATTCAGGGAGGGCTGGGGTTGCAATACTTTCCAATATCCCCATAACTAATGAAAATGAAATAGTCAAAGGAAGGATAATTAGGGTATCAACATTCGATCTTACAATTTATTCCGTGTATGTTCCACATGGTTACAATGGAACCTACCAACAAAAGCTCGAACTTCTTCATATGCTAGCAACAAATCTTTCAAACAAGTTAAAGACGATAGTTGCAGGTGATTTCAACATTGCACTTGAAAGTTTAGATGTACATCACAACCCCTGCAAAGTCATTGGATGCAAGGAGGAAGAAAGATCTTTGATGAAAAATTTAGGTCTTGTAGACGCATTCAGAGTAAAAAACCCTGGAAAGAGGGCTTACACCTATTGGAGCAATGGAAAAAGAACCCAAAACAAAGGGTGGAGACTTGACTATATATTATCATCTCAAGAAATTGAAATACGAGATGCGTCAATCCCAAACAAGTCAAATGAACTTTTCAAAATCAGCGATCATCTACCTGTAATCGCAGAATTGAATTTGTAATGAGGGGGTTCAGGAACTTCTTAATCAGCTTGTGTCAATGAAGAAATCGCCAGACCTTTTTCAGCGACTATCTGTACGAACTGTCAAGAGAGGTCTTGAAGAAATTGACCAGGAAGTAATTGATCATAATTTTCAGAAATTGAAACCCGTTTTGACTTTCCGACCTTTTTTAGCTTGATCAAACCAACTTGACGCAGGAGTTTCAAATGATAGGTCAATGTTCCACGATCAATCTCAAATGTTGTGGCAATTTCACATATACAGGATTTTTTCTGTTTGATAAGAAAAATCAATATTTTCAAACGAGTTTCATTGGCAAGCACTTTGAATAATTGTTCATACCATTCAGTCATGTCTTCAGAAATTTTTTCTTTGACTGATTGAATTTTCGAGACATAAACAGCTAGGTTTTTGCAAGAGCAGACACCTACCTTTTGTGCTTCCCTATACGCTTCTTCGAACTCTTCGAAATAGTTGTCCACAACAAATTATCATTTTGACATTTTTAAATTTATCATTCGAATAGCTTTGTTTAGATAATTTTAAAAATTTCAAAATATAATTATGAAGTATGCAGATAACAGACAGGTTAGTGCAGTATGGATTTGAACTTCATGGGCATAAATGTCCTGCAATGCCATTAGGTTTGAAAACAGCAAAAGTGGCTATGGATACATTGGGAGTAACAAAATCCCAAGCGGGAGAATTATTTGCCCTATTGGAACTTGGAGATAATCATTGTGCAGGATGCTTTGCAGATGGTGTCCAAATGATGGCAGGTACAACATTAGGGAAAGGAAACATAGCAAAGACCTATAAGGGAAAATTTGGTCTTATTTTGATTGACCGAAAAACAGGACGGGCGGCACGAGTCGTTCCTAAAGGTGAAATTTTACTAAAAGCCCTTAATTCAGAATTTATGAAGTTAAGAAAGGCTGGAAATCCGCCTCAAGATGTTCCTTGGGAAGTTACTCGTCCATTGATTGAAAAGGTTCTTGGTATGCCTCCTCAAGATCAGTTTGATGTGGAAGTGATTGAAGGAATTGAGGTAAGCATACCTAAACACCAATATGAGAAAGGATTGTGTGAATCCTGTGGTGAAGTGGTGGTTAAGAAATATGCCACAGTAATTGATGACAAGTATCTATGCAGGGACTGTGCGGAGGGAAGAACTGACGAATATTATAACAATGGTGAGGTCAGAATAGTTAAAAAGAAGTGATTTTGATGGTCGAAATATTACTGCTCGGATTGATTTTCACCCTTACGACCATTATGGCACTGGCAGGGGTAGGAGCTGCATTCATAGTTATTCCATTGTTGGGAGAGTTTGGATATGAAATTTCTTTAGCTATGGCATTGGGTCTTCTTTTCAATACAATCTCTACAGGATTTTCATCAATTCGTCACATTAAGGAGAAAAAGGTTGAATTTTATCCAGCACTTCCCATAATTGTTGCCAGTATCTTATTTACACCTGTTGGATCTTATTTTTCCTCGTTAGTTCCTAGAGAAGAATTGAAACTATTGTTTGGAATTGCTTTGATCCTTATCAGCCTCAATATTTTCAGGGGTATCTTACGGATGAATAAACACCATGAAAAGGAACGTGCCGTTGAGATGAGCAAGAGGGAAATACTGCTTGCATTGGGAATTGGGGCGATCATCGGCTTCTTGGCAGGGCTTTTGGGAATTGGTGGAGGAGCCATCATTCTTCCATTTCTTTTAAAAATTGGAATGGAAACCAAAAGAGCTGCTTCCACAACTTCTTTCATAGTTGTATTTTCGAGTTTCTTTGGTTTCTACTCCAAATACCTTGTCCTAGGTCTTTCAATTCCAATTGAAATTTTGGTTGGGGGTATCATTGCAACAGCCCTTGGTGCAATTCTTGGATCCTACCTTATGCATTACAAATTAAACCGAAAACAGATCAGGATGGTAATTGCATTTATGGTCATGAGTGTCGGATTAAAGATGGTCATCACTTACTTTCTTTAGAGAAAACCAAATTGAATAATGTTCCATCATTATAAGCTAATGATTATTGTGTGGTTTGCATGACAGAAATGGAAAAAGATTTTGGTTCGATTAGAGAGCAATGAAGTTTTTGAGGATTTGTGGTCCGAGTGGTGTCAAAATGGATTCAGGATGAAATTGAATACCAAAATACGGATTTTCCGTATCCATGATGCCCATGATTTCACCATCTTCCGCAATTGCTGTTACCTCAAGATTGGAGGGAGGATCATAGACGGCAAGAGAATGATATCTACCAGCCTCAAATTCATCCGGCAAACCTTTGAAAAGATATTCGCCATTGTGGGCAATGATGGACGGTTTGCCGTGAACAATCCGCTTTGCATGCAATACCTTGGCACCTTTCAGAAAACCGAGACCTTGGTGTCCCAAACACACACCAAGGACAGGAATGTCCAAATCTGATCTGAAAATTTCCCTAGACACACCAAAATCCCTCTTTTTGGCAGGATGACCGGGACCGGGAGAGATGATAATGTGTGAAGGGTTCAAATCGAGGATGTCCGTGAGACCGACTTGATCGTTGCGGAAAACCAGACATTTTGAGCCAGTTATCGATGAAACTGTCTGATAGAGATTATAGGTGAATGAATCATAATTGTCAATGATTACAACGTTCTTCATTTCCTGATCACTCCATCAACACCTTGCAAGACTTCAGTGAAAATTGCCAATTTGTTCATTGTCTCTTTGTATTCAAGCTCAGGAGAACTGTCATATACAATTCCTGCACCTGCCTGAATGAAGAAGTCCTCATTAATCCCGAAAGCAGTACGAATGGCTATTGCCTGAACCATGTTCTTTCCCAATCCGAAATATCCGACAGACCCTGCGTATGGTCCACGCGGTTCTTTTTCAAGTTGGTCAATTATTTCGATGGCGCGGATCTTAGGTGCACCACTTACTGTACCAGCTGGAAAAACGGCTGCAAAAGCATCAAACATGTCTTTGTCTGTATCGAGATCCGCTTCAACCTTGCTTACGATATGTATAACATGACTGAACCTTTGGATTTGTTTGTATTCTGTTACTTTGACGGACCCAATTCGGGCAACACGACCCAAATCGTTCCTTGCAAGATCCACAAGCATATTGTGCTCTGCAAGTTCTTTTGGATCTGAAAGGAGTTCTCTTTCCATTCGTTTCATCTTGGCACGATCAGGGTAGACCTTTCGGGTTCCTGCAATGGGAAAGGTAACTAGTTTACCATTTTCTTCAGAAATCAGGAGTTCGGGACTTGTACCGATTATTGATAGATCAGCAAATTGGAGTAGGTACATGTATGGGCTTGGATTTTGTTTCCTCAATTTTTCATAGAGGGTAGACGGAGCCCCTGAAAATTTGAATTTGCCCTTCTGTGAAAGGACAACCTGAAAGACCTCACCATCCGAGATTTTCTGTTTGGCTTGCTCAACCTTTTTGACAAATTCTTGTTCCGACGTACTGAAATTTATATGGATAGATTGTGGATCCGATTTTGGAGTTGTCACTTTTTTTGTCAGGAGTTCCTTGATTGCGGGTAAACGACTGTTCAGCAGCTCATGATGAAAATAGTGGATTTCTCCATTAAGATGATCATAAACGATTCCATCGAGGAATAACCCCAAAATTGATGTTGGAAACTGATCAATGGATGGTTTCATTTTCTGGTTTTCAATCAATTCAAAGAAATCAAATCCGACATATCCAACCAAACCACCTGCAAACATTTTTTCGGTCGCCACCTGATATTTTGCGATCAATCCTCTAAGAGAAGTCAATATTTTGTCATATCCTTCTGCGATCAGCTCACCATCTATTGATAGAGTTCTGTTTTCGATTTCAAGAACATGAATCGGATCAAAACATATTATGCTTTGTCTAGCCATGAATTCTGGTCCCTCACCAGATTCAAGGAGAATTGTTGTTGCAAAACGATGCCTAATGGAATTATACATTTCCAAAGGGGAGAGAGATACCTCCAACTTAGTTCGGATAATCTTATGCACAATCGAAAATCCAAGGCAAGGAATATAATACGGGAGAATGAAACCTGAGGAACATTTCGAGAATTGTAAGGAAGAAGTTGATTAATCCACACAAAATATAGTTGATTAGGTTGATAGTCAAGAATTCTCATGGAAAAACAGAACCAACCACAAATCCGGAGATTCCCCATAGCAAATGTACATTTTTGCCCCATTTTACTCAGCTTTTTCCATTAAGCCTTTATTTTTGTACCAACTACCATGTCTTATGTGGGAAGAAATCCTTAAGGTCTTTCAAAACACCCCATCAAGACTTAAAGTAGTGGAGCTCATGTTGGAATATGGGTTTAGCATAGGAACAGACGGAATTTATGCAGGACCCGTTATGCTTTCAATCACAAAGGTTGCGAAAGCAGCAAAGGTGGATCGGAAGGTTGTCGAAGAAACCATCAGATCCATAAGAAAGAATGAGGAATTGATGAGAGTCTTTGGTTTCCTTAAACCGGTAGCAGACATATCGGATGTCGCTCGGATGAATAAGGATCGGTTTGAAGGAGTCATGGAAATCGAGGCATTTTCATCAAGTGTGGGGATTGCTGCCAAAGCGACCAAGCTTCTTGCTGACGAGGATCTGGTCATTCGTTTCATTCTTGCGAAGGATCCAGAACTTTCCGTCAAAAGCACAATGACAATCGTAACCGATCGAAAAATTCCGGCACGGATATTGGAACTGCTGTTGAGAAACAAGGACATTATATCAGTAAAATTGAGTTGACAAAACCAAATTCATGGGAGGAAAACAATCATATTCATTAAAAGAACAGGAAATAACTTCCATTTAATGAAATTGGTGATCGTTTCAGGTGCACGACCTCAATTCATCAAGCTTGCACCTATCATTCATGCTCTTGAGCAGGAGCAAATTAACCTAGTCCATATTCATACAGGTCAACATTATGACACCAACATGTCTAGCCTAATTTTTGAAGATTTGGAAATTCCAAATACAGACTATAATCTGAACATCGGTTCAGGAACTCATGGTTATCAAACAGGTGAAATGGTTAAAGGAATTGAGAAAATTCTCATGGAGGAACAACCAACATATGTTCTTGTTCCCGGAGATACAAATTCAACTTTGGCAGGAGCTTTGGCTTCTGTGAAATTGCATATCCCAGTCATTCACCTTGAGGCAGGACTACGATCACATAATTGGAAAATGCCAGAGGAAATCAATCGCATATTGGTGGATCGTGTTTCCTCTATGCTTGTTACTTCGACTGAAGAGGGAAGGAATAATCTGTTGAGGGAAGGAGTAAATGAGGAATGGATATACCTCACAGGAGATACAATGGTTGATGCGCTTGAATTCGCCATGAAAAAAGCGAATAGATTAGGAATAAATCCCCCCTTCGAAAAAGAAAAATATTTTCTTGCAACGATGCACCGGGCTGAAAATGTGGATACGAAGGAAAATCTCGAACTGATACTTCGAGTCCTCAGGGATGCGCCATTGCCGGTGGTTTTCCCCATTCACCCACGAACCAAGAACAATTTCAAGAAATTCGGAATGCTGGAACAATTGGAAAATGAAAAAAATGTTCATTTGATGGAACCTCAGGGGTATCTGAATTTTGTCAATTTGCTTTCGAATGCAAAGGCGCTCCTGACAGACAGTGGAGGTTTACAGAAAGAGGCCTTTATTGCGGGGATTCCTGCAATAACGTTAAGAACCACTACGGAATGGGTGGAAAGCATAGAAATGGGTGCAAACAGATTATGCGGGTTAAGAGTTGATTGTATTCTGAGTGCCCTGCAAGATGTACTGGATGGAAAGTTCAAGGTGGATAAGCCGCACCCATACGGTGACGGCAACGCCAGCAAGAAAATAGTAAAAGAAATAGTCAACCGGCACCTTAATGGGAAAATAGTGTTCCCAACGAAATAAATCATAAGCTATAATATATTATAGGCCTGTTTCAATTCGTCATACCTTCTTTCAAAAACCAATTCTTCCCTTGCATGCTGCATAATTTCTTTTGGAGTAAATGTCGGTGGGTTCTGCATGATTGTCAGGAAATCATCATATGTTTCGAAATATGCAAATGATAACAGATTATGGTTGACAAAAGTTTTAGGAAGAATAGAGTGCAAACCTGCATGAGCATAAAGGTAAATTTTGTTTGGACAAAAAAAGGCATGATCGGGATGGGGTTTCCATGGCAAGAAACCAAAAGAAGCATTGGAGATTGTTTTGAGGATTTGTGTATGGGGAATAAAGCCAGTCGAGATGATTTGATTGTTGGAAGAAATATTATTGTCTCCAACAACCATCATCTTGATTTCTCCATGATCCTGTACAAATTTCAAAAATTCAGACGCATCCCTGTAAGGAGAACCTTCCATAGTCAAATCTTTTCCAATATACACACCTAAATCCCTCTCCCTTTTTTGCTCTGGAATATCGGAAATTTCTTTGCTATGGGGAAAGTTCTCGATCACGAAAACATCTCTAGAATAGTTTCGGTGGTGGTTTGCAATTTGATCTGTTACCGTTATTACAACATTGTTCTGTAGAATTTCTTTTTCCCAAGTTGGAACCGTTCGACGCCTAATGGCCAATCCGATACTTCTCTTCAATTTCCGAAAGATGGAGCCTTGGGGTTTCTTCAAACCCACATTTTTACTCCAAAATTCATGATCATCATAAACAAATCGACGATCTGTTGCTTGAGAAACAAAGTGAGCAATGTAAATGTCATGTGCGTGAATGATGTCCGGATCAACTTTTTTGATTATATCCTGGATTGCCGTGACCGAGGTTTTCCGGAATCCAAATTGATCCATGGCACTTGAGGGAAAAATGTGAACCCTAGTATGCTCCAAATCTTTGAACCAAAATCCATTGAATCTTTCAACTGCGATTTCGACATCAAAACCAAGATCCTTTCCACCCAACATCATCTTCTCTACCCGAATGTCAGGCAGGGTATGAGTTATGTGAAGTATTTTTCTCTTATCTTTCATTTTTCTCGCCTGCCTTACCTCCAATAAATGGGAATGGTGTATTCAGTCTCATTCTCACCTACAGACAGCGTGATTTTTGCTCCTTTGGCCTGTACATGGTTTCCCGTGATTTGGGCGACACCATGGGCTAGTTCACCGGGAGAGACAACCTCAGGATGAATTTGAACAAAATTTGAAACTTGGATAGGGCGGTTCTCATCATGGTCATAAATCATTTCTGCGTGTTTCAGGTAAACCGGATAGGGTTCGCAGACCAACACAAAACGAATGTTGGTCACGACATCATCGGGCAGGTAATCCACAGCACCCAATTCATGCGGTCGAAGTCCTAAAATGGAATAAGGTCTCTGTGTAAGCCAATAGAAAACGAATAGAAGAATCCCAAATGAAAAATAAAGTCCAAGGACAAATACCCATGAATCCAAGCTTCCAGTTAATCCAAAAGCGAGGATGAAAAGTAGGAGAAATGCAAAGCCGATTTCGGTGACACTATCGATCCAAAGCAATATGATCCGTCTATTGCGTTTATGCCATGCCCGTTCCACCTGTTTTTTGAGACGTTGATTCAATGTATCAGGCGCTGTTCCAAACTGCTTCCTGAAAAATTGCAGGCGTTCATGAAACCTCTGTAGACGATCACCATCAAAATCGTCCTCTAGAAGAAGCAAGGAGGGATCGGAAAGACCTGTGTAATTAAGCTTCTCCCATTCGGTATCAAATGTGATTCGTAAACCCTTCTTCTGGTTTCCATATTCATCAACTACATCCTCCAGATAGGCATCGACGACTTCATTCCAAGGGATGACTCGTTGAGTGAGCCAAGTGGACGGAACGACCAGACCTTGCTCTGAAATGACAAAAACTCTATCAATTGCTCTTTTTCGAAGGAGCAGAAAAAAAGAGATCACCAAAAGAGCAAGGGGAAGCATACTGTTTTGTGGATTGATGATAAGGCGATAGATAAGTGCTATCGCGGAAATGGAAAATAAAATTTCAAAGAATCGGAAACCTCTTTTTTTTGGTTTCAAAATAAGATCTTCAGATCGCATCTGAGGAATCAAATCATCAATGGATCCTCCAAGAAGGGTCATCAATCTTTTTCCTTATCTGCTTTCTTAACAAGATCGATAGGGTTACGTCGTCTATATTTCTTCGACAATTTCGTTTTTGCGTTTCTCCTCAAGTTCCCTCTTCCATTCCTCAATCCATTCAAGTTTTCCCAAACCTGCTTGGCGGGTGGTGATACCGACTCTGACTGCATTTTTTTGGAGACCGACAACCGCAATCCTTCCGCGAATGATATCATCTCTGCTAACTCTCCTACCAGTCTCCCTGCCTACCAAGGCTTTGTCAGAATCTTTGTAGACAAAATAGTCATCCCCCATTTGCGATTTGTGGCAGAGGCATTCGACGGTACTGACTTGAATGAAGACACCGAAATCAACAACTTCAACCACCCTTCCTTGGACAATTTCATTCCGTTCTGGTTTATAGCAAAGAACCTTGAACACACAAGGATAGAACGCACCACTTTCCTGTGGAATGAGCCGTCCCTTCCCTATTTCCTCGGCTTCAAGTACCGCAACGATAAAGCCCAACTCAGGGAAGATCCGCTCCTCTAGACTTTCCCTTGCAAGTTCAAGCAAAATGGATTTCAAGTCTTCATCGAATCTGCTTGGAGGAACTCTCAATGTATCGGTAATTTGGCTGATGTAGTACATAAGCAATGTGGCTCCAAAAAGTTCTGCCTAGGACGAGATGGTATCTCGTAACCATCTTAAATTTGCCACAATTAAAATAATTGTGTTACATATCACTAGCCAAGATAGCCATCAATCATCAGTTGTCTAGATCCATGAATGGTTATGACTGGAACGCCTGCTTCCTTGCATCGTTTCTTCAGTCCCTTATCGAATGTAAGAACCGCACCACCTTCTTTCTTTGCAGCTTCGAGCAATGCAGCATCGGTTCCGGGATATTCCTGATCGTCTTCATAGCTTTCAAATTGAGGACTCAAATCGATGGCAAGTTTTGCTCGACGTCCAAGAGCACCTCCTTGTTCATAGGCATCTAGAAGTTCTGAAAAAACACGTTCATGAATGACGATTTTATATTTGTAAGGAATGATTCGATCCAATTCGGATACAAATCTTACTTTCCATTCAGGAGCGTGCATCAAAACATTGGTATCGATGAAGATGTAGAGGGGTTTCATTCTATAATCTCGCCGTAGCCGATTAGCCTCCATCTTTTCTGGATGTTTCTGCTAATTGCCACTTTGATGCTTTTGTCCAAGGCAACCACATTCTTGAGCTTGATTGTCATCTCATTCTTCTTGAGATTGGTGACTACTCCTGTAACCGGTGCGGTACCGATGGTCATCAGCAATGGTTCATTTTGACGGATGGGATGAACCTTCTCGTTTGTATCCGAACCGACAACCACGTCGAACAGAGTATATTTAACCTTGATTTCATCCACAACGGGAAGTTCTTCTCCAGGTTTGGTCAAAATCGTTCCGCTAAGATTGTCGGATCGGGTGAGGCTTGGATCCAATGCGGTTTGGATGGCAACAAGACCACCGGGTGTGGCAATATCACTGTCTTGGCTCTCTCCGACACGGATGCTCAGAACTTCTGTTTCCACAGGAATTCTCTTTGTTAACTTCCCTTCTTTCTTTTTCAGACCGGGAAGGACAACCACCTTGTCACCGACCTTAACCTTACCACTCTTGATGGTTCCACCAAATACACCGCCTTTCAGGTTCTTTGGTTTTGTTCCAGGAGGGTTGATGTCAAACGATCTTGCGGCGAACATACGTAATGGACCATCTTCCTTTTTCTTTGGAGTGGGAATAAAGTTCTGGATTGCAGAGAGAAGAAGATCCTGATTGACACCATGAATGGCGCTCATGGGAATAACAGGTGCGTCTTCTGCAATTGTTCCCTTAAGAAATTCCTTGATCTGTTGATAATTTTCCTCTGCCTTCTCAGGAGTGACAAGTTCAACCTTGTTCTGAACAACGATGACATTTTTGATACCTAGAGCCGTAATTGCAGCCAGATGTTCACGGGTTTGCGGTTGTGGAACGGGTTTGTTTGCACCAATGACTAAAATGACACCATCCATGATGGCAGCGCCGGAAAGCATGACCTGCATAAGAATTTCATGTCCAGGAGCATCGACAAAAGAAAGCCGCCTGACGAAATCAGTTTTGGAACCACAATTGGGACATTTTTCAGACACAGTCCATTTATCAGGTTCAGGGCATTTCGGACAGGCACGTACATCGCAGTCTGCATATCCTAGCCTGATGGTAATCCCCCGCTTAATCTCCTCAGAATGGTCATCAGGGAATTTACCCGTCAATGCACGTATCAATGTCGATTTCCCTTCATCTACATGTCCAGCAGTTCCAATGTTGACTTCTGGATGGATGACTTCCTTTTTCTTCTTCTTAGTTGTCGTTTTCTTCTTCTTAGGAGTTTCAGCCTTTTTCTTGGAGGAATCCTTTGTTTTCTTCGTCTTTTTCTTTTCTTTCACTTCTTCAACCTTACTTGGGGGTTCTTCTTCTGTTAGTTTTGCTCTCTTTTTTCTTTTGGCCATTATGGATTCCTCCTATTTTGTGTTCCTATTCGAGAGGTTTTTTGCCTTCTTCAATAACCTTTACATTGAGCTGTGAAATGTCATCCTGAATTATGTTTCCACGCATCCGTTTTCTTCTGCGTTCACCTTTACGTTTGGGACGGTAGCCTACACCACCACTGACGAGAATTCTCATATAGCCTTCCATATGCAGATCAGGTCGCATGGGAACGCCATTTTCATCAGAACCT
This sequence comes from uncultured archaeon, assembly GCA_964645535.1. Lineage (GTDB taxonomy): Archaea > Asgardarchaeota > Heimdallarchaeia > Heimdallarchaeales > Kariarchaeaceae > WAKA01. The sequence continues at coordinate 28,693 of CAZYCQ010000013.1, read as the reverse complement.
CCAGTGATCTTGAACTTATATCCTTCATAATCAGGCCCAATGAGAGAGCCTTCAAACTCGTCACCTATCTTGAGACCAAAAAGGGAGGCTCTTGCCTCTTCTTCAAGAATGATTTTGTGTGTTTTCCCAGTAGGGGAACCAATGTTTACAACCATTTTCTTTTCTGCCATAATTTCCCAATGGTAGGTACGATTTCTTTTTATTAAGATTATAGATTGATTCGCGTGATAATCTCGGGAAGGTATTGCTTTCTCTTTTCAATTGTTGTGATGCTAAAGTCAGACCGCATGTTTCCTTTAAAAACGGGCTGGATGGCCATGTCATATGTGGTTGAAAGGGTATCTCGCGAAAGGTCGACATTTGTCCAATTAGCAACCACAGTCCACGGTTTCACTTGGGTGGGATCATCACTGGGAGCTAGTTGAAGCCATCTTAGCCGATTTGTTCCACGCACAGGCAAGGTGAGGGTCAAATTATCGTTTCGGTATAGATAGAGAAGCCCTCGTTTGCCCTTGGATATATTGCCACCGACATCGATGTGAATGATGTTATTGGGTTGAATATCGATTTTAATGGTCTTGGTGTATGTTCTTGTACTACCGGATGTTTCAACATCCACCTGCACCTTCTTTTCTTTACCCCTTCTGAAGTCAATCGTGTAATCTGTCGGAAGGTAAAGGGTGAAATTCAGTCCACCATTTTTGAGATTGATGTCTCCTTCAGTTATTTGTGCCTGGAAGGAAATACGAAATTCTTGTGTATTTGACGGATTTTGGGTCAATGTGAACGATTCCATCACAACCTTGGTATGTCTGATCAATTTGCGGTCTTCACCCAAGGCTGCAAACAACAGGTTTCGAGGAACCAGGTATCGATGGTCATTTGGTTTTTTCTTGACCATACTTTCATGGTTCATTATGAATGAGACAACTTTCTTGTTTGAAGCAGTTTCCCTGACCACAAGAAGGGGAGAGGTGACATTCAAGAATAATGCATTATTGTTACCTTTATCTCTCAGTTCATAACGATGGTAGCCATATACCTTGGTTGGTATTAGAGGATTTTGAGTTACATTTGCGATATCATAACCGAATAAGTCTTTTCTTTTCTTGTCCTCAAAGAAAACCGAATATGGGAGAAGATCTGCGACAATGCCCGGTTTGGTTTGTGGTTCAAACCAATATGTATTGTTTGCCTTGGTTTCCTTGGGTTTAACATTGTCACAGGTCGAACATCCTTCGAATGTAATCCCTGCAATTTGTTCTGTAGCAGTTTGATTGATTTCCGCAACGATCTGGTTGTAGTTGCCAAAGTCAACTAGGCTTCCATAGAAAACCAAGGCAACACCTTTATTGAAAAGTTCAGTAAGCTCATTTGCAATATTCTTATGGACTGCCCACATGGCCACCAAAACCACATCATAATCATTCGCAATTTGTGTGGCATTGATTCCATGGGTAGGCGAAGAGAAATCATATTCATCTATTGCAGGGTCAAACGAAATGTTCATGTTCTTGGAGCTGGTCAATCCTTTGAAACGAGAATCAGTGAACATTTTCTCAAGGTCGGATCGAGAGGAAGCAGTCTCAGCACCGTGATGAAACAGAGCCACACGGTAACCAACAGGACTATAGAAGTCTCTTAATGCAACACTTTGAGATGGAACGATTTCATCAGTTTGAGCAGGGAGGTTTCCAATTTTGACATTCGCGAAAAATAGAGGGGCATCAAACGGGATTCGGGCAAAAGCATTATCATAATCGGAAGGATCAAGTTCAACAAAATAGCTGATGGAACCTGGAGACTGCATATACCCTCCAAAATCATCACCGGGTTGAAACGGAAGTCCATTGGTATTGACTTTGATGGCACCTGTGGTTTCTTGAATAGTCCAATCGGCAAAATCATCGAGTCGCGTTGAACCGACCACCACATCAACATCTTGAATGAAGAAAGACGTGAGACCCAAGTTCGTCACTTCTACTTCAATGCCGATCACGTCTTCAGAGATTAAAGGATCTGGATATTCAGTAACCTGAACGATCTCTGCACGAGCTAGGATAAGGTTGTTCGCGGCACTAGCATTTAATGCCGAAATTGGTTGGGGGACGGTATCTCCAGTCTGTGACAAAAGTATTGCAACTGTGGCTCCGCCAAAGAGTGCCAAGGCAATCATCAGACCTATTGCAATGATGGGGCTGATTGATTTTCTGCTTTTGAATCCCATTGAATCACTAATAAAAATTGATTATAAAATGTAATAAACATTTGTGTGAATAAATTCTATTCCTTAGTCTTGGTTTGTTCTTTCATTTTTTTGTTAAATTCGGAAGTCATTTTGAGATAGATCATCGGATGTTGAATCCGTTTTGGAAAATCCTTCCGTTTGGTCATTAGATTGAGGACATAGCCACAGGCGAGCCCATAATCGCCCATTCGAGCCTTCTCAGCGACAAGATCGGCCAGAGGTTCAGGATTCTCTGCATCTATGGCTTCTGCCAAACTGATTACCTTTGACCGGATGGAATCCAAGTTTGCATGTTTGAAGGTACAGAACATGCGATCCTGAATTGTGGAGCAGGAAGGCATGTTATAGTCTATTTTTCCACCTTCGAGTCCGTAAATGTGTCTGATAATGTATCCTGCTTTTTTCTGAAATTGTTCAAAGGAGATCCCAATATTATCGACTGCTTTTGAATACCAAAATTGAAGCTGTTCTTCAACCGGCATTCCTATCTGTTTCAGAAATATCCCCAATTGGAAACGTTCCCAATGACCGATATACCCTTCCCTGTCAACCCTGTGCAATAGATCTTGAATGCAGGGAGGCAGTTTGAGATAATTGGATTCTAAGTCACCATCAAGTGAAATGATGTCAAGATTAACTGTTTCCCGACGAGGTTGCATGATTTTTTCAAAGACATCTTTTTGGATATATTCGTAAAAAATCATGGCCTGCCGTTTAAGGTTTGGACGTGTTTCCATCCGTTCCCTCAGGGAATCCATCTCTTTTCTCAATCGGTATTCAAACTCCCTTTTCACAAATGGTATGGCAGATTTCATGTCAATTATGATCCAACCCTTGATTAATCGACCAATGCGTTTTCTGAGGAGAAATGGTGCTTGAGTGAAATGAACTCCAAAATAGGAGTGCAGGACATTTCTTCCTCGATTGAGCAAGTCATGAATATAGGGATCATCAATACGTAAAGCCACCTCCGGAATTTCAAGCACATTTTCCTCTCCAAACAGGTGTCGGAGGATTTCAAGTTTCCGGTTCCATTTTTCTTGTGCAAATCGGAATGCAAACATGTCCCCTTCGGATTCCAAGAGCCAGGATGTCAACCTCAGATCAAGAACAGTCGCGATGCGGAGCATCATGTGACCAAGGAGTTCTTCCTTTTCCTCTTCCTCCTGTATCAATCTTTCTTCAAAAATATTTGACAATTCATTTCTTTTCATAACCTTGAGTTGAGTGAGTTGATTGATGCGTTGAACGATCATCCTGAACCCATCTTCGATTTCAATTTGGTTGCCGGAAACTTCCTGTAGTTGATACCATGAAGGAAGAGCCATTTCAAGATATCTTGGTAAGTTGAGTAGATAAGTTTAAGCGTTCCCCCGTCTGATGTAGCGAATTGTGAAGACGATTGCACCGATCGCGGCGGCAACGGTCAGGGTTCCCAAAATCCACAGAAGAACATTGACAGTCCGCTCAGAGCCTTGGTCAGACAGTAAGTTCTCGACAGTGAATGAAATACTCAATTCAGAGGGAGTATCAAGAAAGTCAATTGCAAATACGGTCATGGTATATGTCCCATTTCCAAGTTTGAGGGTGTCCAATTCAACTACATACAGATCACCTTCTTTTGCCAAGGAACCTGAAGCTATGGCATTCGTATCCGGTTGCCTGAAAAGGGAATAGCTAGCCTCTTTCACGCCCGAATCGTCTGAAATTGAAAATTTGAATTTAACGGTTCCATTGACCCTACTCATATTTGATGGGGAGATCAGATTGATAAGGGGAGGTTGAATACCCACACCACTCAAACCGACAGTCAATCTACCCAATTTATTGAAGACTGTATCCAAATAATCAATTAAGAGCATTCCTTGGATTTCTCCTTCAACTGTCGGTGAAAAGGTGACTTCAATGATCAAAGAGGTCCACTCATCCATAATGAAATGAGAGGTTGAAACAGTGAAGTCAGAGGTTGATGAATTCAGATCCAATTCAAGAACTCCATCTCCAAAATTTGAGATACGTACAGATGCGACCTTGTTTTCACTAAATGAAATCTTGCCGAATTGAAGGGGGGTTGAGGAAACATAGGGTTCACCTTCCACCTCAGTTGCAAAATATTCCAGCATGCTGGGTATTCCATTCATGGGATTGAAATTGACTGTTTTGAACTCTTGATCGACAAAAAGGAGTGATGAATCATTGAGGGAGAGGAAAAGGGAAGCCTTTACCTTTGCAGCTAGACCATCCAAATAGGGAAAATCTGTGAGATTAATATTTGAGAGGGTTTCAATGATGCCACCAGATCCGAATTCATAGGAAATTGATCCCTCTCTGATCAGGAAATTGTCCTGTATTCTCTCTGGGTAAAGAACCGTTCCGTCTTTCTCGTTTCCAATGAAATAAAGGTTGAGCAATTCCTCATCAAGGGCATCAAAAACTGACGCAGAGGTTAGATTGAGGTTGAGGAGGACATTGATGGTTCCGATGACTCCAAATCTTCTTCCATATTCAATCTGATCAAAAATTTCTCCGGAAGCATTGTACCAAGTCACACCGATACGGGGCAAGTCATCATTGACTCCAATCAACCAATCAATCATTCCAGAAATCTCATCCTGAAGAGAATATGAAGAATCGAAGCTTTCAAGAGCAGAGAAAAGTTCAACCAATCCAGTTACTCCTGAAGCCCAACTTGAAGAATAGACATCATTCACCTCAGAAACTATGGGGAAGTAGATTTCGGTTTGATTGACTTGTTTGTGATTGAGTATCCATGAAATCGATCCATTAAGAAGAGATAAGACAGTTGTATTTCCACTGTCGCTAGTCAGCCTAAGGTAATCCAAAGCTGCTTTTGCTACTCCGCCAGATCCAAAGGCGATACCAAGAAAAGTAGGGGAGGTTCTGTTCACCGCAAGGTAATCGAAATAGGGGTACCAATCTGTGTTGTTGAGTGACGGAAACAATGGAGATTGCCAATGGACACCGTCATTCATTGAAATGGAACTTGCAATGGCATTGAGCAACTTAAATGAAGACTCCCTATAGAGCTCCTTTTGGGTTTGATTGTAAAGAGTTGCCAAGAAAGAAGCCATGCCAGCTAAACCAAAATCATATCCATAATCGACAATTGAGGAGTTGCGTTCAATAGGTATTATCAGATGAGTTGCATTGTTGACAATGGCTTTTTGGATCAATTCCGATGCAATTTCTTCAGCAAAGCCCAGCAATTGGTCTGTGGAAGAGCTAGACAGTACTGATGATAGCTTTTCCCTTGAGGTCAGAAATCGCATCCCCAATCCAGCCATACCCACCATTCCGTAGAACACTCTAGAGTCATTCGAATCAGCAGGGAATTCCCATGAGCCTTGCTGATTTTTTTCATCTTGAATCGCGGAAATGACAGTCAGAAGGACATTACTGTCAGTTGATTCGACATAAGTTGAAGATCCTTGAATCTCGATTTTCCCGATGGCCGATCCAACAGGCAAGGCTAGACTCTGAGATGGCAGAAACAGTAGAAACAGGATAAATAACATTATGTAATTCCGGAAGAACACATGTAAGTTATGTCTGCAAGAATTAAATGTCTTTTGGGCTAAATCATATGAGGATTTACTAAAGATCAATTTTTTGAGGAGATTGATGTACTATTCTTATTTTTTCTGAAAACTGTTAATTAAGCAGTCGTGGAAATCATTCACATGGCAAACAGAAAATGGCATGTAAATGCAGGACTAATATCATATTTTGTGACCATGTTTCTGCTTTTTATTCTTGAATCGTATAGTTTCGTCTTTCCAAGAGATTTCTCTTGGCTGGTCATTGCCTTTCTCATGAGTATTTTTGGGGCACAATTCCCGGATCTGGATCAAATGTGGAAAAGAGTATTCAATCATCGTGATTGGTTCACACATTCCTCTTTTCCAGACATCATAATGGTTTTCTTGATCATTATTTCCGGAGATAGATCGGAAACCAACATTCTATTTCCGATCATGGCGTTTTTCTTTATTGGGAAGGCGACACATCTCTTCCTGGATTACTTTCCCACGTGGAATCCGGACGATAAGGATATCCTTAATATCGCTTACAGTATAGAATGGTTTGCAACCGGTCTAACTGGTGAGGAAATTAGCCAAAAGCTGACCGGAACCTATCTGATTCACTTCCCAGGTTTTGTAAAGTGGTTTGGTGCCAAACGTGAGACATTGGGAACAAAAATGACAAGATTCTATCTCTTTGGGAATGCAATTGTTCTTTTAGGTCTTGCAGTGTTTTTCATAATATCTTTTAATACGTTCGCATAGAAGGTTTGTTAGTGACAAAACCTGATGAAATCCAGGATTCAAATGAAGACAAAGATTTCGGAGCCAAACTTAAAGAGTTCTACAGGGAGGTTTTCAATCCAGAGTATATCTTTAAGGTACTTAACAGAGAACGGTTTCAGTTCAGAGAGTTTGGATTCGATATCCTTGGATCCCATTTCGTCCGAAACCGCTCCTTCATGGAACCGATCCATCTGAAGGAATATCTCTACACCTTTCCAGTTGCGGGAGTATATGTGGGCGCGGAGTATGCACAGCCAGTTCATGGATCTGCCAGAGGACAGAAACCACTCAGCATACATGAAGTTGAATGGGTTGGAAGGGAACTCGTTTTTGATCTGGATGCCAATGAATACGATCCAGTAAGAACATGTGGATGCCAAGGAAAGAAGGTATGTGAGAACTGTTGGGTTCTTCTCCAAGATGCGGCAGCCATCATCAATGAGACCCTGAAAGAGGATTTTGGGTTCAAGAAGATTCAATGGGTATTTACTGGAGGAAGGGGTTATCACTGTTGGGTTCTGGATGAAATAGCCTTCGGACTGACCCAAGATCAACGAAGTGGGATTCTTGGATATATGCAGCTAATTCATGATCCTTTGGGGGAACAGAGAGTGGAAGATATTTCAGGTTCTGCAGACCGATTGAGGGAGAGGATTTACCGGCTTCTCGGGACAAAGTTTGTGTTGAATTCACCCGACGAGGTGTTTGCGGATATTGGGATAAAAAAGGCAGCATTGCGATCCATGCGGACAAGAATACAGACAGGGAATTACCATAGATTTGTTGATGTGATTCCAAAGAATCATGAGGAATTCCTCCAACAGTTAATCAAATATAGATATCCACGAATTGACCATAAGGTGTCAATCGATACCAAACGTCTGATCAGGCTTCCAGGCACCATCCACTCAAGGACAGGCTATGTGGTTCAGTATGTAGATCATCCTGAAACCTTTACCCTTGATGAAGCAGTACACTTCGAGACTTTGCTTTAGCTTTTTATCGAATGCATTGAGTTCAAGTAGGATTTCAGACTCTCTGAGGAAAGGGGTTTATCGAAGGTCTTGACAATAAGTTGGCGTATCGGGAAAAGAAGCGAGTCCTTGTCATAAATAGTGGTTTCATAAATCGGAATATCGGGAGGAAGGGCAGATTTCGCGGGTTCAGCACCAAGATATAGGCTCTTCTTCTTCATGTCTGCCTTGTTTACAAAGGCAATCCGTTCGATCTTCTTCCCAGTACGAAGTTCCTCATCCCTGATGTATTCATTGTAATCCGGAAGCCGGTTGATGCTTCCTACGTTGGTTCCATCGGCAACAAGAATGGCACTGCTGGCGCCTTTGACCATGGTTTCCACCATGAATGAAAAACGATCCTGACCTGCTAAATCCACGATCTGCAACGGAAGAATCAGGTCGAAATCATTTTCCACGAGAAAACTTAGATCTCCCTTCAATTGATAAAGGTTCATTCTATTGGCAGTATCTATACAAGCAACAATTGAAGTGATGTTGAAACTGACAGTGGTTGTGGAATCCCGGAATTGGGATTGATCAATCGGGGTAAAGGAAGATTCAACCGCATTTTCCCGATCAACGTTTCTGACGACTTCTGTAAGATTCTTCTCATCGTATGGAAATATTAATTTGAAAATTGAGGTTTTCCCAGCCCCGGTGGGACCCGCCAAGACTATTTTTTTCATATTGACTTTCAACAGTGACAATAAAAGGCGGGTTTTGTCTTCAGAACTATCCACACACTACATTGGAAAAGATGGTTTATTAATTTTAGGCAGTTTTCAAATTTTGTTGTTTTTTTCGAAACCTCATAGGAATTTTTTTTATTCTACCAAACCAAGGAGGCATGTTCTAATGTCCAGTCGTTCTTTTTCGTTCAAGGTTTGCCTGCTGGGAGACCAAGGAGTTGGAAAGACTTCAATCCGGAAGGTCTACATGGATGAAGGCTTCAAACATAATTACATGAAAACCATTGGGGTGGAAATTTCCAAGCAGACCGTGAACAAGGGAGGAGTTCATTCCGAGGTAATCATCTGGGACATGGCAGGAGATGCGGAGTTCAGGAATATCAGACAATCTTACATGTCTGGAATCAGTGGAGGCATCCTTGTTATTGATGTCACCAAGGAAATCAATATTCAAACCCTTATTTGGTGGTTGGAAGACATTGTGAAAATTCCCCGAGAATTTCCGATACCTGTTGCACTCTTGGCAAATAAAGTGGATCTGGTCGACCAACGGAAAGTGACAGAAACCAATCTAGAAGGAGTGGCATTTCTCCTGAAGGAAACCTTGGGAAATTCCCCGTTGAAATACTTTGAAACCAGTGCAATGAAGAATATAGGGATTGATGAAGCTTTTGATTGGTTGATTGATGAAATGATCAAAATCCATTCCGTGTAACCAGTTAAATTATTTTTACTTGTAAAATCAAGTTTGCCTTTTACATATTCCATTTAAAATCAAGAAAAAAGTCTTCTTTTGGTAGAAAGCTGTGGTTCGATTCTTCAAATTCATTTACCCTTATGTCAAAAGGCAGAAAGAACGATTTTTGGCAATTAATTTATTGATATTCCTCTCGGCATATGCCCAAACTCAAGTTCCTTTGAGTATCAGAACGAGCATCGACCGGTTCATTTCAACCAACAGAGCAGATCTCCTTTACATAGGGTTTTTTACGATTTTGGGCTTTGGAACACTTGATTGGCTCTCAGGAATGGCTTTACGGGCAATCAACAATAGGTATTCACAAAAAATCCAGTTTGACATCAGACAGGATGTCTTCAACAAGTTGCAGAGTCTGGATTTGGAATTTTACTCCAAAGAAAGCATTGGACAGATCATGGCTCGATCGATTCAGGAAGTTTATGCATTGCAGCAAATTTTGGGATGGGGATACCGGATTATGCTTCTTACCATCTCATTGTTTGTCGGAGCAGTCATATCCCTGTTGTTGGTTTCCTTGACCTTGGCGTTGATTTTTTTGGCGGTAGTACCACTCATTCTTGCAGTATTGATTTACTCAACAAAGAGGAATGCAGAGAAGTTCTACCGGGCACAATATGAATTTGGGAGGGTAAGTGAAGTCCTTGCGGAGAATTTTGCAGGAATCAAGACCGTTAAATCCTTTGGACGTGAATTTGATGAAATTGAACGTTTCAATAAGGTCAATCAAGATTTTCTTGATGCCTCAATGGAGGTTGTAAAGGTCAGAGCAACCCTGCAACCGGGCATGATTTTTCTTCTCTCTTTGGCATTGGTCACCCTCTTGTTTGTTGGAGGAGGATTTGCAACACTGGGGATAATAGATACAGGAAGTTTTGTTGCCTTTATGCTACTGGCACTTCAGATAATGGTGCCGGGACGATTTCTCGGAGACTTGGCAATTCAACTCCAGACCGCCAATACGTCTGCAAGGAGATTGGAAGAGGTTCTCAAGGCTGAAAAAACGCTGAAGGAATTGCCTGATGCCCAAGACATTGATCCTGAAGATGCCTCAATTCGCTTTGAAGAAGTATACTTCAAGTATCCCAAAAGCAGAGATTATGTCCTGAAAAATATTTCATTGGAGATAAAAGAGGGGGAGAGGGTGGCACTAATTGGCCCTACAGGCAGTGGGAAATCCACATTGGTCAATTTGATCCCTCGTTTCTTTGATCCGCAAAAGGGTCGGGTATTAATTGGGAACAAAGACATTCGGAATTACACACTCAAATCAGTTCGGGATTTAGTAGGGATCGTCCATCAAGATAATTTCCTGTTTACCCTTTCAATCAGGGACAATATCGCCTTCGGAAAGAAAGATGCCTCCTTTGAAGAGATTGTTGCAGCTGCCAAGCTAGCGGAAGCCCATGATTTCATTATGGAATTCCCCGATGGATATGACACCATTGTGGGAGAAAGAGGCGTCACTTTATCAGGAGGTCAAAGACAGAGACTTGCAATAGCAAGAGTGCTGTTGGCAAATCCCCCAATAATTGTTTTCGACGATTCGGTTTCGGCAGTCGATCCTGAGACGGAAGCAGTGCTCCAAAGGAATATCAGCGAACAACTTGGAACGAAGACCATGATCATAATTTCACAGAGACCTTCAAGTCTCAAATATGTAAACCGCATTCTTGTACTTGACCATGGCAAAATTATCCAAGATGGAACACATTCGCAACTCATCTCAAGGCCAGGACTTTACAGAGAATTCATTGCAGCAGTTGAAAGTCAGGTCGAGGATCTGGTTCTCATTGAAGATAATGAAAAGGAGCAAATTGAAAGCCTTAGAAAAGCGGTTTCAATATTGAAGGAAAGGGATCAAGCTGCAACAGAAAAGGAGGACAGAAAATGAGCATTCATAGTGATGCAGAGAAAGAACTCCCGAAGGGACATTTTGGGTATTCCGATCAAGAACTTTACAAGTTCATGTTTGATTACGCCAAACCTTACAGACGGGAAATTTTGGTGACCATTTTCTACATGATTCTCTATTCCGCGTTTACTGTCGTCGCCCCCCTGCTTATTCTTCGAGCAGTGGACACATTCAAAGGTGAACCAATAGAAACGCTGTTCGGATGGTCAATTGCTGACAGATACCTTGCAGAACCAGCCATCAGTTTTCTGGAAAATCTCTTTCCAACAATCGATAAGCTTTGGTTCCAAGTTGGGCTTCTTGCCTTTTCATATCTGTTCACACAGTTGATGGTTTTCCTTACCACATATAAGCAACGATCCCTTATTGGCAGTGTAGGTCTCAAAGCCACTAATCAATTGAGGTATGACCTTTTTGTTCACCTACAGGAACTGGACATGACCTATCACGACAAGAATGAAGTCGGAAGGATAATGAGTAGGGTAACATCCGATGTGGCGGCAGTTTGGGAATTCATTGGTGGTTCTGTGGTTCAGAATGTGGTAAATATCATTACGATCATTGCAGTTCTGACAATCGTCTTCCAGTTGGATCCACAGCTTGCCTTGGTTTCCCTGATGATGATGGTGCCTGTTTTCTTCCTTGGAAGAAGGGCAAGACATTACTCCCGTCCAAGACGAAAGGAGGCTAGAAGAAGGAATTCCATCCTCATGGCCTCCCTTGCCGAATCCATTGCAGGGATCAAGGTGACCAAGGGATTAAGCAGGGAGGATGTCAATATTGAGATATTCAGGGCAATCAATGATGAACGAAGAAGGGCTCAACTCAGGGCGGTTGATGTAAATGCAGTTTTCTTTCCATCCATGATGTATTTCTCCAGCATAGCTGTAGCCACTCTCTTTTTTGTGGGAGGGCTCCGTGTGATTTCTGGAGCAATTACCCTAGGAGTCCTAATAGCCTATATCAATTATAATTCAATCCTGTTCAGACCAGTTGTCATACTTGGAAACTTTTACGAACAGCTCCAAGATGCATTGACGGGTGCCGAACGGGTAAAGGCACTGTTGGAGACCCCAACAAAGGTTCCGTGGAATCTTAATGCACCACAGCTTCCGCATATTCGAGGCAATGTCACATTCAATGACATAACATTTGAGTATCTGGAAGATCAACCGGTTTATGAGGATTTCAATCTCAAGGTGGAAGCAGGGCAAAAAGTAGCTATTGTCGGCCAAACAGGGGCAGGAAAGACAACAATCATCAACATCCTCTCTAGACTGTATCCTATCAAAAAAGGAGAGCTTTTGTTGGATAATTACAATGTCCTCCATTATTCTCTTCCGTCAATTCGAGAACAAGTGGTTGCCATTCCACAGGATTTCTTTCTTTTCTCCACCAGCATTCGTGAAAATCTCAAACTGGGAAATCCACGAGCAAGTGAGGAGGAGATGTGGAAAGCTTTGGAACTTGTTGGGATGCGAGAGTTTGTCGAGCAGATGGAGAATGGTTTGGACACCCCCTTGCAGGAGAGAGGAGGAAGGCTTTCAATCGGTCAAAGACAACTCATTGTTTTTGCGGCAGTTCTGCTTGCAGATCCTAGAATCATCATACTTGATGAGGCTACCTCAAACATAGATGTTTTCACTGAAATGAAGATCCAACGTTCTATGAAGGAGATCCTTAAGGGAAGGACTGCTTTCGTGATTGCCCATCGGCTTTCCACCGTAAGGGATGCTGACAAGATCATTGTTATCGACCATGGAAGGATAGTGGAAGAGGGAACCCATGAAGAATTGATTGAGAAGCAGGGTCATTACTTCAAGCTGGTGAGCAATCAAGTGACACTAGCCAATTTGGAAACTCAGCACAATTGACATGGATTATCCGATTGCTTGTGAAAAAATTCAATCCGCAAAGTAACCTATTTATGCAAAGCAAAAAATCTCAAAATATGGTTAATGACAAAGTCATCGGGTTTATCCTTGCGTTTGCCAGCCTTATCGGAATTGGTGCGGAAATCTACTACGCTCTGATCGTACCCCTAGGGTCGACCGACCAAGCCCTTGCGTTCACACAGACCGCAGTTTATTGGGCTCTTGCAATTCCAGTGCTGGTAATGACACTAGGTGTTCTGGCCATTATGGCCTGGATTGGATTTACACTCATCGTCACACCTCCTCCAGAAGTTTGGGACGTGGATGAGCTGGAAAAGATTGAAGTTCAAGAACCTGCATCATAGTTTTCCTTGGGGTTCAAAGAATAATTATCGACATATTAATAGATAAACAAAATTCAGGCAGTTTTGAAAGAGCATGAAGAACTTGGAGAATTTGGTCAAAGTCGTAGACCTAGCCGGTCATGTTGGAGAGGAGATTCGGGTTGCCGGTTGGGTATGGCAGATCAGGAAGCAGGGAAAAATTCTATTCATTGAATTTTTTGACGGAACTACCCATAGAACCTTGCAGCTGACCATCAAAAAGAACAGTCTTACCTCACCAGACTTTGAAGAGGTAGCCAGCCTGTACCGAGGGGCATCAATAATTGCCAAAGGACTTCTTAAGGAGGACAAGCGAGCCAAGTATGGGTTTGAGATGGCGGTGACAGAGGTTGAAATCATTCACCCTTCAAGAGAGGAATATGATCAGCTTGTTCCACCGGATGCAGGACCTGATGTCAAACTTAACAAGAGGCATATTTTGATCAGGGGACCCAAAACCTCATCCATCCTCCGAATACGGGCAAAAGTTCTGCAATATAGCAGGGAATTCTTTAATCAGAGAGGAGCGGTTGAGGTAACGCCACCGACCATTGTTGAAGCTCAAGCAGAAGGAGGAGCTGAACTATTTGAGATCCAATATTTTGATAGAAAGGCGTATTTGACCCAATCCTCACAGCTCTACTTGGAAACAGCCATCTTTTCATTGAGGGATGTATTTTGTGTCTTACCCTCGTACCGGGCTGAAAAAAGCCGGACAAGAAGGCATCTGACTGAATATACCCATGTCGAGGGAGAATATGCATTCATGGACTTTGAAGGGTTGCTAGACTATCTGGAAGATTATATCATCTATGTGCTAACCAAGTTGAAGGAGAATGATCAGGAAATTCTGGATCTCTTTGAACGGGATCTGGAAATTCCCAAGAAACCATTTCCACGTGTAACCTATAAGGAAGCCCTAGAAATCCTGAAAGAGAAAGGCATCCATATCGAATACGGAGAGGACATTTCCGATGCACCGGAACGGGAACTTGTAGCGCATTTTGGCGTCCCGATTATCCTCTGTCAATTCCCGACGCATATGAAGCCATTTTACCATAAAATCAATGATGAAAATCCAGAGGTAACAAACTCGGCAGATTTCATTTTTCCGGGACTAGGTGAGGTAATTGGTTCAGGAGAGAGGGAAACCGACATTGACAGCATGCTTGACAGAATGGCAAAAATGGATCCTCCCCTCAATCCTGATGAATATTATTGGTACATGGATCTGAGAAAGTATGGATCAGTTCCTCATAGTGGTTTTGGACTTGGTCTGGAACGTTTTGTTCAATGGATACTTGGATTGGACCATATACGCGAGGCAACACTTTATCCAAGACTACTCAATAGAGTCAGCCCGTGACCTTTCAAACCTTATTCTTCTTCAATTTTCTTATCAAAGGAAAAGCAACAAGAATGCCGAAAAACGCAAGCTCAAAGCTGAAATTGATTTCAAAACTTCCTCCTTCATCGGCATAGCCAGTAGGCGTTCCCAAGTCCCCACAGTCATTGACAACCTCGTCATCTTGTGCATACATCCTATATTCAGGAAGTTTTTGACCCGGTTGGATAGGAGATTCAAATTGGCACCCTAGTTGAAGAACACGGAATTGCTTTATTGAAATCTTTCCATCGAATAGTTCGGCGAAACCATCCACAGGATCGACATCTCCAAAAGTGGTTCCCCAATCGTAGTTGTTTGGTCTTGCAGCATACAATTGGATGCCACCACCACGATCACCTAGTATCATCCCATATTCCTGCATAGCTTTGGCGATCACCTTTTCAGCCGCTGTGAGGCCTAGGGAATCCAAATCCAATGTCGGGTCAAGCTGAATCCTTCCACCTTCGGGTAACGCATATTGTTCATCTGAAACACCATCACTTTCGGTTGCAGGACGCACTGGACCGCCACCTTTGACTGCAAAATCATCGATCGAGAAGAACAAGGCATGTTCAATGGCACCGTTTGAGATTTCTTCCGGCCAGACCAATCCCAAGGAAGCTGCAAATCCGGAACCTCTTGCAGAGAAACCATACTTGTAAATGCCATCACTGTCCAAAGAAATTGAATTGCCCCAACTTGCTTCCCATCCATCACCTACTTTTCTTGCCTGCCAAAGATCATATTCCACCCTATTCTGAAGATCGATGATCACCAAATGTCCATCATCCTGAGGATCTGGTGTAGCACCATCAGGAATTGGAACATTAAATAGGGTATCATTATCGCTGTACTGCTCAGTAAGAGGGACATCATATGTAGGAGTATTGGCATCAGGGAAATAAATTGGGTATGTCCAACCTTCGACACCAATGATGAAACCGCTTTCACCAGCTTGGTTGGTAGCCAAGAGATTGATGATTTGATCTGAATTTGGATCTATCTTCGGATTCTCTATTATTTTCATGTTGAATGGTGATGATGAATCAAATTGTTGGTTGACAAAAGAGGAATAATCCACCTCACCTTGCACTGTCCAAAAAGGAGCTGTTAAAAGAATGAATAAAACAATCCAATTTTTATTCATTAAGTTCTGAGAGAAACTCTTAATACAAAAATCTATCTGTTCACAAGATCTTTTCTTTTAATAAGGAACAAATGAACCATGATCGGAATGAAAGTGAAGTGACTGGAAAAAACAGCAAAAGAGTCAACCACCTTTAGCATAAGCAATAAAAACAAAAGAAATGACTCTTGGTCATAACATGTCTCGTAAACTCATATTCAGTTCAGAATCCGTTACGGAAGGACACCCCGACAAAATTGCAGACCAGATCTCTGATGCCGTCTTGGATGCCATGATCAAGGAAGACCCCAATTCAAGAGTTGCATGCGAAACCTTTGTCACAACCGGTATGGTTCTGATAGGAGGGGAGATTGCAACAGATACATATGTCAACCTGACCCAACTGGCAAGGAATGTCGCAAAGGAAATAGGATACGTGCATCCAGACATGGGGTTTTATTACAAAGACATCACCGTATTGAATGTGATTCATGAACAATCCGTCGATATTGCCCAAGGAGTTGTAAGAGGCTCTCCTGAAGAACAAGGGGCAGGAGATCAAGGGATCATGTTCGGTTATGCGATTGATCACACGGAAACCCTGATGCCGTTGCCCATCACTTTAGCCCATGGATTGACCAAAGGACTTGCAGATCTACGGAAATCAAAGAAAATTGAATACTTGAGACCCGATGGCAAGGCACAGGTTGCATTGAAGTATGTTGATGGCAGACCGGTAGAAGCCACCAAGGTGGTGGTTGCCGCCCAACATGCAGAAGACGTCGGATTGGAAAAGATAAGGGAAGATCTGATTGAACATCTAATCAAGCCAGTTCTTGGAGAGTACTTTTCTGACAAGACGGAAATCATAGTGAATGGAACCGGAAAATTCGTCATTGGAGGTCCTCATGGAGATGCAGGACTGACAGGAAGGAAAATCATAGTTGATACCTATGGAGGAGCAGGATATCACGGAGGAGGAGCGTTTTCAGGGAAGGATCCCTCTAAAGTCGACAGGTCAGCCTCATATGCAGCGAGATATATTGCAAAGAACATTGTGGATGCAGGATATGCTACCGAAGTCAATGTACAGATAGCCTATTCAATAGGCGTTCCAGAACCATTCTCATTTTTTGTGGATACAAGAGGAACTGGCACAATCCCTGACGAGGAAATCGAAAAGAAGGTATTGAGGGAATTCGATTTGAGACCTGGATTGATCATTCAGGAGTTGGATCTCAAAAGACCTATCTATCGTCCCACAGCAACCTACGGTCATTTCGGGCGGGAAGATCTTGGCGTGACGTGGGAAAAAAGAGATCTTTTCTAATTTGCTGACCAAATCTAAAGTTTTCATGAAATCTCATGGTTCAATCTGTTTTATATCGACTTATTTATATTAAGCCATTAAATACTCGATTATAGTATGTGGGTTTCATCTCGGCATGGCGAATGTTTGACTCTTACTATCCTGAATGCCGATATGACACCGACACACATGGCTTTTGAAGGGTGAATATTTTGTCAGCCACAACGGATATCAAGAAAGGAAGAACACTGCTCAATGAATTGAGAGAAAAACGCAAGGCGTTGATCAACGAAGTAAGAGAATATGAAGCTAAGCGTGCCGAATACCGTGAGAAACGAACGGAATACAATACCAAGGCTAGAGAGGCATTTTTTGCGGCCCAAAAAGAACGAGAAGAAAGGGACAAGATTAACGAAGAAGTAAAATTGGAAAAGGCCTTGCGTGATATGAGCAAGGAAGATGCACAGAAGGCACTTGCTGAACTGGAAGCCTTGGAAAAGGAAATGGAAGAAAAGGGAATTTCACCTCGAAAAGGTGGAAGAGGACAGACAAAAAGGATCATGGAACGGATCAACAAGCTTGAGCTGGAAATGGAGACAAAACCAGATCTCACTGTCGAAGAGGAAAGAGAATATATCAAGGAACTGGAGGATCTGTACGCCAAGCTTGAAACATTGACAAGCGCCACGGAATTGAAAGGGGAGATGAGAGCCATCCAACAAAGATTGAAGATGCACAGAAACAATGCAAGGGCTCATCATAAGAAAGTGACCAAGTTGGCTGAAAAATCCCAAGAACATCACGACCGCATGATCCAATTGCTTAAGGAATCCAATGAATACAAAGCGCTGGCAGATGAACAACACAAGCTTGTCCAAGAAATGTACGACAAGATCCGTGAAATCAGGGCAGAAATCAATAGGGTCACCAAAGAAGCCGATGCCATCCGCAAGGAACTTGGAGAAAAGACAAGCAAGGAAAAGAAGAAGGAACAGCAAGACCTCAAGAAGAAAATCGAGGAAGAAAACAAGCTCAAGGCAACTCTTGTCAAAGAAAAGTACGAGGCTGGCGAAAGGCTCGGTTTCGAAGAATTCAAGATGCTTATCAATCATGGACTTCTCAAGGAAGAAAAGGACTAAAAGCAACTTACATTAAAACCATAACCTTCAAATGAGATTCAACAAGTTCGATCTTAGAAACAATGAGCATCAGTACCGAAGAAATGGAACTTGAAACAACCATTCCTATTGATATTTCGATTTTCAAGCCTTATTGCTTTTCATTGACCCCCATAGGTTCTGAAAGGTGGGATCGGGTCTTTACCCTCCATACAGGAAACCCAGTTCATGTAGTGGTTGAACAACCAATCAAGCCATCTAGACAATTAAAAGTCAAAACCTACTCGGAAAATCCCCTATCCGCAAAAGAAAAAGATGAGATTGGACAACGACTGAAGCTTGAACTCGGGACTGATGAAAGGTTAAGAGAATTGAAAGTACTTGCTGCAAGGGATTCCACCTTCAAGAAAGCACTTTTCAGCAGTGTGGGATTCAGGTTGTTTGCCAATTCTTCTTTTGATGAGGCCTTTCTCTACATAGTTTTCTCGAAATTCATGGCTGTTCCTGAAAACCATCTCGCAATGAAGAGGTTCATTGAAACACACGGAACACCCTTGAGTTGGAATTCAAAAAGGTTTGAATTTCCATCCAGGGATTACCTCCTCTCCATGACCAAGGAGGATTGGAAGAAATTGCGGGTCAAAGGGGGAGTCAGTAATTTCATGAACTCAATCCAAAAGATTGAGGAAGCAGAGATCTATACATACTACCCTGTCCCAGAACGTGGATTCTCAAAACTCAAGTACATCTCCGGTATCGGAAATTTTGTAGCAAGAGCGTTGATGACCTTCTGTGCAAGAAACTATCAATTTCCCATCTATGATCAATTGACCGCGGATATTCTGCATGATTTGTACGCCATCCCCGATGCAGTAAGTCTGTCTTTTTTCGATGAATTCATGAAACGCTTTGATCCAGTCCCTGGTTTGGCAATACATGTCCTTGCCACATATCAGGCACCCTTGTTCCTCAGAAAAATCCATGAGGAATTTGACCTCTATTCATAATTGTTTGAAATGAATCCTTAAGAGTGCATAGACTCCTAGGGAAGTTATGGTTTCTTTTGTAGGAACCACGGAATCCGGTCAAGGGATCATGTTTGAGGTTGATGATCAAGCGGAAGCCCTAGATCTGAGTGAGTTGGATCTTATAGACCTCTCTTTTTCAAAGTTGCAGGAAATGACCAACCTGAAATTTCTGAAGCTGTCGAAAAACAAGTTCAAGACAATGTCATTTACAGACCTCGCTTTAGCACCTCTCTTAGAGATAATTTGGCTGGACTGGAACGATCTGGCGGATTTGGATTTCAATGGCATCGAAAAACTCCATCACTTGAAAAAGTTGGTTCTTTCCAGAAACAAGTTGAATGAGCTCCATTTCCCATCAAGCTACACATCTTCAACACTAGAAGAGCTTTGGGTGGATTGGAATGAGATCTCCCACTTCAATGTCAATATCCTTCGAAAATTCCCTAACCTCAGAATATTTGTAATCGCCCACAATTTTCTTTTTTCTGTCAATTTGAAACCATTCAGGGATCTAAAAAACCTTGAGCTGCTGGGGTTGAATTCCAATCAGATACTCAATATTGACTTGGAGCCATTGAAGGCATGTGAAAATCTTCGGTATCTTAACCTTGGTAATAACCTGATTACAACCGTAGATCTGAAACCTTTGAAAGAACTATCGAAATTGGAAACGATCAGCGTTTCAGAGAACAAAATAGAGAAACTGGATCTTTCCCCACTTAAGGAATGCAAAAACTTGCAGAAAGTGTGGCTTGGAGGAAATCCTTTAGGGGAAATTGACTTGTCCTTTTTGGCTCAGGCTACAGGATTGAAACTGCTTGCCGTTTATGATACGGAAATCACCAGAATAGACCTATCCCCTTTGCAGGATGTTGAAGGCCTAGAGGAGCTTTACCTCTACAGAAATCAACTAGAGGAGCTTGACCTCTCCCCCTTGAGGAAAAGCCATGGATTGAAGAAGATTTCAGCCTATGGAAACAAACTGACGACCGTCAATCTCGAAGGATTGGAGAACATGGACATCGATTCCCTTTACCTTCATGACAACCAGCTCAAAAAAGTGGATTTGTCCCCCTTGAAAAATTCCTTCAGCATATCTACCCTGTACCTTTCAAACAATAAGTTGGAATCTTTGGATCTCACACCTCTAGAAGGAAAGGAAAATCTCAAGGTATTGGCATTGAACAACAATTCCCTCACTACTTTGGATCTATCCCCTCTTGAGGATTGTGAGAACCTTGAGGAACTCTACCTCTATGAAAATGAGTTATTCTCCCTAGACTTGGAACCGTTGAGATTTACATCACTCCGGTGGTTGAACCTTCGTTCAAACAATCTGTCTTACATTGACCTGGAACCATTAAGAGACCTTATCACTCTTGAAAAAATTATTTGCTCAGAAAATTTGCTTAAGTCCATTGATCTGGAGCCATTGTGTGAATTGGAATTCCTTACGGTAATAGATTTTTCAAAAAACAGAATCGAGGAAATAATCATACCTGACACCATGCATACAGTTGAGTTACAGGAATTCTACCTCAGCAACAATCTGATTTCAGACGTTAACCTCACAACTTTCGTCCGATTTCCCAAGATCCGGGTTCTATCACTTTCAGGGAATCTTCTGAGTTCCATCGACCTTACGTCTCTACGAGATCTCACGTCAATTGAATATTTCTTCTTGAGTGACAATTTCCTCAAGGAGATTGACTTGGAACCGCTTCAGGAAACAAAAAACCTCAAGGAACTCATTCTTGAGGACAATCATTTGGAAAATGTGGATCTTTCCAGCCTTTCATCCTGTGAAAACCTTGAGGTACTCTCCCTGCATGGAAACAGGTTGCGTTTCATCGATCTGACTCCACTTCAAGACCTGAAGAATTTCAAGGCACTTTATTTGGGCAAGAACCGCTTGGAGAAATTGGATCTTTCCCCATTGGGAAACTGCATCTTCATGACTGCCCTGCACCTGCAAGAAAATCTGCTTACCGACATCGACCTTTCCCCCCTGATCAATTTGGTCAACCTTGAGACACTTTCCCTTAATGACAATTTCTTGAGGAAAATCGACCTAAGCCCGCTGAGCCAGCATCAGAATCTCAAATTTCTCACTCTTAGAGGAAATCTCTTGGAGACACTTGATCTTTCTCCCTTGGAAGGACTGCATATAGAAACCCTTGACTTGGCTGAAAACAAGTTTGATCACCTCGATCTGACTCCACTCGCATCCACCTCATTGTTCCATTTGCAGATCGATCTTGAACCGATTCTGACTGCAAGCCACAGCGTCAGGCATCGGCTTTGTCCAGCTCTTCAGAAATTTGAGGAAATCATCCTCTTTGTATAAACTTCGCACCAATTCCTTTCTTGGAACCTACCCTTTTAATTTCACCAACTGAATGCAATAGTGATGACGACAGATGTAGCAATTGTCGGGGCAGGGGTCACGAAATTCGGAAAACGACATGATGTGACCTATCGAGAACTTCTTGCAGAGGCTGCGGCAGAAGCCTTCAGCACAATGGATGAAGTCTACCCACAGGATCTTCAGGGATTATACGTTTCAGCATCCATGCCTGAGCTGACCGTGGATCAGGCACATGTAGGCAATCTTGCGGCTCAGGAATTGGGAGTTACACCCAAGATAGTTGCAAGAATAGAGATGGCATGCAGTTCCGGTTCCACAGCCATCAGGAATGCATGGGCTGCCATCAAGTCAGGAATGATTGACACCGCAATAGTTGTAGGACTGGAAAAAATGACCCATAATCCAAAGATGGCAAACAAAGGATTATGTATCGTTCCCGATGTGGAATATGAATCCATCAATGGCATCACCGCCTATTCGGGATTTGCCCTCGCCGCACGAGAGCATATGATGAAATACGGAACAACACGTGAACAACTTTCCCTAGTGGCAGTCAAAAACCATTCAAATGCTGCCAAGAACGAAAAGGCACAGTTTCATTCCATGGGTGAAATCACTCTGGAAAAGGCAATGAATGCCAGAATGGTCTCAGATCCACTCAACCTGTTTGATTGTTCACCAATAACTGATGGAGGAGCCGCAGTAGTTTTGACAAGAGGTGATCTTGCCAAGAAATTCACCGATCAACCCATCTGGATAAAGGGCGCCGGCCAATCAATTGAACCCTCCCTAGGCATTTCGAATATGCCATCAATTGTTGAGTGGAATGCCTTGAAACGAGCCGCAAAAGATGCCTACAATATGGCGGGAGTAGAACCCAAGGACATTGATGTGGCAGAAACACACGATTGCTTCACCATCGCAGAAATCATTGAGTATGAAGACCTTGGTTTCGTCGAAAAAGGACAAGGAGGCAAATTCATCGAGAATGGGGAAAGCAGACTTGACGGCAGCCTCCCCGTCAATCCGTCAGGAGGATTGAAAGCCAAAGGGCATCCCATCGGAGCTACAGGAGTTGCACAGATCGCAGAAATCACCAGCCAACTCCGGGGAACTGCAGGAAAGAGGCAGGTGAAGGATGCCAAAATCGGACTCACCCATAACCTTGCAGGATTCGCAACCCATCATGTGGTTCATATTCTTTCAAACGAGGCATGAAAAACATGACAACGTTGGAACAATTCCCCTATTTCATCGAAAAGGCAGAAAAGATCCTCCCGTTTTGGGAAGGAATGAACGAAGGAAAATTCAGATCCACCAAATGCATGAATGAGGCATGCCAAGAACTGCATTTTCCACCAAGAATCCTCTGTCCAAAATGCTATTCAACAAAAATCGAATGGATTGACCTTCCACAGACAGGAACTGTGGAAACATTCACATTCGTTGAAATTCCACCAGAAGGGTTCTCGGAACCATACTATCTAGTGATGGTACGTATGGATGTATTGGAAAAACCCATCTTGGTTCGATATACAGGAGAGGGAGTTCCGGAAATTGGTCAGAGGGTCAAGATGTCATTTGAGGAAGTTGAGGGTCAGAACCTCCCTGTGCTTGTCCCTGCATGAAATGAAGAAGAAGCACCGACCGGATCGCAAGAAGCGGGGGAAATGTGAAGGTAACTCCTGTAAGACCCAAAGCAACAAGATCATATCGTTTCTTCAAAAGTAACAACACAAAAACAACGGAGAATTGAATTAGCATGAGAAAATAGAGGAAAGTGCCGCCAACAACCCCTTCAAGTGAAAGAGATCCAACAGTCCGTGTAATTATCAGATTTGAAACAAGAAACATCACATCACTTTTTGATGCACCCCATCCAAATCCTCCAGCACCCAATGCCGTCAAAGCCAACAAAATCAAATGTTTTGGTTTCATGTCCCGAATCATTACGGAGACACCGCCAAGAAAGGCCAGCTCTCCCACAACAAACAGAGCCAAGACAATTGCCTCTCCCAATTTCAATAGGGCAGAGACTGTTAGAATGGAAAAAGAAAAAAGAAAAACAAGATAGGCAAACCATCCAATCTTGCTACCTTGGGAAAAATCAGATCCATAAACGAAGTATCCGTACATGCCGATACAACAGACATTCAGAAGAAGCAATGTCCAAAGAACAACCGGACTAAGCGTTGAACCCGATGGGAAAAGCACCAGCAACACACCTATGAAAAGAGAAAGCCAGATGACAAATCTGAAGATGGTTGACAAAGGATCTGTCCTACCCCCCAGAATGTCGTATGAAAAAACGATAATGGCACCTAGCAGAATTGCAACCCAAATCTGGAAAGGAATCAACTGCATCCCATGCAAGGATGCCGAGTCCGTGAGAACAAAATAGGTTGCATTCACTACGAGTAGCAAAAGAAATCCTCGCAGATAGTCCATATGTTTCAGAGATCGCCGCGCATAAGAAGGATTCGGAAACTACAATGATTTTGTCACATCTGCGGCAATTCGCAAATAGTTGAGCAATTCCTCGTGATTCAGCCTTTGGAAAACCTCCTTACTGGAATTGATGCTTTCCTGCCATGAAAGAAGCGTAGCATTCATCTTTTTCATCTCCTCATTCAGAAGGGCACTGAGATAGTCCATCTCCACGCCCACCTCTTTCTTCGCATTTTGCAGGAGGGTGTAGGCACCACTCAAATCGTTTGACAAAAGCGCCATACGAGATCTCATAATGGCAAGAAGAACCTGCAGTTCCTTGATCTCCCTGGT
This sequence comes from uncultured archaeon, assembly GCA_964645535.1. Lineage (GTDB taxonomy): Archaea > Asgardarchaeota > Heimdallarchaeia > Heimdallarchaeales > Kariarchaeaceae > WAKA01. The sequence goes on along the minus strand of CAZYCQ010000013.1, from coordinate 4,366 downwards.
CCGGTTGAGTTCAGCCAGCCGGTCAAAAAAGAATTTGATCTCCTCAATCAAGAGCTGATTGTCAGGCAACGCACGCAATTCCAGAAGATCCAGCTCAAGAAGGTTTGAATACGCAATGGTATTGAATTCTATGTTCTGGTATGGAGATTCGATGACTTTACGGAAATACGCCGCGGAACCGAATTTGTCTTTCAGCGATTTCGATTTCTTCAATTCAAGCCCTTTTGCCAAATTCCAGACAACATGAATGAATTCGATGTCGGTATCATTGACAATCTTTGTAAGTTCATCCATGTAAGCCCTGTACTCATCATTATTCGTCTTTCCAAAAATGACCATGGCATGAATCAAATAGAAGAGACTCTCACTGATCTCCCTCGGATTACCGAGAACCCTTCGGATTTCAAGTGACTTCCGATGAAAATCAAATGCATCATCCACCTTGTTCTCATATAACGCAATTCTACCAAGATTACGGTAGATGTAGGCAAGATCCTGAAATGATTTCGTTTCTTCGAATATCTTTTCGGCCTTCAGGGAATACATCTTGGCAACCTCCAATCGCTGCCGAGCAACCTCAACCGTAGAGATGTTGGCAAACACATGCCCCATACGCCGAGTATTGTTAAATTCAATATAGATTTCCTCCGCTTTCTTAAGTAATTCAAAGGACTTTTTGAGATCTCCCTCCGCAAAAACTGCCGCAAATAGATCGTTGTAGAGATTGCCAAGCTCAAGGCAACGGATCGAACGTTCCTCAAGCAACTGGATACCGTTGAGGAAAAATTCCTTCCCCTCATCGATTCTATTGGTCTTGATACGAATCAAACCACCGACATCCATCCACATTGCATATAGAATGGCATGAATCTCGGTTCCGCTTTCCAACCAAGCCCTAAGGTCAAGCGGAGCAAGCAAATCCTCCGCAATCTTGAACTTTCCAATCCTAAAATGCAGATAGGCCTTCAAAATTGTCGCTAAGTCCTGAAGATATTTGGTGTCCGTACCCTCCAATCTTTCTATCTTTGCCGTGGCTTCCCTCATGTTCCCCTCCAGTATCAGATCCGGAATCTGTTCCTTCAAAAGATAAAAAAGCTCCTCGGTGTTCAATCCTCAACTCACGAATAAACTATATCAGTGAAACTATTTAAGGAATTCTTTAACTTGATTTGGCCATTTCCTCGTACTCCTCCCGGAGCTTCCTCCGCAATACCTTGCCAATCATCGATTTGGGAAGGTCGTCCTTGAAGAAGATCTCCTTCGGAAGCTTGTAGGGTGCAAGATTTTTCTTGAGGAAGTCCAGGATCTCCTCCTTGGTGGCACTTTCACCTTCTTTCAAAACCACCCAGGCAGCAACCATTTCACCCTTCTTGGGATGGCTCAGACCAGCCACGGCAGCCTCCTTGATCTTGGGATATTCATAGAGAACCTCCTCAACCTCACGGGGAACCACATTGTAACCGGAAACGATGATCAGATCCTTCTTCCTGTCCACGATGTAGGCAAAACCCTCTTCATCCAGCTTGGCAATGTCCCCGGTTCTGAGCCACCCGTCGATCAGGGTCTTTGCCGTTTCCTCTGGCCGGTTCCAATAGCCCTTCATGACCTGTGGACCCTTCAGGCAGATCTCGCCAACCTCCCCTATCGGAAGAATCTTGTTGTAGTCTTCCGTATCCACAATCTTGGCCAAGGTGTCCGGTGCAGGAAGACCAATGCTCCCGATTTTCGGCTTGATCTTCTCGGATCCAACAGGATTGGCGAATGCAACCGGAGATGTCTCTGAAAGCCCATAACCCTCAACCAGATCCGCATCCGTCGCCTGCTCAAACTGCCTTGCCACTTCCACAGGCAGGGGAGCACCGCCAGAGATCACTGCCCGAAGAGATGAGAGATCGACATTCTTGATGGTGGGATCATTCAGCAGAGCCACAAGCATAGCGGGAACTGCCGGGAAAAACGTGATCCGATGTTTCTCAATCAGCTTCAGAGCCTCTTTTGCATCAAAACGCGGCATAAGCACCACCGGCACCCCCAATTGGAAGGACATGTTCATGCAGGCCGTCAGACCGAAGCTATGGAACATGGGAAGAACGGTCAAAAGGCTACCTTCCTTGTCCCTGACAGTGTTGAAGATTTCACGAGCCTGTTGGGCATTGATCGAGACGTTGGCATGCGTCAGCATGGCTCCCTTGGATACACCCGTGGTACCACCGGTATATTGCAGAATTGCAACATCCTCTTCCACATTGATTTCAGCTTCCTCGAATTTCGAAGGGTCTGCCGAAGCCATCAGATCCTTCCAGAGATAATTGTTCGGATACGGCCTGAATTTGGGATCATCCAGTTTCTTCAGCAACTTGCCGAGAAAGACCACCAAAGGCTTCATGTAATCGCCAAGATTGGTCACAATCACCTTCTCAATCGGGGTCGTCTCCATCACCTTGTTCGCCTTGTCCTGCAACTGGCTGAACGTGATCATCACGGTAGCACCCGAATCATTCATCTGATGGGTGAGCTCCCTTTCCGTATAAAGCGGGTTTGTCTGCACCACGATGCCGCCCAATGAAAGTATGGCATAGTGTGCAATGATATATTGCGGAATGTTCGGCAACATGATCGCCACCCTGTCGCCTTTCTTGACTCCAAGATTCCTCAATGCCACATGCATCCGCTTGATGCCATCAAGAAGTTCCGCATAACTGATCGGATTGCCCTTGAAGGGAATGATCGCGATATCATCCGGTTCGTTCATGGCACGCTCCTTGACAAAGGTGAACGGCGGTTCCATCCGATATTCCAGATGCGTTCTCCTTACTCCTTCAAGGGTGTCAAGCCAAGGCATGGGGATGTTTTCTTCCGTCATCAAAGGTATTGCATGACATGGCCTTAAAAAATGTTATTGGCAAAAATAGGTGAATGATAGGTCATCAACGAATTTTGATTGCAGAAAAAGAAATCAATAGGGAAAGAAAATCGCCAAGAGCAGAAGGACTACAAGAATGCCAAAGCCGATACGCAGATCAAGCATGCTCTTCTTCACAATTGCATCTCTCTCCTCCTTTTTGACACCCTTCTTGATCGCCCTCGATGCATCAATCCTGGCAAACATCAACAGCCCGGCCAAAAAGATCGGAAATACCATCAGAGCCATGTTGGCAGGCGTTGTCTTGATGGTGAATGAATCCACCTCCCGTGAGACGGTGATGAGAAGAAAATTCACGGTGAACAGGGCGGTGAGCCCGACGATTGCCGTGTCAAGCTTCCTGATCTTCGGATCAAGCTTCCGGTATTCGCTAAAAATGGTTTTCAGGTCTTCCCTAAGTTTCAACGATTGAGATGACATCTTCAAGATGTCCTTGGAACCACCCATTTTAAACGCTACCTATTGGGTGCTAAATTTGTAACGAAATTGCAATCTGTGAAGTTCAATTTGACTTGCTGAAACTCGGTAATGTCCAGAATTCAGATCTTACGGAAAATCTCATATCTCTTGGCACGAGGCCTGTTAAGGACAGCAACCTTGCCGCAGTCGGGACAGGTAATTCGGAGATCAATTTTCTTGCTGGTCTTTGAGGCCATTTTGGTCTGCGTAACCGGCTTCTTCGAATATCTTCCAAGGTTTCCGTGACCCCTGCGCCTATGCTTCTGTCGCCTGTGGCTCCAATTCAGACCACCAGATCTTCTGCCACCCTTTTCCTGCTTGACCTTGCCCTCGATATGGGTCTGGCATTTCCTGCAATACACTTTGATCTTGTCGGGTATTCTTGCCATAGCTATCACTGTAAGGATTTACAATCTACTGACAGTGCCACATTAATTAAAACTGTCGGTAAGTTCTCTTTGTTATTTATTGGAATTTATTTGGAAGTCGTGTGATTAATACTATATCCTTATTCCAAATGAAAGAGCCTCTGGACATTTATCAATACAAATACCACAGCCTATACAGGAACTGTCACTGATACCTTCCAAACCAAATTCAGTAAGGGGAACATTCATCGGACAAGCCTTTTCACAATCCCTGCATCCATCCCTGCAATTAAGAGGGTTCCTCTTCACAGTAATCAAACTAGCCTTTCCACAATATCCAAGAAGTGCACCAGTTGGACAAAGATATCTGCAGTAAAGACGAGGAACTTTCAATGAAAGAATGACCACTGCAACCAAAGCAAAGGAAGTGAAAATCAAGAAATTCAAATCCGAACCAACATCTGAGAAAAAGCTGTCTCTTCCAGGAACTATTTTCCAGAATATGGCATAGAACCAAGTTACAAAGAGAGTCCCGGCTGGATCCACGGCATCCCAGATCATCCTTGAAAATGCAGTATCTGTCACAAGCTCTCCGGTAAGCCGCTGTATACCAAAA
>CAZYCQ010000012.1:31520-64104 GCA_964645535.1 uncultured archaeon | reverse complement strand
GTCAAGAAATGGTTGGGCGCTTGGAGAGCTAATATCCATGATTAAAAGCAAAGCATCGAGATTTTAAATTACAGGTTAAATGACCCCCAACTTTCTCAAGGATGTTAAGGTCATTAAACTTCCAATTACCAGAAAGATAACCACTATTGATTTCTCTACAGTGGATGCCTTCAAAGCTCCTGAAAGTCGACCACCAATTTGACCTCCTATTATTACGCCAGGAATAGTAAACATTACCAAAGTCCAAGGTATAGAATCCATGCCTACAAGAAGTATATCAGTAACTGATGAAGCAAGAACAACAGCAACCACAATGATGACTGAAGTTCCAGCCACCACTGGGAGGGGATTTTTGAATCTTCCCCGCAAATTGGAGACTACTGTTTCTCCAATTCCCACAGAGATCATGCCTGTTAGTAGGCTTCCTCCCATTACACTAAAAGCAGCAATTGTGTCATGGTTTACACAAACATGATGGGATATTCCATCGGCTCCCACAATTTTTTTCTTGTGGAATATGCATTGATAGTTCTCACTCAGATGAACCTCATCCATGGATTTCCAGATGAAAATCGCCAATGTAAACATCATTAACGCGAAAATTACAATCAGAAACCAATCAGGAACCAATCGCTTAAAAATTGTTCCTAAAATTGAAAGAGGAACACCCACTTTAATAAAAAATTTGGCGGTTCCATAATCGATTGTTTTCTTCTTGAGATAAGCATGAAGACCTGATGAAAAACCTGCAAGTTCGGTTAGTAATGCTGCTCCAAAAGCATCAGCAGGACTCAGAGGTGTGAGACCCATCATCGGGAATAGAAGAATGAACGTCGGTGCAAAAAATACAGCCCCACCAATTCCAAACGTCATGGCAATCGTGGCTATTAGAATTGAGATTGGGAACATAATCCAGTATTCGAAGAGCACAAATAGAAATTGATCTTCATTGATTATATTCCTCAGGTCTTCTTTTTTGTACTAAACAATAAACAATACAGCTATTAAGTCAGAAACCCCAATTTTATTATGCAACCCGATGAGCTAACGAACAGGCTCACATATATCCTTCAAAGGGTCCAAAAGGCAGCAATGAGGGATGGAATAATCACAAATGATGAAAAGATATTGATTGACATTACTGAAAAAGGAATCTCGCAAATCTTGGATTATATCAAGGAAAAGGAAACATTGCTTGCGGATAAGGATCAAAAGAAAGTCGCAAGGATACTTGAAAAATTGGAAGATGAAACTGTTTCCATGGCAGAACTGGATGATTTTATATCTGATGATGAAATCGCCATTCTTGGTGTTCTTTTTTCAGGGATTGACAAGCTTTTCATCTAAATAATCCTTTTTCAAGAAGATTCAGCCCTATCCGTTCCACTTCATCGACAAGGAGATTGAAATCATCTTTCCGTGATCTATGATTGACAATTGCAACTCGTAATGTGAAGATTCCTTTCAATCGAGTTGAAGATGGAACTGCGACTCCCTCTTCATGAAGTAGATGAAGTATTTCTTGATTAAGATCTTCCAATGAGTTTTCAGTGAGACCTTGCTTATAAAATCGAAAACATACAACATTTGTAATTGTTGGAGACATCAGTTGAAGATGGTCGGATTGTTCAATCAGAGAGGTAAGATATTGAGCTTGATCCAAATTCTTGTTCAATAGCTCACTATATTTCCTTTTTCCAATCAATTGCAAAAGAAACCAAGGTTTCAATGCCTTGAAGTTCCTTGATAGTTGAAGACCATATTCGGTAAACCATCGTCCACCTGAACCTGCTCCACGTTTCTGTTCCGCAAGGTAATCCGGTCTTAAGGAAAGAGCCTTCCGATGGAATTTTTCATCCTTCACCAAGATGCAACCGATCTCATATTGAATATAGAACCATTTGTGCAAATCAAAGGCGATGGAATCTGCCAAATCCAGATGCTTCACCAAATGATTCAGACGAGTGAGTTTCAGGGCGGCACCAAAGGCAGCATCAAGGTGCAACCACAGTCCGTACTTTTTCGCAATCCTTCCCAATTCAGCTATGTCATCCACTGCACCTGTGTTCACGGTTCCCACATTTCCAATCAAACATATTGGCGTTAAACCTTGCTGCAAATCAATTTGAAGTTGTTCCTCAAGTGCCGCAGTATCAATTGAATAGTCCTTGTTCGTCTTAATTGCCCTAAAGTGATTTCTGCCAACTCCTATGATTTCAAGGGCTTTGTAAATAGAACTATGGACTTGGTTTGATCCATAATATATCGGCTGAATCATTTTGGCTTGTCCCAATTCACGGATTTTTTCACCCAGTTTGGCAGTTCTAGCCACTGTCAGCCCAATCAGATTTGCAACAGAACATCCAGTCGTCAATACTCCAGAACTGTTTTCTGGGAACCCGAACAAGGATTTGTACCAATTCAGAACTTGTCTTTCAACATAGTTTGCAATGTGTTCTCTTCCACCGACATTTGAATTCATGGTAGCGATCAACAGTTCAACAATAAGATCATGGGCGATTCCTGTCCCATTTACCCATCCCCAATATCTTGGATGAATATTTCCGGAAGGATAAGGAAGAACAAATTCAATAAATTCATCGTAAATATCGTTTAGGTTGCGACCATTGTCGCCCCATTCATAGGTAAAATGATTTTTGACAGGTTCCGGGATAGGTTGCCATGGCTTGCGTTCTCTGATCGATTTAAGCCAATTCACCATATCGTCAACAGATTTGTGCAGAGATTGCCTCAATTCTTCCCAATCATCTGGATCTGCATCGATTTCTTTTGTCAATATGCTTCCATGATTGAATTCTCTCTTAAGTCATTTCAAGGAACACAAGGTAGATTGTCATTCTGGAAGAAAAATGATTATCTTGTCATTGCGGTCAATTGAGGAAGTTTTTGGAATCTCCTTCCCATCCCTTAGAATCAATAAGATCTTTCCTTTTCGGTTTTTGATCAGGTTCCGAATTTTTCGGTTGAATTGGTGTCCATCAATTTCAAAAAGATGACCATTGGCGAAGACAAATGAAGGTGGAAGACCAAGATCTTTTAGGAAATGATTCACGAGATATGATGAAATAGTTCTTTGGGGCGTAATGACAGCTTCAACTCCAGCAATGATGAAAACTTCTGTTTCTTCATCATACTTGACAATTTGGACAACATGGGAATTAGGGCTTATTTTTTTGACAGTTGATACAAACAAAAGATCATTGGTGACATCTGAAAAATTGCTTATGATGAAATCATGTCGTTGAACATAATTTTGGATAGTTTGTATTGCTGTTTCAGCTTCCCAAATTACATTAATGGATCCATACTCACGAGCTTCGAGAAATTCCTCTTCATTCTCACAAAAAATCACAATGCGTTTGTTTTCCAGTTTCAATTCTTCCAAAATATGCCTAGACAATTCATTGAATCCACCAAAAACAACTTGGTCATATCTTTCCCAATTGTTGATTCCTCTCAATATCTGATCCTGGTCGAATAAATCAACCGGAGTGACAACAAAATCGTATCTTGCAGCGATATCAAAGGTGGGAGAATCTTTAGGATAAAATGTCCCTGTACGAATAGAGACCTTTCCAAGAATGAAATTGTCGAAGTTATTGTAATTAAATTTTGGTTCAACCGCCAAATAGAGCAAATCAGAATTGGGTGTTTCGGAAAATTGTTCTAGCATTTGGAGCATCGAAATATGGAAAAATTGCTGGTTTAGGACAATACTGGAAACATGTGGAAGAGAGACACCTTTGTCAAGATCAATTAGCGCCATAATTTTTTCGGAAGACGGATTATCCAGTTCTGCATAGACCTTAATATTGGGGTTTAGGTTTTTTGCCAATATTGTTGTCTTTGTGGTGATGTTATCGTTATTCAATGCAAGAAATAAGGCAAAAGCATTGGTAATGGAAAGGATTTCAAGTGTCTTGATTTGGCTGATATCGGCATTGACTGACGAAAAACCTGCAAAAAGGGCTTCATTTATCCTATCTTCATCTTTATCTACAACCAATACATTGAATCCTCGGTCTCTAAGAATTTCAGCAATTCTTGATCCAATTGAGGAATAACCTGCAAGAATGATGTGATCCTTTTCATCGATTGGTTCCTTAGGAAGAAGGGATCTCCGTATCCGCCTCTGGACAATTGCATCAAGGACTTCTTGTGATAGAAGAGCAAAAGTCGAAATGCCAGTTGTAATTAGGATTATTGAAACAATTTTAGAGATGAGTCTTGTAGGAGTAATATCACCATACCCTACAGTAGAAATCGTTACAATCACAAAATAGATAGAATCAATCCATGTCCAATTCTCAATAATTTTGATGGTAATCACACCTGCGATAAAAATCCCAAAAAAAACAAATCCGTAGATTTTGTATTTACTTGAGTGGGGAGATAAGGAAGACATATTTTTCACCCTAGTTTCATAAGATCGTTCAACCGAAAATTTCTAGGATATCCTCAATCTCCTGCCTTATTGAACCATGATTATTGGATTTCAAATAATGTTTCATTGATCTTTCAAGCAGATAAAGTCCTAATCTTTTTTCGAAATCCCTATATTGAAAAATCTCTGGAAGCTCATCCTCAACAATTTCCAAAAGGCGGTCAAATCCCAACTTTGCCTTAGGATCTGCATAGCATCGGGAAAAAGGCGCTTGAAGAAAATCACTTGCCATTCTGAACAGTGATTCAAGAAGATAATCATTTGATGTAATGATCAAATTGTTAAATCCTGTTAAACCAGTCACCGTTTTGTGATCAATAAATACGTAATCGAATTTGAAGAGACCGTAAGTTGGAACTAGGGTCTCCTCTCTTAGCAGGGGAAGGTATTCACGTACATAATTCTTGATCTTTGTTTTCGTTCCATGCGAGAGATTTGACTTGAGGCATCTTGAAGTTAGCTTATGGATACTCGATTTTCGTTTCGAATAATTGTAAATATAGTTCGGTCTATTCAGAAAGGAGGGAGAATGCTGATTTATCTTTTTGATTTCTGCAAAAGTCTGGTGAAGAACCATAGTTCGTGTTTCATTATCCAGACCATTCCAGATACTGCACAACGACACTCCGGGAGGTTTTCTGAAAATGGCATACACAAAAGGGACAATTTTTTTGGATTGATCATATATTAGCACTCGAGGTACCTTTACGGATTTGGAATAGTAGCGGTAAAGGCCAACCATTGTTTTGAAATCAGTTGAAACAGAAGGGGTTTTTGAAAACTCGATCATAAATTCATCATTAATCAGATAAAGTAGTGAAAAATAGTCGTTTTTTATTAACTCAATTGAAATGATTTCCTTGAAGCCATTTTTTTGAATGACTTGATAGAGATACTGCAAATCAAACTTTTGATCGACCTTTCGCAATTTGCCCTCGTTTTAACTTCAATTGCCGTCATAAATCCATTACTATTAAGGTGTAAAATATCGAATGCTCTTTTCACATTTCAGCAATTAACCCTCTTCATATGCAACTCCAAATGAACCACGAGGAAGGGACCATTTAACCGCACCTTGATCGCACATGATATCGCAAGTCCCGCATTCGATACAATCTTCATACTGAAAAACCATTTTGGGTTTTCCATCGATCTCAAAGAAGTTAAAACAACGAACAGGACATCCTGAAATGCAGAGATGATGGGGACATGTATCGCAAATTGATCCATCAACCACGATATGTGCATTTTCTTCAGAATCTGTCTTATAGGTCAAGACCCCTAGTTTGTTTTTGATTGGACCTGTATCTTCTTCCATGTCATTGAATTTCTTCATAGTTGAGTACCTCCTCGCAGTGCATCTTTCATGAGCGTGAGCAGTCCCACACCACTCTTCTTGAAGGATCCTAAAATCGTCTTGTACAGTTTCTCTTTGGGTTGTCCCGTTTCAGTCAAAGCAGTTTTGAAGCCAGCATTAATAGCATGGGGATACTTCTTGAAGAGGTTTTCGTTTTTCGTCATCCTTGTAACGTTCCTGAATTTCTTGAGATCCTTTAGAACATATGAATTTTCAAGAAGTTTTTGGTAGGACTTAAGTGAAGCTTTGGAGTAATCATTTCTATCAAGCGATTTTGAGGCAGCGTCGGCAGCAAGTATGCCACTTTTGATTGCATAGTTCATTCCTTGAATAACAAGACCGTTGGAAAACACAAATCCTGCCGCGTCACCCCCTACAAGGAAACCATCCCCGTAAAGTTGTGGCATCATGTTGTAACCCGCTTCAGGTATAAGTTTTGCGCCATATTCCTTTAGAGGGGCAATGGAATCCCCGTCTTTGATCAGTCTTTGGATATATGGATGCTCTTTGAATTTTTCAAGAACCCTATAGGTTCTGTCAGATGAAGTAAGGGAATCCAGATGGACAACAACACCTAAACTGATACTGTCATGGTTAGTATAAAAGAAACCACCCGCTTTCACTTTTCCAGGAATGTTGCCAAGAACAAACTCACCGGCAACACCTTGTTTCTCACCTAATGCAAATCTTTCTTCTATGGTTTCCTTGTCCATACGCAGGACGTCCTTAAGACCAAGCATGAATTTTGATTTTGCATCACTCATCTTCTTTTCCTTTCTCAGTCCTGCCTCCAAAGTAAGCCTTGAGTTGGCACCGTCCATGATGATTGTGATAGGAGCCTTCACAGCATCCTTTTGGGATTCAATTCCGACAACCTTCCCATTTTCAACAAGAAGTCTGTCAACAGTGATGCCGTCAAGAACAGTAACACCATTGTCTTTAGCTTGGTTCGCCAACCACTCATCAAATTTAGCCCTTAAAACAATCGAACCATTGTATGGAGGTTTATCCCAATCATTGAAATGAAGATCAATCACAGTAGCATCTTTCTCTGAAAGGAAGCCAACCTTCTTGTTCAGAACAAACCGTTCAACAGGTCCTTCGGACTGCCAATTGGGAATAATTTCAGCGAGGTCATTTCCCCAAAGAACCCCTCCAGAGAGGTTTTTGGATCCCGCAGGTTGTCCTCGTTCAAGCAACAGCACATTCTTGCCGAGTTGGGCAAGTTTGATTGCCGCGGCACATCCTCCTACTCCGGCTCCAACCACAATTACATCAAAGTCTTTCACGTTATTCCCTCTACAAGGTATTGTTTAGGATGCGTTGAATTATGTGCTTTAAATCTAAATCGATATTGACTTGAAATTTATTTTTTTCGTATAAAATAATTGATCAGATTCACTCATTTTCGCCATGAAAGAGATCGAAATTCGAAAAGATCATTTGTAAAGCCTCATCATAAAGGTTATGATTCTGGTAGTAAACCTTTAACCTCTTTTCCAAATTGAAGAGGAATTCAGTCCAATGGAAAGAAATATCCTCAGGTTTTGAAACCCTGTATTGAAACTTGTAACGAGATTTATTGAGTGAGTCCTGCAAGTCCAGATATGCTCGTCTTACAAATGATTTGGCAAGTTCTGGGTTTTCATGGCCAAGCATTTGGACTGATTTGATGATCAATTGCTCTCCTTTCTTTCTGAAGCGATCCAGTTCTTTTCCTGTAATCCACCACGAACGCAGGATTGTCAAACCAAATACAATCAAAAGAACACCGATGATATCAAGAACAAGATTCCGATAAAACGTAGGGAAGATAGTGTCTAGAAGGGAAAAATCATTCTCTGTCACAGTGATGTTGTATCGCTCAAGAAGTGAGCTTCCATTGCTGACTGGATTTTGAGCACTGACTCCTGTAAAATCCAGAGCCAATTTATCACCAGCAAGCAAGGTCGTATATTGATTAACGGTATTGTAATAACTGATATTCAAAGGCTCCCAAACTAGATGGTCACTTGTTCTATTTACAGTATTGAGGAAATATGTCAACCGAATAATCCCTCCTTCTGGAGCTTCTCGGGCAGTTACAGTTATGGAATATCTTTGAAGCAAGCTGTTGGCTATAATTTCGCTGGAGATGCCAGTGAATGCCTGGATTGGCAAAGGAGATCTAAGAACAATGCGTATGTCTTCAATTGGTCCAGTAGTACCAAATGAAATGTAAGTCACAATTTTAACCAAAGTTGCACCACTAGTAATTTTTTCAATACCTGCGTGAAAAACCGAAATAATGGCATCAAAAGGAGGGAAGGTAATGGGACTCATTGTTTCCCAAGATCCCACAGATAACAAGTCAACCTCCATATCATTGTCAAAAGCAGAGTCAATATGGATTTGGCCATTTTCCACTCGTTGATAAGAAAATACACTGACTAAACTTTCTCGTGCAACAAATGTGTCTTGGTCATTGTAGGTTACCAGTTGGATTTCTGCAACCCATCTGTCGGTATCATATTGAATTTTGGTACGAGCGAAATTCGGCATATTGGTAAGATTGAAGCTACCTGTTGATTGGAATTTCCCTACTGTAATATTAGTGGAACCAGAGAAAATGCTGATTTCAACAAGAAGATCTCCTTGGGTCAGGCTGGAACTTTCATCCAAATCAAATAGCATCCTGAAAGCAGTCGAGTTATCGATGGAATTGGTGTCGAACAGATCTGCCAAGATATACAATGATGATTTGAAATATGCAAGACGAATCTCAAAGGGAACGGTCAATCCAAGGAAATCAAATTCAGTTTCAATATTGGGAACCGGATCCCAGATATTGTCTGGAACTCCATCTATTTTTGGATCTGTAGGCAGAATATCTCCTTTCAGTTGACTGTTTGCATCTGAATTAAAATAATGGGGAGAAAATGAAAATATAAACAAAAGAATAAGAAAATACGTAATATGTGATCTTGACATTTAAACGCCTCCTTTTTGGCTCCACTCAAATACCATGACTCTAAGTAAACCCAGGGAATTCTCGATTACCATCTGAATTTGGTCAGGGGTGATTATTCCCGAATAGGCAAAAGTAGCCATTGCCGAAGGGAAAAACAGAATGACCGGTTCTAGAAATTCAAAATTCTTGCTTGCACCATAAGCTCGGTAGCTAATGTTTTGCAATTCCAAATAGGATTTGATCACGGGATTCGATGCTTGGTGATAATATGATTGAACAACATTTGTTGAATTTTCAAATGTATGAATAAAGGCAGACCTTGCCGAAATTAAGGTAGATCCAATTATTCGAGGGAGATCAAAAACCCTTTCCACAGCATCTGCATAGGATACATCGCCTTCTGAAGAATAGGTTTCAAAGAGAGGTCTTCCGCCAACAAAAAGCAAATGACCACCCCCATCGAAATATTCACCAAGTCTTGTCCTAGGTGTTTCACTTTGGGAAAGAAGAAACTTCGGGATCTTGTCTTGAACAAAAATTAGATAGCGTTCCCGAGCGGATGTTGTGACTTGTTCAATAAAAGCCCTCAGAACGTCCTGTGATTTAATAATCCGTACACCAAAATTATCATCTAGCTCAACTATCCTTTTTGCCAATGTTGCTTGGAGAACCAAAGATTGATTAGGACCCACCAATCCCGTGGATTTGCCAGGTTCAAAAAAAATTCCAAAGACATAAGATGTACCTGGTTCAACATATGGCGTAATGAACGCAAAATTTGTTACTAAGGGGCGATCCTGACCCAAAAGTGAATAAATGACAAAAATTTCGGTCTCAACTAAACTATCGATTTGATTAGTTTCATTTTGAGAGAGAATTACGATCTTGGACAGTTCACGAGATGGGAGCGAATAGGGCTTTTCAAATGTCCATTGGTTCTCTTGTCCTTCTGCATATAATATGACGTCTTTAAGGATAACACCTTTTGATCCTGTTTGAACTTCCAATTCTATTCGATCAATGAAACCATCCCGAGTTTGATCTGTCAACCTTGTGGCATTTTGAACTTTCAAATAGTCTTGGTTAAAAGAATTGGACGTTTGATTCTCATCGATTTTGAACCCCACCATGAATAGGCCTGTACTAACGATAACAATGACAATATACGGAGTAATTGCCTTTTTCACACCAAGACTTTTTGTCATTAATTCGATACTTGGTTTCCATTTTTTAAACTTAAAACAACAGTCCATAATATTTAGTTGCTTTTTGTAGCCCGGGAATCTACTTCAGTCCTTAATTCTTCAATTGCATTGATGATTCTGTTGACAGCCTCTTGGGCAACCTCTTTTGAAGGTGGAAGTGCACGAAGGTCATCAAGATAGACAGGCTTACCGTATTTCACAAGAATTTCAATTGATCGGAACCTTCTGCCCCATGTAATGCTTTTACCAACAGGCATTGCGATCTCTGGTCCTCTTAGAAAGACAGGGATGATCGGAACTTTTGTTTCGATGGCTAGCCAACCACTTCCGATTTTTCCGGGATTGCATTTGTTCAACCAAGGTTGTTTGTGACGTTGACCCTCAGGATACCACAGAAGAGTTCCCCCTCTTTGGACAATTTTTTCAGAGTACTTGACGACCCCAACCTGTTTTGCTCCTTTTCTGACAGGGAAGACATTAACATGAGGTGCAAGTCGACGGAAAATTGGGTTTTTGAACAGCTTTTCATCTGCAATGAAATGAATTGGACGTTTGGGGTAAAGAGGAATAGCCACTGCAAAGCTGTCTAAATGTGAAACGTGGTTAGGCATGAAAACACAATGAAGATTTTTTGGAAGATTTTCTTTTCCTTCCACCCTAAATCGCCAAAATATTCTAGCCAAAACAATTGCAAACATCCCAATGAGATAGTATGCTAATCTAGAAGTGGTATATTTGTACTCATAAGTTTCAGTGATTCCTACCTTTCTAGTTTGGGGTCGATCAACAATTCCAAAAATTCTTCCAATTATTCCATACTTATATTTAGGTTGGGAATCACCTACATTGTCCATGTTTGATTCAGGAACATATATTAATTTAAAAATTGCCTTGGATTTACAATCTTCCAAACTAAAGAAAATTCGAGAAAAAACGAAACAATGTACTGAAAATTAATTATAAAAAATCCAGACATGACAAATTTTTGGGAATTCCAATTGTTTCACATTCATAAAATATTTTGTGACTAAGTAATGCAACATGACAAAATTCCATTTTTCGAACAATTCATCAAATAAACAGAAGATCACCATCAAAAATATGAAAATTGCACACACACTTCAGATTGATGAGAAATTAGTTAATAGCTCATGGGCACTTGAATTTCCATTTGGGATGAGAAGTTTCATGCGTTTCTCTCTCTGCACATTCCTAATTTGTGAACGGATTTCAACACCATCATGGAAGAAAGTGATATCAAGTTTTTTGCCATCTTCATGTGATTGGATCATTTCCTCCGCTTTCTTTTCCGAAAATCGAAAACCCGCCAAGGAAACAATTTCATCGCCAGGAGACAGTCCCGCATCTAACGCAGGGCTTCCCGTCAAAATAGATTTTATTTTGGTTGAATTGGGTTCAAATTTGATTCCGAATAGATTGGTACACGGGATTTCTTCTTCCTTGACTTGGATCCCAATTTTTTCAAGATATTCAGAAAATGGCAATTCGTCAACTCCATGAACACATTTTTGGTAAAGAGGATTTACGTCCACACCTGTGATCTGTTCGACCAATGTGGGGAATTCATCTTCTTGATAGCCCCAATTTGGATCTTTTTTGTACAGTTTATACAGACCTCTGAAAACGTCATCCAATGATTGGGTCCATTCACTCTTATCTCGAATTTCGATATCAAACAGCAATCCAACCAATCCACCTTTAAGATAATAGCTTATGACAGAGTTTGGAGAGTTCTCATTGGGACGATAGAGTTTTATCCACGCATCAAAACTTGATTCGGCCAATGAGGTTTCAAATCTTCCAGGGATACCTAGATAATTGTTTATTGATTTTTCGATCGCATCGACATATTCTTCAATTGAATAGATTCCGGAATACAACAGAATCTTCTTTTCATAGTAGTTTGTCAACCCCTCCGCGATCCAAAGTGAGGTAGTATAGACCTCTTTGTCATAATCATAAGGTATGAAGGCATTTGGACGGATACGTTTCACATTGTACACATGAAAATGTTCGTGCGATTCTAACCGCAAAACGTCAAGATATTTTTCCCTTTTCCTGAAATTCCATCGAGGGGCAATGCTTACATTTGAAAATTTATGCTCTAGTCCACCACCGCCAGATTCTCGAAGATAAAGCAACCAGAGATAGTGATCATATGGAAGCTCTCCGAATAGTTTGTGAGATGTTTCTTGTATACGGCGAAGATCTTCCGCTAACTGACTGATTTGATGATTTCCTCTTTTTCCAATGAGTGCCAATCGGCAGGGAATTCCCTCAACTGTGTATTCCTCAAGGTCCAAATATTCATCCACGGCTAGACCTATAGGAGAATCATAGAGCTCATCATAATCTTTAGCGAGATACGAGGATCCTTGCTGCTTTAGGCTTGTAAACACATGAAATTCGCCAGGATCAATTTGCAATTCAATTGAGATTTTCTTTAGAGGTCTCTTTTCTTTTTCACGTTCACAAATATAAAAGAAGGTAGCAGTTCCGTTAATCAAACCTAGATAATCATCAATGTAATTTGTCCTTACAGTCATCTCAAAAGAATAAACCCTGTATGAGACTTGTACATTGGTGCCCTTTTTCACATCCAATTCCCAATTGTTCTTGGCTATTTTTCTCCAAGATACAGGATTTCCTTCAGCCCTTGCTTGGAAGTGCATGATATGCCTAGCATATTCCCGAATCAGATATGATCCAGGAGTCCATGAAGGCAATTCAAGAATTGGTTGGTCACAAGGAGCTTCAAAGAGCATTTCAACGCTAATGAAGTGTTCTTTTTTGTCAGGAAATGAGACACGAAATTTTACGCCCATGTTAATTTCCCTGAAATCTTCAGAAATTAATAGATTACTAAAAATCTAGCCGCCATTGCGGTTTTTTCGAGATGATTTGGCTTTTTCTCTTGCTCGCCGCTCTGCTTCTTTCCTTTTGACCTCTTTCCATTCTTCTTCGGTAAGCTCTTTTCCCTTGTAGGTTTGTGGGGCAATTTTGTCGATAATTTCATTTATATTCTCATTTTCACCGGCAACAATCTGGAGAAGAACAGGACCCAGAGGCGGATTATCCTCAAAATCGACAAGACTAAGTTTACCTCCCCATAGTGCTTGTCTGTTAAAGTAAAGGCTTGTCATCCCCTCATATTCCTTGTTTCTCAACATCCTTGTGCGAATGGTGTCGAGCAACCGCTGTGTTCGTATTGTTTCATAAAAGTTCCCAAGAGAATCCTCGTCAGTGGTCAGTATGATCAGATAGGTACCGTCAGATCTCTCTTCTTTCTTTATTTCCCCATTGACAAGAAATGAAAGAAGTTTCCGCACTTTCTCCTCGTTTTCAGTTTCGTTAAGTCGTGCTTCGCAGGTAATATACAATTCAATTCACCTCCCCAGCCATTAGATGGTTCAGAAATTCTTTGAATAAATGCCTTGCAGCTTGGAGATTGTTTGGTGGAGAGAGAAGATAATCAGCCAAGGCTATGACATTCCCTATGCCAACTTCCAGTTCTTTTTCATCCCGTTCACGAAATGCCTCTTCAGAAGTGGAATCATCATTCCGTTGACGTTTTAATGTCCTTGCCCGCCGAACGTTTGGACTTGCATGAATGGCAATGACCTTGAAGTTAGGAAAGTGTTCGCGGAATAGCTGTACTTCTTCAGGAGAGCGGAGACCATCAATTAGAATGAGGTTTTCTCCCTTTTCGAGTAAATCCCTGACTTGTTGAAGAACTCGTTGGGCTACGATCCCATCTCCTTCCTCTTTCCTCAACTGAATCATTATCTTGTTGCTATTCTCTCGAGTGGGTTCCAGACCTCTGCGGATACATTCATTCCTGATCACGTCACCCATGATGATTTGTTTGAACCCTTTATGTTTGGCAACTTCGCCAAATTCATTCTTGCCTGAGGCTGGAAGGCCGGTGACCCCAATTATTACGGTGCTTGGTTTAGATTTCCCCACTTTTGAATTTCGGAAAATCAATTTTTTTAAGTTGGCGAAGGGAAACAGGATTGAACTGAAATGGATAAGTTGGACAGATGTTTCATAGCGATCCCATTTCCCCCTTTCAAGGAAGCAGCAGAATTTCTTTCTTCTGAAAATCTCAAAGAAAACATAAAAATTTCAATTACAAGACCGGAATCTTATCATATTACCACACATTTCTTTGGTAACATTCCTCAAATGAAGCAAAAGATAATAATCGAGGCAATATCCAGAGTTTCCTTTCCCAAATTTAAGGTAAGAATTGCAGTTCCTAACTATTTCCCACCAAACAAACCAAACTCGGCAAGGGTACTATTTCTTGGACTTGATGAAGAGGGCAATGAGAAGATGGCTGAGCTATATCATCAGATAACTGAAACATTGGAAGGCGTCAAATTCAAAAAGAAGAATAAATTCATCCCCCATTTGACGGTTGCTAGAATTCGTAGGGGGAATCCGAGTAAACTAGTTGCAAAATGGCTCGATTTCGATATTTTCAAGGAAATTGAGATTCAAACCATAAACTTTTACAAATCCGATCTTTTCCCGCAGGGAGCTAAACACACAATTCTTTATTCTCATGATTTGGCCTGATGAAATATTCACCACCAAACGTCCTTCCAACCCATCTTATATGCAAAAATGTTTGCAACAAGATGCAGAACCAGAGCAGTGAGGGAAACAAGAACAAACCAAGTAATATTGAGCCCTACAAAAGGAGCAACAAAAAGAAAAGCAAAAATGATAAAACCGATTTGATCCATTATTGGGAACGGTCCACCGGGTTTAAGGTTGATTCTTCGTTTCAAGAACGATCCGAAGGCATCTCCCACCATAGCGCCAAATCCTTGTAGAAATCCCATCCAAATTGGGAAAGGTTCCCAAATTTTGGGAAAGAAAAAGTACAACGCTATTCCTGCCATTCCTCCTGCAATGACAGCAGCGAGTAAGCCACCTATTGTTTTGTTCTTTCCAAGGAGCGGCTTTCCATCAAAAAACATTATCCCTCTGTCTATAGGACCCAATCCACCAACAAAAACGGGAACTGCATTTGCCCAAAACGCAGGCATCATGAAAATGAATCCATAGACAAGTTCTGTGAAATAGTTGACCACATCGATGTTAAAAATCAGGGATTATTATAGTTTACCAATTATTGAATGAGGAAAAGAGAGACTAAGCGATCAATTCCTTAAGAGCGGTCAGAACTTCGCTTTGGAGACCATGTAAGAATTTTATGCTTCCGACGGATTCATAGCCGCCCCCTTGGATCATGGCATTGGGTAGCTTTTCTTTGAGACCTTGGAGGATCTTGTCGAAATCAAGATTTTCACTTGAAATACGTAGAATCAGATAGTCATATCCGACACCGACAGTCATTGCCTCACCTTCCAAGGTATCATGGAATGCAGTTACCAAACCGCCATGAGATGGGAATTCAAAACGCGGGGCATATTTCTCCAAGTCAAGGAAATGGACATTCAATGACCCTATCTCTTCAACGGTTGCATATTCCTTGATCACCTTGACGGCCGTTTCTGTAGTCTCATTTGCCAAGGTTGCCAATGATTTTGCTAAATCAAGACCACTTTCACGTCGTCTTCCAATACCTAGTAGATCCCTGATTGTTTCGCCACCATCACTGAACCTCAAACCGAACAGAACATATTCCAATGCGGTAGCTGCTGTCTTGACCCCGGTTTCATCCATAATTGCCTCTTCGTTGGCATTAAGCATTTCAAGGTATTTTGCATATTCTTCTCCTTCGGCACGAGTATGTGTTGCTCCAATGAGGGGTAGGTATTGGAAATTGAAATCATATTCAGCCAAGACAAATCGGGAAATTTCATAAGCAAGCATAGAAACTGAAATGTTTGTTTCGTGAACTCTATTCTCTGCACCCACGAGATGCACCTTTTCTCTGACTTCAGGATCGGAACCCAAATGAGACACCGAGATAACAGGAAGGTCGTAGATTTCTGCAAAAGCATATGCAGGAAGTGATTCCTTCGAAAAGCCTGCGTTCAGAAGAACTACCAAAGGCATTCTGTCACCGGGAACAGGACCGTCCAAGATGAAAGAGACATCCCTCATGATATCTGCAGTCTCATATACATTGCCCTTCAAAGGCATTCTTCGAATGAAGTGGCGGAATTCACTTGCTTTCTTTCCTCTGGAACGGAGAAATCCCCTAAGTGCAAAATCAAGGGAATATGCTGCAACCGTGGAATCAACGCTTGATGAGTTATACTTTAGCATGACGTTTCTTCCAGAGATGATTGCCTCACGTATCATAACCGCAGCTTCTTTGATTTCGCCTTCGAATTTTTTGAAATTCTCTGTCTGGACAGAAAGTTCAAGATCCTGTATCTTTTTGTTCTTCCTCAAAACCACTTCAGCAAGTTCTCGATAGAGTTTTTGCCTTTCTTCGTAAGGAACTGGCTTGAATGAGTGAATTGAAAATCTCTCTTGACCCTTGTAAAGAGTCATCTCCCCAATAACCTCAACAATTGCACCCCGGTCATATTTTGGATAGGCTGGGCGTCCACCCATGCCAAATGCTGTTCCAACAATCGTTTCACCAGAAGAATCCAATAGAGTAAAGAATGAAGGTCCCTTTCTCAACCGTTTGACGTGGACAATTTGGCCAATGAACTTCCCAGTAACATGATCAACACCCTTTGCTTTGAACTCTGCAATAGATCGAGGTGGAACCTCAGCATGAACAACTTTGATTTTGAAGTTTTTCTGTCTGACCGGAACGACATAGTAAAGCCAATCTTTGTTGGGATCAACTTGTTTCTTGATTTGAACGGGCAACAGTTGTCCAGGTCGGAAGATTCTTGATTGACCTGTCTTGAAACGACCCTTAAGACCAGCTCCGAGATCAACATGAACCGTATCACGATCTACTTTTGTAACCACAGCTGCGACAGCTCTTTTTTGGTTAAGATATTCCTTGGCAATTGGTCTGATGAATCGGATCACATATGGATCTTCTTTGCAGGTTTCACAGACGTTATCGTCGTTTTCACCAATTTCTTTTCCACAGAAATCGCAGTAGTAAAGATAACCATTATCGCAATCATCTGGACAGATTTCTTTTTCTATGAATTTCCCAGCACCATTACATTCGGGGCATTTGGCACTTTTCTCGTTCTTTGAACCAGGACCCTCGGTGAATTTGGTAGTGCCAAACCCTCCACATTTATCACATGTCGTTACGTGCTCGATATAGCCTTTGCCATCACAAGTAGTGCATCTTCTTCGCATTTAATCGTTCTCCTTAAATTAAGTTGACTTTCCTTCGCTAAATGGCGAGTGATTGCTATCCGCTTTTGGTTCAACTATATTAAGAGTTTCACCATTATGTACACTAGAAAAAAAATGAATTGTTCAACATTCATGTGATTCATACAGATATTCAATCAGACGGCTTTGATCAACTATGTGACTATGCCTTCTGGATTTTTCCTCTTCGAGATAAATTTCAAAACAAGCCTTGCAGTGGAGACAAAAAATCCCTTAAATGGTGTAAATAGTATGACAAAAACAGTGACCCAAGTGATGTAATAGGTGAATGCGAAAGAGACAGTAACCGTATAGATCGATTGGAAATAGGAAAATTGACCCTGAGAAAGATACCATGGTTCATGGAACAAACT
Source organism: uncultured archaeon (assembly GCA_964645535.1). Lineage (GTDB taxonomy): Archaea > Asgardarchaeota > Heimdallarchaeia > Heimdallarchaeales > Kariarchaeaceae > WAKA01. The sequence goes on along the minus strand of CAZYCQ010000012.1, from coordinate 46,451 downwards.
GTCAATATTAGATGAAACGAGGAAGACTTGGAAGAGGAAGAAAATTGAAGACCAAGTGACCAAGAACTTTGGGATAAACCCTTCTCCAAAGGGAGTGACTTGCAGAACGAGATAAAGCGCGGAGGTTCCTAGCACCAACAAAGAAAAGAACATCAATATGTCGGAGATTTCACCTAATTTTCCATCTGTAGTTTCAATTTTAAAAAGATAGACTCGATATTCCTTTGATCCTAAATTTGAGGAGGCGGTGATTTCTGCAAATGGAAGGAAATAGCCTATAACAGTGGTTAGGAACAAGGATAAAGCAATCCCATCCAGATATTGGAAATTGTGCAATGCGATCTTGTATCGATTACTCATTTAACCTCCTCCTAGGATCAAGCATAATGCTACCTACATCTAAGATAATGACAATAATCATCGTAAGAAAAGAAAGAACTAATGACCCCGCCAATAAAACCGGAATGTCAACAACCCGAGCCGAAACCACCATCAACCTAGCCAACCCTCTGAAGTCGAATACGAATTCAACCATCGCCGTTGTTGTAATTGCGGCAGGTATCGTAACAGCAATTGCATTCAGAATTTTTGGGAAGATGTTGGGGAAAATATGACGGACAATTACTTGACGTGGTGTCAATCCTTTGGCTTTTGCCGTCCGGACATAAAGCATACGGGTTTCTTTGAGGATGAGACCCCTTACCAATCGAAAGAGGAAAACCGAGGAGATTAACCCGGAAACCATGACAGGAATCCAGAACTTTTCAACACCCTCTATACCCTTGTATGCAAATTGATCAGAACCCAAGGCATCTATGCGAATAGATGTTTGTAGATCACGGAAGTAACTGTAAAAATTCAGTTTTTGGATTTCATGCCTGTTTGAAAAATCTCTGCTGAGAAGACCGACTGATGGATCAAGTGAAATCCTGAGCGCATAGATTGCAAAGATGATCGAAGGAACAGAAACAAAAAGATTGGCAATTATACGGATTGAGAAATCCAAAAGTCCATTTGGCTTGAGCCCTGCGGCAATACCAGCAGAGATTCCAACAATTACAAAAATTAGGAAGGAGAAAAGAAAGAGAACCATCGTATTGAATGTCCCCTCAATGATTAAACCATCAATAGGTCTGCCGAAGGCTTCGCCTTCCCATCCCACTCCAAACGTGTGGTTGCATGATGCACCTTTGGAAAAAACCTCCCCCATAGTTTCACAGTCACCAAAAACCAAACCCCGCCAGAAATTCCAGAATTGCTGATCATAGGGGATACCCGTGCCCAATAATTCCTGTTCATTCTTTATCAGTTGATCACGGATTTCAGGAGGCGCAAGAAAATTATGAACAAGAGCAGGATCATAGTTCATGAATGCATAGATAAGAAATAGCAGTATTGAAATTCCAAACAACTGGATTCCCATGAAAAGTATTCTAAAGAGAATGTATAACCATAGTCTCATTTTTCGGTCACCTCCATAAGTAAAGGATCAGTCAATGAAACAAGTTTTTCCCCCTTTAACACCATCTCAACCGCCTTGGAAAGAATGATCCGTTCTTCATCGTTAAGCTCGGCAGGAGGAATTTTCTTGATGTTTTCAGGTTCAAAGGTTCGTGCTGTCGGATCCAAGGCATCCTTTAAGGCATCCGTAAAGAGGGAGAGCCCGAAAATGGTTGTACCGATCCATAAGGTCGACCATAAAAGGAAATAGTCTTCCAAAGTCTGCTTATAGTAGCCCGGATCCAATCGTCTACTAATGTCAGAGCCCCAAATAAGATCCCCTTCAAGCCCTATTGCGATGGAGATTGAAACGGCCACCACAATGAATTCAATGAATAATGTCAGAAGCATAATAATAATCGGAGGGAGGAGATTGGGAATGATATGTTTGCGAAGTATCCGAAAATTTGAAGATCCAAGAACGAATTGCACTTGAACAAACTCTTCCTCCTTTATTGATAGAACCTCTTGTCGTACCACCCGAAATGGCATAGCCCAATAAAGTCCTCCTAAAATGACAAAGGCCTGAAAATAAAATGCACCAGGAAGTGTATATTCAAAATGCAATTGAGGGTTCCCAAAAAGGTCGAATTTGAACAGATCCCTTGGAAGGGCTATTGCAAACATCCACAAAGCAAAAGGAGGGATCAGCATAAGCGAATCCGCCAAGGATTGGAGAACTTTATCTGTTGGCCCTCCAAAGAACCCTGAAAGAATACCCAGAGATGAACCAATAACTGTCGGGATTAGGGCACCTATGAATACAACTGTAATTGTATAGAATGTTGAATAAACCAACCTTGAAAAAATGTCCCTTCCAACGAAATCGGTACCAAACCAGAATTCAGAATCTGGAGGGCGATCAATAGCAAGTTCGCGATATCGGTCATCGAAAGCAAATTGATAGGTAGGATTTTTGAGAATGCCGGCCTTGGGAACTGAGAAATTAAAGGGAGGGAAAACAATATGGGAAAACGCTCCCCACAAATAAAAGAACAGAATGACAAGCATTAAAGCAAATCCTACAAACCCGCCGGGATCTGTAATCAATTTCCGGAATATAGGTTGGCGCTTCCTTTTGGTGAAAAATCGGATCAGGGAATCATCATAGAATATGCTCAATAAAGACGCAATTTCTTGTAGTTTGGCACCATTTGTGAAGTACCGCGAGCTAAGGGAGAGTGAATGGTTCAAGGTAAATATATTGATCTCATATCTGGTACCTAAAAGAAAGGAGAAAACAGACGAGTTTTCAGTTACTTCAACAAGTTTCAATTCCTCAAAAGGAAAATAAATGTTCTTGATTAATGCCTTCCGGTAGATAATTCCCTCAGGAGTAATAGACAAGCTCCCAAATGGAAGTCGAAAGAAACGAAAGCTTGCAAGAAAACTGAAGATTCCCAAAAAAAGGAAAGAAATACCTTCTTTGAAGAAAAATTGGGCGTATTGAGGTGTTTGGAAAAGAAAGCCAACAACTAAACTAGAGAAAATAAAAAATATCCCTAATGTCAAGCCAAGCATCTTATAGAAAATGGCGGAAACAGAGGGTTTGAAAGTCAGAGACTGTTGGTTTTTTGTTATTAGATCGATAACCGAGGAAGAATCCACAATGACACGTTTACAGGGGGTTTTAATCCCTTTTGGCTCAGGGCAAGTTTTTTTGAAATTAGCCTCTCAAATCAATTTGGATAAATTTAAGTCCTTTTTCCTCAGCCCAATTTCGCATGGTATCAATTGCATATTCCAAATCTTTAGAAAAGCCTCCAGATGCGGCTGCATGTCCTCCACCATTCAATTGTTCTGCAAGTTGGTTCAATTGGATTTTGGAAGAAAATTCCGGAGAAAGATTTTTTGCTCTTCTTAACGAGATGCGATAGCCATTATGCCCTTCCGTAAGGGAAACGACTGCTTTAGGCCCTTTTGCCAAAAGATACCTGCGAATTGCAAAAACATCATATTTTTCGTCTGGAACAATGAATGCTACGAAATCAGAAATAGGCATTTCCTTTACCATATTGAAGGCAACCTTTCTTCCATCTCGTATTTCTTTGATCTTGTCCAGTCTATTGGAAATTGCGTTAAATCCAGAAGATGCAAATTCATTTACAAGATTCTGCCACTCCCAAAAATCAAAGGAGGTAGCCACTGCATCATCAAGAAGGTAAGCCTTTCGCTGGATTTGAAGTTCAACCTTAGATAGGTCATCGATATAAGAAAAAGGATATTGGAGAAGTTCAGTAAATGATTCTTCTGGTTCATAAGGGGGAAGTATGGTATAGCTTGCCGTGTCCGTTATTCTAGTCAGAACTGCCAGCTCAATGAGATAATCAGGAAGCTCAGGAAGGAAACCACTTAGAAGAAGTTGATATGATCCTGAATCTCCGTCAACATCAAATCTAATCTTTTTTGCATTGATTCGGTTGTTCATTGCAGAAAGATGGTGATCTACCCAAAATTCTGTGGGAAGCTCATTGAATGGCGCAAGGTCGATAATTCCTGTATATTTGATCTTTTTGAGTGAAGAAGCTAGAGGATCATTGAGAAACCAATACCCAATCGGAACTATTTTGGCATGGGGAAAAGCATAACGTATCATGGAGGCGGCAACCATTCCGTCAGTACAATGAGCATGTGTGGCGAATACTATATCATCCTCTGAAAGGGTTTGCAGATAACGACCAAGATCCAAGAGAAATTTGCCTCTTTTGTCTTCTTCTGGATAGGTGTGAGCAAGATCAGTTAACACGACTTCCTTGAATGGAGATTTCGTAAAAAGGTTTAGCTAAATGCAGAAACAATTATTCATACCATTGGATTTATGTAATCAGTTTCTCAATTCAACTTGATTGTGACAACTATCATCCCTTTAGAAACCGGAAGAAATCTTGCAGATTCACTTCATGAAAGTCTTAACTTTCCGATCGTTCAACCAATCATCAGAAGATTTCCGGATGGTGAAACATACATCCGCATTCCGGAATTTGATGATGATTCAGTCATCCTTGTCCAATCGCTTTACCAGCCTCAAGAAACCCACCTGTTCAATTTGCTTAATCTTGCGTTCACACTCAAAAAAAGAGGGATTACAGACATTCGGGCAGTCACACCCTATCTTTGCTATGCAAGAGCAGATCGGGAAATATTAGGTGGAGAAGCAGTCAGCATTCAAACAGTTTTCCATTTGGCCAATGCTTCGGGCATCAGGGAGTTAATTACAATTGACATCCATAATCCAGAGGTTATCAGCCTAAGCCCCAGTTCACTTAAGGTCACGAATCTCCTTCCAACTAAATCAATGGCGACATTTGTGAAAACAAATGCGAATATCGATCAAAATTGGATTGTACTAGCGCCAGACAAAGGAGCAAAGTACAGAGCCGAAGCCTTGGCTCGAGAGCTAGGGGTAAACTACAATTACTTCCTTAAGCATAGAGACCCTGAAACGGGAGATGTTTCATTAATCGGAGATGCAGGACTTTCTGAACTGAAGGACAATGTGATTTTGATTGATGATATCATGGCTACGGGAAGATCATTGGTACAGGTTATTAACCACCTCAAATTTGAAGGAGTGCAAAGGGTAATAGTAATGGTCTCTCATGCTTTTGGAACAGATTCAGTCGATCAAATGATTGAGATGGGAAACGGAGCAGTGGCTGCAACAACGACAGTTCCCTCTCCCATTTCGAAGATTGATATAGCTGAGGACATCGTCCATTTTCTCATTGCCAAAGAGACTTGAACCCATCCTTTTAGTAAGCCAAGATTATTGTGGTAATGAGACTTGATGGAGCTATTCCTAGTAAGCCTATCCCAAGAGCATCCCTCTTTGGCAAGGAACGAAACCATAAGGTTGTTCGGGGACAAGATAAGATGGAAAAACAACCATATTTTCACAGTTGAGGGAAACCTCAATGCCATTCTCAAAAAGGCTAGAAAAAGTGGAGCAGCTAGGTTAGTGTTCAGGGTTCATGAAGAATGGAAGACCTATGATATAGACAAAATAGGGATTGCATTGGAGAAATTCGATCAACATCCAAAAAAAAAGACCTTTGCCGTTAAAGCAAAGAGATTAGATAAACCATGCTTTGAAGAACTAAAAACATCAGAAATTGAAAAAGAGGTGGGAAGTGCCTTTTTAATGAGAAACCCAGGCTGGAAGGTGGATTTGAAAAACCCGGCCATATCCATCCATATCGTGTTGTGGGAAGGAGGAATTATCCTGGCAGAATTGCTAATGGTACAAAAAGGAAAGGATTACAACTGGAAAGCACCGAAAAACCTTCCTCATTTTCGTGGAGGCGCAATGAAGCCAGTTTTTGCACGCATGATGGCTAATTTAGTAATTCCTGAACCAGGGGAATGGGTTTTAGATCCATTCTGCGGCCATGGTGGACTATTATTGGAATTAGTCGATATTGAAGCTTCTCCCGTTGGCATTGAGCTAGATAGGAGGATCGTCCGCCAAGCGCAAGAGAATTTTAAGCATATTGGGTATGATCAGATTGCCCAACTTGTCATGGGAGATGCCTTTCACCTTCCATTCAGAAAAGGAAGCTTCAGGAAAATGGTCTGCGATCCACCATATGCAATTCAGACAACCACCTCAGGACGACAGCCTGCCCAATTGGTTCATGAATGGTTAAAAAATGTCCACGAAAAGGTGGAACTTGCCTTCGCATTACCCAACAACCTTCTTCCAGAGTTGCCGAAACAATGGAAAATATTAATGGAAGCAGATTCTTACGTCCATAAGAATTTGACTCGGAGAGTAAGGTTGATATCAAATGAATGACATTATAATTACGTTTCTAGGGACTGGAGCAGCGATACCCCCAGTGAATAGATTTCAATCTTCGATTGCAGTTAGGCACAAAAATGGAGTGTTTTTTTTTGATGTGGGAGAAGGAGCCCAATACAACCTCAGAAAATTCAAGGTTCCCATAAGGAAGGAAATCACCATTGCCATCAGCCACAATCATCCCGACCATTATCAAGGAATTGGAGGACTTCTTGCATCCCTTAACCTTTTGGATAGAAAGGAGAAAGTTACCGTCATTGGACCACCAAAATTCGAGAAAATCCTTGAAATGCTCCTTGTCGCTCTTCAAGTAAGAGTTGATTATCCTTTGGAAGTGATCACCCTTTCACCGGGTGAAAAATTCAAGGGTAAAGGATACACTCTTTTGACCATGAAAGCATTGCATTTCAATAATGCACTCTCCTTTAGATGGCAGGAAGACCCATATCCTGGAAAATGGAATGCGGAGATCCTAGATAAATATAATGTGCCAAACAAAGAACGGAAAAGCCTGAAGTTGGGAAAACCAATTGTCCTTGAGAATGGAACTGTCGTAAGACCTGAAGACATCATAGGCCCAGAACGTGAGGGAAGATCAATTGTATATTCTGGAGATACAAAGTTCAATCCGGAACTTGCGGAGTTTGCCAAAGGATGCGATGTTTTGATTCATGAGGCCACATATCCTTCAGACGAAGAGCTTGTAGGTCAAGAAAGGGAGCATTCAACCGTCAAGGATGCTGCAACCATAGGCAAGTTGGCAAGAGCAGATATTACACTTCTGACACATATTGGACCTCAATTGTTGAACTTCAAGAAAGAAAAGCAGTTGGCAAATGCCATTACAAAGACCTTGTTTACCTTTGATGGGTTCACCTTTACCATCCCTTATGAAAAAGTGGGCAAAAACATCAGGAGTTACGAAAATGAAAAATAACATCAGTCAACCCCCAAAGACACAAATTTAATTCAATTTTAATTCACTTTTAATCATCTCTCCAATTACTTTTTATTTTCGTTTGACCTATTGGAAGTATTGACGAACCTATTCGAGAAATACTCAACTGATTCGGTTTTCAAGGATCGCTTTACACTAACTCCAGAATTTGTTCCTGATGAGATGCCGGGAAGGGAAGATGAACAAACGAGAATGGTTGAAGCTCTTTCCATTCTATTGGATCCGTTCCGACCAGTAGCAGTAAACATTGCCATCATTGGTCCAGCAGGCGTTGGTAAGACCACTTTGGCCAAAAGGATCACCAAGGATTTGAAAAGTTATGCTGAATCATTGAACATCAACTTGGATACCCAATATGTCAACTGCCATTCTTTCAGAACTAAGACATCAATACTTAGAAGACTTGTGACAGACGGTTTCACAAATGTCCAAGGAAGAGGTTTCAGCGATGAGGAAATGATGGAAATGCTTGCAAAGAAACTTTCAAGGGAAAATAAACGGATCGTGTTAACAATTGACGAAGCAGGGATGCTTAGGGGAGAAGATATTCTTGGATTGATTCACATGAATGAATTGTTCCCTCCGGGTGAAGGAAGGGTCTCAATAATTATCATAACCCGCAGACAACAGTGGTCGTTAATGCTCAATACGCATTTGTCGGGTAGAGTGCAAGATCAGATCAATATGCCCAAATACACTCGGGAACAATTGGAGACCATCCTCAGATATCGTGCACAATTGGGCTTCTATGCGGGGGTCATTAGTGACGAGGTTTTGGACATGATTGTGGACATTGCTGCCACAACAGGAAATGCTAGACATGGAATTGAAATTATGCTTCGATGCGGCATGATTGCCAACGCCAAAAAGTCATCCATAATTACTCCGGAATTTGTCAGGGCAGCAAAAAATGAAGTCTATCCTGAACTCCGACCGGATGTGTTTAATGATCTGAAGATTAATGAACTGGTGGTTGCCCTTTCCATTGCAACGATTCTTTCAAAAGGTGGAGGAGTTGTTCAAACAACAATTAATGAAGCATATCAAGTCTATAAAATGTACTGTGAGACATATCAGCTAAAAGGACAATCGAAGGCAACATTTCGGATCTATTTGGATAACCTTGCCCAATTGGGAATAGTGGTTACACAGGTAAAACCCATGCCAGATGGATCGAGAGGGAGAAGATCAATTATCACCCTCCATGACATTCCTGCAATTATTGTCAAGGAACGGGTAGAAGAAGCAATCAAAAAGAAAATCAGGGCATAGAGATCTGGAAATTTTCCAATTTTTATGATCAATTATAGACATAATACAAATTAATAAACACAATATTAGAAAACATTTAAATTTATCAATGAAAATAGGGAAATATGGAAACACTTCAGAATAACACTCAAAAAGACCACCTTGCATCAATCCAAGAAGATATTGGACAGGCAATCGGAAAACCAGTTATTCAGAAGATATTCGAAGCTTATGACCTCATCAGTCAATATATGAGGGATTATCTTCGAAAAGAAGGATTTCTTGAATTCAAACCGCCATTGATTGGCCCAGTCACAGATCCAGGCATCAGAGGTGCAAAACAGGTAGAAATTGGATTTTATGGGACAACATACAAATTCATGAGCAGTGCAATCTTGTATAAGCAACTTCTCAGCATTTCAAGACAGATGGCAGGAAAAGACGGGAAAATATTCTTCTTTGCAGATAACTTGAGGCTTGAACCTATTGAAACTGCAAGCACGGATAGGCATCTTGTGGAATTTGTTCAGGTTGACCTAGAAATAGTGGATGCTGACCATTTCGTGGCAATGGACGTTGCTGAAGGATTGGTGACATACCTTCATCAAACAATGGCTCAACATGAAGAGCTGTTACAACCCATTTGGAAACACTTTGGGGACAAAGGGGAAGAAAGGGGACTGATCCCATTCAAGGAAGTCCCAAAAATCAAAGGAAAATTCAAACGGTATACTCATGCCGATATCGTTGAGTTGCTTCAGACAAAACTAGATGAAAATCCGGAAATTGTTCAAAAAATCAGGGAGGTTTTTGGAATTAAACCAAAAAACATCCAACCCAAGGCAGAAATCCCATGGGAATATGAGTGGTTGATTTCCACACTCCATGAAGAACCGTTTTTCATCCATGATTATCCAAAGGGCGCACGAGGATTCTATGATCGTGAGTATCCAGATAAACCAGGATATCTTATGGATTTTGATCTGATTTTTCCCTTCGGCTATGGGGAAGCAATCTCCGGTGCCGCTAGAGAATATGATGTCAGAAAAGTAATTCCAAGGATGAAGGAAAGTGGAGAAAGTCTCCAGAAATACCAATGGTATCTCGAATTTCTCAAACGACATGGAAAACCTACAGCGGGATTTGGAATTGGTCTTGAAAGAACAGTCCGCTATTTTTGTGGACTTCCGTCCATCTATATGACGCTCCCGTATCCAAGGATTCCAGGTATGTTTACCCCATAGGTGATGGTATGTATCCGTACAGATCAATTATCGAACGAGCCCGCCATGGCAGAAGAATGATCTATCCAAAACAATCAGACACATCTCGCCTTTCGATCATGGGAGCAGACATCACAAAAATTACCACAAGGTTTCCGACCTTGGATGATATTCTGATAATTCCACCCCAGTTCACACCTCTGCGGTTGGAAAAGGCCATTGAATTGCTGGTGAGGGAACCTGTTTTCTTTGATGTAGACCTTTCATGTGAGATAGGTGGGTTTAGAACATCAATCCCACTGATTCAAGCATCCATGGGAAGTCCAGAGGTATGGAACAGATTGGCACCTTTTGCAGCTAGGGCATGTGCTGCCGAAGGAATTATTTATGGAATAGGGGAAAACGTCGCAGCGACATGGGGATATGATGTTCGCAAAGATCCCAAACAGCCATCCCTGAAAGAACGAATACTAGCATACTTTGATAGCTTTCGAGGCACAGGTGGTGTTGTCATACAACAGAATGAAGAAGATGCGGCTAATGAGTTGTGGAACAAAATTTATTCCGATCCCGATTTTAAACAATACTTTGAGGAAGGACTCATCGCATTCGAGGTCAAGGCAGGTCAAGGTGCAAAGGCGGGGATGGGAGGAGAAAAAATAATTGACAGGAAAAAAGCCTTGGAAATGCGGGAGACATATTACATCCATCCAGATCCACTTGAGGTAGAACAGGAATTTTATGAAAGGCATTCAGCACCAGATATCTTCACAGAAGAAATTTTGAAAAACAGGTTATTGAAACTCAAGAATGATTATCCTAGAGCAAGAATCTGGTTGAAAACCGGACCTTATCGTGATTTGGAAAGAGTTCTGGAAATTGCGGAAATCGCTGCAATTGATTGTGTTACCATTGACGGCAAAGAAGGAGGAACAGGAATGAGCCCGTCGGTAGCACTACAACATGTCGGCCTTCCAACAGTCGTATGTGCGGCCATTGCCAAGCGCTTTAAGGAACGGAACCCGCGAGTAAGTGTTGTCCTCTCGGGAAGAATGACTACAGGAAGTGATGTCGTTAAAACAAGAGCTTTGGGACTCGACGGAATTGCAATGGGAAGACCTTTCCTGATCGCAGGTTACAGCTTTCGATTTGCGGAACATTACATCGGAAAAGAAATGTACAGAAATAAGCTCATCGGAGAACTAGTTTCAAAAATAAGAAAGCCATCGAAGCAATCCATACATCTAATCAGAAATTTCATTGAAGGAATTAAGGTTGAGACACAGTTGCTTACTGCGTCACTTGGAAAATATTCGATCACCCAATTATCGGACAAGGATATCCTGAGTACAAACAAGGAACTTGGTGAACTACTTGCCATTGAAAGCATTTTTGATTTGGGAAAGATGATGAAAAAAGAAGCATTATTGACTCTCAAGTAATCTTCCACATTCAAGACAGGCAAAAGCACCAAGTGCATAAAGTTCTGTGATGAAATTGTTTCCGCAATTTTTGCAGGGATCATCCACCTCGATGGGAGAACTGAAGCATGGATGAATGCCATTTTCTTCGAGATTCATTTCCAGGATTTCGAGAACCGTTTTGAGAACTTCTTCAAAAGAAGGAGAGAACTGTTGGGTTTCGGACATTATTTTTTCTTTCATGATAATCACCTTCCGAAGTATTCGCCCCGTGGTAGGATATACATCGGGAATTTGTGCGGGGCGGAATACTTTCGGTGAAGTCACTCTCAGTGAGCCACTGTTTCTTACTGGTGAATTGGGTATTTAAACTCGGATGAAAAAATACTTTCGGTTTTCTCTCTCAGAGGGATCAGACGGGAACAATGCTGATGGTCTGCCTTTCCGAAACGATGACAGGGAGACCATTCTCAATGGTTTTCTGCACTTCATCAAGATAATCCAGAAGATCGCTTTCTCGATCATCCCATGCCCTCTTGAATCCAAAGAGAAACTCGGCCTCACCTCCAACACCTAGATAATCAAGCTCAAAACTTACATCCCTATTGGGTTCTATTGCGTTAAGATCCCCAATCAGGTCATGAGCGCGTAAATCAAGCTCTGCAAAGTCAATGTCTTCTTCACCTTCGATAAGATATGTGAAAAAAAGTTCAGTTTGCCGATAGTAACCGGATGCGGCCATGCACATTACCTCAAAAAGAGGCATATTTTAGGCTGTGGGAACGGAATGATTTTCTTTGCTTCCCTTGACAATAACCAAATCATCCTCTTCAGGTGGATTGATTGGCTTCTTTTCAGTTTTATTGTATTTGGTCGCAAACTTGTCTGCAACATAACTATATTCAGGGATTAATGCAGCACGCAGAACCTCATCAAATGATTTGACTGGGATGATTTCGAGCTTGTCAGCAAACTGTGGATCAAGCTTCAAGTCCTTGAGGTTCTGATGTGGAATAATGACCCGTTTGATACCCACTCTTGCAGCAGCTTCAGCTTTGTAGGTCACACCTCCAATTGGAAGAACTTGACCTCGGACACTAAGAGATCCTGTCATTGCGGTATCTTGTCTGACGGGAGCGTCTTCAATGGCCGACACTATGGCGGTGGCGATAGTGATTGAAGCTGAATCTCCATCCACACCATGGACTCCAACGAATTGAATATGAATGTCGTGATTTGCAATGTCCTTTCCTAGATAAGTCTTGACCAATGCAGAAATGTTCTGGACGGATTCTCTAGCAATAACTCTGAGTTGACCTGTCGCATAGATTCTTCCAGCGCCAATCATGGAAGCAGGAGTGATAGCTGCTTCAATTGGCATGACGGAACCAGCACTGTTTCCGTAGACTGCCAACCCATTGACTCGCCCAACCATACCCTTATTGACCTCGAAAAGTTCGTAGTCTTTTCTTGCTTCAAGGAGTTGGAGGCTGAGTTGGTTTTCCAATGTTACTGCAAGGTGTCGTGCATCAAGAACGTCCTGTGCAGTCACCAAGGCATGGCCACGTTCTACCGCCAAATCTCCAGCGGTCCTTACCAGACCACCAAGATCCCTCAGCAGAAGAGTGAGTGAATTGGGCCTTCCGGCTCTCCTCTGAGCTTCAAAAATGACCTGCTCGACAGCAGCCTTCGTGAAATGAGGAATCTTATGGTCTTTTGCAACTTCTTGAGAGACAAAACGGGCAAGTTTTCTCCTATTTGCCATATTGTCTTCCATGGTTGTTTCCATGACGATTTCGTAACCCTGTCCTCGGATCCGGGACCTCAAAGCAGGATGTAGGTTCCTTATCGTTTCTTGGTTGCCCGCGGCAATCAAAATGAAGTTACAAGGAACTGGTTCAGTACGAACCATTGCACCAGAAGAGAGTTCACTTTGTCCGGTGATAGGGAATTTCTTTTCTTGAAGGGCAGTCAAAAGTTTCTGTTGAGTCTTGATATTCAAAGTCCCCACTTCATCAATATAGAGAATACCTTTGTTGGCCTTATGGATAAGACCTACTTCAACTCGTTCATGAGCAGGCGTTCCCAACCCTCCTGATTGGAAGGGGTCATGTCGGACATCTCCCAAAAGCGCACCACTATGGGCACCAGTTGCATCAACAAATGGTGCGGTATCTGATTGCGAGGTATCCACAAGGATTTTGGGAACTAAGAATTCACTCCTCCCTCGTACACTATTCAGTACCATGAAGGCGAACAGGGCAACCAAAGTGGCCCATATGAGCGCATTGACCTCCCATCCAGACAATAAACCAAAGAGAAAAATCAAAGAAAGAGGTATAAGGATTGCAATGAGGTTTTTTGTGCTTTCCTGCTTTCTTGCTCTTTCTTGAGCAATTTCAACCCTTGCCCTCCCTTCTCCTGAAGGTAAAGTAATTATTCGAGGATTATTGGGATTTTTTGGATTCGCTACGACGAGAATGTCTTCCAAAGTATCCTTTGGGAGAAGTTCGGCTGTCGCAGCACCTAAGAGGGACTTACCAGTGCCAGGTTCCCCGATGAGCATGACGTGTCTTCCTTGAAGGGCAGCCTTCCGAATTATTCTGACAGCTTTATCCTGACCCAAGACTTGGTCAATTAGTTTCGGTGGAACACTGATCTCACTGGTATCGTGGAAATCGATATCCAAGATTGATGAGCTTCCATTTGCATTTATCATGGTGATGTTTCATATTACTGTTAGACAAAGACCTTAAAAAGAAATTCTATTTGAGCTATACAGCGAATTCCCCCAATCCGCCATCCCTACCGGAGAAAATCAGGAATTTTCATCAGGATCACTTTCTTTTCTAAAGGGTTTTCTTATTTTTCCAAGCCCACTTTTACCTTTTGAACCCAATGTACCCAAGAAGTTCTTGGCTACACGCGGAGGAGCTTTCAGAGCTGATACAACTTTTCTTTCTTTATTTTCTTTAGATGAGGTCGCTTTGGTAGGAGGATTATTTTCTACAGGTGAATCGTCGTGTTCCACTTCTATAGCTTCAGAAAAACCCTCATTTTCAAGGGCAATGACATCATCTGACGGTGGAAGGTCTGAAACATCAGAATCTGGGGAAGAAATGGCTTTGTTCCGTCCGAATGGGTTCTTGAAAATGCCTGCAACCTTGCTCCGGCGTTCGGCCATCTTTTTTGCCCTTTTTTCTCTTTGCAACCTTTTGGCTTCTTCTTTCTCGTAAAATTCAAGTTTTTTGCTCATGGTCTTGTATTTTTCCACATCAAAAATGAGCTCAGTCATTGCTGTAGGAACATCCAACCTTTTAAGGGTCTTTTCGGTGATTTCTCCACGGAAATAAAGGTAATATGCTGCGACAAGCAATGAGAGAGGGAAAGTTAGAAGGATCATTCCATTTCCAAGAAGCGAGACAAAGAGGAAGGCATTGTCCAAAAAAGAGAGATTAGGGTTTTGGGATAAAGTTAAGCCTGCTGTAACGGCTCCTACAGCAATGAAACTATTGAACTTTACCCGATATTTGTCTGCAACCCTCCAATTCACCTTCTTTTTTTTGTGCCAAGCCTTTAGCCTAAGATCCTCCATTGCCCAGACCACAGGAATAATCGGAGTGAGAACAATTGGAACAAGAAAAAGGATCAATATCCAACCGATGGTGGCAGACATCTCTTCAATAGGAGATTCAGGGCGGATATCGGGATTGAATTGACTGGCAATTTTGATCAGTGTGGTTGCCACTCCCAAAAAAGCAATGGTGATGTTAATGA
>CAZYCQ010000012.1:0-31510 GCA_964645535.1 uncultured archaeon | reverse complement strand
AAACAGCATGATGATTCCCACACTCATACGGTTCAGGATCTTCTTCATATTCAGAGTAGACAAAGGATCCGCCTGCGATTAATTTTCTCCCAACAAATGATTGTGTTGCAAAATCAATTACCCAAGGACCAAAATAAGGAGTGAATTTTCTCCATAAAGGGAACACAACAAAAACTGAGAACATGGAGGCTGCAAAAAGAAAGAACCCTTGAATAGGACTAGGGGTTACAAGAAAAGTGAATTGCAGGTAAAATCCACCAACAATCAGACCAACCATTATTAGAAAGGGGAATCTTCCGAACATCCATTTGATTCGTCGTCCGAACCATTTCATCATCTCCCATTCAGACATACCAAAATTTGGTTTCCAATACTCTTAAACTAATCTAAACTTTACTTGCACCAAGGTCAAATTTTATAGTTCTCTAGTTTTTTGAGTTTTTCAAGCCAAGGGAAGAAATTTTCTGGATCCGGATAGTTCTTCATATGCTTTTGAATAGCTTCTGCATGTTTCAGAGTTTTTCTAAGATCAAAGAGAATTTTTGGTTTGGTAATGCCCCGTATTGCTCTTTGAACAATGTTGATTCCTTTGTCGGGTTCATTGATCATGATAAGGATATCATCCTCTTCAATCACCCCTTTTCTGAGAACCCAATCAAATACATCCATCCCATGTTTCAAGTAAAACTTGACAATCGCGATCCCCCAACTGAACTCAACACCATAAGTATGGGCAATCCACCGATTATATTCCCATAACCCTCGTTCGGACCAATCGTTTTTCTTTAGTGCTTCGATAGCATAAAGTCCAGCCTTTGCCCCACTCAAAATGGCGGGACCATGACCTTCCCCATTGAGTGGATTGGCCAATGCGGCCGCATCTCCAGCAGCCATGAAACCATTATGAACGAGACTGGGAAGAGGAAGACGTGCAGGAATCTGATGCCCTTGACTGGTTAGGATTTCACAATCAGGGAAATATCGATTTCTTACGCTGTCATTAATTGCACGAAGGTTTTTCCCAATATTTTTTTCATAAAGCATGTATCCAAGTCCAATATTGAGCTCACATTCCCCTCTACTGAAAAACCAATAATATCCAGGCATAACCTCCTCGAGTTCAGGTTCATAAGTAAGATAAATAGCCCGTTGAAATTGGTGAGGTGTCTTGGTGCGAATGATTTCTCTGTACGCCGCGATCATCTCCTTTTGTGGGATTTTTTTGGGAAATTTTTTGCACATATCCTCTGGTAAACGTGCCCTTACTGCACCTCGGGCGCCTGAGGCATCAATTGTTATTTTCCCCCTGATCTCGAAATTTCCTTTTTCCTTGTTGTAGCATGAGATCCCAACCAAATAACCGTTCTCAACTATTGTTCCGACAATTTTTGTCTCTGGAATGATTGTGACTGTATCGATTGTCTCAAGTTCTTTTACGATCTTCTGTCCATATTTCCATCGGTCAACAGTTGCGGTTTTGGAGCCGATTTTAACCCGGGTTTCAGGATTTTTGCCAACTAGGATCGCTTCGTCGCAATACTCCTTCAAAGTCCCATCATCTTTGGAAGGAATTGGATATCCAATCCACTTGTTGGCCAATTTTGGATAGTCTGGTGAAAGAGCGTCACCGCATACCTTATCTCCTATCCTCTCTTTGGGTTTTCGGTCAACCACAATGACCTTCAACCCTGCACGGCCTACAGCCATAGCTGCGGCGCTTCCAGCGGGACCACACCCAACAACAATGACATCCGCTTCAACAGTCATCAATCATGCAAGTCCTGACTCTATTAGAACTTTTCTTACCTTGATTTCATAGATGTGAACTTCTTTAAAAGTATAGACAAAGTCACTTTTGGGGTTCTGTTGACCCAAAAGTTTTATTTTGGTGATTGTGCTCTTTCTTTTTAGAAGCCTCATGTTCGGACGAAAGAAGAAAAAAAGTCTTGACGACTATTATCCAGATCATGAACCCTACTTTAACATTGACCAAATGAAACGAGTGGCTTATGTTGAGGGAACGGGAAGTGTTGAACATAAGGAATTGGAAAATCTAATCGACGAGTATTGGGATCTTTTGCATCCATTGGTTCAAGATTTCATCAATTCCTATGCGAAAACCTATGAAAAATTGGCAGAGAAATATCAAGAGGTCAAGAACAAGGTAGACAACGCACGTAGAGCATTAACCCTTGAACAGGAAAACGTGCAGGAGCTTGCAGATGAAATTAGAGAGCTCAAGAAGGCACTTGCCAACGAAGCCACCATCAGAAAAGATCTTGAGGAACGATTGAAGGATGAACGGGAAACCATGGAGGCGCACTTCGCTCAAGAAAAGAAAGCGCTAGAGCTGATCGCTCAAGCAAAATTCCCAGAGGGAACGGATATCCAAACCATAATTAAGGAAATCTCCAACAACATCGGTTCATCCGAAGAAGTGGAAAGGCTTCGGAAACGAATTAGAGATCTAGAAGAGAAAATAAAGGAAGAAAGGGAGGAAAATGAAAGAATTCAAGCGGAACTCTCCCAAAGCTTCATGGAGAAAATCCTTAAAGCAGATGAAATCATTCAGAACTTGAAAGAAAGACTTGGAGAAGAATAACCCGCGTATCAAAATATACGTTTTTTAAAGATAGAATTACTCCCCATTTAGAGGATCAACTATGACCGATGTAGTAAATGTCAAAGGAGTCGGACCAAAGACGGCCGAGAAATTAAGGGCTGGAGGATTTGACTCCGCAGAAAAACTAGCAAAAGCTTCCGTTGAGGAAATCGTCGAGTTGGGCATCGGTAAAGCTACAGCTTCAAAAATCATCAAGAATGCCGCAGAAGTTTCCGTGGCCACGGAAGAGGCACCCGAAGCTGTAGAGGCTAAAACTTCTGCAGAAGCAAAGGCTCCTGCGAAGAAAGCCAAGGAGCCCAAGAAGAAAAAAGAAAAAACCGCTGAGGAAAAGCCTAAGAAGAAAACCACTAAAAAGAAGAAGGAAGAACCTCCAAAAGAGGAACCCGTTGAGGAAAAACCTGAAGAAAAGGTAGAAGAGCCCCCAATGGAAAAACCTGAAGAAAAGGTGGAAGAACCTCCAGCGGAAAAACCAAAGAAGAAGACCGCCAAGAAACCAAAGAAGAAAAGATTGCCTCCTGAAGAGGAAGTAATCACGACCAAAAAGAAAAAAGGAGTTCAGGTCACCAAAGTTGACGAAGAGGAAATCGCACAGATTGAAAAACTGGATGAGAGTGAGGTTGCCGCTAGAGAGACTTGGACGGTCACGGCGCGGCGGTTGAGCAAGGAAGAGCTTGAAGCTCGAAAGAAGAGACAGCAGATGAGGGCTGAAGCTGACAGAATCACTCGGGAAATCCCGACCAAACCCCAGCCCGTCAAAGCAAAGAAGACTCAAAAGAAAGAGAAAACAGAACGTCCAGTCAAAAAGGTAAAGGAGAAGAAAGAGGTAACCTTCGTCAAAAAAGAAAGAAAGAAGGGAGATATCTTTTATACTCCAAGAGACCTCGTGGCTCAGGAGAGAGTCATCAAACCCAGGGGCAAATCTGTTGCCAAGGGTGAATCCAAACCTAGAAGCATTGTTGGAAAAGGAACAGTGATTGGACATTCTACTTCATTCAGAAGAAGCAGAAGGGTGATCCACCCAGAAACCCTCATTGTTCAACTAACCAAAGAATTCGATCCGGAAGCCCTCCTTGGCAAGAAGGTCGAAATAATCTATCCAGATACCAACAAGCGAGTTAAAGGTTCAGTCACTAAAAGATTCGGCAAGAGAACCTCTCGAAAGGTTCTTGTCCGTTTCGAAAGAGGAGTTCGAACCGCAGGTCTCCACCAACCAGTAGTCGTAGCATAAGCAAAATACCTCAATTTTAATATTCAGTCCTATCAAAACTATGTTGTGTCTAGAACAATCGGAGAATATGGAACCTTCGGAAGTTTCAAAGTTGGAAAGTTGCCAGAAGGTTGCAAACGTTGTCTGAAGGGGGAAAAGGTAGTTCTTTATGTCACTGGGAAATGTACTGTCGGATGCTATTACTGTCCCATTCAAGAGGATCGAAGAACTGATGATTCAATATTTGTAAACGAACGTAAACTTGCAAACGATCAGGATCTCTTTGATGAGAATGACAAATGCCTTGCGACTGGTGCAGGGATTACGGGAGGAGATCCAATGGAAACGCCACAGCGCACAATCGAGAAAATAAAGTTACTAAAGGAAAAATACGGCAGTGATTACCATCTCCATCTTTATACCTCAGGTATGCACTTGCTGAAGAATCCCGAACTTGCGGATGAATTGTTTGAGGCAGGTCTCGATGAATTAAGAATTCATCCGAAAAATCTCAAGACCTATCCAGTCTGGAAATTTGCCGCGGATTTGAAACGGAGACATAAGGAAAAATCCATTGGATTTGAAGTTCCAGCTATTCCTCATGCGGAAGAAGAATTGGAGAGGCTTATTTTGTTTGCAGATGAGCATCATCTTGATTTTGTCAATCTCAATGAATTTGAGTTTACAGAAGCCAATTTCAATTCCTTAAGGGAAAAGGGATTTGTATCTGTCCTTCATAATTCCGCGGTGGTAAGTTCTAGGGAAACTGCATTGAATGTTATTTCCAAAGTCAAAGATAAAACAACAATTCCACTTCATTTTTGCAGTTCTGGATCCAAAGACGGCATACAGCTGAAACAAAGATACAGAAGAAGGGCAAAGCAGGTCAAACGTCCTTTTGAATTTGTTTCGGATGAAGGGTTGTTGGAATTCGCAAGATTGACTGTTTTTGATGAAAAGGATTTTGAACTTCTGGTTTCTTTGCTCAAAGATGAACTGGAAATCTCAGATGACATGTATGAAACAAATAAACAGATCCTTTCAATTGACATCGCAGATGTTATCGCTGTAGAGATCATTGAGGAATTGAGAGAAGTGATGGAAATACAAGGTGAACTCATTAGTGTTTTCCCGATAGCTGACAGCCCAATCATTAGAAGCGATCCTCTGTAACCTATATATTTTTAATTGCAGAATTTTTCATCCCAATAATGAAGGCAACCTATTCTCATGTTGAGATTGAGGGATTGAACTTTCTCATCGCAGAATTGAATGGAAAGCTAGCGGCGTGTACTGTTCCTGACCGCTCAATACCAAATACAGAAAAGTTCCTTGAACAACTCCAGTCGCTCTATTCGGAAGACTTGGAAATTTCAGAGGGTAAAGCCAATGAAGAATACATTGAAGCCATAATGGATGTGTTTCAAGGTAAACCTCATGCACTTTCATACGATGACATCGCTTTTGAATCCATGAAAAAATCCTACGCCCAGGTTTTGAAGACATTGTTCTCAATCAAAAAAGGGCAAACCATTACATATTCCGATTTGGCAATGAAATCGGGGTTGACTAAACGCCATTCTAGGTTTGTAGGTTCAATTATGGCAAAGAATCCAATTCCACTTATTGTTCCATGTCACAGGGTTGTGAAGAAATCTGGAGAATTAGGGAATTATTCGGGAAGTGGAGGCACAGCTACGAAAAAACGATTGCTGACATTGGAAGCAAGATAGTTTTTTGCGTTTAGTATGCCCTATGCGCAATAACCTAATCCTTATCTTTGTCAGATCATTATTTTGCATCAGTGAACGTCAAGTGTAGACTCTGTGGCAAATCCATTCCAAAAAATCAGGTAGAGAACCACATGGTGAGATTTCACGGAAATGTGGCCTATGCACAAAAAGAAACTACCACCCTTCAAAAGACATTCCAAAAAAGGCGAACACCTGTAGTTGTTGATGGAACCAATGTGGCCTATCATACCGGTTCCCCGCCAAAGGTGGTAAACATAAAACGTGTCAGAGCTTCACTGGTCAGAGCAGGAATGGATCCAATTATCTACATTTCGAATGCCCTTAGATATTCGATTGATGACCCTCCGGAACTGATACGTTTAATCAATATAGGTTGGGTGATTGAAGCAGATCCAGACAGGGATGATGATCTGGAGATCATTGAGGAAGCAATTGCAAAAAATGCCAATATTGTAACAAATGACAAGTATCTGGATCATAGAGCCATTTATGGACCAAGGTTTGACTTCAACAAATTGATTCGTTTTTCAATAAATGACAAAGTGATTTTTTATCGATGATCCTTTAATCTGCATCGAATTCGTTGGGATGAGACCAACATTCAGTCAAGGAAATTTCAACTTCAGAACCTTCCAATATCTGTTTGAGCATTTTGGAACCTAATTCAAAGACCCTTATGTCATCTGCTTCAGGGTTGAAATTCTCCTCTATTTTAGTTGCATCGGTGAAGTCCCTGAAAACAGAAACATTGGTAATCAACCCACCAATGGATTCTACTCTTACAAACATACTATCATCGTTAATTTCTTCGCAGATTTTTAACGATTCCTATTTTTTTCATTTTAGTTGAAAACCCTGTTATTTTCGTGATTTGAATGAACTGTCCAAATCTGGAGCTTTCTTTACAATTTTTGTGTTAGCTATGTTCCACTTTACCTCTACAGAAGTAGGATCATATTTTCTGCTTATAATAATTCAATCGAGTGAATGATCAAGTGTCTTCGAAGCAGAGAAAAAGATAATATTAACTTTTTGAAAATGTAATGTAGACAAGGCAAAGCTTGTTGATTCAGTAGATAGGTTTCCATCGCTAATCAATTACATAACCCAAAATTTTGCATCCATTATTGATCAGATACTTAAGGATTGAAATATTACCTTTTTCTCTGGAAAGAGGATTGCCAACAAGATGAAGTTCCCGTAATCCTTTCAATTTTTTCAATTCCCTGGGAAGTTCTTCAAAACGATTCCAATTCAGATTAAGAACTTTTAAGCAATTCAATTCCCCAATCGTCTGAGGAAGCGTTGAAATATCTTTTGAGGAGAGGTAGAGTTCAGTTATCCTCTCATCTTCAATCACAATTCCAAAATGCCTTTCTTGAAAATCACTCAGCATGGGAATTGATGTTCCTAACATCTTTTCCAGTTGAGAAAGGAATTCTACTTCTATTGAAATAATTCTCGTTCCATGGTAATGGGAAGGGCTAAACATGCGTTCTAGTTGAGTTTTCTTTTGATGGAGACTTCGTGAATGCACTGAGTTTATTTTGATTTCTCCCAAACGTTGTCTAGCATTAGATGCAAACATGGATTTTATCTGAACAAACTCATTGTCAAGCAGTCGGATTTGCTGTTCTTCCTTTTTCAAGGCAGTTAAAAGAGGTTCTTTTTCGGGATGAATCTGTAATTTTTTGACAATTTTGGAGAGAGTGGTGACATCATCTCCTTTTTTCCAATTGGACTTTATTTTTTGAATGATCTCTTCTTCTTTTTTCAAAATTGCTTGATCAATTTGTTCTCTGAACCTATGTTTGATGAGATAAAGATCGTCAATTTTCGTACGCCAATAATATAATTTTGAGAGATCATTGCTATTAATTGCTTCAATGATTTCTTGTTTAATTATGTCAGGATCCCTTTGAAGCTCCCAATTCTCATCTAGTTGCAGATAATCATCTGTAAGATCCAATGTCCCTCTCGTGTCCAGCTTTCCAAGTATCCAACCTTCTGAAATAAGACGCATAAGCATCTGATTTATTTCCTCTAAATCTTTCCCGATTATCTTCTGTAAATCTAATAATGAAATTCTTCGGGATTGCCTACTCTTAGCAATCATTCTTACAATCTTTAATAGTTGGATTTCAGGGAGCACACGTTTTGCAGAATCACTGAACAGAAGAGATTCATCTCCCTCGTACAATGTCTCATAAATTAATTCTTTAATTTCCTGCTCTTTGAGTATTGTTTCTTTGTTTCTCAAATCCTGAAATTTTTCAGTCATTAAAGCCATGAAGTCTTTTTGCATGTACTCGTCAATCACTTGAGAGACTACATTCTCAATCTTTGCCGTATGGACATTGTATTTTGCAAGGGATTGATCAAGTATCATAGGAATCTCCTCCCTTACCATTTCTAAAATATCTGTTTTATTTCGATTGGCTTCCTCTTTTACATATTTAAAAAATTCCTCCTTACTCATGTCTCCGACTTTTTCTTTGAACAATTTCCTCTTGAAAAGTTTTTTTGATATTTTGTTAAAGAATGAAGAAGTTTCTTCACCAATTACCTTCTTTATAGTGTCGTCTACAGGCTCACCAAATGATCCAAGACGAGAAGTGATTTCACGGCCGACCTGTGAGCCAATTAAATAAGAAATAAAAAAAAGGTCAATCACGTTACATTTATGTACTTAGAAGATTATAAATATTGTTTGAAAAGTAAACAAATAAATGACCTTTCGAAACTATCAAGTTTAACCATTATTTTGGAAAAGCAAAAGCAATATAGAGGTGTGCGTAATGTTGGTCTGTGCATGTATGGATTGATTTCTCTTCCCAATAAGACAGGATATCCGTTGTTTGGAAAAGATAACAGACTATTTGTGGTCGAGGAGAAATTTAACTTCACTTCTTCAGACAGAATCAATGGTTCATTGCTTGATCGTTGTTCGAGGAGGTCAATTTTTGAGCCAACTCAATTGCTTCACTGATGAGACCATCACAGGATATACTTGTCCACCCAATTCCTGCAAAATAGAGGTTCGGAAATTTCTTTTCAATCTTATGTTTCCAATTTAAATTGAATTCATGATCCAAGTTGAGTTGAGGGATTCCTTTGGGAGCATGTCTTTGGATTGAGATGTAGACCGGTGGCTTAGTTACCTCTAAAAGGTCAGTAACTTCTTCTTGAACCTTGGCAATAAGTTCTTCCTTATCCATTAAAGCACGATCTTCATGTCTTTCTCCTCCAACGAAACATCTTAGGAGTACTGTGTTTTGAGGTGCCTTTTGAGGGAAAAGGTTGGAAGTGAAAAGGACACCCAGTAGGAATTTTTTTTCGGATTCAGGAATTAGGAAACCATAACCCTTGGGAGGACGTCTGAAGCTATCCTTTGTGAAGCCCATGGAAACAATAGAAACCTTGGATATTTCGGGTTTTAGAGAGGGATAGTTTCCTTCAATTTTGATATTGCAAATTCCTTGGATACCTGTTGCAACAACAACCTTCTCGGCTTGCCATTCATTTTGATCTGTTAGAATAATGAAACCGTTTGACAATTTTTTGATTTCTTTCACCTTCATTCCATAAACTACGTTTACCTTTTCAGAAAGTTGCTTCAGAAGTTGTTGCATTCCACCGGAAGGTGTGAACAGAAAGGGTTGCCGATTTCTTTTACCCTTCTGTCCTGTTCCTTTTTTCATAGCCATGAGCCCCCTGATGACTGATCCTTTCAGTCTTTCAGCCCTTTTGAGGGGAGGAAATGAATGCTCAATGCTCAATTTGGAGGGATTTCCTCCAAAAATGCCAGAAACAAATGCGTCCACAAGTGGTAGAACTCCCTTTCCAAATCTCCTTTCAAAAAAGGTTGCAATGCTTTCATCTGTATCAACGGGGGATACAAAGGGTTCCATCAGTAATCTAAGTTTTCCAAAAGGAGACAAGACAGAACTGAATATTGCCTTGATCGGGTTGGTTGGAAGAGAAATCAGCTTGCCTTTCTTCAAAATATACCTGATCTTTGCCTGTTCTGTTGATGCTATTTTTTCAATACCTGCCAATTCAAAAACCCGATGGGTGTTTGTCGATGATCCTCGAAGTCCTTCAGGACCCCACTCGCAACTAAACCCATCCTCAATGGAAGTGGCAATCAATCCTCCAGCCCTATTTTCTTTTTCTAGAATGAGAATTTGCTCAGGGTCAATTCCCTTGTCCATTAATTCATTGGCGATAACAAGTCCAGTTATTCCCGCTCCTATGATAATAGTGTTGTGCTTCATAACTCTCACCTATATTGACTTAGAGAACGAATGCTTGCCTGCATCGTAATATGCATCGAATATGGAAGCAATCACTCTTGAGAAAACCGTTCCCAAAGGAGTGGCTTTCCACCCATTGGCCTTCTTTTGAAGGAAACCAATGGATTCAAAATGTTCAAGAACCTCCATTCTGCTACTCAAAATCTTGTTTCCCTCCTTGTTCTTTTTGAGATTCTCCAAATTGATTTCTCCAAGGCAAAGGAAATCCATTATGATACGTTTTCGGAAACGATCCTCAGGTGACAGGTAATGGCCTTTGGCAGTTGCGACCCCGACCTTGTCAATAGACGTTTCATACATCAACATGTCCTTGGTGTTTTGTGCATATCCTGATTCTAGCTCACTAATGGCAGAATAGCCAAAGCCAATGAGATCCGTTCCTCTTTTTGTTGTATAGCCCATGAAATTTCGCCTAAGGGTTTTTCTTTTGAAGCTTTTCCAGAGCCCATCGGTTTCAAGAGCAAAATGATCAAAACCGATTTGCCTATATCCGATATCTAGGAGAAATCTTCTTGCATTCAAGAAAAGCTGAAGTTTATCCCTTCCTTGTGGAATTTCAACAAGGGGAATGTGCTTATGATGCCGAAAGATATTTGGGAAATGGGCATAGCTATACATTGCCAGCCGATCCGGTCGAATTTCCTCAATTTTTTCGAGCGTATTTCGGAACCCTTCAGGGCTTTGATAGGGGAGCCCATAAATGAGATCGACATTGATGCTTTCAAATCCGAGCTTTCGAGCGTATGTGATAAGTTCATTGGTTTCTTCAAAGGTCTGATGTCGGTTAAGACGTTCCTGCACCTTAGGATCGAAATCTTGGACACCCATTGAAAGACGATTGAAACCAAAGTCATAGAGGACATCTAAATGTTCCCTACTGGTCACAGAAGGATGCACTTCAATCGAAAGCTCGCCTCCATCTTCAATTCTAAAACGATTCCACAGGTGATGGAAGAGATCGGCCATTTGACTAGGCGAAAGATGAGTAGGGGTACCACCTCCCAAATGTATCTGTATCACATCATTTCGTTCCTTCAAATTTGAAGAAATTGAATCAATCTCCTTTTTTAGGTAAAGCAAGTATTTTTTGACTTTATCTTCCCTTCGAGTTATGAGAACATTACAAGCGCAGAAGAGGCATCTTCTAATGCAGAAGGGAATATGAATATAAAGGCTCAGGGGCTCCTTTTTATGAGAGGCCTCATCAATCATATCGATAAAACCTGTAGGTTTGAATTCTTTTGACCAATTCGGAACCGTCGGATAGCTGGTATATCTTGGAACATGCAAATCATATCTCTCAATAAGTTCAGGAGTTATTTCATCTTCAATTGAACTCATGATGTATACCTCCAATTTTTTACAGTTGTAACCATTTCATGTACACAATCTAACATTGAATTCTTGTCAATCCCTTGAGCCAAATTGAAAATGTAGCGCGGATTGTCAATTTTCCCAAGAAGTTGTTTGAGATTTTCCCTAACCAATCTAGGAGTGGTTTGGAGAATTGCAGGATCGAAATTTCCTTGAAGAACCTTATGATCACCCACGATTTTCCTTGCAGTTTGCAACGAGATTGAATTGTCAATGCTAAATCCATCAGGATTGCAAGTATCCAATACTGCAAGAAGATGAGAACTTCCCCGTGCATAGATAATTTTTGGTACTTCAATTTCCTCCATAATACGATGCAGGGATGGGAGTATCCAATCTCTATATTGAGTTGGACTTAGAAAGCCTGCCCAAGAATCAAAGATTTGAACCATATCGACTCCGGCACCAATTTGTGCCTTAAGTTGTTGCAACACTATTGAAACAAGTTTATCCAACAGTTTGGCAAAAGCATCAGGGTATTTGTATGCGAAAACCTTTGTTGTCAGTGCATTTCTTGTTGATTTCCCTTCAATAAGGTAGCTTGCCAAGGTAAATGGTGCACCTGAGAACCCGATTAACCACTTCTCAGGGATGGTCGCTCTGACTTGTGCAATGGATTGCGAGAGATATGGGTAATCTTTTTTGGGGACAGGGTGGTATAATTCATCAACTTCTTCAGGCAGAGCCAATGGCTTTTCTATGACAGGACCGACACCAGGTTTAATTTCAAGACCCCTTTCCATTGAATAGAGAGGAATAAGAATATCTGAGAAGATAATGGCTGCATCCAGATCAAATCGACGAATTGGTTGCAATGTAATTTCGGAAGCGATGTTCGGATCCATCACCATTTGTTCAAAGGTTTTGCCCTCTCTAAGTGACAAATATTCGGGAAGATATCTTCCCGCCTGTCTCATAAACCAAAGTGGTGGTCTTTCAACATCCTTACCTTCAAAAACTGAGTTGAAGAGTTCTTTTGAGTTCATGTTCGCAAACTCCTTTCAACTATGTCAAGGGTTTCCCCAATGATTTCTTCATTGTGCGATGTGGAAAGGAATGCAACTTCAAACGCACTTGGTGGAAGGTATATTCCCCCGTTCAAAGCCAATTGATGGAAGTGAGCATATTGACTAATTGCCTCCCTGGTTAGTTGGGAAGGACTGAGAAGAGGTTCAGATACTTCTTCGAAAACCATCCAGAAAAGAGATTCAAGAGTTATCGCGTTCACTTTTTTGCCTTTTGCATCAAAGATTTCTGTTATTCCTTTTGCAAGTTGAATTGTTCTATCCCTTAATTGAGCGTATATTGAAGGATTTTCTTCAAGATGCTTCAAGGTTGTTAGACCAGCGGTCATGGCAAGTGGGTTGCCACTGAGAGTACCTGCCTGATAGACTTTCCCTAGAGGGGCTATCCATTCCATGAGATCTTTCCGTCCACCATATGCACCTACAGGCAGACCACCACCGATTATCTTTCCGAGAGTGACTATATCTGGATCCAGTCCATAATAACTGGTGGCTCCTCCAAGCCCCAATCTGAAACCCGTTATTACTTCGTCAAGTATGAAAAGACTTCCGTACTTTCTGCATTCTTTCTGAATAGCAAACAAGAAATCCCTTTCTTGGATCAAAAGACCATTATT
This sequence comes from uncultured archaeon, assembly GCA_964645535.1. GTDB lineage: Archaea > Asgardarchaeota > Heimdallarchaeia > Heimdallarchaeales > Kariarchaeaceae > WAKA01. Next base: position 18,594 of record CAZYCQ010000012.1, on the reverse strand, counting down.
GGCGGGGACTCCTTCAATAATGACTGCAGCTATTTTTTCGCCAAATTCTTCAAAAGCTTGTTTTAAGACATCTTTGTTCCCCAAAGGAAGAACCAAAGTTTGTGCCGCCACATTTTCCGGAACCCCTGCACTTGAACTGATGCCTAAAGTTGCAAGTCCACTCCCTCCTTTGACAAGCATACTGTCTGCATGACCATGATAGGTTCCTTCAAATTTCACAATGAGTTCCTGACCTGTTTTTCCTCTTGCCAGTCGAATTGCAGACATCACTGCCTCCGTACCACTATTGACGAAACGTACCCAATCAATAGCAGGATGGCAATGTACAATCTGTTCTGCCAATTCCACCTCTATGGGTGACAATGTGCCATAAGATGTACCTTTTTTGACTTGCTCAATTATAGCTTTCACAATCGGCTCTGGTGCATGTCCTAAAATGAGAGGACCGAAACTCATGCAATAATCAATGAGGTTTCTTCCATCAATTGTTCGTAACCTTGCACCATTGGCATCCGTAACTACAATGGGGTTCCCCCCAACAGCATTTAGACTCCTTACAGGAGAGGAAACTCCACCTGGCATGACTTGTTTTGCACGTGAAACCCAATCACTCATTTAAGCCACCCCTTTTTGAGAATATCTTCTGCATGGTAAGTCAGGATCAGATCAGCACCTGCACGTTTGATAGCAGTAAGATTTTCCATAACGACATCCGGTTCATTGAATATTCCCTGTTTTGCCCCAAATTTGACAAAGGCGTATTCCCCACTCACATTATAGGCATAAATAGGTAAGTTGGTTATTTGACGAGCATGGGCAATGATATCTAAATAAGCCAGTGCCGGTTTCACCATTAATGCATCAGCACCCTGCCGTTCATCTTCCATTAATTCCATGAGCGGTTGACGCCGAGATCTGAAGTCAATTTGGTAGGTTTTTCTATCGCCAAACGAAGGACTACTCTCTGCGGCCTGCCTGAATGGACCATAATAATTACTGGCAAATTTAGCAGAATAGCTGAGAATCCCAACATTTCGGAACCCTCTGTCATCCAAGGCTCTTCTGATGGCGTTTACCCTTCCGTCAAGCATACTGCTAGGGGCAACCCAATCTGCACCCGATTCTGCGTAAGTAACTGCCGCCTCGGCATGGAGAGGCAATGAAGAATCGTTATTGATCAAACCATTGGGATCAATTATACCACAGTGTCCATGTGAAGTATATTCACAAAGGCAGACATCTGCATAAATCTCCAACCTTGATCCAAACTGATCCTTCAGCAGACTGATGGTTTGAGGGACAGGCCCTCTTGGATCCAAGGCACCACTTCCAAGTTCATCTTTGATGGAGGGGATTCCAAAAAGAATGACTTGTCTTAGACCCAATTCTACTAAATCAGCAAGATAGTCAATTACTTGATCAGTAGTGATTTGGTAGAAGCCAGGCATTTGAGGGATCTCTTTGATTTCATTTGATCCATGGCGAATGAACATGGGCAGAATGAGATCCTCTTCGAGAATCTTTACTTCGGCGAGACTATCTCTGATCACTTCGGTTTTTCGATAACGATGAAAACGTTTGATGGGGGTTGTAAAAATTGGTTCACTCATTGGTTTCGGTTGCATTTGCTATGCCTCCTTAATTATTGTCTCAATCACTCCCTCAGGGGTGGGTTCCCTTGCAACCAACGGTTTCACCCCCATTTGCGAGAGGGCACTTGCCGTTTTGTTGCCAATTGCAATCCAATTTTGTGCAGAATCCTTGCCCAAATGGTTCAGAAGATGAATTGCAGATCTTGGGGAAAACACCACAGCATAATCGGGTTTGAATGGCAATGAAACATCAAGCAGATGAGTTTGATAAATCTGAATTCTGGTCAACCGGTTACTAAATTCATCCAAGGGATCTGAAACATGCTTTCCAGAGAGATAGAGTATTTTTCCCTTTTGACTTTTCAAAAATTTCTTTATTTCCTGAACTCCTGATGTTGAGACGAAGTGTACAGGAAGACCATATTCCCTCATTTCATCAGCGGTGGCAGAACCAACAATGGCAGTTCTGAAACCAGTTCTTGAATAGACTGTCTTTAATTTCGAAAGAAAGGGGACAGCATGCTTACTCGTTACAATTATCCAATCTGCATCCTTCCATGCAGATTGAAGATGGGAGTCCATAAGAAGAGGGTAATTGATTGACCAAGCCATGAGGGGAAGAGAAATTGCCTCTATCCCATGTTGTTCGAGTTTCTGGACATACCGTTTTCCAGTAGCTTCATCCGTGAATACAATGGCAGTTCTTCTTGTCTGTATTCTATTGATTGGTTTGTTGATGATCCAGGAATAGAATTTTTCCTTTAACTCACTTTCAGATTTTGCAGCCATTATGCTTCGGTGAATTCCATTTTGCACGTAAAATGAGAAGAGGATAAGGCCATCACAAGTGGGTTTAACAGTGATCCCTACACCATTGTTACACCCTCCTGGAAATGACCCGAAAAGCTCCCTTTCTATTGTGATGGCCTGCCATGTTGTTACATGGTTAATTGCCTGCAATTCCTGCAATTCCCCTTTTCTCACTTGAACAGCAATCGTTCCTTGACCGGGGGCTGTGGGAAATTGAAAAAGTGGCAACCTTATTGCAGTGAACCCATTTGGAATGTGAATATCCATTCTTTCCAGAACGGCTGCTGCAAGAATGATCCCATCTAGATACCCCTCTTTAAGCAGTTCAATTCTTCTGTCAATATTTCCTCTGATATCTAAAAGAATTGTACTTTTATCGAACTCTTTTATTTGTGCTTGTCTCCTCAAAGAACCAGTTCCAATTCTTGAATGTGGTTGCAACAGTAAAGGAAACTTTGATATGACTTTGTCTTCTTTGATGAGAAGAACATCCTCAGGACTTTCCCGTGGAAGAACTGCACGGATTTCCAATCCATTGGGATTTTCCAATGCCATATCTTTGAGACTGTGGACTGCAATGTCAATTTGATTTTGAAGAAGCATCTTTTCCAAATTTCCTGTAAATATCCCAGTTCCTCGTAACGAAGTAAGTGGAGAAATAAGATCCAGATCACCTTTTGATGTGGAGGTAATCAATTGTGTCTCAAAACCGAGCTCCTCAACTCTTTCTCTGACCAAGTTGGCTTGGGCAAGAGCCAATCTGCTCTTTCTTGTTCCAATACGAATCATTGATCAATGAATACCTCCTCAACTTTTTTTTGAGTGACGTGTATTATCTTATTGACGAATTTTTGGAATTTCAGCTCCGCTTCAGGACTGTCATTTAAGAACAAATCCTTTTCACGGATCGCCAACGATCTTAGACTACGCCGTAATTCATCCCATATATGAGCAGTTTCAAGTCGTCTTATCTCTCTCATGATTTTGTTGGCCTCTTTGTCCAAAATTGTACGGATATCCCCCAAGCCTGTATCTTCTTTGTTCTTTCTTGAAAGTTGAAGAAGATCTTCAAGTGTAAATAATTTGACAAAATGGCTTTCAAGATCAGAACTTGTCTGTCGAGGCATTCCAAAATCGAAAATGCAACAGTCAGGATCCAAGTTTTCAAAATCTTTCAATTTCAGCTTTGGACTTCCCGGTTTAGATGCTACAAAAATAATATCTGAAGGAATAAGATTAGAGAACGGATTGACCTTCAATCCACCAACTTTCATATTGATTCGTGATTCGGTTCTACTGAAAACTGAAATTGCGAACGGAAATTCTTTAAGACTGTCAATGATGATTTTTGCCATTTGACCGCTTCCAATGATTGAAACTCTTTGGGCATGGCTAAGCTCTTCCTTGAAATGGTCTATCACAACAGAAATTGTTGACTTCCTTGATTTTCCGAAAATCGTTTGAGACCTTATTCGTTTACCTGCACGAATTACACCTTGAATTAGCCTTTTCAGAATACGATCCATAAACTGTTCGGATTCCTTGTAGGCTACTTTAAATTGATGCAAGATTTGATCTTCACCGACAACAATGGAATCAAAAGACGAAACAACTTCTAGGAGATGATGAACCCCTTCAACTCCAGAAAATCTTTCCGGAGGGAAAAGTTTTGATGTGAGGATAAGTTCCTCAATTTGATCAGTATTACCAGTGATCGCAATAATGAGTCGTTGACAGGTTTCAAGCCAAAAGATTGATTGGCATTGCTGTTTCAATTTTTCCAAATTGTAGCATTTTATAGATGAGATGGCTCTTTCCACCTCATATTGAGGGGTTTTTCCAATTCTCCACGTGAAAATTTTAAGATTAATTAGGTATCCCCTCCTTGAATAAGGTGAGCAAGAAAATTCGCCGCCTCTTCGGAATATGATGGATTATCGTTTGGAACAGGAATTCTTCTGAAATGGTCAATATTCTGTTGCTTGGCTAAATTACCATATAAAATGTCTATTTCATAAGAGGTCTCTACATGGTCTGTAACAAATCCAAGCGGAACCATCACTACAGCCTTGCTTCCCGCCAACTCTTCGATCAGTTCATCAGTATATGGCTGTAACCAAGGAAATGGTCCAGCCCGGCTCTGATATGCCTGATGGAAAGTCACATCAAGATCTTTTAGACCTTCAATAATCTTGAGACGAGACTTGTCAATACTGTCTTTGTATGTTTCCCCTTTTTTGAAATATCGCATGGGAAGACCATGTGAGGAGAAAATTACATGGATATCATTTTTCACCCCAATTTCATGGAGTCTAGAAACTTCCTCTCTTATTCCAGATATCCACCAGTTGATATAAAACGGTTCAGTACCCCAATCACCGATAACAATTGGATCTTTACCTTTTGGAAAACGCTCAAAATATGATTGCAAAAAATCTTTGATACTCGAACCAGTGGTTGAGTTCGCAAAATGGGGATATTGGGGAAAAAGAACCACAGAATCCCCCCTTTGCAAGGTCTTTACGATTTCCTTTGCTCTTGGGTGGGTATATCTCATTACAACCTTCACTTCTGCGTTTACGCCCCTTTCTCTCAGACCCATCTCTACGTTGGCAGCGAAGTTTTTGGTCAAAGAAAGAATAGGACTCCCTCCACCTATTTGACGATACATTTCCTTTGTTCCTTTTGACCGGAATAGAGCGATCAATTTAGCAAGGGGTTTTTGAAATGGTTTCATAAACAGTGGGAGATCAATCAAATCCTTGTCCGAAAAGAGGTTAAACAGAAAAGGCTGAACCTCATCCAAATTGGACGGTCCACCCATGTTCAACAGGATGATAACTGTTTTTCCCGTTTCTTCTATACCCATCACTTTCCAGAAAATACTTTATATTTTTAAGTAAATGTACAGGGGATTCCGTATAACCTTGAATTCACTTCATTCCGGAATGAACAGTACTTCGTTTGTTTTATGAAAGATTGGCTGCCGGGACAAAGACAGAAAGAGTATAGTCGGTAGTGCCTCCACTATAAAGGTCTACCAATATGCTCCAATCACCCGTATTGTCGACAGTAAAGGACAGTGTTTCGGGATTGCTTGTAGTATAGGCTCGATCTACATAATTTCCGAGTTCATCATACACATAAAAATCAAGATCTGCAGAGGTTGACCAAGACAGACGAGCGTAACTGCTACCTGTATATGACATGGTGAAATAATGCAGGTCTTGAGTATTGGAAGAGGAAACAGTTCCTGTCTTGTCTTGACGTTCGTATCCTTCAATAACAAGACTGAAGCTTGTGTCAGGTCCTGAATAAAGATTAACTTTGATGGTGTAAGTCCCAACTCCATAATTCTCGGTCCAGATTCGAAGTGTTTCAGGATTGTTGGTTGTGTAGGCACGGCCGATGTAATTACCACTTGGATCATAGACGTAGAAGTCTAAATCCGCAGATGTGGACCATGAGAGAGTAATATCAATATAGCCAATGGAGTTGACGTCAACGTATTGGAATGAATCGGGCGAAGAGGAGGTCACTGTTCCCGTTTGAGTTATTGTGTGTGAACCAGATGACACGGAATTGGAAACTGTTACCGTAATCGTTGTTGCAGACCCTTGTTGACCTGCATTGTCAGTCGCCCTTGCATCAATCGTGACGGATCCATCAGCAGAGGTAGTGGTATCCCAATCATAATAGTAGTATCCATTGGTATCCACTGAGGCAGTGATATCAATCCAAGATCCTCCGCCAATAGATATCTCAACTTTTGAAACTTGATTATCATCTGTTGCACCAACTAAAATGCGGGTGGTTCCACTAACCGTATCACCATCTGCTGGACTTACAATACTTGCTGTTGGGGGATTATCTACAGGAGTTGCGGAACCCAACCCTGCACTCACATCTATGACATAAGAACCGCTACCTTTGTATGAGTATGCCCGTACTTGATATGTGCCTGTTGAACTGGGTGTAAACGTTATTAGTTCCTGTCTTGATGTTCCTTCTGACTTTCCAACCTGAGTCCCACTTGGATCATAAAGATACAGGTCAAAATCAACGGATGTCGAGAAATCTAGCATGATCAGGGTAGTGGAAATCGGATAGGAAGTAGAGGTTACATCGAAAGACCAAGTGTCGGAATCTCCAGTACCTGTTAGAGTGTCAACAAAGGCTTGGTGTCCAGGGACGGAAATTGAATTGCCATTGTCTACACCATCTGCGGCATCAATGGCCTCATATCCATCCAACAATCCCCATCCAAAATCAATATCCTTTCCTGTAGGTCCGAAATCCCGTGCAGTATCCCTTAGAATGTCTTTAACCTGTTGTGGGGTAAGGGACGGATTTTCCTGTAACATGAGAGCGATGGTACCAGAGACAAATGGGGTTGCCATACTAGTCCCTGAATAGGTTACATATCCATTGGTCGTACCACTGTCAGCAGCAGTTATTTGATAACCGGGGGCTACGATGTCCGGTTTTATCCGTCCATCCGCAGTTGGTCCCCTGCTTGAAAATGAAGCTAAATTGAAACCATTTTCGCCCACATCAGCTGCTGCACCAACAGTTATTGCCTTGTCAGCAGCAGCAGGGCTCCCAATGGTATAATCTCCGGGACCTTCGTTTCCTGCTGCAACAACAATCGTGATACCAGCTGTTGTTGCACTGTTGACAGTCTGGGACAGAGAATCTGTTCCATCAGACGATCCTGCGGAACCTAAGCTCATTGATATGATTTCAATCCCATATACGTCCTTATTGTCAATAGCCCATTGAACACCTGCCTCAACATCCGTCAATGATCCGCTCCCTTGGGAATCCAAAACCTTGATTCCTACAAGAGCTGCACCAGGAGCCACACCTTTATAAGCGGGATTTCCATCCCCATCTCCTGCAATAATACTGGCAACATGTGTTCCATGACCTTGGTCATCATAGGGAGCAGTCTTGCCGTTTACAAAATCTTTCCAGCCAATTACTTTACCTTCATCAAGATCTACATGTCCAGCATCGATTCCAGTATCGATAACGGCAACGACAATGTCGTCCTTGGAATATCCTGCACTCCCGTCAGTATTTCCATCAATTCCAAAATCGGTTCGAGCTATTTCAGTTCCAAACCAGTAGTTGGCGGATTGCAAAGAAACTTTGACAGGCCTATCATATTCAACCTGCACCACAAAATCCAATGATTCAAGCATTCGGATCTGAAATGGTGTCAATGATACAGCAATTCCGGGAACGGTCGTGAATTCATATTTGACTTGACTGATTCCTAGAATATCCATTAATTTGACATTGAATCGGGTATCTCTTGTTTTGATCCTGACAGGTATCAACTCATCATTTGCTGATTTTTGGATTATGGCATCCAAATCATCAAAAATTCGGTTCCGATCAGAATCCATCAGAACTGAGGTTTTGAGATCGTCAGTAACCTTTTCAACTTTCAAGTTCTGGGAATTCAATGCTCCTGAAAAGATCAGAAGTAGGAGCATTGAAAGCCCAACTCCAACTCGTAGGTAGTTTTTTGAACCAACCATATACATAAATTTTTGTTATTTTTAAAAATATTTCGAGAAATATTGTGAATTGATGAAGATTCGAAATCAAATTTGTGCAATGCCACCCATTATCGAAGGTAGGAGTCTGAAAATCGTCATCCATAATCCATACTTCAATAGACTTCGCATGATCTTACCTCATGGATTTTTGACCAATGGTCAATCCATATGATCTCATTTTCCAAAATTTTTTCCAACTTTCGGACACGCTAGTCTTTTGTGCGGGAGAATTCCCCAATTCCTCTAACAGATCATTGTGTTCAATTTGAATCACCCCCATCTAATTTCAAGATGCACGATTCGTTTCATAAAGAATAAATAGAACATGGCACTAATGAAAAATGAGACTAAGGTCTTGGGCGGGTAGATCAGTCCGGTAGATCGCTTCCTTGGCGTGGAAGAGGCCCCGAGTTCAAATCTCGGTCCGTCCATTCATTTTTCTTTATTTGTGATGAGAGATCGTTTTCAGCAATTTGTCTTTACCTCTACCCCTTCCATAACAAATCTTTGAATTGTTTTTGAATTCTCTGTTCAATTCTTTTAATCAACATGATCCATTAACATAAGAGAAATATCATTTTTTGCCTGTTTTGATCAAAAAGAAAGAGTATTGGAAATTCATGAAATTTTAAAGATTTAGGTATTAATTTTTAATTTGGGGGTTGAAATTTCAGTTTTAGTTCACGCGTTCTAGGCATTGGTTGGGTAAAAAATAAAAGCATCGATTAAATCTTTTTTAAAAGCAGGTACAGGTTATTCAAAATTCCAAATAATTTGACTTTATAGTGACCTCAAAATAAAAAAAGAATTATGAGGAAATCGGTAGAGTTCATGGTAATTCTAACGCTGCTAATTGGCAGTATTGCCAATGTTTCAGGATATGGTTTGTCAGGAAAATATTTGAGCGAAGACAATTCATATTATTCTTTTGACAAATTTGAAGGGAATTTGTTTATTGTTGACGCTACCGCATCTTGGTGTACAGGATGCGAAATTCAATTGACCTACTTGAAAACGTTAAAGAGAAGTGCACCGGAAATCATGATTCTTAGCCTAAGTGTTGATACCATTAATGATGACATAAAGAAGATGCAAAAATTGAAGTCGGATAATGAGGCCACTTGGGAATTTGGAATTGATATAGATAAGAATTTTCAAAACCAGTATGAAGTTACTGGATTACCTTCAATTTTTTTGTTTGATGAAACTGGAAATCTTATCAAAAAGTGGGGGAAGATCACAACTGCTTCAGAAATAGCAAAAGCTATAGAGGAGTATAAGGGAGGAGAAACAACAATAGTATTGGCAGCAAATGAAGAAACATCAGACAATGGTGGAATCCTCGGAGAGCTTTTTGGGAATCCCATGTTCCAGTTTTTTGCGATTTTCACGATAGGTGTCATCATTTATTTCAAATTGACAGGGAACAAAGAAATTGGAGTTCCAGAACAGCAAAAAGTTATGAGGAGTGAAAAATGACCAATCTTCTTCTTTTATCTTTAAATTTTTCATTGGGTCTTCTTTCTTCGTTCAGTCCATGCTTGTTTCCGTTACTTCCTACATTTTTGACAATTCAGGTCTCGCAGACCAGAAAAATGAAGTTTTTTGAGTCTATTGGCATGGTATTTGCATTGATTTTGGGTTTGGTCGCTGTTCTTACACTCTTTACATTAATTACGACTTCTACACTGAAAAAGTTCCTTATTGCCAATTATGTTATATTTGCAAGAATACAAGCCCTAATTTTATTGATCATAGGGATTCTCATGTTAGCAGAGAAATCGATTGGCTTATCGATGAGTATCCCCTCAAAAGTAGAAGAAATGCTCTATTCGGGAGATACTAAAAGCAATTACCTATTTGCGTTTGTTTTGGGTGTATTTTACACGATTATTGCAGCCCCTTGTGCAATGGGATATTTTCTTACCATGTGGGTTTCCATTTTGACCCTGACTTTCATTGGACAGATGTTAAACTTACTTGCTTTCTCTTTTGGTGCAAGTGTGCCTTTTTTCGTTATTTCCTTTATTCAGTCGTCTTCTCAATTGGTGCGGATCAGACAGCGTTATACCACATTCAAAAAAATTGTTGCAATCTCCTTAATCTTTACAGGCATTTATTTGTTTGCATCCAGTTTATTTTGATGATGTATGGCTATTGTGTAACTTGATTGTTTCTTTGAGTTGGTTGGAGAAATGACGGATGGCCGACTATCCCATTCAGTGTAGGGAGCTATTGGGATCTATACCAATCATAAGTCAATTGCAGGGACTTCATACCCGTTCTTTTCCAAGTCGGCCAGAGTTGCCGAAAGAAACCGAGAAATTGTTTTTTTGACGAATTCCGTTGTCTTTTTCATATAATCTCCTTTCTCTGTAATTATGTCCAACATAGGTTCTGCCAATGAGGAATCAAGCATTAAATAGAGCTTTGCTCCTTTTTCGGTTTTTTGGAGGAGAAGATTCCTTTTTTTTGTATTTCCTTGATGGATGACCTGAGCCGAAAGGGTCAGTGTGTTCCCTGCATCAATACGATTGAGTGCCATCCCCTGCTGATGAAGCATATTGAAAAGATGCGCCAATTGATTGCTGGAATAAACAATGCGCACCTGATTAAGTTCGGTTTCAATATCGAAGCCAATCAGTTTATGGAATGGGCGATTAAACGCATCTGCTAATTTTTTTTCCAAGAGGGGAACAGCCTCAATGGGAAGACCCATTATTTTGATTGCAGTGAAATCAACCACTCTATTCTTCTTGTCCATCAGAGCCTTGTCCGAAAGAAAAAATGTCTTGAATGTGCCAAATCCGTCTACTGTCAGGTGCCAAGTAATTTCTTTTATCTTTGATAGCTGTTCAATCAACACTTCTTCGATTGCCTTCGCTTCCCCTTCTTCCGGGATTTCATCCGCAGCCTTTAGATCAAAGGCCTCTAGAATTGTAAAAGTGACCAAACCATTTGGGGGGATTTGATGACCTAAAATTCTGAAGATAAGATTAACAAACTCTACAGCATAGGACGAAGGCATCCAAATCCCCAATCGCCGAATTCCTAATAACATTTGTCCTTCAGTTTCTATTCTGTCTACGAATAAGTAAGAGAAGAGGAATAAATAGAAGAAATGGAAAAGCCGTGGTATTTTCAGTGCTTGTAGCAGAATTTCCATCATCTTGGATAGAAACAGTAACAGTATTTCCAAATGTGTGTTCTCTAGGTTGCAGAAAAATTGAATTGGTCAATTGAAAGGAATCCTCGAGCAATGAATTGAGGGTCTCAATGGTTTGCGTTCCGGAATGTGTTGCCAGTCCGAAAGCAACCTGGTATAGTTTCCCCATAAGTGTTTCAGAGGTATTCAGATTTGGAAGAAACTCTGAGTAGGTTGGTTTGTCTACCAATTGGTCAAATAGAGGAAGAACAGCACTGACATTTTGTGCAAAATCCGGATCCACATCTGGAGTAACCCCTGCAAGTTCAAGATGATCCCTCATTCCGAAAATAAATTGAAGAAGACCAAAGGGATCAATTGGGGTTTCTATTGCTCCATCATCATTCAGATCAGTTTCACTGCCCAAAAGTGTGTTGACAACTTTTTCACCAAGTCTTGACGCATTCATTTCAGTATTTGCAGTCAACTTGTTCAATGTGAGAACGGCTCCTTGACCGAGACCAACATTGTCAATTGGAGGGGGTTGACCACCAACCCATCTTGAATAAACATGCTGAACATGAATAAATTCAGAACTTGGAATTGACCATGAAAATGTTTCCTCATTAAATGTAAGACTCATGGTCTCACCAAGATTGAAAACATTCGTTTCAAAATCAGCAACCCCATTGGTCACCTGAATCTCCATATCCCCTACTGAAAGAATGAGATTTTCTGTGATACCTGAAACCAATATCCTTGTTGAATTGATTGAAGCCGGATCAAAGGAGACGACAATATCGACAGTCTGTTGGGCAGAACCTTGAGGTACAAAACAAATGCTGACCAGGAGAAGAGGGAAAAGCCATTTCATATTTCAAATGACTTGCCATCAGAACCTATTTATTGTTTTCTGTTTCAAGGTATTTTTGGAAGAGGGTTTCAATTCGTGCTTCAGTTTTATAGGTGAATTCATCAGTTATTTCACCCAATGTGAAGATATCTTCAAAGTTGGAGGCAACATAATGTGCAAGATCTTCTGTGAGCTTTCTTAAGTGGGGATCATCATTGGTTGCCCAAAGGAGAACAAGAAGTTCTGAATTCGGATCTTTTAAAAATGGAACCCGACTGACAAGGATTTTTCGGTCTCCAAGATCCAAGGATTCCAATGATCCCGAAGTGATTTCAGAAATGATTGTGGAAACGCCTGCAAACGCCCCACCTGCAAGAGCATCATCTTCAACTTCCGTCCTGCTGAAAGAATAGGAGAAAGGAGTGACACCCGAAGAATGAACCAACATCAGATAAATAGGCTGTCCTGATTGGGGACGTCCTTTAAGGTAGAAGACAATGGCAACTCCGGAAACAGCAAATAGAAGTAGCACCAAGGTAATTATGATTGTCTGATTCAACCCTGCCTCTCGTTGGACAGTGAGAAAATCAATGCCAGAATTCCGGAATACCTCAAGATGACCATCCTTTGTACCCACCACAAGATCTAGATTTGAATCTCCATCCAAGTCAACTAAAGAAGGTGTGAGAAAGGTGTTGGATCCAAAATCAATCTCTCGGAAAGGATTACCTCCATTCGTGAATTGGATTACTTCAAATGCTGTTTTTCCATCTTTTGAAAGGTTTTTCACATAGATTATGCCAAATCTTTCCGTTCCAATTACCAAGTCAGAAATCTGACTGTCAGAGGTAGGCTTGAACGCAAAAGGTGCGGGATGTTCTCCTAAAGGGAAATTAAATAACGACCGATCAATTTCCCATGAGGGGGAGGCTAATGTCCCTCTATTGAAAAAGACAACAAGGGATCCATTCCCTTCACCAACGATTATTTCATCTTTTCCATCCCCATCAATATCTCCAGCGGTTGGTTTTGCGAATTGTGAAACCTGTATTCCTTTAACGAAAGAATCATTCAGAATGAAACTTCCTGAAGGAGTCTGAAGAAGAAGATGAACCTTGCCTTGTTGATCACCGATGATTAGGTCATCCAATCCATCCTTATTCATATCATACGCAAATGGTGCGCCCCGTGGGAAAAGAGCAGTAATGAGTCCCGCCTCGAATCCTCCAAATTCAACTACAGTTCTATTTGCTTTGATAATAGGTTGATGATAGATGGTACCATCTTCAGATCCCATAAACAGATCTGGACGGGACTGGAATGTATATGGAAGAAATGCAGGATGACTGAAGGTAATCCCTTCTCTTGTGTTGATCGGAGTCATGGGAGTCCAATCCGTCTGTGCTTGAGAAGGAAGAGCAATGATCAAGACTAGAGGAAGAATAAAAAGAGGAAATCTGTTCACTGAATTCGTGAAAACTTTCCGACTTATATACTTATTTACATTCAGATAAGGAAAGCAGCACCAATAATGCTCCAAAGAAGACCGATTGAAAAAAGAAATAGATTTATTTCGAAAGTTTTCGGTTGGAGTTCAAATTCATTGGTGATCGGAATTGTATTCTCAAGAATTTTCCTGACTTGAATATCTTCTATTGAGAAAATCAGCATAGAGATCCCAAGGACACCGAATGTAGCTGCAACCGCAGGATGATGCAATCCCAAATTCACTGTCAATGCAAAGACAAAGAAGAGGAAAACTGCAAACAATTTTTTTACTTCCCAATTCCGAGGCTGTTTTCGATTGCTTTTTTCAGGTAGTTGTAGAACCTTTCCCTCATTTAGATAGGCCTCAATGTAATGTTTCTGATAGGCTTTCGGAACCTTTGCAGTTTTTTCCTTTTGTTGACCAGTTTTTGTGCGAACAGGGGGGAGGATACTCCTATATGCCTCTTCGGAAAAATCATCAAGAAGATATCCCCGTCTAACCCAATCATATTCCTCATATGGATATCGTACAGAGCCTCCCCAAGGCATTCTGCTATTTTGCCCAAAGAAGGTCGAGAACAGGTGGATCGCTGCGATTTCAAGATCTTTTTCCCAAGAATTTCTTTCTGTCAAATTGTCAGACATATAGTTTCTTTTAGCGGAAATTTGCCTGAATTTCTCAAGATCCTGTTCTACAAGTTTTTTGCCCTCTTCACCGAAGAATAGTCTGTAGTTCCATTCAAATCTCCAACTTTGACGTACAGGCGCTCCAGAAAGAATGGGAAGCTTCATTTTTGCATATCTTCGAGTAGTGATCTCATAGTCGATGATGGATTCCCAAAGCTCATTTCCGATCCCCAAAAGGTGAAAAAGTTCAAACATTTCATAAACAGTATCCTGAAGATATTTGGGAAGAAGAGCGAAAATGCGGTAGCGTTTCAGAAGAGGAGGTAAAACAAGCAATATGTATTTTTTGGCGGGAGTTCCTTGAAAGCCCCATCTTCTTGCGGAATTTATCAGAATTTTTGCAAAAGCAAGATTATCCATGGAAAAGGGGTCTGAGATTAGGATACCATTGAGTCTGTCAAGTTCCCTCCAAAATACTTCTGGATGGATCATATCGTGGGTCGCAAATTGCATTAATTGATTTAGAGATGATTTGGTCTGTTCTAAGTTTAAATCCCGATCAATCTCGTAATTTATTCTACCGATGGAATAACCCAACAATCTATCAGAAGAAAGCATGAAATCGTTAGTTTTGGTGTAACGGCTTTCTGCATCCTTCCAAACACCAATTGGTGCAGTCGGTATCCAATAAATTTGCCTAAGAAAATAGAGGGCAGTAAGATGAATTATTATTAAGACTAGCCATGAAATAATGAAACCCTGATATGGGGAGAGTACGATCAATCCCTCGAAAAACAGATAACCTGCCCCGATTAGAAATATCTGCAAATGTTGTTCTGTGAATTTGTATTTAGGCTTCTTCAGAAACCGTATTGCATTCCTTGGCCATATGTCCACAGGGCGATATAGTTGAAAGGAAAGATAAAGAACATTTAGCAAGGAAATCATGCCAATCGCAGAAAAAGGAAATGGGTATTTTTTGGACAAAAATTTTAGAGCTGGATTAAGGGTGAAGGTGATTGCTAAGATGAAAATAAGGATTACAATGGTTCCATAACGTTCAAAGTTGTTACCCTTGACAAAAGTCCGTAGCAGGTAATTAAAAGAGGCTGTGATTACTACTAACCAAAAATTCAGTAGGATAAGATAAGTGGCATCGGAGATGAAGGAATAAGTTTGTGAAATCCATCCCCAAACAAAGGAGATTAAAAAAATGGATGCAACTACTAGTCGTGTCCTGTACAGAAAAAAACGCAGCACCACATGATCTAATGCTTAATTCTCAATTAAAAGTTTACTTGTCATTGAATTTATTTGTCATTGAAAAAGGGTAGGCTGTTCACTGTAAACCACAAGATCCTCCTTGTTTGAAGTGATAAACTGCTGAATAACCTCGAACAGGGTTCCAAGATCTTCGGCAATGGTTTTTAACGTCTTCCGGGGTTTGAGGGTTAACTCCTCTACAAGGAGGGCAATGCTGTTAACAACGGTTGGGACAATTATCAAATTGTTGGTTCTGTATTCCCTTGATTCTACTTTTTCGATGATCTTTTTCAGCCAGTCAACCAAGAGCTCTTCAATTGTGGTATTGTTATTTGCCGAAAAATTGAGGATATTGGGAAGAAAATTGGCAAAGAGGGCATCCTTGAGCTCGTTGAACTTGATTGGTTTGGGATTGGACTGTTTGAACTTCACGGTTTTTGTCAAAGAGAATTCTCCTTTAAGGAGGGTACTCATTGTGTTCCTGATGGAGATGGCAGTGTAATGCCTCGGGGTGAAAATATGAACCATTCGTTCTTCAAAACCTTGACTGAAACGATTCAGATTAGTTATTGCTCTGATAAACCGCTCCTGTTCTCCAAGTTGAAGGACTATTGAAGGGGACCACAGGTGCCATGCTTCAACAGTTGGGAGATTCTGGAATTCATGAACCTTCGTTTCTGGCAAACAAATGAGCGGAAGCGTCAGATTGGTGTCTAAAATCATGACTTTTGGCGATTTTTCCCCTAGATCCATTGATGCAAGTTTGCGGACCTTTTCCCAAAATTCTACTGTGCTTGGAAGACCAAGATTTGCAACACTTTTCCATTTTGATAGCCAAAGGTATTCGCTAATTCTCCAAATACTTTCATCATCTTTTTCCATCTCGTTCAGCCAGCGTTTCTTTTTTCTTTCCGCAACATTGGTACCATGAAGAATGGAGAAACTATCAGCATTATTGAAATTGAAATCACTGAGCATGACTGGAATTTTTAATTTTTCGAGAGAAAGTGCAACTGAAATTGCCACCGGAGTTTTTCCACCACCACCTTTGGAACCTGTAATTACTATGATCCGCTCAACAGCCATTGAGATCAGTACCATTCTTCCAAATATAATGGTTGTTTAACTTAGAAGTTATCACGCTTTTTTACGAAGTATCTCTCGTGCAATTAACTATTGAACCCCTCAATGGTCACTTCACGATCAATGAGTAAGGCCATTGCATCAGTCGAAAGAAACTGGGTTTCAATATTTATCCATTTCAAGGACTCCAATGTCTCAATGCATTGGTGCGTCAAGGGTTCTTTGAAATGATTGCCACTCAGATCCAATTGCTCAACCTTTTTCAGGTTGCAGAATGTATCAGGCAATTTCTCCAGAAAGTTGGATGCAAGATTTAATTCTACAAGATTGGTAAGGTTTTCGATTTCCTTGGGGATTTTTTTCAATTCGTTTTCCTCAAAGTCAACCCTTTCCAAGAAGGAGAGTTCTCCCATCCATTTAGGCATTTCCTTAAGATTATTTTTACTCAGCAAAAGAACTTTGAGTGTTGAAAGGTTTTTCATCGTTTTTGGCAATTTCTTGAGCTGATTGGACCAAAGTTGGAGTTCCTCCAATCGGGTTAACTTGCCTATTTCTGAAGGCAAATCTTTCAATCCATTTCCTCCAAGAAAAAGCCTTTCCAAGTTCATGAAATTTGAAACCCATTTTGGTAATTTTTCAAGAGAATGACCAGTTAAATCAAGAACTCTAAGATTGCTTAAGTTCGTCATTCCCTCTGGGATTGATTCTATCTTTGGTGAATCCTTATCCATCATGGATTGACCGATATACAATTCTTCCAAATTCCTAAGTTTCCCTATTTCATTTGGAATTTGACCGATCTTGTTGAAGTTCAAGTCTAGAACTCTCAAATGCGGAAGGTTACAGATATCCATTGGGAATTCTTCAATGCCCATTCGAGGAAGACGAAGTTCAATTACGTTTTCCCCATCATCAAGATAACCAAGCTTTGTTTTTTCTGAGATTTTTTTGATGGGATTGCCGATAGCCTTCTCTACACGAAGGACATGTTTCCTATCCGATAGGTTAACCACTGTTTTTGATATCACTTAGACTATTTTAGTGTTTCGTGCATTTTTCCTATTTTTTGTTCAACATTCATCAAGGGATCAAGTTGAATATGAATTGCAACACACCTATGATGAGTTGATTGAAATCAATAGATTGGATGGCCTGTACAATATCCCATTGGAGAATAACGTTTTCATAGGCCTGTAATACCAATATGAGGACAACACTCAACCAAAGGTGTTTTCCGTTGGAATTGATTGAATCAAACGAAATTTCCGAGGAATTGGTAATTTCGTTATAAGCACGGACAACTTCCTCTGAAGCATCATGTAAGATGGAATCATCAAGCCATTGAAGATTCTTTATGTATTCTGAAAACGTTCTACTTACGGAAGCCCTTGAAGCCATCATCATAGGAGTCTGCATACCTAAAAACAAGATGTTCAAGGAAATCCTTTCTGTTTTCTGAAAGAAATTTAAGTCAACACTTGCTTCATGAATTAATACCAAGCCAGTCATCACGAAATAGAACCCACCAACCACAAACAGCAAAACCTTTACCAATCGAAAGAATTCCTTTCTGGGGAAAAGAATACCATGAAATAAATTTCCCAAGAAACCTCTTTTTGGTGCAAAAGGATCAATTTCCAAGGTCAAGTGCCTCATTTCCGCAGTGAGTTTCCAAATGATGAAGACTGCCAGAACAATACGGGAAAGTCCTGCAACTACCTTGGGATCATCACTATTCAGTCCTGCAATTCCTGCAAGGAGAATACCAAGGTTAATGCTGGAAAAGGCAACCATTCCAATCAACAGGGGTAACATGATACGATAGTTGTTAACAAATGCAAAAACCAGAAGTAAGCCTGAAATAATGAGCATATAGGTTGAAACAATTATGATATTTGCAGTGATAAAAGAGGAATACAGGACTGAGAAAAGAAAAAACAGAGCACCCATATAAAAGGTGATCGTAGAAACTAGTTTCTCATTTGCCGCTTTTCGGCTTGACACAATCTATTATATCCCGATGTTGATATTTAACCCTATGTACATGTCAGGGTGAAAGATCCATAAAAAATTGAATCGAGGTTTTGATGATCCAAGAGCCTTACCTCAATTCAATTCTCTGCAAAAATCAACAAATCCACTATATGGAGAATAGGTCTATAC
>CAZYCQ010000011.1:0-69552 GCA_964645535.1 uncultured archaeon | reverse complement strand
GAGGATTCCGACTAATTTGAGAATCGCGATCGATGGGAGCCTGTTTTCAGTTTCCTTGTCATGATCAGTCCTACAGCAATCATGAAAGCATAGAGGATACGTTTTTTAAAATTTTGTTTATTTCAGGGTTCACAGGAAGCTTTAGCGACCGTGCCGAAAAATTCAGTATAAATTTTGTTTTTCATGGCATGGAAAGCAAGAACGTGAGCAATCGGAAGTTAATTTACTACTGTTGACTAGGAGCAAGTATATTAATGAAGAATCCCTACACGTTTTGAATGAAGATTGAGAGTTCCCAAGCGGTGGAGGAATTTGACCTCAGAAAATTCATTGACCTACTGACAGGTCTGGGCATATTGCAGAAGAACGAGGTCAAGGTTTACGGGCAACTCATGGAAACGCCGAACATAACGGGGAAGGAGTTGTCGCAGATTCTGGATATTCCGGATTCGAAGGTCTATCCTGCCTTGGTGCAGTTGATCAACAAGCAGTTGATCAATTCGACGGGAACGCGACCTGCAAAATACTGGATTGAGGATCCCAAGGCACTGTTTGCATATCTTCGTGCGGTCAAGGAGGAGGAGATGCATCATTTCAATGATACGTTGAAGGAACTGGAGGAATTGCAGGAGACGATCATGAACAAGTCGACAACGGTGGATCAGGCATCCTTGGTCATGCATCTGAAGGAGAACCAGATACCGCACCAGATTCTGGCAAGTTTTATGCAGGCGAAGAAGAGCCTGATGTTGATCATTGCACCGAATTTCTTCAACATCATTCCGTTTGAACGGTTCAGTACGAAGTACCTCTCGAAGATCGATGATGTCATGGCGAGGATTGCGTTTCCTCCGGAAGAGGCCAGTAGTCTGCTGAACACCATATCCGGAGCCATTTCCAATCTGAATTCGGGTTTGGTAAAGGTGAAGCGGCTTTTTGAGATGGGACGATTGGAGATCAAGCTGTCAAAGATGGAGATGTCATCGTACATGGTGGTGGATTCCGAAGTGGTCTTCCAGATTTTCCATACACCTGTGGAGACTTTTGCCATCATTTCGAAGGATGGCCAGTTTGTGAAGCTTGTGGAGAGTCAGTTTGCCACCAATGAATACACAGCACCCCTAATCTAGAAGAAATCGGAAAGATCGAGCTGTTTCTTTTCTTCGGGGGGGAACAGTCCATGGATACCCAATTTGATCCGGTCGAGTCGATCTTGGATGTAGGTACGCATATGGTAGCGGTCTATGAGTTCTTGGGCGATTTCAAGGTATTTGTAGACAGAAGCGGGATTGATGTTGAGTCGCAGTGATTCGGGTTTGGGACATTTGGGATTGAGGCATTTGCCGGTAAGGGGAATTCTTCGGTACTTGGCACGGCAGGCTCCGCAATACACTCCCTGTTTGGCGAAGGCACGGAGGTTGCCCATGAGGTCGGGGATGAAATGACGTTTGAGTACCTGCTCGGCGACGAATTTTTCGTCAACGGCAGCGATCATTTCGGCAAGATCCATTTGTGCATAGAGCTTTTCCTTCATGGAGGGGATGATCTTGTATTTGGTAACCAAGGGACCGATGGCAATGTCCTCGGTGTAGTGGGTATAGGGTACGCTTTGGAACTGCCGCATGGTTCCCAGAACATTTTCAATCCGGGGAATGGGCAATGTAGTTGCTGCGGATCCTTTGAGGGTTGCCTCATAGAATTGTGTGGGGTATTCGAAGACATAATCGACATTGAAGGCTTCATCATCTACTTCCAGAGGGTTGAGTTTGGTCACAAGGACAAGCGGTGCATCCATTTTGGATCCTCGGGTGGTGGGCAGGTATTCCTTGGAGAAGTTGAGAAATCCATCCATGAGGAGTACGATACCGTCTTCATCGCCGTCACAATTACTGGTGATGGGTGAATTTGCGAAAATGATGTTGTGGTTGCTCCCTGCAATTTCTGCACAATAGGTTGGAGCATGTTTTTGGATGACTTCAATGGATTTGATTGGATCAAGGAAGACGTCTTCGGAAATGAAGGTTGATCTTGAGAATTTGCGGGGTTTTTTCAGGATAGATTTGATTTTTCTTGCTTTTTCACAGTGGAGGAGCTTGATTTTCTGGAGGAGTGCGGTATCGTAACAGATGACGTGATAGAGTACTCCTTTTGAGTTGGGTTGAGTTCCTAGGGTCTTATATCTTTGGAGGACGGTTTTTCCGAAGCGATGGCCTTGAACAGTAAGGATCTTGGCCTTGTGTCCAAGAGTTGCGATCAGGGTTCTGTAGTCAGCGGCCAATTTTGGGTTTGCAGTGTAGATTTGAATTGCCTTGTTTTGGACGACGATTGATCCGTCACCATCGATGACGGCACTGAGGTATTGGATCTTGTTTTCGTCGGGTTGAGAAAACAAGATATTGGGGATTCTTTTGTTGGTTGCAGAAGTTCCGGCACCAAATGCATATGCAATGAGGTATGCAATGATTTTGTTGGAATTGGTGACATTGTGTTCCTTTGTGTAGGGTGTTCCGCACAGTTTATGGGAAAGCCTGACGATTTCTTTTTTGAGTGCGGGATTGGTGTTTCCGATGGTGATTTGGTAGGTTCCGTTCTTGTCTCTTATGTATCCTTCGGCGGTGTAGAGTCCGAGGAATCTGAAAAAGTCAGCATCCAGCTCAAGATAAGCAGGGGTAAGTTTTGGGTTACGTGCGATACCAAGGGATGCATCTTTGGGGATCTCGTTCCAAGACAGTACGCCTCTCTCGACGAGGATTTCAAGGTGGGTGAGAGGAATGGAATTGTACCATCTTGTTGTGAACGGTTTGCTTCCAGTTCCTTTCATTTGTTCTATGAGGGATTGTCGGGTGCGTTCATCCATTTTTTTTTGGAGGATTTTCCGCATGGTTGGACCGGAACCTCTGAGTCGGAGGGAATTTTTGAACTGTCTGAATTTATCAGTGTTAGGGAGTTTATTGCAGAATGTTTCAGGAAGATTGAGGGTTGAGGAAGATGCGGAAGGCAGGTGGATTCTGAAGGGAGTTGGTAGGAGGTCTCCTTCTTGAAGGGCTTCGCTTTTTATTTTGACAAGTCTGTTGTCTTTCCAAACCATTTGGCGATGGGTTGGTGTCATGATGAGTTCGGTTCCCGATAGAGTGGTTACTTTGATCCACCTGTCTGTTTTTCCTTTGATCCATTTGCCGATATCCTCAAGGATGATGGTATTTGATTTTTCGTCAAGGGAGATAGCCTTGAGGTGAGGGTATGGGTTTTGGTACTCCAAAGTGCCGAAATTGTCGACGAGTTTTCCAGGTTGAATAGTGGCCACGTTTTCAACAATTTTGCCAATGGGGTGCATTTCAATCGCTTCGGTCGTGGTATTGTAAAGAAGAATTTCATGTGACCCTTCCACACAGTTCCTTCGTTTTGCGGAGTGCCAGAAGGGATGTGCCCAGCATACGGAGGCTCTTGTGAAGCCGATGATTCTGCCGATGACTCCTGCACTGGTATGTGGGGCGAGTCCGATGATAAGATGACCGATGATGTCTTCACCTGATTTGAGTTTGTAGAAGGGTTTGAGACCATAGACATATTGGAGGAGGTCATCGACGAAACGAGCTACATTGAATGCATGTTCTTTGAAGTTTTGATTGACGATGATATCCTGTGGCTTGAGAGCCAGCAGTTGGTCGTCGCTGACGAGAGGATTGCCTTCAACATCCTTATCATATCCCAGCTCGATGAGCTTTTGCACAGGGGTCTGGATCTCCTTGGGTTTGAAGTGGGTAAGGGGTGCATCGGTGGCATCATACCGGATGGTGCCATCCCGGAATACATGGAGACCGTATTTTGCCCGGAGAATTCCTTTTTCAAGGATTTCAGGAGTAAGGGTGGGGTTTTTGAGTTCCTCAATCATTTTGACCTTTTGTGGGATTTCACCGATCTTTCCTCGGATATCGTTAAGGATTTTGGGCATGTCAAGGTTGACCCGTTTTCTGTAGGTCACTCGTCCCCCACAGTTGTCACATGGTCCCTCATCGTTGAGAGCACCGCAGGTGATGCATCGTCCCCGCATTTCGGTGGGTTCGCCACATTGGATGCAGAATCTTTGGTATTGTTGCAATTTGCAGGAATGGCAATATCTGTCGGCAAGATAGACAGTGATTGTTCCATGAAGTTCAGCTTTTCTCAGGTCTGTACCAACGCCTTTGACGCTTCCCAAAGGGAAAAGACCATGGCGTGCAGGTTGCATGAGTCGAGGTTTTGCCTTTTCAGGCCTTCCCATCCGAGCACCAAGTGTGGTTCCCATCGTATCGAGAATAGGGACGGGGCAGATGGCTTGAACGAATTCCAGACCATCAGAAATTTCTTCAGGGGCAGGGGGTTCGATTGGGGTGTCGTTTTTGTCAGCCCTTCCGGTAAGCTGGAAATTGATGGACTGAAAATGGTCAAGTCTCAGCTTTTTCGTTTTCGGGTCTATTTTATGGGTAATCAGGGCTTTTTCAAGTATGGGCTTTGCTTCAGGGGAGATAAGTTCATCATCAGCTTCAAGGACATATTGACGGAGTGATATCGCTTCTTGAACATCAAGATATTTCCAAGCAGGGACATATTTTGGATGGAGGGGAGTCTTGGTGTCCAAGGCTATCTTAATTGCATCCGTTTGTGACGGGGGGTTGTGGGTGAGTTCTTTTGTCATGAGGTAGGAAGAGACTTGAGGGAGAAGATGGTCATGTCCTGCATTTTTGAGGATCTGTGCCCACCATTCCTCATTGAAACCAGCAGGAACAAGTTTATAGTTGTTCTGGACGAATTCTCCGTAACCGATGAGCAGATCTCCGACAAACAGGATCTTATCGATGATTGGGAAAAGATTGATTCCTTGCTGGTATGTTTTTACTTCGATGACGTCACCAGATTGGAGTTTCACGATAGGAGGTCGGATGGTATCGATGGGGGTGACAATGCTACCTTTTCCGGGACGTTCTGTACGGATGTGTGTACCGGGAGCGAGAAATTCGTTGAAGACACCGTAAGATGCAGGATGGATCCCGATTCCTGCAATGCCCGTGTTTCTTGCATGGCCATAGCGGAGTCTGAATCCACCGGGACGGGTGGCACCACAGAATATTGGTCGTCCGGATATTGCGTCACTAAGAAAAGCAGTTTCCGGTTTTGCCTCATAACGTCCTTTTGGTTTTTTTTCTTCCTTTGTGTCTTCTTTTTTCTTAGGTGTTTCCTTGAATTCACTGAACTCTCCGGCAGCAATTCGTTCAAGCCATTCCCATCCTTCAAGACCGATTTTCTTGATACGTTTGACCAGTTTTTTGGCTCGTCCTACGACCCCATCATTGAGAACTAGGCAAGCCCCACCCCTGATACGATTGGTTTCCATGCTCTCGATGTTACGATAGCCAGAGACTTCCTCAGGTTCCGTTGGATCACCAGAGATCATCACAGGAAGATTTTTCCAAGCAAACCGGATTTCCTCGTCACTGGTTGGCAGTTGAAGATGGACTTTGGCATTATATGCCCGAACCTCCTCAAGCATGCGTTCAGCTTCCTGATCCGTGGCTTTGTACCTGTCTAACCCAAGGGTTTTTCGTACATGGTCAGCTATAAGGACAGAAACA
Organism: uncultured archaeon; assembly: GCA_964645535.1. Classification (GTDB taxonomy): domain Archaea; phylum Asgardarchaeota; class Heimdallarchaeia; order Heimdallarchaeales; family Kariarchaeaceae; genus WAKA01. The sequence goes on along the minus strand of CAZYCQ010000011.1, from coordinate 63,943 downwards.
CCTTGGGCAGTTCCCCCTGCAGATCGAATTGGTCCGGAATAGTAGACGGCCAAATAAGAGGAACCATCTTCATTTTGTTTGATCTTCACTTTGGATATGCCCTCTATGGGGGCAGCGGTGATCCCTTCGGTCTGAACGGAGAGTGCGGTTCGGATGGCCTGTTCTGCAAGATCACGAGGTGGGAGATCTCCGAATTTTCCCAAGGCAATTTCTTCAGCAATCTTGATGACAATTTGTTCTTTTGGAAGTTTTTCCACGAACTCCATTTCCCGGAGTCGTTCGGCCACGCCTTTTGGTCCTACTAGTCCTTCGGTTCTAGATGCGACATCCTCTGCACGGTAGATTTCCACTTCCTCGATTGGATCGAGTTTCTTTGCTCGCGCTTGGGAGGCAATCTGATGGACTTCATCAACAAGTTGTTCAAGGAGTTGTTGGTATGGATATTGCTTGGACAGTTCACTGAAGGGAAGCTTGCCTTCCGTTTCCTTTGGTTCTTCCTTGGTTTCTATTCTGTCCTTGTCGTAGCTGGGGATGGACACCTATTATTAGGTTGGAAACTTGAATATTTGAGGATTGATGTGAGAAATATCGGCTTGTGCGAAAATTGGATCATCACGGACTAGCTGATAAAAACCAAAAAATTGGAATCATTGTGTTTTCCGCCCATTCTTGACCATTTGACGATCTGTGTTCCAGCGGCACTTGTTTCTTCGAGTAGTTCCCGAAAGGTATAGTAGTGATAGAAGCGATGTGCAAGAGTCTTCCCAGATGAATCTTTCCAAGGACGAAGGTGATCGACAAGATCATCGATTGGTTCTTCTTTCTTGATACGTTCAATTAGTTTTTCGCGATGACCTCGTCTCCATCGTCTCCAAACGGTGAACACAATCTTTCCCTTTTCACAGGTAATCCTCCTCAAGTCCCGCATTGCCTCTATTCTGGTAAATTGATCTGGGAGATGATGTAGAACTGCAATAGAGATGGTCTCGTTGGAACATCCATCTCTGAATGGAAGAAAAGGGAGGGCTCCCAAAACTCTTTGATTAAGACCATTATCTGCCGCAAAATTTCGGAGGAGGTCTTCAGAAAGGTCAAGTACCACGGTCAAACTTCGGTTGAGCAATTGAATGTTGCGTCCATTGCCACCACCGACATCAATGAGGATTCCGGATTTTTGTTCACTGAGGAGGGGCAAGGCTTCAAGGAGTTCATTCCAAGGATGGTTCTTTTTTGATTGGTAAGATGACGAGATTTTTCTGTAAGCATTCCGAACCTCCTCAATTCTATCGGACACGGTTCATTTATGGAATGATGGATTAAAGCAATTGTGAAAGAGCGGGAATCAATAGCAACGATATTTAATGTGAGGATAATCATAAGAATAAAGTGGATTTGAGGAGAATGACGAAAAAAGGGTTTCTGTTAGCTATCTTACTTTTTATCGGATTGGTTGGGTTGGATTCCGGTATTGCCCAAACGGGCAAATCCTATTACATTTATTCCATAGCCGGTTCAGGTTCGGGAACTGTCACTCTGAATGATTCAAGTGATCTTAATCTAGATCTTGCATTATTCACGACAAGCAATATCCATATCATTGAAGGAATACTCAAAACAAACCATGATCCCAATACCTCAGAATATCTATTGGACATTTCAGAGGGTCCCAACGGAACACAGGAACAACTTACGATACCTTCGAGACAAGATAGTCTTTTTTTGGTGGTTTATTCAATGGAAACCCTGATGGGGAGAGAAACGTTTACGGAAGGAGAATTTTCACTTCAGACCCAGAAGGCAGTGACAGGGGTCATCGGAAACAATAGCCATCCATTGGATGACGTCCACCTTCATGGAAACATCCTCAAACCTAGAAGCAACAATAAGCTTGATGGAAGTGAATATAAAAAATACAATGTTGATCTTGGCAGCAATGAAACGATCAATCTGTTGTTTAATGTGGAAGAAGGAGAGATGGGAATTGCAATAGTGAACCGATCGATAGCATTGGATGAAGAAGACATCCGGTCGGTTGGAAGGAATATTACTTCTCCTTCAGAAATGAAGAAAAAATATCCAGACATTCTCGTCTACGGCAAAGTGGAAAAAGAAGGGTCGTTATTTGTGGATTATTTCAATCAGGAGGTCTTTAAGCTTAAGCTTTCAATCATTATATTTTTGGTTGAAAACAGTACGGACACAGATGCAAGATATACCCTAGAAACGACACATACACTTGCAGGAGATAGAAATCCGTCGTGGTATAACCGTTGGGTATTGGATGTGGTTTCTGAAGACAGTTTTTGGGTACGACCGCCAGGTTCAGCAATTATACTTGTTTTTGTATCCATGGCAAGTTCCTTGGTTTCTGCGTTTCTTACACGGAAATTATTGGATATGGAAGAAATGAATCGTATCAGGAAGCAAATCCAGGATCATCAGAAACTGAAGAAGAGAGCGATGGAAACGGCCGACAAGAAATTGTGGCAGAAGGTTCAAGCAAAGGACAACCATATCAACACGTTACAGCAGAAGATGATGCTCAAGCAGATGCTACCACAATTGGTTCTTTTCCTTCCGCTCATTGCGATTTTCACCACCTTACGGTTAGTGATGGGGGACTTTTCCTTGAATCTGACGCCGGATCGTGGAGCAATCGTAGCAGTGCTTCCCTTCAGAATCTTTCCGCAAACACCCCTTATTGGAAAATGGTTCAGTCAATATGTAGAAGACCCAAATCTGAGTGCTGCCGGGTTTGGGTTCTGGTATTTCCTCAGTGCCATCATGAGTTCAGCCATAATTCAGCGTGTTTTAGGAATTAACATTCAAGGAAATCAACCCTCAAGGTAAGTTAACGCGGGAATCTACCTAATCGTATAAATATCAACAAGTCTCATCAGAGGTAAGGAGATAGTAGAAATGGTAAGACCATCAATTCGTTCAGGCAAAAGAAAGCTGTACAAGACAATTTCTGGAAGGTATGTCTGGAGAAGCATTCGGAAGAAACCCAGTGCACACAAATGTGCGGAATGCAAGAAACCCTTGCTCGGCATGCCTCGAGGCACACGCGTAGAGATCCGAAGACTTTCCAAGACCCAGAGAAGACCGGAAAGACCTTACGGAGGCCAGCTTTGTTCACCCTGCACCCGAAGAAAATTCAAACTAATGGCAAGACAGTAAGAAACTGCAATGGGTGAACTGATTGGCCATAATTGCAATTGGAGGCCCACATGGGTCTGGAAAATCATCTGTTGCCAAGAAAATCGCAGAGAAATTCGGCATGAATTACGTTTCTGCGGGACAGGTCTTTCGTCAAATGGCCAAGGACATGGGAATTTCATTGGAGGAATTTTCCCTTATAGCTGCCAAGAATTCAAATTATGATTTGGAGATTGACCGGCGAACGGAAGAACTTGCCAAACAGGACAATACTGTGGTTGATGCACAGCTTGCTGCCTATAAGGCACCTCATGCGGATATTCGCATTTGCATTACAGCATCTCCTCAGGTAAGATGGGAGAGGATCGCAAAGCGGGAGGGAATGTCATTGGAAAAGGCAAGAAACGAGACCATCATCAGGGAAGAGGCCGAACGTGAACGGTTTAGAATCCTGTATAATATAGATATAGATGATATGTCAGTCTATGATGTCATTTTCAATACAGATAGGCTAAGCGAGGATGAAGTTTTCGATTTGGTCAATGTCGTCATTCAATATGTGATTGAGAAAGATTTAGTAAATTGATTCTGGGCTTCGGCAGTAAGAATTCAGGGTTCGGAGAATCTCTGTTTTCAGGAGTTTGAACTTTTTTGCATGGAATTGACCACTGGATGTCAGAGAAGTTGTTAAGTCTACCAATTCCTTCTCAAAGAAGACATATGCAGGAAGGAATTGCAAGAGAGTTTTGGGGACAAACAAGGCAATTTGATAGTAACCTTTCTTAAGGCGAGGATCTTTGGCAACTGGGTTGGAAAGTCTAAATGAGATGAGCATAATTCTGAAACCAGAGATCAGGGTTGTAGGAAGATCAAAAACCCCCACATTGTAATCGTGTCCCTGTCCTAGAGTGACAATTGAGTTAATGGATGTTCTCAGCAAGTGTTCGTGAATTTTGTCCTGAGAAAGATCAGGAACTAATCCAAGAGCAGAGATATCTTGGAAGAGAACTTCGGGTCCAAGATCGGACATGGCAAAAACTGCCATGCCTGTGTTGTATTCAGTGAAAAATTGGAGTTCTTGTCCATTGAAGAAGGCAAATTTATGAATCTGTTGTGGGGGATATGCCGTTACCATCTCAGATGAAATATGAAAGTTACGTATATAAAGTCGTAACGGGGAGTGGATTAAAAGTTATTTCAAACAGAGTGCGTGTGTCAGAGTCCCGCGCACACCATCTTAATTCTTTTAATAAGAGAAGTTCACATGGAAGTAAAGAAATTAGCGAGGATTGATGCTAACTGCCAAACAGTGTCAAAAAATTCACGGAAGATAAAGTCACACAAATCCTTCTGGAGGAATATTTCAAGAAGGAGTTAGAGCAAGCGGAATATGGTGGAATGAAATATACCCATTCTGGAGGGAGCACAAGAGTGACCTTGAAGGTCGGAAGGGTTGGCTACGCCATAGGTAAAAAAGGGAGAACGATCAAGAAGCTTTCACGCGAGGTGAAGGATATCCTCAAGACAGACAATGTCCAGATTGAGGTCGAACAGCTTGAGGATCCAGAATTGAATCCTTCAGTGATGGCTGCAAGATTGGCCAATGCCCTTGAAAGGGGTCGTCATTTCAGAAGAACCGCATATGGAACGGTAAGGCGAATGATGGCCAAGGGTGCAAAAGGAGTTGAGATCATTGTTTCCGGGAAAGTCACCTCCCAGCGTGCCAGAACAGAAAAATTCAGGGATGGGTTCATTGCCAAGACAGGAGATCCAAAAAGGAAGTTTGTTCGCATTGGCAGGGCAGTTGCCAAAATCAAGAGAGGAGTCCTTGGAGTAACTGTTTTGGTCATGGTTCCTGAGGCCATGCTTCCAGACCAAGTCAATATTGTAGCAGAACCTACACATACTACCCGCGACATTCCGACAGATGAAGAAGACATTTGGTCAGAAGAAGTATCGCCCTTTGAGGAGGAAATGACAGAGGAACCGCAAATTGAAGAGGATCTGTTGGGAGAAGAGTTACCTCCAGAAGCATCAGAACCTGTTGAGGATGAAGAGGAAGAACTTGAATTGGAGTGATTCAACATGAAAAGGAATGAAATGGAAAACCTCAGAAAAAATCCAGACAGACTGGACAGTGAATTGGAAAAGAAAAGAGCCGAGTTGGCACATATCCGTGCACAGTTAGCATCAGGCGGTTCAATAGAGAATCCAAGTAAGGTAAAGCTACTTAAGAAAGACATCGCAAGAATTCTCACAATCAAAAGAGAACTTGGACAGTAAATATGCCTCGAAAAAAAGACAATCTACGAACAGAAATCAAGTCATTGCTTTCAACGTCGTTGGAAGGAAGAAGAATCAAGGTCATATTCCATCCAGACAGTTCAATCATGAGTTTGGGAGAGATTGATATTGTGGGTGAAACAAGAGGAACATTGATGGTAAAATGCCATGATGGAGAATACCGATTGGTTCCGAAAGCACCCAATGCAAGATTTCAATTTGAAATGAAGCATGGCAAGGTAACATTGCCAGGGACACGGTTGATTGGAACACCAAAACAGAGAAGAAAACAAAAATTATCTAAATGGTAAGCCCTCGCGTCATCCATCTATTTTTTTATAAAGTTGCATCCCATAAGGAAAACAGAAAGGAATCTGGATACCATCCTGACATAATGCAGCAGCCGTTTGCGGAAAGTCAGGTTCCGAGCTGTGTGCCCCATCAGCAGAAGAGAAGGTTGTTGCGTTTACACAAAAGGTATCCTGATGCCGGGGCAAACCAATAATTTCAATGAGGTTCGATAATGGCAAGCGCAACTAGAAATATCGGCATCAATGTCAAAGTTCCCGACAAAAGATGCGATCCAGTAGACCCAAATTGTCCATTTCATGGAACAATTAGGTTGAGAGGCCGTATCTTTGAAGGACAGGTAGTCTCAACGAGGATGAACAAGACAGCGGTAATTCGGAGAGACTATCTTTATTTAGTAAAGAAGTACGACAGGTACGAAAGACGCAAAGGAGTGATTTCCGCCCATGTCCCAGATTGCTTGGATATCAAAGAAGGGGACATTGTCCGTGCAATGGAATGCAGACCGTTGAGCAAGAGTAAATCCTTTGTGGTCATTGAGAAAAAGGAAATTGAGGAGTGATATAAATGGCAAAGAGGAAAACAGCAGGTACACCAAGGGTTAAATCTGCAAATGGATTGCAGGTAGGGAGCAAAGTCAAGGTGGCCGACAATTCAGGCGCAAAGATTGTGCAGATCATTGCTGTTCATGGTTACAAAGGCCGGTTGAACAGGTATCCTCGAGCAACTGTCGGAGACATGGTGATCGCATCAGTCAAGAAGGGATCACCCAATATGAGAAGAACAATAGTTCCCTGCATCGTTGTCAGGCAGAGAAGACCTTACACCCGTGAAAACGGAGAAGTCATAAGATTTGAAGACAATGCAGTGGTTGTAGTCAATCCCCAAGGAGACCCCAGAAGCACAGAAGCGAAAGGACCTGTGGCAAGGGAAGCAGTGAACAGATGGCCAAGAGTTGGCAGCATCGCAAGTATGGTGGTATAAATGAGACCGATCAGCAAGAAACCCAAAAAACAACGGAAGTACGAAAAGAACGTACCGCTCCATGAGAAGCATAAATTGGTTTCCGCACACCTTTCACCGGAGCTCAGGAAAGAACATGGGTTCAGATCTCTGCCCGTCCGTCCAAAAGACGAAGTGGTCATTCTTAGAGGAGACTACAAGGGCATCAAAGGAAAGGTAACAAGTGTACATCCCCAAAAGCATTACATCACGATTGACAAGGCAACCATGAAAAAGAATGACAACACAGAGATTCCTGCAAAGATCCACCCCTCCAATGTCATGATTGTTAAGTTCCACAAGACAAAGGATAGATTCAGGATCGGTCTTATCAACAGGAGAACTGTCAAGGAAGAGGCAAGGATTGACTTCGATTCCATTGAGGAAGAGGAAGAAGTCGTTGAGATGGGAGATGAAGACTTCGAGGATCTTGAAGAAGAATATGTGGAAGAATCCGAGGAGATGGAAGAAAACGGAGAAGAGGCAGAAGATGAAGCCTCTGAAGAAGAAAAGGAGGATGAAGAATGACCAAGTCAGGTGGAAAAAGACATCTTAAGAGGCCAGCCATGCCCAAGACTTGGCCAGTGCCAAGGAAAGGATCAAAATTCATCATCAGGATGAATCCGGGGCCACATCGAAAGGAATACGCGATGCCCTTGTTGATCCTGTTGCGTGATGTCCTCAAAGTTGCAGAAAATAGGAAGGAAGCCAAGTACATCCTTTCAAACCGAAAGGTTTTGGTTGATGGCAAGGAACGTACGAATGAAAAGTTTCCAGTCGGACATATGGATGTTGTTTACTTGAAGGGGCTTGAAAAGTACTACAGAATTCAGCACCATATCTCAGGCAGGCTTAAACCCTTTGAAATTTCAGAGGAAGAGGCAAAGGTTAAGATCTGCAAAGTGACTGGAAAGAAAACAATTAGAGGCGGAAAAACACAGATTTCCTTGCATGATGGTCGTAACATTGTTTTGAACAGTGAAGATGAACGGGTGGGACAGATCAAACGCGGAAGTACATTGAAGATTGAAGTTCCCTCACAGGAGATCAAAGAAATCTATCCATTGGAGGAAAACGTTTTCGCGATGGTGACAGAGGGTCATCACCAAGGAAAGATGGGTCATATCGTTTCAATCAACAAACGGTTTGGACCCAAGGCCTCAGAAGTTACATTCTCTTCCGATAATGGTGACTTTTCCACTGCATTGGAATACGTCTTCGTTGTTGGAAAGGATGAACCCGCGATTACATTGCTGAGGTGATAAATGATGTATGAAGAATTAGTTGAGCAGAAGAAGAAAGAATGGGAAGAACAACCCATGCTCCGACCCAGGATAGCGGCAGTGAAAATCAACATGAGCTTGGGCAGGGCAGGAGAGGTTCTAAACAGAGGAATGGGAGTCTTGGAAGAACTGACAGGACAGAAGCCAGTGCCTACCTATTCAAAGCAGACATGGCGTAAATGGGGTATCAGAAAAGGACAGGAGGTAGGCGCAAAAGTCACCGTTAGAGGTGATAAGGCCTATGAGCTGTTGATGAAATTGCTCCATACCAAGGAATATAAAGTCAAGAGGAGCTCCATTGATCGACAAGGCAATTTTGGCTTTGGCATCAATGAGCATATCGATATCCCTGGTCTTGAATATGACCCCAACGTAGGAATCTTCGGATTTGACGTCATTGTCCAAATGGAACGTGCAGGATACAGGGTTAAGAACAGGAGTGTCCGCAGAACCAAGATCCCTCAGAAACAATTTCTGAAACCAGAAGACACAATTGTATTTCTTATAGACCAATACGGTGCAGAAATTATCTAAAACAGAGTTTTGAATTTCAATCATTTTCTTCAAAAGGAGTATTCACAAGAAGATCGATATGATTTGCCAATTTTTGACCAATTCCCTTGACCTTTCGGAGTGAATCTTGGTCTTGATTGAATATGTTCCGGATAGTTCCAAATTCTCTTAGAAGATTTGTGGCGATCTTCGTGTTGATTTTAGGGATTTGTGAAACCAACCGCAATTGCTCTTCTGCAAGGGAAGAAGGTTTGACCATGGTCTTTACGGTTGCAGGGCGTCTTTCTAGGATCTGTTCACGGTAAGCAATCCTGTAGATGTATTCTGCAGTCTCATCAGGGTTCTTGGTGAAAATTACCGGTATCTGATAATCAATGATGATAGAGGAAATGGCCCCTTGGACTGCGTTTTTTGAAATCGATTGCGTGTAAAGGTCTTCACCCTCCACAATGAGTAAGGGACGTTCATATGTATCCTTCAATTTAGATATCTGAGTGAAAAGATCCTGTCTCATCAAGGTTTTGGCAAAATCCTCAGTGGTTTTTCTCTCAATGGCAACACGGTTTGAGAGAATATAATCTCCTATGGGAAGGGTTTGTGGAATGATATTGATTTCCTGATTGAGCAATGCTCGAACAATTGAACTTCCCTTTTCACGGTTGTCAACATAAACGGTAGGTTTGGTTGGATCCCGTGGAGGATCAGGAGGAGATTCAAGTTTTGCAGGCTCTTTTACTGGATCCGAACTGTCAAAGAAATCATCAAGGTTTTTCTGTTTTTGACCTTCAAGTTCATTTTTGACCTCTGCAATCACATCGTTAAGTTGACTACGTTTTGCTCGAGATGCCCAGTAAAAACCTTCATCCCTAGTGTTTTTTGCTGCCAGAATTATGACCTTTCCTTCTCTTTTGCGACCTGTTCGTCCACTCCTTTGAATTGCTCGAATTTCAGAAGGAACAACGTCATAGAACACAACAAGGTCACATTGGGCCACATCAAGTCCTTCCTCACCCACAGAAGTACTGACCAAGACGTTGTAATACCCTTGTTTGAATTGTTCTAAGATGCGGATTTGATCTTTTTGACGCAACCCGAGATCCTCTTTGGATGATTTCTGCCCAACAAACCAATGGGCTTCAACACCATCAATTTTGTTCAGTTGGTCAGTCAATTGCTTTACAGTATCCCTATAATTGGAAAATACAAGAATTCTACTGGAAACTTCTCTTTCAAGTTCTTCTTTAACGATTTCATTAAGTTTTTCCAATTTAGGATGGACATAGCCGCTCAAATAGAGATCCTCGGTTTTTTCCCAAACTTCATCCATGCCGGGCAGGGCAAAAAATTTCTTGATTGACCGTTTTCCGGAAATTTCTGCACTTTCTTTTTGTTTTTTCAGATAGGCGTACAATGTAGGAATTCCTTGGGTTTCAAGAACTTCTATTGCATGAAGAAGGCGGATAGTATGACCATATGCTGCCTTAGCTGCAAAGTAGGAATCATCATCCAGTTCTTGGCGTTTTTGATCAATAATTGCATTGAGCTGTAGCAGATCCTTTTTGTTGTTTTTTTGCAATGAATGCGATGTGATAAGCCCCATTTCCTTGAGATTTTTCAGGAATTTCCCGACCAAATCCTTCAAAATGGTCAAAATGGTATCAAATTCCTCTGGAAGATCAACTTTGACATATTCTTCCTTTACTGTGTGGACAAAAGGTTTCACTGCAGGATGATCTTCATCCAAGAATTCAATGCGAGTGGCACCCAAATTCCGCACAATTTCCCTAATTTTTTCTTTTCGACCGGGAGAAGCAGTTATACCGACAACCCTCCCTTTAGGGTTTTGCTTCCGATATTGTTCGACAGCAATAACGCTAGCATCATCTCCCACTAACCTATGGGTTTCATCAATACAGAGAAAACTGATCTTTTTCAGGTTACATGTTCCAGAAATGATATCATTTTTCAGAACTTGCGGGGTCAGGATAATGATTTGCCCCTTTTCCCAGTACTGTTTTCTGAGTTGAGGGGGAATTGCACCGCTTAAAGTAACAATTCTTTCTGGAGAGACGTCCAAAAGGTCAGATATTGTTTTTCGATGTTGATCGACAAGTGGTTTGGTGGGAGCGGTGAAAACAACTTGGCTATCAGGATGCCTGTCAAGAAAATATGCCATCAGCATGACCACAACAATGGTTTTCCCTAGACCAGTGGGGAGAACAATGAGCGAATTTTCTTGGGCACCCGCAGCAAAGAGGATTTGCTGATAGATCCTGTTTTCAATTTTGTCCTTTTTGATGTTTGGTGCATTATAATAGCCAAGCAACTTACCTCCCCTAGTCATTACCCACCTTAAAAAATTCCGATTATGTGATTTACCAAGGCTTTTTTCTGTGTTGAAGATCATTGTAATGTTTCCGACTCAGATTAAATACCTCAAGTGTTCTCTGATCATTGAAATAGCAAGCGGAGACCTTTTCCCTAATTGTCCGATGAGCTGCCTGCCTTTCATATGCATCAATGAGATCTTGGATCAAAGGCAGGGAATCTTCAGCAATTTCACGAAAGCGAGATGCTATTGTTGCGCTCATCTCGATTTCATGTTTTTCTGCAAGATATGCCCAATATTCAATGGAGGTTTTCTTTCTGTCCAGAAGTAGATAAGGAATTGTTTCAATGAATGGATGAATGGCTTTTCGGTTATCAAAGAGATAGGATTGCATCCACCTTGCATAAGCCTTCCAACCAGACACGGTTGAAAAACCACCGTTTCCTTCTATTTCAGTAGGTTCCTCCCCACGTTCGAAGGTCCATCCCCAATACAATATGGCATTCCAAGGGAGATCCAAATGATTTGAAGGGGAAATTGAATTGACCTGAAGCAATATTGGCCCTAAAGGCATTTCCATGAGATCATTCATTTTTTCCAGAAGTTTATCTTTTGAAATGGCATGTGCATCATTCCTTTCAGAGACCACCTTATAACTTCCGTCTGGCAGGGCTACAAGGGTCAACTCGTCTTCAATGCCTTCAATTGCCTTTTTAAGATCTTCAATGTGGGAAATCAAGTGAGCATGTTCCCAGTCAATCCGATATTTTGCATTCGCGGCGGTTTTGTGTCCTCGACTATATCGCCGTTCACCGATGAAAAGGTCATAATTGATTCCCATTCCAGAAAATGCGGTATTGACAATTCCAAGGATATCCCAAGAGTTTTCTCCAGCAGGGTGACCAATATTTATTTGCCTAGGGAGTTGCAATGCCAAAGAAATTCTCAACCAATGACCGGTTTCCACAAGTATTTGAGATCGAGTGGTTGAAGGGGAAAATTTCTGCACAATTGTCGTCAGGCACTGGGAAAAGGTATCTTGTATTTCCATTCTTCAGTATTTTACCTATTTTTGGGGTCTTTAACCTTTCTCCACTTGTACACTCTTCTTTTAGCAGTTTTTCCGAAACCGCAACTTACGCATTGACGTTTTTGTCTATTGTAGCTATGATTTCCGCATCTTCTGCAAATAATGTGCGTTGCCCTTTTGTTGTGCTTACCAAATGAAGGAGTTCCTTTTGTCATGAAGATTCACCATTCTATGTATATACCCTGCCTCTGATTCTCTGATATATTATCTTCGCGTTAAAGTCGCTAGGATTTCCCAAGGGCAAAAGGATTTTCTTGAAGTGAAACAGAAAAAGTAGTGTAAATAGAAGACCTATACTGACCTTTTGGCAGCTTCAATTTTTTCCTGAACCTTACAGGCCTTGCACATTCTTGTGGCAGAAGGTTCACCACAACGAATACATTCTTGGGGCTTAAGAGGAACAATTTTATCTTTCACTTCCGGCACATCTACTGCATTGGCCAGCCCGAACAGTTTATCAGCAGAGGTCAGAATTGAAAAGAGTGCATCTGGTGTGTGTTCCATGTAATTGGTCATGATATCTCGGATAATGCCTCGATGCGCTTCAACTGCATTCGGACATGGCATCTCCTGATAGGGCAAGTTATTGAAATGAGCATAGAGAACGATTTCCTGTTCGGTTGTCCAACGGAAAGGTTTGACTCTAGGGACAAAAAGAGGATGTTTGAAATTAGGAACCGGATCGCTTCGTAAGGTCTTGAGAATATCCCCTCGAAATAGATTCATCACCACGGTCTGCGCTTCATCGTCAGCATTATGTCCAGTTGCCAATTTGGTTGCTCCGACAGCCCGTGCAGCCTCGTTTAGTAGTTTTCTTCGGAATATTCCACAGTAGGAACAAGCACCTAGGCGTTTACCATTCGTGTTGTTTTCCAAAAGAGTAAGTGTTTCATCAAGTGTACTTCCGAACCTTTCCTTGAATGAATAGACAACATGTTCCACACCTGCCCTTTTTGCAGCCATTTTTGCATATTTAAGACCGTCCTCCCTGTAGCCTGAAATTCCTTCATCTATGGTTACAGCAATTACTTCTGTTTGATGCCTTTTTTGGAGGCGAACAATTGTATCAAGAAGCACAACTGAATCTTTTCCTCCGGAAATCCCAACTGCAATAGTATCATTACGTTCGAATAGACGATATTTATTGATGGTCTTTTGAACCCGTTTTAGGAAAGCAGTATTGAAATGGAGTAGGCAAAGTCTTTTTCGGTCCCATGGTCTTGTCCATGCGGCCGGGCGGTCACATTCGGAACAGGAAGGAATTTTCACTAATCTAGCAAATAGTTTTACCAAATTTATATTAGAGGATATTTACATAGGTGTGAAACGAATCAAACATAAAGGACCAAGAGATATTTCACATAGAATGAAGAAGAAGAGCGATGAGTCCTTGCAACGTGGTGCAAAACTCTTGTTGGAAGGCGCAACGCTTGGAATGGAACATTGTCCTCAATGCAAGATGCCCATATATATTTTGCGGGATAAAACAATGTATTGTGCGACCTGTGATGTCAAATTAGTCAAGGAAGAGGACTTGAACAAGGAGAATGAAGAGAAGACCGAACTTCATCCCGTCCAGCATGGCAAGCAGACGAGAAATTCATCCAAATCTCTAATCCAAGCAAAAATTGACCAGCTTTCTGAACAACTGCAACATGAAAACGATCCCGATAAAATGATTGAACTTGCAGAAACAATCAAGAAACTAGAAAAGATCAGGGATTCCTGAAACGAAATAAATAATCTAGATTTGTTAGAGGGCTTCGAGGTTTTGTTTTCCGGCGAAGCCACCTCTGAATTGCCTTTCTCATGACCTCGCGATACTGCTTGAGCTGTTGCTTGATTTCTGCTCTGGTGAATTTGGAATGTTGGATGTACACATAGAAAAAGGGCTGGTCTTGAACCCGATGTTTCAATGGTCCTATAAATGGGGAAATATCCTCCAATTTTATTTCACCATCTTTAGAAAGAATATCTGTGAAAAAAATATTTTCAGAATAAATGCGTGGAAACTTTGCTGAAATGATGATATTTTCTGGAGGGGGAAGTCCTGCATCACGGATTGCCAGATAGAAATCATTATAGACATCAAACTTTCCAGGTGGGACATTATCGTCATAGAACGCAGTTTTATCAAAATTGAAACCGTTTTGAATGATGATTTCCTCTGCAATATGCTTATGGATTTTTTTCAAGAAGTCGGTATTTTGGAGGTAGTCGGTTACTTTTTTCTGTAGATCTTTGATCTTGCTCCGAGGTACGTTTTCATTTAGCAATAAGTTTACAACAGAGGCAATAGTGGTTGAAGTGCGGTTTGAGCTTAGGTAGGGGATAAGTTCATTGATTACAGGCTGAATAACGATATCAGTATAATCACGATAATTGTTCCATAGTGCAACGGGTGTTTTACCTCTGTTGTTGAAAGCCTCAAAAAGAGCAAGTGGATTTTGAATTAGTGAATAAGGGTTCCTAAATCCTTGAATTGATCGGGTCGTGCCAAAATAAGATCTCATTCTTTTCTTCCATTCTTCGAAATTCTCGAAAATTGAGGAAACATACATTCTAAGGGTGGACATCAATGCAATATCATCAACAGGAATTACAGGATTGTTCACTAGCCATTGAGGGGTGCCAGATAAATGGGAAATGGCAGTCAAGTAGCTAGGTTTGGTTCCAACGAAAGAATATAACTCTCCCATGCTCAATCGAGCAAAAAAGGCAGCCGGATCTATAATATTGCCTTGTAAAGCAGTATCAATAAACATCATTTCAACCATAATTGCGAATACATTGTCATACATAGATACCAAGTGATGTTGGTACAGATGTCGATACATCATTGATCGCATCAGAACAAAAGAGTTAACGGCACTCAAGGCCTTCATCCTTAAGGCAAGGTCAAATTTTCCTTGATCTTTCTTGATAACAACAAGGTTTGAAATTAAGCGTTCCCTGTCGAAATCACCTAAACGGATTCCACTACTGTAATGATCTCTTGCAACGTAATCAATTCGATCGGCATCCAATGGGCCATTGACAATTTTCTGCAAGGGGGTAAGTGCTCCTGCAAAGGGATGAGGAGGTTTTAGGGAGTTCAATTCAAATATATCACAAAGCAGTTGAGGAAGCCAATCTCCAATCTGACTGAGGATTTCTGAAAATTGTGTTTTGATGATTCTATGACCGATTTTCTCATGAATCTGGATATCGAAGGAAAGGTCATCAAGGAGGTCAATCGGATGATTAGTTCCAGATAAGAGAATTTGTAACTCTGTTACAAAAGGAGTATGGAGGATTGGTTCAAGAGCAATTTCGAATGTATGACTGAAGGGGAGATGACCAACATCGTGTAGAAGGGCAGCCAGTCGGACAATTGTCTGAAGAAGATCGGGCAACTCATTTTTGTCAAGGATTGCACCATAATGCTCAGTCAATGCATCAAAAAGATACTGAAGCCAATCTTGAAGGTCATCATTTTTCTTGCTGAGAATGGAATTGATGATTTCTGTAGCAACATATGCGACACCAATTGAGTGCTCAAAACGTTTATGATCTGCACTAGGATATGCATTGAAGGCAAAACCCAATTGGCGAATATGTTTCAGGCGTTGAAAGAGGGGATGATCGATGACCTGAAGTTCAAGAGGAGAGAATTCAACATAGCCGTACAGTTTGTCTTTTATCTGTTTTCTCTTGCCAGAAATCTCCAATTTGGGCATTGTTCCGAATTATCCATTCATCAAGGGTTTATATACTAATACATCGCAAATATTGTTTTCGCGTTACAATTCAGGTTTTGGAAAGCCCCCATGCCTCCAGTTCCAGTTCAAGAGTGGGGCGGAGTACACGAATTTTATCCCCCTGTATGGAAAATATCTCCAGAGATTCCAAAATGGGACGAAGATTCATGAGGATATTTTCTTTCAGGAGAGGTGTCAAATTCGGGTCTTCTCGAACCAAGGTAGCGATTTGGCCAAAATCAAAGAAAAGTAGTTCATCTTCTTTTTGATGATCACATTTCTTGATCGTAGCCAATACGTAACGCATACGATCTACATGAAATGCAGCAGAATGAGAAAACGCTTCAGTTGTCATGGTTCCACCTTTAGCTACATCCAGATGTGTTTCCGCATTCTGGACAAGCATAGCAGGATCCTGCCCGAATGGCAATTGCCCCACAATAAATGCAGATTGCTTCATCCTCAATATTCTTCCGATTCAGAGGTTCAGAACTTCTATCTTCCTTGGGGGGGAGACTTGATCCATTGGTTGCATAGCTGTTCTGGAGGGAAAGGGGCCTTTCTTCTTCAGGGAGGAATTCAAGGGCGAGCCATCTGAAGATATAATCAACTATGCTAGAGGTTGTCGGAATATCTTTGTTTGCCGTATAGCCAGAGGGTTCGAATTTGGTGTGGATAAACTTGTTTACCAGAACCGACAGTGGCACACCATATTGAAGGGAAAGAGAGATGAGAACTGCAAGACTGTCCATTACACCACCCAAAGTAGACCCTTGCTTGCTCATCTTGATGAATACCTCTCCAACAGTTCCGTCTTCATAGAGACCTGCAATGATATAACCCTCATGTCCTTCGATATCAAATTTATGAACTTTAGATTCCCTTGTCTCAGGCAATCGTCTTCGAATGGGAGTTGGTGTCGGGATACGAATGCTTGACAGATCATCATAATTCTCGGACTGCGGCTCAGGTTTCTTTTCTTTTGTTTCTTCCTTTTTGGTGTTTAGGGGTTGCAGTCGTTTTGAATTGTCACGATAGATGGCGATTGCCTTGACACCAAGTTTCCATGCCTCAATATATGTTTCAGATATCTCCTCGATGGTTGAATGCTCAGGCATATTGACTGTTTTGGAAATGGCTCCAGAGATGAATGGTTGCACAGCGCCCATCATTCTTACATGACCCATATGGTGGATTGTCCGTGTTCCGTTCGGGCTCTTGAAAGCACAGTCAAAAATCGGAAGATGTTTTTCATGGATATGGGGGGCTCCTTCAATGGTACCCTTCTCCAAAACATAATCCATTATTTGCTTTATCTGAGAATCACTGTAATTCAACCTTTTGAGAGCCAGAGGGACTGTTTGATTGACAATGGTCATGTAACCTCCATCCACCAATTTCTTGTACTTGACCAAAGCAATGTCAGGTTCGATTCCAGTGGTATCCGCATCCATCATGAAAGAAATTGTTCCTGTTGGAGCCAACACAGTTGCTTGGGCGTTGCGGTAACCGAACTTTTGACCAATTCCCAAGGTTTCATCCCAAACAGTAGTGGCATAGTAATGGACATCAGGATCGACACCTTTGGCAGGTATCTTTTTGGATGCATCACGGTGCATGCCTATTACCTCTAGCATAGGATCACGATTCTTGGAATAGCCGTCAAATGGACCCATGACAGAAGCAATTACGGCACTTTGCAAATAAGCCTGCCCAGTGAGGATGGAAGTAAGAGCAGCAGCATAATTTCGTCCCTCATCACTATCGTATGGCAACCCCAGTGACATTAAGAGAGCACCGAGATTAGTGTAACCCAACCCTAAAGTTCTGTAGATATGGCTGTTTTTCTCAATCTTGGGGGTAGGGTAGCTGGCGTTTCCTACAATAATCTCTTGAGCAGTGATCATGATATTGATCGTATGCAGGTATTTTTCTAGGTCAAAACTGCCATCTTCCAAGCGGTATTTCAGGAGATTGATGGAAGCAAGGTTGCAAGCGGTATCATCAAGGAAAAGATATTCGCTGCAAGGATTGCTGGCATTAATTGGCCCACTATTCTTGCATGTATGCCACTTATTGATCGTATCCTTGTATTGGAGTCCAGGGTCTCCACAAATGTAGGTTGCTTCACTGATCATATCAAGAAGGTCTCTGGCATTGTATTCGTCAGCAATCTCACCAGTTGTAATGAAACGAGTGTACCATTTGCCGTTGTTAATGGCAGCCTTCATGAATTCATCAGATACACGGACGGAATGATTGGCGTTTTGGAATGCAACCGAATTGTAAGCCTCACCAGTAAAAGATCCATCATAACCTGCATCAATAAGTGCCCATGCTTTCTTTTCTTCGTTTGCCTTTGATTGAATGAAGTCAACTATATCGGGATGTTCAGCATCAAGAAGCACCATTTTTGCAGCCCTTCGGGTCTTTCCTCCTGATTTGATGGTTCCAGCAAAGGCATCATAGCCTTTCATGAAGGAAACAGGCCCGGAAGCATAACCGCCAGTACTCAATTGCTCTCTTTTTGATCTAAGGGGAGAAAGGTTGACACCCGCTCCAGATCCGTATTTGAACAGCATGCCCTCAGTCTTGACAAGCTCAAGGATGGATTCCATGGTATCTTCGACACTGTTGATGAAACATGCCGATGCTTGAGGTTTTGAGGTTGTTCCTAAGTTAAACCATACGGGGGAATTGAAACTTGCATATTGATGTAAGAGGATGTGAGTTAGTTCCAGTGCGAAAATCTCAGCACTTTCTTCATCTGCGAAATAGCCATCTTTTTTCCCCCATTCGGTAATGGTATTCACGACCCTATCGATGAGTTGTTTGAGGCTGGATTCTCTTTCAGGGGAGCCATATTTTCCATGGAAATATTTGCTTGCAACTATTTGACTGGCATTTAGGGACCAAAAATCAGGGAATTCCACATTTTCTTGCTTGAAAATAATCTCTCCTTTTTCGTTGGAAATGATGGCATCCCTCATTTCCCAGTTTACTTGGTCATAAGGATGGATTCCTTTGGTAGTAAAAACTCTCTTGAAGATGAGACCTCGCTCATCTGCATCAGCGGATCTGAAACGTAAACCTACCTCTGTCATTTCAATTACCTCAAATTTTAGCTTTATAAACATGGAAAAAAGGATCTGAGCCAATAAGACCCAGACCATTTATTTTCCGCACACACCCCCGTAGGATAGAAGATGCATAGATGCACAATGCCATTGGTTAACTTGTGTGTGTGGGAATATTCCATAGGTGTAACAAGTGGGGTTGATCACCATTCTTATTCTTTTGTTCTATGCGTTTGCACCATCGGGTTAATCAAAGGATGTTTGTAAGGTTCATTCGGACAATTGCATGTGAAAAATGTTTTTCTGATTTTATCGGTAGCCAATGTGGCGCTAAGACGGTTTATTTTGACGGCGCCTGCCAGAGATTTTTGAGAATTTGAGGAAACAAGCCAAAATAATGAAGCATGGACAATAAAATATCAGGGTATTATATAGATTATTAAATCAGCTATTGTTTATACAGAGATTTCTTATTCAAGAAATAGAAATGAAAAATGGATGAATAGGCAATGGATAGTAGAAACGAAGTTTTTTGGAGTTCAGACAAATGGTGAGATTGATGTGATAGACATAACGGAAAATGTCGAACATTTCATTTCGGAAATAGGTCTTCAAGAGGGAAATGTCACCATTTTTCATCCTGGTTCCACTGCTTCGATTACAACGATTGAATATGAAAGAGGATTGGTGGAGGATCTGAAAGAGATGATCAATATTTTAATTCAAAAAGGGATCGGCTACCAGCATGATCTTATAGATAACAATGCCCATTCCCATCTACGAGCAACCTTGCTGCGTCCAAGTCTGGTAGTGCCGGTGGTAGGACATTCTCTTCTTCTTGGAAAATGGCAGCAGATCGTGTTGGTTGATCTTGATGTTAGGCCGCGTAATCGACGCGTAGTAATGCAGGCTATGGGGATAAAAGAAAGATGAGCAACGGCGAAAGAGTTTATTTGCCTCCCGACATGTAAAATTTGAGTCATTAAGTGGATCATGAAAAGAATAGTCGTCAAGAGGTGAAATTTGAATACCTGACCTTGACAGAGGAAAATCCGACGTTTAAATCAGAAGTAGGAACGTGGGTGGATAAGGATTTAGGAGGCTTAACAAAGCTTCAGAAGACGACAATACCCCGTATCAGGAATGGGGAATCCACACTGATCATCGCACCTACTGGGTCAGGAAAGACCTTCGCGGGATTTGTAGGGATAATTGATGAACTTCTTGCTCGAGCAAAAAGGGGAATGCTTGAAGAGAGGGTATATGCCATTTACATCTCTCCATTGAGAGCACTGAACAATGACATCGCAAAAAATCTAGAACAACCGCTTAAGCAGATTGGAAAATACATAGGGAGAATTCCTATACGTATTGCAGTAAGGACAGGAGACACCACGTCTTCAACAAAGGCAATGATGTTGAAACGTCCTCCGCATATTTTGATAACCACCCCTGAATCATTAGGAATCTCGTTGGCAACAAAAAAATTCAGTACGTTGCTGAAAGATGTTGAATGGGTAATTGTTGATGAGATACATGACGTAGCTTCGAATAAACGTGGCACGTTTCTCTCCTTGTGTTTGGAATGGCTCGAATGGAATACAAAGTCTCCGCCTGTCAGAATAGGCATGTCTGCGACAGTCCATCCTGTTGAGAGGATTGGGAATTTTCTTATGGGAAGACACAAAGGAACCCGAAAACTGAATATTGCAGTTGCAGACACAAAGAAAAAATTTGAGATCGGGATAATAATCCCAACAAGAAACATAGACATCGATCGTTTTGAAAAGATCAATCAGAGGCTTATTGAACACATTTTACAGCGAGTGGATAGAATCAAAACCATGATCATTTTTGCCAATACAAGAAAATGGACCGAATTTTTAGCCGCCGAATTGATTAAAGCAAGTGAAGGAAAGCTTGAAGGAAAAGTTGGTGTTCATCATGGATCAATCGACAGAGAACTCAGGTTGAGCACTGAGCAGAAAATGAAGGCTGGAGAGTTGAAAATCATTGTGACGTCAACCTCTCTTGAATTGGGGATTGATATAGGGGAAATCGATCTGGCTTTACAGTGGGGGTCACCGAAGAAAGTTTCAACTGCAATTCAAAGGCTGGGAAGGGCAGGACACTCGCTAGGAGAAATGTCAAAGGGAGAATTTCTTGCATCTGACATGACAGAGCTTCTTGAAGGGATAGTGATCAAAGAGCTTGCATTAAATGGTAAGATAGAGGAAGTACAGATTCCACCCGAACCTCTTGATGTTCTTTCTCAAGTTTTGGTAGGTCTAGTTGGAGAACGATCTTGGGGCTTTGGTGAGGTATTAGATCTGATAAGATCATCATATCCTTACCGGAATTTGAGAAGAGAACTGTTTCAGGAGCTATTGGAGAGCATGTCCAATCCCACTTCGGAGGAGGAAAAATGGAGATACGGAAGAATTTGGTGGAATAGGGAAGAACAGAGGTTAGGGAAAAAAGGAAATGCAAGATTAAATTTCATCATGAATGCAGGAACCATTCCAGATGTGGCGACCATCCAAGTCATTCATGAGGTGACAAGAAGCAAGATCGGCACGGTTTCAGAGCGATTTGCTGAGAGATTGACTCCAAAGGATGTTTTCATACTTGGAGGAGCAGCATATCGTTATCTTAGAACAGTAGGGAACAAGATAATTGTGAGGAAAACACATGGGATGAGACCGACCATTCCTTCGTGGGCAGGAGAAGGGATCAGCAGGAGTTTTTTGGTGGGAAATACATTAGGAGCACTTTTAGAAACACTTCGAGCGGTTGAAAAAACAAATGGCAAATCAATCGACAATCTTCCATATGAAGGAAAAGAACAGATTCTTGACTTTATTGAGAGGCAGAAAGGGATCACCGATGTTCCAACCCATAGAAGGATAGTTGTGGAAATCTATCAAGATGCTTCGGGGATTACCAACGTAATTGTTCTTTCGATTTTTGGAAGAAAGGTCAATGAACCCATTGCACATGCAATAGCAACTGCAATTTCAAGGGAATTTAGCTTAAACGTAGGAATTTCAGTAACCGATAATGGATTTGCCCTTGTTTTGCCCCCAGGTTTCAGATTTTCGAAAAATCCATTTGATTTGGTTGGTTCCCCCGATGACATTGAAACACTGGTTCGTACATCCATAACAAAAACTGAGCAATTTAAGCTTAGATTTAGGCATGTCGCAGTTCGAAGTCTAATGATTTTGAAACGATCAACAAAATTTAAACGAAGTCCAGAACAACAGTTTCAAGCGGCACAAAGATTGCTAAAGTATTTAGAACCAGATTTCCCTCTCCTTAGGGAGACTGAGAAAGAGATTTTCACAGAAATTTTTGATATGGAAAATGCGAAGAGGGTAATTAGAGCAATAAAATCAAACAAAATCGATTGTGTGTTTTTCCCCAATGTCAAAGTTCCAAGTCCCATGACACACGAAATTCTTCTCTCATCAAATGTTGATGTCATTTTGATGGAAAACCGTCGTGAATTACTTCTATCACTTCACAAGCAGGTTGTAAGCCGAATGCTGGGTGAGCAGAATGCAGTTTTTGATAAAGAAATGGTAGGGGAATATTTTTCCAGTAAACTCAAAAGTGTGGAATTCACCAAGGAACGGATTTGTGAATTCATTTTACTTAGAGCAGGGAGAGGAGTTCCGATAGAGGAAATGAACAGGCATTTCAGGGGCTTTGACGGACCAATCATAGGATGGATCTACAAAAATCGAATATTTGAGTTATTCCAATTGTTGGCCTTTTTGGTTATAGGGGGGATAAAGGAAGCAGAAGTGTATAATTTCGAAAATGGAAGAAAAGAAAAACAGAACATATCCATTAATGAATTTGCAAGAAACTTAGGCACTGAAGAAGCAGCGGAATATTTGATCTACCATCTTTTGTTCACAAGAGGCCCGCTCTCAAAACAGGAAATATGTCACCACTTAGCCTTTGCGGAAAATATTGTGCAAGGAGCAGTTGAGCGGCTTTTGCAACGAGGTGAAATTGTAGGGGGGAACATTATCGATCAACAGTTACGATATCTTACGAGAAAAGATTATGACCGTCTTTCACTCAAATTTTCAAGAAAAAATATCAACGATGAATCGATTTTCCGAAAACGATACCTCAGACTGTTACATGGAATTGAGCAGGGAAATGAAGATATCGTGAGTGTTCTTGAATTTAGTGGACCCATTAGACATTTTCTTTCATTATTTCAGAGGATGTCCAAGTTCACATGGGGTTCATTGCTCAACGGGCTTGAACATAAAGAGCTTTATTTTGGTCGTTTTCTAGGGGGAGGGCTTGTTTTAGTTACTTCACATCATGCGAGATTAATGGCTAAAATCATTGGGAGAAATGAACAATTATCAGATGATGAAAGAATTGTTTTTCAACTAATTGGAGAAAGACCCGGCATTTCTTTTATGCAAATTGTAGAGACTACAGGGTTCAACAGACAAAAAGTCAGGGAAACCATAAGGCTTCTTGAAAACCTCCTGTATGTTGGAAGAGTTGGGGAAGGGGTTATCAGCAAGTTTACGCAAAATCAACAGTTTATTGCACTTCCCGACCCAAATGAGGTTGAAAAAACCAAAAAAGAAGCACTAGAAGAGATTCTTAGAGAAATAATCCGATGGTATAATGCAGTTACTATTGATGATCTTTTAACCCTCCTAAAAATTCCATATGTGGATGTAGAACAAGCAATTGAATATTTAGTGGAGAAGGGAGAAATCAGTTCATTATTAGTTGGAGGAATTACCTATTATCTTGACGTCAGTGAGGATTTCAAAACCACCAATTCTGAGAAAGTATTACTGGTACCATGGGAAGATCCAATTTTCCTTTTACGAGGGAAATTTCATCAAGAATGGATACATCCCAGATATGGATCATTCGCCATACTTTATGATGGAGATATAGTGGGATCCGTAGAGTTCATACACCAGAAAAGGGATTTACTTCAGATCCTCAATATAAGCATGAAAAGGGTTTTACTTTATGAACGGAGATTCCTTGAACCAATGATAAAGGAAATCATAAAAGTGGGAAAGGAATTTTTCAGAAGTATTGTTATCACAATTGAGGAAATCAATGGCCAATCATTGAATCAACAGGAACTAAATGTTGTTACGTCATTATTTCAAAGATATGGATTTCAGCTAGACAGAGATTATCTCATTTCTGAAAGGCTCATTGGAGTTCCTTTGAGAATTGAGGATGTGATTGAACTGAAATTGATTGGAATCACAGGAAGGAGAAAAAGACCCGATAATGTAGCAACTTTTCTGAAAACTTTTGAATGGTTCACGGAAAAACAGTTTGCAAATCATTACCAATCAGGGGATTACCACAGGATTTTGGAAGATTGGATTAAGAAAGGCAAGGTTAGTGTGAAAAAGGGAATTTACAGATATGAGAAGTTCATGGGAAAGGATACAAAGGATAACATTCGTTCACTTTTGAGACACAACCTTCTGTTGACGCTAATAGAGTTAGAGGAATTGAGTAAAATACCAAACCATCTTCTTCTGTCAAATCTAGCAGATATGGTTATGCAAGGGGAAGTAAAGTATATTCTTGATGAGAACAGAACACCGTATTATTTCCATAATCTTGATTTAGAAGTCGTAAAAATGAAAAATCGATCAGAATTGTTTTTGGAATGGTGGCTAATAACTGATATTTCTCGAATTTTAATGGGAATTGTGAAGATTGTCATTCCCCCTCTGTCCGGAGCGAATTTGCTTGTTCTTAATTATGGTAGACCAATTGCATTAGCGAGAACTAAAGGGAAGTCAGACACATTTTTTATTGAAAATATTCATTTTCCACATGACATTGGGAAGAATGAAATGACAGAAGTTTTTAGGTTAATTGAAAACCATGGATTTGGGTTAGGGTACAATAGGATAGGAATCAAGAAAATAAACGATTTTTCACCGAATTACTGGATAGGAGGAGAAATCCAGTGAAAATTCCACGTAAGGAGTTCCAAAAGATCAGGTTCAGATGTTTTCTTGACCAATTGGAGAATAAGGATTGGAGAGAAGGAATTTGGTGGACAGGAACAACAACGTCCCTAATTGGGTTTTATGGAATGAAGGAAACAGATGCAAAAAAGCAAATGAATTGGGAAACATTTGAAATTCAATCCCCATTAGGATCGAGAATAATAGGAAAGCAAAGGCTGTTACGACTTCTCCCTTTCTTCATTAAGTTTGATTCAGAAGGATTTTACAGAGGAAACCCAATTTATGAAGAACTTGAAACGAAAAGAACAGTTAGCCATCGCGAATTGATAGAGAAAGGAATTCGCCCAAAGGAAATCAGCAAGATAGTGACTGAGTTAAAGAGAGATTGGCTTGTAGTCATTGAAAAAAAGGGGAAAGATCGAATTTATCATCATTGGAAAGTCTTTCTGGGAGAAAAGGGAAAAGAGAATTTAGAAAACATAATCTATGACCTGTTTAGCGTTTTTGGAATGATGACATTAGATGGAATAAGCATGTTTTTAGGGGTTAGGCCTTATTATTTTACAAATGTGCTGACTTCAATGGAACGAGAGGGAGTTCTTTATAGACCTTTCAGGTTAAGGGAGGGAAAAAAGGATGTATTTGCACTCACTGGAATCATGGATTCTGTTGTCGACAAGGAAAGTGTGCAAGACGTAGTTTTGGAAGACACTGATGCACTAGCTAGTCAGATATTCCTGGAAGAAGGAAAGGCATTAGGAAACAAAGCCCTGCTGTTACATGAGGGGATACCACAAGCATTTTTCCGGATAAATCTGAAACACAAAAAACTGTCAATTTCAGAACTTGAGTGGATACATGGATCGGTTGAGGAGGCGCAGGAAAGGATCAAGCGATGGGGTGTGAAGAATGGATTTAATGCAGAAATCGATTATAGAAGCAGTAAGTTGGGAATGTTAACAACACATGCAATTAAACATCTGATGGAAAAGGGATATCGGATTTCCCAAGGGAATTTGGAACTCATAAAAGGAAAAACAATCAAAAAGGAAGAAATAGGTCACTTGGATAGAACAAAAGGATTCGATTGGTTGCTTAAGAAACAATTTCTTGACTTTAGATCTGAACAAGATATAGTCAATCATGTCATCCAACTAAACAGCCTAGACTGTTTTGCTTTCAGGTTAGGAAGAAAACCAAATCTAGAAGCCTTAGATGCAAAAATCGGTCGGGGAGGTAATGGAAGAGTCGGAATAATGGAAATTGAGACCTTCAGAGCATTTTCCAATGTTAACCAAGAAGACATGAAAAGTACCCTGATTGACAAAAAAATAATGAAGACTCTTGAATCCTATCCAGGCCTAACTGTCACAGAATTGTCATCACAACTCAACCTTCCTTTTTCTAAAGTTGTGCAGAGAGTAAGGTTTCTTGAAAAACGTTATAGAATAGCAAGGTTAGGATTTCTTTCCTTTGATGACACGACTGCAAATTGGGAGATCAATTCATTATATGGAACCATGGATGAAAATATTGCCAAGGGATTTCTGCTTGATAAACTCTTACAACATCACCTTCCTTTGACACCAATCATGATTTCGAGGTTTTTCGGATGGGATTTCAAAACAGTAGAAACAACCCTTGATCTTCTGGATAACAAAGGGATTGTTGAAAAAGGGCAATTTATCAAATATCCAGATGAAGACCTGCAATTTGCCTATAAGGGAAGATCGGATGAGATCAAGAAGGAAAAGCATGTCAAAGATGAAATGTATTTTATCCCGTTTGAAGACCCTTTGTCAATCATTTATTTTCCCATGATGATTCAATTGTTTCCAATATTGCAACCCCGTTCACTGACAGAATTAAATAATGGAATGATGGTATTCAGAGGTTCCAATCTGATAGGGTACATTTCCATGTCAAATGTAAATCATATTGCAGAATCCGGACAAAGAATAAGATATGTTGTCAATCTCAGGATTCGGAAGGAATGGATAAACAGGGATGAGGTTCTCAATATATTTCAGAACTTTATACAGCAATACAATGACTATTGGGGAAGTTGGGGATCAATTGGGAAAATCAACGGCAGGACATTGAGAGGATTATTTGGAGGAGAAGCAATATTGGATGCGGAAGCAAGGGGATTGAACATGGAATTTACTTGACTTGACCTCGTTTTCGTTTTTTCCTTTTTGAAGAAGTTGGTGTTGCAGTCTTTTTCTGAACCTTCTTTTGAGAAGCAAGTTGTTCTTTTGTTATTTTGGAGTGACCCAAGCCAACATTGGTAATTTCGGAAGGAGAAAGTTTTCCGTTGATGATGAGATAGGAGAACACCATGAGAAGGAACAGGACGGTCAGCCCAATTGCTACACCAATATCAAGAGAAACAAAGAAACTGAAGGCTTGTTCGATAATAGGTTTTTCTTCTTTTGCAGGAGTGATTTGAAGTAACCAAGCAATTAGGTTCTGGAAAAGTTTTAAGTTGTCCTTTTGGTCAATCCATTTTGTGTTGTTGTCATAAGGCAAATCACTGAACATAATAGTACTACCGACTGCCATTGACCGACCGTTTTCATATTCCTTGCCTACCAACCAGAAAAACTCCTGTGAAAGGACTGCAGGATCAAATTGTGCATCAACAGCATAGGCCGTTTCGGAAAAATTACCGTGAATAATCTTTTTGAACAGACTTGAGACTTCATCCTTGTCTATCACAGCAGATCCATAGTACAGAACCTCGGATACATTGGTAAATCCGGGAACAGGTCCCTTATAGACAACCTCTGCATCAAGATTGTCTGGTGTGACAATAACATGGGTAAAGTTTCCATCATTGTTGAAGTCATCCACAACCACGGTCGGATCGGTAGTGGAATCCTGTGCCGTTTGAAATGCGGCTTTTGTCTGGAAATTGCTGCTCATCATGTCATTCAGTAATGAGGGATTTCCAGTGATATTCTTGTCTTCGGAATATGGATTGCCCATGTAAAGGGTGCTTCCACCAGCCTCAACAAAATCTGCCAGAGCCCTCTTCTCTTCAGTGAGTGCAAAGCCACCACTTTCTGGATTCGAAATGATTACCAAATCAGCACCTTGCAGGTTGGTTGAGTTGAATTTATCATTCAAAGGCCTTACGACAATTTCAGTACCATACCTGTCTTCGAGCGCACTGAGCGATTCAAACGCGGTTTTCATCATGTCCAAGGTGAAATATTGTCCATGAGATTGATCGAAGAGTATAACATATTTATCCTCGACTTCCTGTCCAGACGCTGGGATCAATGAAGATGCCAAGAGAAGAATCAGAAGCACATATTGAACTTTCATGGGTTAACATATCGCGATACAACAATTGTCTTTTTTAATTATCGATAGTGTGTGTAAGTTTTGGGTGGAATTTATGCTTTGACGAATTTATACACTACTCTTCCCTTATCGATCTCTTGTGCCACAAGTTTGATTTTCATGCCTACCTGTGGCATAGAGGTGATTCCAGTGAGGTGAGCCAAGACCCCAGTCCCATCTGCAAATTCACCAATTGCCACGATGTAGGGAGCCTTATCTGAAAAGGATTCTGGTGCAAAATGAATAACGGTGAATGCACGCAATGTCGCTTCAGGAGATTCAATTTCATATGGAACCAAATCCCTACTAAGACATTTTGAGCACCCGGAACGAGGAGGGAGATAGACTTGACCACATTTAGAACATTTATTGCCAACAATCTTTCCTTGGAGAAGGTTTTTTGCGAATTCGGAGGTGATTGGAACAACCTCTTCATAGGTAACATAACCAAATTTAAGCTCTTGTTCAGACATCTCAATCCCTTCCATATATTATTACATTGACGAACTGACCAGATTGGCCAACATTATGGCTCAATCCAATCTTCGCACCGTCCACTTGTCTTTTGCCAGCTTCACCCAGCAACTGTTTTCGAAGTTCATAGGCTTGGGAGACACCAGTTGCACCAAGTGGATGACCTTTTGATTTGAGTCCTCCATCGACATTCACAGGTATTTTACCACCGATGTAGGTTTGTTGATCCAAAGCAGCAGGTCCGCCTTGCCCGGGCTCAAAGAATCCCAAATCTTCTGTTGCAATGATTTCTGCAATGGTGAAACAATCGTGTACTTCTGCCACATCTACATCATCAGGAGTAATGCCTGCCATAGCATAGGCTTTTCGTGCGGCATCTTTTGCACCTTGCAGAGAAGTCAGGGATTTTCGGTGAGCAACTTGCATGGTATCCGATCCGGAACCAATCCCTTTGATCTTGATGGGATCATCTGTGAACTTTTTGGCGAGACTTTCTTTAGTCAGCACGACCGCTGCGGCACCATCAGAAATCAATGAACAATCATAGAGATTCAAGGGATGAGCAATAGGAACCGAATTCATGGCTTCCGAAAGAGTTACTTCCTTTTGCAGGTGAGCCAATGGATTCATTGCACCATAGTGATGCGCCTTAACCCCAACTGATGAGAGCATTTCTTTTGTTGTCCCATACTCTTTCATGTGTGCACTGGCAAAAAGGGCGTAGTATCCAGGGAATGTACAGCCATAAGGTGATTCCCAACGGACATCTCCTGCCCTTGCCATCAATTCCGTTGCACGAGCTGAGGAGACTGAAGTCATTTTCTCGACACCTAAAACAAGGACAGAATCATACAATCCTGCCTTGATCCATCCATAAGCCGCTTTAATTGCAGCAGTTCCAGTTGCACATGCAGATTCCACACGGAGAGTGGGTTTACCTGCCATGCCAATTTCGTCATTGATAACTGCTGCTGGAGCACCTTGACCAGAGAATTCTTCACCAGCAATTCCGATAACGGAAGCATCAATGTCATCAAGACTTAACTTAAAGTCCTGCATCAGAGATTCAACGGCTTCAAAGGCCAATTCTCGGATACCAAGACCCTTGCGTTTGCCAAATTTGGAATGTCCTCCACCGACTATTACGACGTCTTCATCCATTTTGTTTTTCACCATAGCTTGCTTACTTGCCTTTGAAGACTGGCTTTCGTTTTTCCGCGAACGCGGTAATGCCTTCACGAAGGTCTTCAGAGGCAGCGAGTTTATCAGCTATCTCCAATTCTAGTTTATTGCCATCCTCAATACTTAAAGTTCTGCTTGCATTTAATGCTTCTTTAGCATATTTGATAGCAAGAGGAGCATTATCACCAATCTTGGTTGCCAAGAATGCTGCAGTCGCTTGCAACTCATCTGCAGGAACGACCTTGCTTACAAGACCGATTTCAAGAGCCTCTTCAGAGGTAATCATGGATCCAGTTAGAATCATTTCTCGAGCCTTGGACATGCCTACAAGATAAGGAAGTCGTTGAGAACCGCCCCATGCAGGGATTAAACCCAATGAAACTTCGGGCAACCCAAGTTTGATTTCTTTAGCAGCTACACGTATATCGCAAGCCATAGCCAATTCAAGTCCCCCACCAAGGCAGATTCCATTAATTGCGGCAATCACTGCTTTTGGAGCTTGTTCAATTTTGCGGAAGAGAGCTTGACCCTTTATGGAATATTCATGGGCTTCTTCAGGACTGAGCTTGCTGAGAGCTTTAAGATCGGCACCTGCACAGAATGCCTTACCTTCACCGGTAATGATGATGGTTCGGATGTCATCATCGTTCAAAGCTTGATCAATGGCATTTTCCAAGTCTGCCACAAGATCCGGTCCCAATGCATTGAGTGATGCAGGCTTGTTCAGGGTGATTTTTGCGATGTTCTGAGTGGTACTAAGGAAGGTTCCTTCTTTACTGTAAATGACGGTACTCATTTGATCACCTTTCTGAGCCCAAATATTTTATCAGAATATAATAGTTATCTCGCAGGGGCATTGGTTTTTCACAAAATCAAGATTTTTTTTAGGAAAAAGAAATTGTGAGAGTCAGAAAATGACGGCCTTTTTTTCAAATCGATTGGGATGCCTCCTTAAAATACATAAAGCAAAGAGTTGACTTTCATCCATGGATATTCAGAATATCGTCGTAATCGGTACTGGGGCCATGGGCTCAGGGATTGCATACGTATCCGCTGTAGCAGGGTATAATGTAACCGTCCTTGATCGAGAACAGAAGTTTCTTGATGCAGGCATGGAGAAAATCAAACAAGCATTGATGCAAGGCATTGACAGGGGCAAAATGTCCCCAGCAGAAGGACAGAAAGTATTTCAAAGGATTAAAGCCACCCTTGACATGAAAGAGGCTCTGGAAGGGGCACATCTAGTCATCGAAGCAGTTTTTGAAGACATGGATGTCAAAAAGGAGGTCTTTTCCAATCTGTCAGACTTGGCGGATGAGAAGACCATCCTTGCCTCAAACACAAGCACCCTTTCAATTACAGAGATCTCAACAGTTGTCAAAAAGCCAGAAAGGGTAATCGGACTACATTTCTTCAATCCACCAGCAGCCATGAAATTAGTTGAGGTAGTTCTCGGAAAAGAAACCTCTGAGGATGTTAAGGAGAAAGCAATTGCTTTTGTGCAAAAACTAGGGAAACAACCCATAGTAACCAAGGATTCACCTGGGTTTATAGTCAATAGGGTCTTGCTTCCAGCATTGAATGAAGCTGCAAAGCTTCTTGATGAAGGAGTAGCAGCGGCAGAAGATATTGATAAGGCCCTAGTATTAGGTGCAAATTTCCCAGTAGGACCTCTGACTTTAGCAGATATGGTTGGGCTTGATGTCGCGCTTGCTAGCCAAAGAACCATGGAAAGGGCTTTTGGTGAATGCTACAAACCTGCGGAAATCCTAGTCAAATTGGTTGAGGAAGGCAACCTCGGCATCAAGACAGGAAAAGGCTTCTTTGAATACAAGTGATAAATATGGGAATGACCGGAAATGTATCTCCACCGTATATTAAGTCAGTGAAGGTACCTCAAACAGTTCGTGCAGGAGAACCATTTACAATCGAAGTAAACGCAGAATGGCCCAATCCCTCATGGAAACATGTTGATACGAAGATCAAAGTGGATGAGAACAACCATGTAATAGTGGTGGATCATCTAGGTCGCAGAGGACCAGGAATGGCTTTAATGGTGATCCAACCTTTCCAATTTACAGAACGTTTAGTTGTTCCTTCCAGTGGATTATGGAAACTGGTAGTCAGAGGAAGGGCAGGAAACAAAGAATTGGACATAACAGTCTCATGAATTTCCTTAAAATTTCCGAATGAATGAACAACGTAATATACAATTAAGCTACGTGTATCACAATGAACGAACGGGTTATTCCCTTTGTGGATGTTTCTCTCACTGAAAAGGAGAGAGAAGCAGTTTTGGAGGTACTTGATTCTAAAAGGTTGATTGAAGGAAAATTTTCGAAAGAGTTTGAGGAGAAATTTCAGCGGTTTACTGGTGTCAAGCATGCCATTACCTGTGCAAATGGTACAGCTGCACTTCATTTAGCAATGGAGGCAGTAGGTTTACAACCGGGCGATGAGGTGATAACTACTCCATTTACGTTCATTGCCACTTCAAATTCAATTCTTTTTGTAGGAGCAGTACCAAAATTCGTCGACGTCCAATCGGACACATGGAATCTTGATCCAGAGAAGGTTGAAGAGGCCATAACAGAGAAAACAAAGGCAATCATGCCAGTCCATATTTTCGGATTGCCAGCAGACATGAAAGCATTCAGAGATCTTGCAGATGATAAAAATCTGATTCTGATCGAAGATGCGGCACAGGCACATGGTGCAAAGATTGACGGGGTTCATGCCGGCAATTTTGGAGATATTGCAACATTTTCCCTTTATGCAACCAAAAACCTGATTTCAGGGGAAGGAGGAGTGGTTGTCACTAACAATGAAGAACTAGCGGAAAAAGTTGAATCCTTGAAAAACCATGGGAGGACACTTGAAGGAGGATACAAGCATGTCCGGGTAGGGTTTAATTACAGGATGACCGATCTTCAGGGTGCAATTGCCTCAGTACAGATGGATAGACTACCAGATCTTCTTAAGAAACGATCCATGAATGCAGCCCATTATAGGAAAATTATCGATGACATTGATGACATTGATTATCAACACATCCCCAAAGGATTTACACACGCAGATTACATTTTCGCCATAGATACACGGAATTCAAAGGTCAAACCATCAGATGCAATTGAAAAATTCAAGGAACAAAATGTCATGGCACGACCCATCTATTCGACATTGAGTTACCAACAGGAAAACTTCAGAAAGATACAGGAATGGAGATGGAGCAGATGTATCAAATATCCAGAATATTCAAAGGTCCATTGCCCTATATCAGAACAGATAGGTCCAAACCACTTTGAGATTCCCATTGTGCCAAGTCTGACAGATAAGGAACGGCAACATGTAGGGGAGACAATCCGTAAGGTTTTCAGCTAAGAAGCAAAGCAGCTTTTGGTGAAAATCGGTTTTGTAGTAAATCCAATTGCAGGAATTGGAGCGAAACGTGCCTGGAAAGGAACGGATGACATCGAAAAGGCATGGAACATACTTTTAGAGGGTTACCCAAGTGAAGCAATGGATATAGCTCATCGAGCCTTGAAAACAGTCAATAATAATTTGGCTGATTGGGTGGTAACCAATGAAGAATTCAGTGAATTTGGAAAACTAGTCTATCGAATGCCAATCAGAAGTAAGCCAAAACATACAAAAGAGGCCACAAAGAAGCTCATAGAGGAAGAAGTCGATATCATTGTTTTTGTTGGAGGAGATGGGACAGCAGCGGATGTTAGTGAGATTGGTTATCCAGCGAAGGTTCCCATACTAGGAATACCTGCCGGTGTAAAGATTTTCTCAGGGGTTTTTCTTCACAGACCTGAAGATTTGGGAAGTTTCCTCCAAGAATGGACTGGAGAGGTGAAATTGACCGAAATAGAAGATTTGGATGAAGAAGCCTACCGGAAAGGGATAATTCGTCCGAAGACAGTCCATGCAGCCTATATTCCAGTCTTTGAAAGAGTTCAGCAAAGCAAATCAACGTTTCATTCAAGTGAAAGTCCAGAACTGTTTGAGGGAATAGCTCAAAGAATTGAAGAAGAAAATTTACTGAAAGGTACAATTCTGGTTGGTGGAGGAAGTACATTATTTGAGATTTTTAGAGCAATGGATCTTGAGAAATCCCTTTTAGGAGTTGACGTATTTCAAGACGGAAGAAGAGTCATAGCAGATGCCAGTTATGAGGAGCTGATAGAAATAGATGCAGATGAAATATGGGTAACACCTATTGGGCAACAGGGACATCTTTTTGGAAGAGGGAATAGGCAGATTCCTCCAAAATTGATACATAAAATTGGAAAAAGAGGTATAAGGATTTTTGCCACGCCTGTGAAGATGGCAAATACACCAATTCTATATATCGATACAGGAGACCCAAAAGTAGATGAGGAACTCAAGGGATATTATAAAGTAATTATCGGTTACCATGATTCAGTTGTTCGCAAGGCAATTTGATCATTTAGCCATTTTTTCACTGAGAACAGGTTTTTTAGCTAAGGAAAGTTCATCAAGACGACCTGATGAAGTATTGGTAGGTTCCTTCATAACAGTTTCAGGGGAATTATAAGCCTCATCAGAAATGATTTGTAAAACCTCATAGATCTGGTTGAGTCCCTGCAACGTTTCGGATTCTGTAGGTTCAATCATCAAGGCCTCCTTGACAATGAGGGGGAAATAGACAGTGGGCGCATGTATACCATAATCTAACATTGCTTTGGCAATGTCATTTGCAGAGATTTTGGTCTCTTTGAGCATTGGAAGAGCTGAAGCAACAAATTCATGCTTTCTGGGGATGCCGGGAGCACGGGGAACAGTTAAGCCACGTATACCCTGCACCTTTTTCATGAGATAGTTTGCATTCAACACAGCGGTTTCACATACCTTTCGGAGCCCTTCTCCGCCATTTCGATAGATATACGCCAAGGCTCGGAGCACGATACCAAAATTACCATTGTAAGAATGGACTCTTCCAATACTGGTTTCATTATGGGAATAATCCCAATAATATTTGGTACCATCAAATCCGGCCAAAGGAACAGGAAGGAACTTTGCAAGAGGTTCAATAACTCCAACAGGTCCAGAACCAGGACCTCCACCTCCATGGGGTCCTGTAAATGTTTTATGGAGGTTCATATGCATAATATCGAATCCCATATCAACAGGACGGATGATACCCACAATTCCATTGAAATTAGCACCATCAAGATAGGTCAGGCCACCTGCTTCATGCACTTTTTTATTGATGGTTTCAATATCCTTTTCGAAAATTCCCAAGGTATTGGGGTTTGTAATCATCAATCCCGCAATGGAATCATCCAAAACTGCATCCAATGCATCCATGTCGACGGTTCCATATTCATTGGAGGGAATTTCCAACACTTTGAAACCAGCCATGGCTGCACTTGCCGGATTCGTCCCATGAGCGGAATCAGGAATGAGAATGGTATTCCTTTTGTGATCATTTCTGCTACGGTGATATGCCCTCATTATTAGAGTACCGACAAATTCTCCGGAAGCACCAGCGGGGGGTTGGAGCGTAACAGAATGAAATCCAGTTAATGTTTTGAGAGCTTCCTGCATTCGATAGTATACCTCAATGATACCCTGCATGGCTTCGACAGGGGTATCAGGATGAATGTTTGCAAATCCCTCAAATCGAGCAATTCTTTCGTTGATTTTGGGATTGTATTTCATAGTACAGGAACCCAAGGGGTATGGTCCTACATCGACGCCATGAATCATTTGGGAAAGTCTTACCACATGGCGTACCAATTCAAGTTCAGAAACTTCAGGAAGTTTTGGGGAGGATTTTCGTGCCCATCCTTTTGGAAGTTCTACTGAAGGAACATCGGCCTGTTCAGGGATGAAGGCTCGTCGACCAGATCCTCCAAGATCAGTGATCAGAGGTTCATTCCATTTAGCCTGTACTCTTTTCTCAATCATGACATCACCTCCCGAATAACATTCACAAACTCATCGAGATCATCTCGATGGAAGATATCGGACACACCCACCAATCTTTTGCAACCAGGTCCATCAATCTTGATTCCTGGAATGAAACCATGATTCATGCAATGCTTCTCCAATTGTTCATGGGAAATCCCTTCAAATTCAACCAAAAATTCAGCGAATACATTGGAATAGGGAATATTAACGCCGGCAATTCCCTTAAGTCCATTCATCAAATAGTGTGCACGATCCATCAATCCTTGGGCCAATTCACGAAGTCCCTCAGGTCCGAGACTTGCGAGGTATATGCCTGCATTGATTGCCATGAGGGTCTGATTTGAACAAATATTGCTTGTCGCTTTTTCACGTCGAATATGCTGTTCTCTTGTTGAAAGGGTAATGCAGTACCCAGGATGGTCAGACCCCAATTCGGTTGTCTTCCCCACCAGCCTTCCTGGAAAGTTTTGAATCTTTTTCCGATCAAAATTCATGGCAAGGATACCAAGAAGTGGTCCTCCGGCATTCAAGGCATTTCCAAAGACTTGTCCTTCACCAATGACGAAATCGGCACCATAGGATGAAGGGGGTTTCAATATTCCTAAGGAAATCATGTCCACACCAACAGTCACCAGAATATCATTTTCGTGGGCAATGGAAATGAGTTCCTCGACTTTATCGCTGAGAACGCCATGGAATGTAGGAACTTCAAGATAGAGACCAGCAAATTCACGAGATTTTTTCTCTTTTGCTCCATCTTTTTCAATCAACTCTTGAAGAGTCGAAAAATCATAATCTCCTTGTGAATCAACTACGGTAACATGAATATCGGCAGGTTCGGTATACGATCTCAAGACGTCCAATCTTCGGGGTGAAATGGGATGAGCCACAAGAATGCCATTTCGGCGTTTGATGCGTGCCATCATTCGGGCACTTTCTCCAAGTGCGGTTCCCCAATCATAGAGTGATGCACTGACCACATCCATGTCAGTAAGTTCAGCGATCATCGATTCGTACTCATAAATCATTTGGAGCATTCCTTGGGCTACTTCTGGTTGATAAGAGGTATAAGCGGTATAGATCTCGCCACGTCGCATAAGTTCTTCAAGAAATGCAGGAACATAGACCTGGCGGACACCTCCACCCAAGAACGGCTTTAGATCAGTTCTGTTTTTCTTGGCAATTTCCCGGAAGATACGATCCAATTCATATTCTGAGTAGGGTCCCGGAATTTTCAATGGATCTTCCAATAGGAGATGGGAAGGAACGTCGGAGAACAGATCCATTGTTGATTGGAGACCTAGTTCCGAAAGCATCTGTCCAACCTCTTGGGGACTGACGCCTAAATAGGATTGGTAAGGAGCGATAGTTTTGCTTTTTATCAACTCCTCTGGTTTTTTATTTTCGGGCACAATGAAAACATCTTAACTATTTTTATGAAAATATGCATCGCATCCGTCGCGTTTGGATAATTTGCATTCAATAAATTCGCAATTAAGCCTCTTCAAGCTCTTTCTTTACTACTTCAGCATATTCTTCCGGAGAAATCAAGCTTGAACGGTCATCTGAAAGGGCTTCAACCTTGGCAAGCCATCCCTCCTCATAAGGGCTCTGGTTGATCTTTTCTGGTTCTTCCTCCAAGATTTCATTGACCTCGACCAATTTCAAATCAAATGGGGCATAAATATCACCAGATGCTTTCAATGCCTCTACTACAAGAATAACTTCCTCTTTCTGGAATTCTTCGCCAACATCTTCGAACTGAACGTAGGTGATCTCATGAAGCATTTTTTGTGCATAATCAGAGATGCCAATCAGAAAGGTCTTTTCATCGACCTGTTTCACCCATTCATGGGTCTTTAGGTACATGCGATCTGTAGCGATGGCATAATCATCGACCATAATCATTTCACTCATGAGTTAAAAACAAGGATTGAATTCAAAAACGTTTTTTTGGAGCTTCGGCGATTACTTGCCTATTTTTCAAGATTCCCATTATTTTCCATTCGCGGAGGAAGACTAATCGAAGAAAGGATCCCTGTCAAGGCAAGATAAAGAACCACAAGAATATGGGAAACAATAGGTACGCTTAGTGCAAGAGGGGAAGGAATTCCGATCAAGAACATCAGGATTTGACCGACAAAAAATTCAAAAGGACCAAATGATCCTGGAGTTACTGGGAGAATATATGTTGCATATCCTATGACAGCTGCAAAAAGGATGAAGACCGGTTGATTGGGGACACCAAGAATCAGGGCAACTGCAAGGATGGTCAGGGATTCTGTCAACCATTGAAGAATGGAGAGGAGAAGCAACAATAGAAATTGCCATTTGTTCTGAGAAAGGTGAGAAATCGAGGAAGAAACGTCTTTTAGGAGAGGAGCGAATTTTCGTGTGAAAGAAGTGCGTTCAAGTGTTGAAATGAAAAATTCGGAGTACCTAAATACAAGGAAGAGAAGGCAAAATCCGGTGAAAATAAGACCTAACAAAACATAAAGGGTTGTTCGCAGACCTTTGACCTCGGTTACATCTAAATGATAAAATGCAATTAGACCACTCATGAGACCGACTACTGAGACTAAGCCGATAAGATCGAAAAATTTTTCCAATGCGATCGCGATTGTGTTCTTTGAGTATCCCACACCATAGGATTTCAAGATCACCAGACGTGAGGCTTCACCAAGACGAGCTGGAAGAACACCATTCTGTGCCCAAGCCATCCAAGCCACCTTGGCAAGAAGGGAGAAAGAAACTTGAACCCCATTGGTTGAAAGGAGAACTTTCCATCGATAAGTTCTGATAAGCATAACAATGGTGTAAACTGTGAAAACGGCAGCCACCCCCCACGGCCAAACAGAAATTACGTTCATAATCAAAGTTTCCAAGCCTACACTTTTGATGAGAAGGACACCTATGACAACCATAATGACGACAGTTAACCAAAAACGGGGAGAAAAATAGATAGAACGTGATGAGGGGGTGTCAGTAACTTCCATTGATATGAATGGCTTTTTTCATCTGATTTTAAACATATTGGGATTGCGACATGTCTGAAAAAAGAGCTCATTCATTGAATTTGAACTTTTGAACCCTGAGTTCGAGATTGGCAGCCAGCGAGGATAATTCTGAAGTTGCAGCAACAAGTTCTTCCATTGTTGCAGTCTGTTCTTCTGCCGAGGCGGCGACTTCCTCAGAGGAGGAAGCAACATCTTCACTCACATCAGAAATGGTTTCAATTGCACGTGAGATCATTTCTTGTCCTTTCTGAATTTCAGATTGAATCTCCTTGATCACACGATCAATTTCATCAGCATAGTTGCGGGAATCATCAGCCAATCTCCGAACATTCTTGGCAACGATAGCAAAACCTCTTCCAGCCTCTCCTGCCCTTTGGGCTTCAATAGCAGCATTCAGAGCCAAGAGGTTTGTTTCCTCAGATATTTCTAGAGTAAGATCGAGAACCTGTTCAATTCTATCGAATGAAGCATTAATAATCTTGTTAAGCTCTTCATAGGATCGTTTGGCATCATTTGCTCGTTGGACTTGTTCCTGTGTGCCCTGTGAGATATTTTCCATGATTGAGGAAATGGCCTCACTGCTTGAACTAATTTCAGAACTTGATGCAGCAATTTCCTCCGCGGTGCTTGCCACTCTTGCTGCAACGGATGAGATTTCCTTAATCATATCTTTCAATTCGTTAACCATGCTTACAAAACCAGCATAGAATGGACCAAGGATATCCGTTGAATTCGTGTCAAGCAATGCTTCAGGAACCTCCAAGTTACCTTCGGCCAAGGATGAAGAGACTTCATTAAGTGAATCGAAATAAATTTCAAGCGTCTCTTTTACTCGTGCAAATACCCAATATGCTCCGCCAATTCCGATAATTGTACCAAAGATGACACTGGTAAAGGAATCAGAAATTTGTCCTTCATCCGTTTGTGTTGAAAAATTTGAGCCAGTATTATAGGCAAGGATTAAACCAAAGAGAACCAATGGGTAGATTGAGACAGATATTCGGGAGATGATTTTGTGGACGACAGAATTCCTTCCGTTAGAGCGAAAGGAAATCGCGAAAACGACAATTTGGGCAGCTATGCTAAAGAGCACCGAAATGGCAAAGACATCATAGGGTATGCCAAAAATCGCAGAGGAATCAATGATCACAAGTTCGATTGGATGCCTCACCTTTTTAACTTTTTTAGGTAGGGATGAATTCTTCCAACACTAAGCAAAAGAAAGGTGATTCAGAAACTTCTGGAAAGAAAAAGCATTAAAGCCAAACCAAAACCTTTAGTCTATGCAAAGCAGAGAAGAGAACACCTCACTTCAAGAACTGAAGACGGATGGAGTTGTTGTTGGAGTCTATGACGATCTTACAGCCCAGTTCGGAGACTTGAAAAAGCACCTTTCAATCGGGAAGTTTGAGGGAAAGACAGGGCAGAAAAGACTCCTTTTCAATGTAGATGGTTTCAAAGCACCCATGATTGCTGCTGTGGGGCTTGGAAAAAAGGAAGAACTGACCGAAGAAGACATAAGAATTGCTGCGGCAAATGGTGTGAAACTGCTTCGAGACAATGGTGCAAAAACTGTTGGAATAACCTCCCTTGGAAACGCAAAAGCAACAGCAGAAGG
Organism: uncultured archaeon; assembly: GCA_964645535.1. Classification (GTDB taxonomy): domain Archaea; phylum Asgardarchaeota; class Heimdallarchaeia; order Heimdallarchaeales; family Kariarchaeaceae; genus WAKA01. The sequence goes on along the minus strand of CAZYCQ010000011.1, from coordinate 23,574 downwards.
AGTCTTTCTTGGTCTTTATAGGTTTGATGAACTTAAGACATTAAATCCAGACAAACGACCGACGCTTGATGAGATCATCTTTTCTGGAAATGCTTCGGAAATTGAGGATTGGTTAAAGGGCAAAATTATTGCAGAAGCCCAAAATTTTGCGAGAAGGCTTGGAGAACTGCCATCCAATGTGGCAACACCCACATTCTTTGTCGAAGAAACTATCAAGGCCTTCAAAGGAGTGGATAACGTCAAAGTGAAAGCCTATGACGAGAAATGGGCTGAGGAACAGAAAATGGGAGCATTCCTATCCGTTGCCAAGGGTTCTGATGAACCTGCCAAGTTTCTTGTCATTGAATACGAAGGGAGTGAAAAGGATCAGAAGCCTTTGGCCATTGTTGGAAAAGGAATTACATTCGACACAGGAGGTATTTCGCTTAAACCCAGCACAAACATGGGAGCCATGCGAGGAGACTGTTCTGGAGCGGCGGCTACTATTGCGACCATCCTTGCCATTGCCAAACTGGGAATACCAATCAATGCCGTCGGTGTTGCCCCATTGACAGAAAACATGCCAGGAGGTCATGCAACGAAACCATCCGATGTGGTTTTTGCCTCAAATGGGAAGTCAATTGAAGTTGACAACACGGATGCAGAAGGGCGCATGATTCTTTCAGATGCACTTGTCTATACTGAAAAAACCTATGATCCACATACCATTATAGACATTGCAACCCTTACAGGAGCGATGATGATTGCATTGGGCGACCATTACATTGGAACTTTCACTCGCAGTGATGATCTTTGGAAAGAGCTTGAAGAGGCAGGGAAGAAAGCAGGAGAACCATTCTGGAGGATGCCGCTTGACAAGAAGTATCGGAAACAAATTGAATCCACAATTGCAGATATCAAAAATACAGGAGGAAGACCTGCCGGATCAATCACAGCAGCCATGTTCCTTGGTGAGTTTGTTGAAAGGGAAAGATGGGCACATCTAGACATCGCTGGAATGGCATGGGCATCCTCAGAAAGCGGTTACAAACCTAAAGGGAATCTAGGGGTTCCGGTTCGAGCCCTTGTAGAACTTGCCACCAAATTCCAGACCAATTAGGCATTCATTTCATAAAAATGAAAAATCATAATTTTTTTATACCGTTTTTCGGAAAGATATATGCAAATTAATCTAATTTGCGGGATCTTCAATTTTTACGTTGGAAATCATATCTTTTTCCCGCACATCTTTTGATTTTGAGGTGATGACGGAATGAACAGTCTGAAGTACAAAGGCTATACTCTAAGGAATTTTGAACAAATCGAACAAATGAAAGGGCTCGGTTCCGATATCATCGAGGCCATCAAAGTGGTTGGACATGTACTCCCCTTCAAGGTCAACAGCTACGTAATTGATGAACTGATTGACTGGACAGATATTCCCAATGACCCTATTTTCCAACTCACCTTTCCTCAACGGGGAATGTTATTACCGGATGATTACAAGAGAATGAAGAAAATACTTGAATCTGGTTCCAAAGAAGAGATAGAAGCCACTGCAAATGAGATCCGCCGTAGATTGAATCCCAATCCCGCAGGTCAGAAGTTGCATAATGTACCGATGATAAATGGTGAGCCTATTATGGGAATGCAGCACAAATATCGAGAAACGGTACTCTTCTTTCCAAAAAATGGTCAAACCTGTTTCTCCTATTGTACATTTTGCTTCAGATGGTCTCAATTTGTAGGAATTGAAGAGTTCAGATTTGCAAATAAAGAAGTTCAACAGTTGGTGGATTACCTTACTGAACATGAAGAAGTCCAAGACGTCCTGTTCACGGGGGGTGATCCCATGGTAATGAAGCCCCATGTTTTTGCGGAATACATCAGACCGATACTTGAAATCCCGCATGTAAAGACCATCAGAATTGGAACCAAAGTTTTAGCGTATTGGCCCTATAAATTAACAGACATGACCTCTGAAGGCTCTGCATATCTTGACCTGTTCAAGGAAATTTCGGACAGCGGCAAGCATTTGGCAATCATGGCTCATTTCAACCATTATAGGGAGCTTCAAACCAACGCGGTCAAGGAAGCCACACAAAATCTCAGAGACGTTGGAGCGGTCATTCGGACACAATCACCTGTCATGAACCATATCAATGCAGATCCAGAAGTATGGGCACGGATGTGGAGAATGCAGGTTGACATGGGAATGGTACCCTATTACATGTTTATCGCAAGAGACACTGGAGCCCAACATTACTTCAAGGTTCCCCTTGTCAAAGCATGGGACATTTTCTTCAACGCATACCGTAAAGTCAGTGGCGTCTGCAGAACCGTTAGGGGACCATCCATGTCTACGACATGGGGCAAGGTTGAAGTAACGGGTCCAGCACAGGTCGGCAATGAAAAAGTTCTCACTCTTCGGTTCATACAAGGAAGAAATCCTGATTGGGTTGGGAAACCATTCTTCGCGAAGTATGATGAAAATGCCATTTGGTTGGATGAGCTCAAGCCTGCATTTGGCGAAAAGTTCTTCTTTGAGAATGAAACCCAATATTTGGCCTCATTTGACCGAATCAAAGAGCTTGTGGAACTACCCGTAGCTAGTGCATAAACGATATCCAAAAGAATACATATAAACTGCAGAAGTACGAGTTATTTATGGAAATCAAGATCCTCGAAAAAGCCGGCAACTATCTAAAGCTCAGAATCAATGACGAGCCTCATACGCTTTACAACCTGCTCAAGGAAGAGATTATCAAAAATGATGACGTTCTCATGTGTGGATATAGCCGTGATCAAACCTTTGAGGAAACCATTATCTTTCAGATCGAGACTAGGGAAGGAACAAATCCTGTTGAAATCATCCTTGATGCAGCTCGTAGGCTCAAGGAGATCAATGAGCAATTCCGAACGGCGTTTGAAAATGCATACCCCGAATAAGAAAGCATTACCCCATCTTGAGCGAATATTGAGCTCCAAAAGCATTAGAGAAGTGGTTAAGTCAACAGATCTGGCTCAAATAGGGGACTTTCTCACCAATTTTGTCTATACCACCATGAGGATAGGGATCAAGGGAAAAGGAGGATCAATACATGTCTGGGATCGGGCACTCACCAATGCAGCCAGAGATACAGGTCTTATTAGGTACTTTCCCAACCGTTTCAAAAGGGACAAAATTGCTGATGGAGTCGAAGCCCTCATTGCATTTGCATACTTCAATTCAATCATTTCCCTTTCAGAGATGATTGATATCCTTGCTTCATGGATTGGCGATGATGACCTGAAAGATAGAAAAATCGAGGTTCTCGCCTGCCAAACAGCTTTTGAACAGCTTATTCGTACAATTTTTCTTAAGGCAAAGGCAAATGGATCGTTTGAAGACCTTGACCAAAAATTAACCATTTAAATGCAGAACTTTGCGAATTTTTAAACAATGTGCCAGAATCATAAAGCTTGATGTTTCACAACTGGTTCATGTCAGACATCGAACAGGCTGACAAGGAAATTTTTGACGTCATGATCAATGAGCTCAATAGAGGACGGGATGGATTGGAAATGATTGCCTCAGAGAACTACGTATCAAAGGCAGTTCTCCAAGCCATGGGATCCGTCCTAACCAACAAGTATTCGGAAGGTTATCCTGGAAAACGATATTATGGAGGAAACGAGTTTATCGACATTGCAGAACAGCTTGCAATTAATCGAGCCAAGAAATTGTTTGGTGCCGATTTTGTCAATGTGCAATCGCATTCCGGGTCAACTGCCAACATGGAAGCGTATTTTGCTCTTCTTGAATTGGGAGATAAAATCCTCAGCATGTCTCTCGACCAAGGAGGACACTTGACACATGGTCACAAGGTCAATTTTTCAGGGAAGTTCTATGACTTCCATTTTTATGGAGTCGACAAAGAGACCAAAATGATCGACATGGATGAGGTACTCAGAATTGCAAAAGAGGTTAAACCGAAACTCATCCTTGCAGGATTCTCGGCATATCCCCGTGAACTCGACTTTAAGCATTTCAGGGAGATTGCAGATGAAGTAGACGCCTATCTTATGGCAGATATTGCCCATATTGCTGGGCTTGTTGCTGCAAAAGAACATCCTGATCCCGTCCCCCATTGTGACATTGTAACCACAACCACGCATAAAACACTCAGAGGTCCACGAGGAGCAATAATCATGGGAAAAGCAGAGCATGAAACGGCTGTCAACCGCGCCGTTTTTCCTGGAATGCAAGGAGGGCCACTGGATCACATCATCGCTGCAAAAGCGGTTAGCTTCAAGGAAGCTCTTCAACCAGATTTTAAAGAATATGCAAAAAGCATTAAAAAGAATGCGCAAACACTCGCAGAATCTCTCATTGAAAACGGTGCAGATGTCATCACAGGAGGAACAGACAACCATCTCCTCCTTCTTGACATCACCAAATACGGAATTGGAGGTAAACAAGCTGAAAAGATCCTTGACACGGTCGGAATCTTCACCAACAAGAATATGATCCCATTTGATACGAGAAGCCCATTCGATCCCTCAGGTATTAGAATAGGTACACCAGCACTTACGACAAGAGGGTTGGGGACGTCTGAAATGAAAGAAATCGGCGAACTCATCGTCAAGACACTTTCCCATCCAGAAGACAAAGGAACATTAGAAAGTGTCAAACTTGCCGTTAAGGAAATGTGCCAACAGTTTCCTCTCTATCCAGGGTTCACCCTCCTCCGATAACCAAAAAACATTTTTATGTACATTTGCAGAAAAAGGAGTGATGAAAAGGGCAACAGCGCTCACATTCGCAATTATACTTGTGATGACAGCAGTCTCCGTACATGCCGAACAAAATGTCTCACAAGCTCAACCGATAATTGCAAGAATAGGACTGCTCACCCCACTGACTGGGGCACTCGAATCATTTGGACAAGGATGGCTAAATGCAGCGACACTTGCGATCGAGGATCTCAATGAACTCAACACTACATTTCAATTCGAGCTCGTTGTAGAAGATACGAAAACTTCTACCAACGGGGTCAGAGATGCAATGCAAGCACTCATTGTAGAAAATGTGTCTGTTGTAGTGGGTGCTGCCGCCTCATTCGTGACACTTGCAGCAATAGAGATGGCAAGAGACAATCAAATACCAATGATCAGCTATGCATCCACTACCAGGACTAACCAATGCAGACGATAATGACTTTTTCTTCAGAATCCCGCTTTCCGATATCTACCAAGGAATTGCAGGCGCAGATATTGCAGATTATCTCTTTGGAATTGATCAGATTGCGGTCGTCGGAATTAGCAATATGTACGTAAGGGGCATTTCTACGAATTTTACAAGTGCCTTCCTTTCAAATGATCCGGACAACAATGTTGTCTTCTCAAAGACCTATGAGGAGTTTCAAACTAATTTAACCGAACTTGCAATTGAAATTAAAGAAGCAAACCCTGAAGGAATCTATATGATCACTTTCCATGAAGATGGAGCAGAGCTTATAACAGAGTTGAGGGAACTGGGAGTAAACGTGCCAATTATAGGAATCGATGCACTTGTCTCTCCAATTATCTTTGACAAACTACAAAACGAAAAATATGTCTTAGGACTCATAGCAACATCAATAGCCTCCAATTCTTCTGCTGAATTTAATTCAAGATACAGAGAACGTTATCAATCTGATCCCATTCCTTATGCTCCAAATGCATATGATGCAACAATGATAGCAGGAAAAGCAATAATTGCCGCAAATGATACAGTCGGGATTAGTGTCAAAAACCAAATACGTGAAGTTGGAACAAACTATCAGGGAGTATCAGGAAACATTACCTTCGATGAATTTGGTGACAACATCAATGGAGAGTATGCGATATATCAGGTTCAAAACACCACCAACGCCTTGGACTTAATCCGTGTAGGAACTTGGAAAACAAACCACAACATATCCATTGAACGAACCATCATAAAATATGAACCTCCTGCAATAACAGTTACAACATCCATGGAATCGACTTCACCAATGCAAAACAGTACTTTAACACAACCTCTTTCCACACCATCTGTCCAATATCCAGTTCCTCTCGGAATGGGATTTTTCCTTGCAATAGCCATAATCATTAACAGAAAAAATAGGAACAGAATCTATAAATGATCGGAAATGCCCATTAATGAAATCCTTCTGATCCACTCGTACAGCTTGACGAGTTCATCAGGTAAAATGCAGGGGGTGGGATTTGAACCCACGAACCTCTAAAGGACTAGGAGTTTCACCTTTCGAGCATCTGCGCGAAATCCCTGAACCTAGCGCCGTTGACCAGGCTGGGCGACCCCTGCGATTTTTTCCGTATGCAGTATGAGGTTGATACGTACTAATTTTATGTAGTATTTAGTTTTTAAAAAAATAATCATAGCTTTCTGTTTGAAGGTGAATTGGATTTTCAACACATCATCCAAGCTTTATTTTTTATGAAAAAAGTCAATTTCAGGACAGATAGGTTTGGTATTTCAAAAAACACGCGCATATTTTTGCACAAAGTGCGAACTAATGAAAACATTTTTATATTTTTTTTTCTGCACGACCTATGCTTTCGCGTAGGTTGAAAGGATTATTGATGATTTGCTTGATTTTTGGATTATCAATTGGAATTCCTATTTCATCCGTCCAAAATGGAATTTCAAGCCTGAACGATTTGGGAACCATTGGCGGATATCCGTCAGTTGATCCCGAGTTGGTGAAATCATGTACTCATGGAGCCCTAATTTTCGTGAATTGTGATGACTTAATTGCCTCAAATCCTCAACTCACACATGACTTCACAATTGCGGTTCTGGATGACGGATTGACACCATTGCAATGGCATTATTTAGAAACAAATCCCTATGCTAGAGTCGATATTGTGAGATATGTTTTCTACGATAAGGATACTGGTCAAATCATTGAAACTGGTAGTGAAGGAATTGATTCCTATGATCAAATACCAGATTATTATGATACAAAAATACCCAACGACAATAGCCATGAAGTTTATCCAAAGCATCCCATTACCCATGCGGTAGGTGTATTAACCGCCCTTGGAACGATTTATAGGGATGCTAGAGTTGTTTTCATTGACATTGATTCAATGAATGACGAACCAGGAAGCCAATTTACAAGAGAATTAGGGTTCCTTTTGTTTCCGACCACTTATGATTCCAGCAAAGACCCATTCAATTGGATTATCCAAAACCGAGAGACCTATAATATTCGGATTATTTCAATGTCTGCAAATTTCCCAACTGGTTTTTCAGTTACAACAACTAGTTTTTTCACCCAATTATTTAATATGGGAGTCACCATGGTAGTTGCAGGTGGAAATCATCCCTATGCATATAATCTTCGATTGGAGGATGGAAGATATTATTTCTACCCGCAAATTTATCCAGAATGGTATGCAATTGCATCCGTTAATCATAATACCAGTCAACGATCATGGTTTTCAGCATGGGGAGACACATATAAAGACATGGCAGGAAGTGTTGATTTCGCCATGCCCGGCGAATATGTTCCTATTGTAAGACCAACAATAATTGATACCTTAGGAACTCATCAATTATCTTGGGTTAAAAATCGCGGAACAAGCTATAGTGCCCCTTATTTTGCAGCAGCAGTGGCCATGCTTCTTGAAGGAAGACTTGCGGCTAGGAAGACATGTGGTGATCCATTGACTTACCCCTCTGTACCAAACATCATTTCAACTTTAAAGGCCAACACAGGGATGGCTTGGAACCATTATCTTGGTTGGGGCTGGGTTGATGTATATAAGGCATATCAAGATTCTTATGAATCTTATAGATGCGTTGTTCACAATTTTTACTATTGGTGATTTTGATGCGTAAGGTGTTGCTTCTCATACCCTTATTATTGACATTGAATATTTCAGGAGAGCCTTATTCAGCAGTCATTCATCTGGATGTATTTGCAGTTGATTTTGATACAAGCATGCAATTTAATGGATCGATGACTGTTGATGTTCTTTTTTTGAATGATTCATATATCACAATCATGAAGCATGATCTAGAGAGTCACGTAGGAAATGCCTTCACATTGGAAAAAAGGCATCGCAATGGAACCCTTTTGGCAGAGGTAATGCTTAATTATCCTTCATGGACAATGGATCCAGCTCATGAAGGAAGGATAGCTAATGCAAGAATTGTAGAAGGTTCCATGGGTGAATATTATTTCGTCGCGGATGTCATTTTGGTTCCTGCGAATCTTAGTGCGAATGTTCCAGATGAGCCATACTACATTGATTTCAACATTCTGATAGTGAAATTGAATTCAAATCTAGTTCCGCAATGGTCTTGGGTGATGGGGGGTGATTCGATGGAAAGTGTACGTGATATTGCAGTTGACAACGATGGGAATCTCTATGTGTTCGGGCTTACCACCTCATACAACTTCCCTACGACAGAAAATGCTTTTCAACCCAATCCTGGAAACCGTGATTGGAGGAATAGGGAGGACTTCTTTTTGAGCAAGTTCACCGCAGACGGGACACTTTCATGGAGTACATACATAGGAGGAATATTCCCGGACATTCCGATTGGCATGATATTGAAAAATGATACTCTTATCATTTCGGGCTATTCAGAATCATTCAACTTTCCCATTGCGGAAGGAGATCAGGCATGGAAGGAAGAATGGGTGTATAATCTGGTGATGACTGAATTCTCGCTCGATGGAGAGCTTCTGCACACGCACTTTGTGTTTCAGGATAGTTTTCTTGTGAATGATCTAAACTCGTGGTTTTCCTCAGGCAAGATGGAATTGCTGGATGATGGATCATTTGTTATTGCAAAAGATGTCTATGTTGCAGGTATGGAGAAATATGCAGATGTTGACAATCTGTATTCGTACAATATAAGTCGGTCATATCCTTTCGATTATGAAATCCCCTATCTTCGGATGATTGTCCGGATGGATGCGGATTTCTCTCCGATTTGGGTCAGTGGATTTGTCAGACCGGGGAAAGACAAGGTATATTACAATCACATGCAAGATGTCGTCCAAGTCAATGACAGTGTGGCAGTGACTATGTATGAACCCCTGTACAATGCCTCATACGTTGCTTTGCTTGATATTGGTGATGGAACAGTGAAACGGATGGGGAATTCATCCTCTTCCATTGTACAGACTGCCAAGGATGGAGGGTCGCTTTATGTAATTGGAAATTCCGGAACAACAGGGTTTATAGGGAGATTGAAAAAGATCCCTGTTCCGGAGATGAAATTACCGGCATCGCAGAGTATCCTCAAGAATGAGACAGGTGCCACTACAACACCAGTAACGGAAGAAACAGGAAATTCTTCAGTGAATTATCCGGTATTGTTGATGGCGATGGTTCTTGTGTTAAGGAAGCGGAAGAAGAACTGATTTCGCGGAATGGAATTATTCCCGACTCTTGTTTTAATTGGTCTTTTTGAACAGGAGCTGTATCCTTTTAACAAATGAAGAAGATGTAAGGATATGAGTACTTGTTTGGTATTTTGGGAGATCATTTTTTGACGACTTTTGGAGAACTTGATTTGATTGAGCCATTGGTGAACGGGACAGCAAGTCTTGGCCATACATCACCAACAGAAATACAAAGAAAAGCCATACCAATCATCTTGGATGGACGTGATCTGCTTGGTGTTGCCCAAACAGGATCAGGGAAAACGGGAGCATTTGTTCTTCCCTTGCTACAGAAAATTCGTTTGGAAAAGAGAAAGCACAATCCACGAGTGCTGATAGTTGCACCTACACGTGAGTTAGCACTTCAGATTTCCAATGCGGTTGAGGAATACGGAAAATTCGTGAAAGTAAGAAATGTAACGATCTATGGTGGAGTTTCCCAGCATCCCCAAGTAAGAATTTTGAAGAAGGGAACTGATATCGTTGTTGGGACTCCCGGAAGGTTGCTAGACCTGGCAAATCAGGGGCATTTATCGTTCAAAACCATTGAGACAGTTGTGCTTGACGAGGCAGACAGGATGTTGGATATGGGATTTATTGGAGACATTCGAAAAATTCTGAGAATGTTGCCGGAAAAAAGGCAATCACTTCTCTTTTCAGCTACAATGACCTCGAACGTTGTGAAACTCTCACACCAATTCATGGAAGATCCAATAGAAGTAATAGTGCACAGGACAGGAAGGACAGTTGAGACCATTGATAACATTGTGTTTTTTGTGGAGCAACAGAAGAAATTTGGGCTTCTCCGTCACCTTCTTTTGCAACCGAATACAGAAAAGGTGCTTATTTTCACACGGACAAAATATGGAGCAGAGAAAGTCGCAGGACTCTTGAACCGCAATAGCATCAGGTCCATAACCATTCACGGAAACAAGTCACAATCAGCCCGAGAAATGGCATTGGATGCCTTCAGAACTGGAAAAAGCAGAGTTCTTGTTGCCACGGATGTAGCAGCCCGGGGAATTGATGTAGACAACATTACGCATGTCATCAATTATGATCTTCCAGACACCCCAGAAACTTATGTGCACCGGGTAGGTAGGACTGCAAGAGCGGGCAGAGATGGGATAGCCTACAGTTTCTGTGGGCCGGACGAGGTAAGAATATTTCGAGGAATTGAAAGAATGATTAAAAAGAATCTCAAGAGGGTGGATCATCCTTTCAGAAGCATAAAGAGAGAACCACCTCCTACAAAGTTAAAGTCAGTACCGAAAAAACGCAAGATATTGCATTAATTTACAAAAAGAGAACCATCGTAAGGAAAAATTAATAACTGGTCAAACAGATCAATGCGCATGGGCAGGGCGACCTATACCATCATTTTCCTACTAGTCGCAATTTCTTTTGGCTCAACCTTCCCAAACGAGCAGGTTACTGCCAGCGAGACAGAATTTGGAATGCAGAGCCTGTCAATCGGTTTGGTCATGCGAACATTTACCGGAGCGGCCTATAGTGGCTATTATTCGTTTTTTTCCAATCCGAACCTCAATGCCAAGTCCTACCTCGTAAGAGATGTGCCCACGGCAACAAGCATGAAAAGCACTGCCATCTACGCCCTGCGGAATGAAGGATTTACTAACTCACAAATCCACGTTATTGATGATCGAGTTGTACATAAAGGGGGTATCTTCACTCCAGAAGGATTACCAAAATATGACGTCCTGCTTTTTTTCCATAATGAATATGTAACTCTTGAGGAGTACCATAACGTGGCAAGATTTGTCAAAGCGGGGGGAAACGTGATCATTCTCAACGGGAATGCCTTTTTCGGAGAAGTGGATTACAATGAGGAAACAGATTCCCTTGCACTTTTTGCGGGTCATGGGTGGGAATTTGACGGTCAAAACGGAACTAGGATGGATATCTACAAGAGCCGCTTTTTGAATACTAGATCTACTTTTGAACATTATGACTGGATTGGAAGCAGATACCACACCTTTAGGAAAGGAACTATGCAAGGAGCGGCAGTAAACAGCACAGGGAACAATCCTCACCCCGTAGCAGTAAAATTAGCCAGTATGGGACATTCTATTATTGGACAGGGGTATTCCTCATATGAAGAAAACACTGTTGTGACACCCAACATGCATACCATTGCTACATGGCAATCCAGTTTCCAACAGCCGGACAGAGGTATCAGAATCTATGAAAAATTCCCATTTGGTCCTTATGGGGGAAGCATCATCCACATAGGCATTTTTTCAGTCGGCATATCAGGGGGGGCATCTAGCTTTTTAAACAGCAATGAAGGATTGAGAGCATTTCTCAAACAGGCCATTCTCCACCAAAAGGGTCTCATTCAGAAACCATGGATCAAGTATCCATATGATGGCGGAGTGTTCAATGACGAGAACATCCCTGTTGCATATACTCCAGAAAATGCTACAGCAGTATACCTCAATGGAGTGCAAGTTGACCTGAAGCCGGGAGACCTCCTTAAAGGATTGCAAGAGGGAAATTACAATCTGACGGTAGCTTATAGCAATGAAACTCGATCAGTACAGTTTAGTGTGGATAGAACCGCACCATTGATTGAAGTGAATTCCAAAGCATACAATGCAAGCAAAACCTTCTCAGACGGAGAATGGGTAAATGTAACTGCCATCGATCCCAACATAAACTACCTAAGGGCATATACCCATGATGGCATCCATTCTTTGGAATGGAGTAAACAGCTAACTGCCAGTGGTGCAGAAACCAATATTAGTGCCACCTATAAGACAAATGGAAATAAGACCAAGTACATGTTCATTCAGGCAATAGATGGAGCAGGCAATTCGGCAACTCATTGGATAAAACTCAACCCCGACGGAGATTTTGAAATTGCACCACAAACAATGCCTGTGGCAGAGGCCATCAATAGTACCCATGCACAGGTAACAATTCCCGCATATCCCAACAGAACCTATATTGAGCTTCAAGTAGGAGACATATGGACACAGCATTGGACGTCCTACCCCTTCTACTTAACTGGACATGACCCCACCAACAGTTCAGCAATTGCAATATTCCCGCATCAACAGCAGAATCTCGCCTATCGAGTGGCAGCAAGGATAAACAACAGGACAGAATATTATTATTCAATTCAGAAGTTCCCGGGTGAAAAGAACATTCTCTGGCTTGAAAGTAAAGAGGAATTGGAGGATACAACCACGTTGGTGGTCAACATGTTCAGACAACCATTTTCCAATTATAACATCTCAGCAATCACGTACAGGGGAAATGTCACGCAGATAGAGCCCATTGCCATGAACATGAAGTCTCCAACCAAGATGGAGATCAAGATTCCCACGCTTCAGCTTACAGGCATGCAGTTTCTCATGTTGTCGGGTAGGCACAATTACAGCATCCCCATCCACCTTAATTCGACCATCAGCCGATTGTACTATATCCATCCAGAAGAGACCAGCAGTTCAACAATTTTATCCCCCACGTCGTCTCCGACTGCATCTACAATAAGCATTCCATCCACAAGTGAATCGACATCTTCAACAACCTCTACAAGCAGTTCAGTCACCAATGAATCGACATCTTCAACAACCTCTACAAGCAGTTCAGTCACCAATGAATCGACATCTTCAGCAACAAGCAGTTCCACAGAGTCTTCAATGGATGGAAGCTATACTGATTTCACCCGCAGCCCTACCATTACTGCAACAACAGGGGCAACTGTTTCAAGAACAACAACGACTCCATTAACTCGATCAGAAGATACACCCTTAATGATCGCGGGAGGAATTTTCGCAGTTATTGTATTGATGTGGTCAAGGAGAAAAACTTGACAAAAACTACCCTCTCAAGGAAACAAAGGGAAAAACACTGTCTTTTGGGCTGTCAAAATTCGGGCAATCAGCATTCTTCATAACATATGGAATACATATTACTCGTAAGTCTTCACCAATTGCAAGAAACAGATATAGATACCCTCATGGAGCATACAGGAAATGCATGGTTCCGAAACAAGGTAACCACAGGCCTTAATAATTTGATTCAAAAGAACCTTTGCACAAGGAAAAAACTAAAGGGCGATCCATCGCAAAAATTCAAGTTCAAGTATATCTATACACCTAAACCAATAGATCAACTGATCATGGAAATCACAGAAAAACTGGAGGAATGGGTAAATACAGTATTGGAACAGGTAAAAACCCTAGAAGAAGAATTTCTGAGAGAGGATCCCAAAGCATACCAAAGACAGAAAGAGAAACGGGAGAAGGTCAGAAAAGAATGGTTCGGCGACAAAAATCAATGATGAGACCCAATCATTCGAAAGAACCATGGAGATTAGCTAGAACACCATCTAAGATCATGTGACCCAATTTCTCAGGCCTTGCACAATATCAGACATGACCTAGCATCCACCACCAGAAACATTGCTCCTGACCCTTGAAGACAAAAATTCAAATATAGCCATCGCATAGGTAAACTATGGGTATCGTTGAGGAACGAGTCACCAACATCGAGAAATATATAAGGGACTTGGCTTACCTCCATATACAAACCGAAAGGAAATTGGCAGGCCTTTCAGAAGAAATGAAGGAATTCAAGGATGAAATGAGGGAATTCAAAGACGAGATGAGGGAATTCAAGGACGAGATGAGGGAATTCAAAGACGAAATGAAGGAATTCAAGGATTTTACCGAGAGAAATATCAAATCTCTGAACCAAAAATGGGGTGAGTTGGCCAACCGTCTTGGAACTGTTGTCGAGGACATCATTCTTCCTGACTTCCCCAACATCATCGTTAATGTGTTCAAGGCAGACTATCCAGAAGATATCATGATCAACAGAAGAAAGAGAATGGGAAAAAGAAGCAGAGAATTCGATATCATCGCAGTCAGTGGAGACAAGGTATTTCTTAATGAGACAAAGACAACACCCAAGGATGACCATATCGAAAATTTTGCTACCTTTATCCATTCGGGGGAATTCTTTGAATGGTTCCCCGAATTCAAGGGAAAGCAGCTCATCCCTATATTCTCATCCATAGGCTTCAACGAGGAACATGTCAGGAAACTCACGGAAAAAAGGATCTACGCCGTTCAACCCAATCCAAGACTTGAAGTCCTCAACTTCAAGGAAGTGAATGAGGCATCATCCACAAAAAGAAGAAAGTCGGCATGACTACTCCAATCAGCCAATTATGGGAGAATACGCAAAAATACCAGAAGGTGGAAGCATAACTAATGCTCTTCATAGTATCAAGAGGAAGAAAGAACTTCGAGGAATTCCTGCAAAAAAACAATGATCTCCAGCCCATCCATCTTATCCTCCCACGTCACTACAAGGAACAAGGAATTGTACCGGCCATTCCACTCCTTATCCTCAACATCATTTTTGCGGGGATTCCCATTGGCATCCTCTACGCAATGAGGAATACACCTCCAATCCTACACCCCATCAGAATCCTCCTTGCCCTAACCGCCTTGTTGGTAACCTCAGTCCTCTGGTGGGACTACCTAAACAAAAATGCAACTGCAACCGGATTCGCAATTGCAAATGACAAACTCGTTAAATGGAAATGGAGACCCGGTCGAACTTCAATCCAGGAATTCTATCTCGAAAACATCAGCCACCTACAAAAAGAAATCGTACAGAAGGACGACGACTTCTATACAAGCACACTCAACATACACTACCCAAATCCCACCACCACTAATCCCACTACCATAATGGAGGTCAACTCAGATGACGAACACATCATACACAGACTCCTTCAACTATTCAGCCAATATGGACTACCAATAAACGAACAGGTAGAATACTTCTCCTGATCAGTCAATAAACCCCTTCTCAGCCAAAAATCCCTCACCCAACCCCTTCAGTACCCCGTCCAAACCATCCGATGAAACCTCCATCAACTCATAACCCCCCTCCAAGGCATCACCACGGATTTCCTCAAGCAAGGGATGCTGGTCACCCACAACAAAGTAGGTCGGAAACTGACCATTTTCAAAATCATCCACTCTCAAATCCGATAAATCCAGCACCTCCACCACACAGATGTCTGTCCCATTCATCATCATCCTAAATAAGGACCGATCACGATTAATTAACAAGACCAGCGTCTGCCACCCAGTGGAGAGGGTATATCTCAAAAATTCAACCCCTAATGCCAGAAAATGGATCCGGTTAACGGAATGAGCAATGAGACCCGATGAAAAAGCAGCTTCCGAAAGCAGGTAGGAAAGTTTCACAACCTTCTTCTCGACAGAAACCATAACCAGGTTCAAACCTTCACAGAATCATAGCTTTTGAATTTACCCCCTACAAAACAAGAATGTCAGGGGCGGGGATCGAACCCGCGACCTCAGGATTCCTCCTAAACGCAGTGCCTTTCCAATCTCATGCAATATGAGTCCTGCGCTCTAACCATCTGAGCTACCCTGACTTTCCGAGGTATCCCGTGGGATTCCTCCAATGAGGGTAGGTTTAGAGTGAATTTATAATTTTCGCAAGGTTCGTTTGGTTTCGGCAGGTTTGTTGTAATTGGAACGCGTACGGGGTGTACAGAGGCCGGGGTTAGATAGAAATGGATTTTGTAGCCTCAAACGTTTATAAGTTGTTGGTGCAGATGAAATATGGAGTTGACTGTTTGGACGGAATGATTTGGAGAGGTAGGAATTTTGAATCTCCTTTTATGGTGGGGCTGTATGAGCTTTGCACTAATGACAGGATGGAGGAGATTGTGCTCGGCCATTTTCTTAATTTGGTTTTGGGTGTGGACAGGTTTGGGGATCGGGAAAAGCTAAAGAGATTACTCTCAACAGATGATGATGAGTATCTTGATGACATTCGTCAGAACCTGCTGCTTCCTTTGAACCAGAAGTTAGGCAAGACTGATGCAGGATTGAGGTCGAGCGATGATATTAGGAAGTTGTTTCGCGGAGCGGATCTGGGGTGGGGCAACGGTCGTCGTTTGACGGATCGTGTCCAGCATCTGGTTCAGTCCCTTATCCATCGTGATTTTGGAATTGAGATCCAGGCACGGCAGATTGCGGAGGGGCACCCCTACCTGTTATGTATGGATCATTGGGATTTCAAGGGGTTCAGTGATGTTGGGGGGAATCAGGTGGATGGATCTGGGCTTTGTGATTCCGGCATGGATCAGGCGGCAAGCGAGGTTGTCCAAGCCTATGCCTCATCGATTGTCTACAGGTTGAGTGCCACGCGCATGAAGAACAACCACGGGACCGATTCCCTTGCACTGATATGCCTAGATGAGAAGGTGATTAGGAGATTTCCGAAGGTTGCGGCAGTATTGAGGAGGGAAAGGCATCCGTTCCGCATCGTGTTCTGTGAGTACAAGACGGGCGACGGCCGCCACAGGCTTCCTTTCTTCAAAAAAGGGGCAGGTTCAAGCTTTGGTGCGGGAGCGTTCAGTTCATATGCTGACGAGTTGAGCAATGTGGCAAGGCAGGTCAACGCAATGCTGCGGAAGGCAGGCATCGGGGATAAGCTGGAAACGATCTCGCTTTATCAGGCCGATCCGGTTAACTGGGACCATTCGCAGATGCTTGATCTTTCAAATGTTGACCTATATAGTGATGGCTACCGCAGGGTTCTGGAGAACCCGAAGTACTTGAAACTGGGAGAGAAGCTGAATGCGATCCTGGAAGGGCAAAGTTCGCTAAAGCAGGAGATCATTGACAAGATTCTTCGTCCACACATGGCCATTCGTCAGGCCCTGGCAGATGCTTCCACAATTGAGGAGTTCTTTGCCACGGGTCGACATTTCAGGTTCAATCCTGCGCGGATCGGTTACAAGGGCAAAAGGGATGGCCACATTATACTGCATGCAATCGATCCGGAGGATCCACCTCTTGTGGAGGTGGTAACTCGGAACTCCTCCATAATTCTGCATCCGGCTGCACGGAAATTCCGCCAGAAGGGAGGAAGGCTCGTTTTCGGCTTTGAAATGAGTGATGGCATGTCCAGCCCTTACCTGCTTCAGGAAGAAGAGATCGTCAGAATGGTACATGAAGAGCTCATTCCCTATCTGAAGAGGATCTGGAAGATCACTCGCGACCTCAGGCAGAAGGGGTGGAGAAACCTTCCAATTAATGAGCGTGATCAGGCACAGATTCGGAGGTTCATGGAAGCCAAGGATCTGAAAGAAGCCCTCCTGCTGCTTGAGGAGGGACACATCATCAATTTCTTCAGGCAGGCCATCCAGAAACGGCTGTTCATGGGCAATCTCCGAAGCCTTCAGATCAACGGAAACCGGTACAGCCTCTTCAAGGTGGTCGTGGGCTGGGGTAGTCGGAAGTTTCTTGAGCAATTGCAGGTTATGTGTGATGCCCATGCACAAAATGCATGCAGGTATGACCAAGTGGTGGTGACCCTTAAGGAACGTCTCCGTTACGGTTCCTCAAAAAACAGGAGGAAAAGGAAGGCAAAGCCGAGGAAACGGGCAAGCAGACCCTTCTCAAGGGAACAGGCCTTGCGTTTCATTGCCGGGGAGGTAGGCATTCAGTTGGAGGAGGACGGGCAAATGGCAGTGGTTCCTCGCAGTGGATTTCCCTTTACGGGACCATTTTTCGAACGCCATGACCTGGAAGGTCATCTCAGAATGGCAGTCCAAGGACTGCTGCGTTCGGCTAACCTCAGCTTTTCACATGGTCCGGATTTCCTCAGGTTTCCGTTGGCTATCAGTAGGGGACAGCCAAGTTTTGCACTCAGAATGGTGAGCAGTGGAAAAGCCTCATGGGACCAGCTGGACAGGTGCGTCCGGTTCCAGAAAAGGGATGCACGGCACATCCAGAACCTGAATCATGCATTGAAGGCAAATCTCCACGATCCCCAGCACTTTCAGGCAGTGGTGGAATTGGGTCGATTCGGCATTGCAAAGACACAGCTCGGTTCGGTGTACGGCATCCTTGATGAGTGGCTTGATCCCGCATCGCGAGAGGAGATTGACAGGATCGCCTTTCAGACTGCCAACGACTGGGACAGATTAATGGTGGAAAATGTCACGGGACAAAGGAGAAAGTCTGGGGAGATCGGTATCGTCGAGCGGGACGGGAGGACAATCAAGATTAACGGGAGAAATCGGATACTCTGGTTCCTTGAAGGGGTGTTGGGTGGAAAGGAAGAGCCCGAAGTGCGGTTCAGGGAGGATTGCCTCCCAAAGGTGAAGGAGCTCTGCGGGCTTCCTCAGCACGGAATGAGGCTCTCGCAGATGGATCTGTTCAGCAAGAGGAGATTGAGCATCCCCGTGTTCCGTGAGCTCTTTGCAAGGCAACACAAGATTGAGGAAGAAGCCTATGACGACGTCCTGCAGATCCTGCTCCACAAAACCAAGGTGCGATACCAGCGAAACGGGCACGAAATGAGACCGATACTGCATGCAGAGGAGGAAGAGTACCGAAGAGGCCAGCTCGGCCAACTGGCTACCGTCTTCACGCCCTCAAACGTGTTCTTCGCCCCCAGTGGCCGGGCGATCGCTGCAGAGGTAAGTCTGAGAAGGGATGCACAGGTCTCCATTCACCAGACAAGCAACGGCTTTCCCATAGTCGACCTAATCCTGAATCCACTCAGGAGTTTATAGGGGCAAGCGTGCAGAATCAGGTGGAAGAGATGAGCCGGTATTGGTACAACAAGGTTGAGCAGGTGGCCATCAGCGGCGGAAAGACCTATGCAGAGCTGCTGGAACGCGACCGGCGGATCCTCGAGCGATATCTGGAGGTGATGAACCATGCCGGCACCAGTGAGAGGCAGGAGATCGATAGGCTGACCATGAGGACGAGAGCCCGTCCGGAGGTGCCCTTCGACCTGAAGTCGGAGTTTCCCCGCGTGCTGTACAACGAATTTCTGGAGCTGAAGAACTCGACCCGCAGAATCGCCCTGCGGCTGCGGTACTGCGCAATGGAAAGCTGGCGTCTTGGACCACCGGATCGATCGATGACATCGTGACCTTCTTCAAGTCCTATCCCGGCATCTCCGTCTTTCAGGGACGGGTGTTCGTCACCGACCAGGTGGGAAAGGGCTATGGTGCAGCCATGCTGAACATGTACCATCAGGTGATGCGCTCGCCGGTTCACGGAGTGTTCGTCACTCCCGAATGCTATACCAGCAGGATATGCCACATCTACGGGCAGGTTGGCGTTAGGGGTGGCAGGGTGTTCTTCTGTCGCAACTGCGGCAAGATGCATGCCGACATGAATGCGGCGATCAACATTGCCAAGGTCAGCTACACGGGCAAGCCGATCAAGCTTCCATCCAAGTACCAACGCAGAAAGGGCGTTCCCAAACAGAAAGGAAAGAAAGCCAAGAGGAAGAAAAAGGGAAAAAATGATGGAAACCAGAATGGAGGGCTGGATCACTGGCTGGAATGAGGCAAGCCTCCTGTGGCGGTTGAACTAGGCAACACCATTCCGATTAATGTGACCCATCAGTTCCCTCCATCCTCTTTTGAGAGATAATACATTGGCAACTAACGGGACATAGGAGATTCGACCAATGGTTTTCCCTTCGGTTTCCCAATCCACAGATAGGCGAAAATTTTTTTTTTGAGTCTGCGAAAATATTTTTATGCGTTTCAGAATCCCTTTCCTAGTTTTTCTACTGTTGTTTATGAAACCCACGTATGCCCTTGATTTTGGAGTCAGGGAGGGTGAAGTCAAGGTTTACAAAGGCAGTGAAATCGGAGGGAGATATAACACCACCTATGAACTAAAAATTGAGGTTCTGGAAATTGGACCTGATTGGGTTCGTGTTGAATACAACAATGCGGATAGTACTGTGCTCAACTTTCCAGAGGCACCCTGTAATTCGACATTTCCCTATGAGTATATTGTTCCATTGAATTTTATTCGAGAGAACTGTCTCTGGGAAGAAGCCAAAAAGTTCAGGACCGCCTATCGTGAGGTCTTTGGAGAACAGATTCCCGACAGTGACGTTCCCACACCCATCGTAGAGGCTGAAACCACTGTCGGATTGGATCGCGTCTATCAGGCGTCGGTTGCGTATTTTGGAGAGGACGATTTGACAATGGACGTGAAGGATCTTGCAAACTATCAAATCAGAGTTTTATTTACCTCATGGGTGGTGATCAAGGAAGAGGGAGTTACTGGATTTCTGCATCGCGTTACCTTCATGACTAGCCAGTTGGATGAAATTCTTTCTCTGGACAAACACGATGCCTTTATTCTGTCTGAGGTTCTGACAAACATGACTTTTGGTTATCTGTTTGATTCCAACGGATGGCTTCTTGAAAGCTACCATTTCCAGCAGGACAGTTATTCAGGAAGAGGTTGGTCCAATATGTCCACAATAGCTGAAGGGCATTCCCCGGAGTTGCTTTTTGAACCTAAGACCACGGAAGATTCGTTGTCATTCCCCACATTTATGGTACCAATACTCGCAATTCTTGTTCTTTTGAAAAGGCGGCGTGTCCACTAATGGCTGCAGGTTATGCCAGTGAAGACGTGGACGCCGACATCAAGCATTTCAGCGTTTGAAGGCCTTAATGGATGGAGTGCAGATTAGATCAGTCGATGAACGACAGAATCTACTGGCGGAATTTCGAGAAATCTGCATTGATTGAGCAGTAAGCATTCTGGACAAGGGGATAGTCTATTTTGCCTGATGGCCGGTTCAAACCTAAGCAGGTCGGAAATGGCAATGGCCAAATCTAGCTTCGCCCATTTTGAGGTCGCAGGGAGATCCAGATAAACGAAGATATCGAGATCGCTCCACCAACCTTCGGTTCCCTTGCAAATGAACTATCAAGAAATGTGAACTGCAAGCTTTCTTCTTGCTGGAAGACAAGATGGTTTTCAGGGTTGCGACGATGTCCTTTTTGAAGGGCTCACAGATGGGATTTTCCATGGGATAATATATCTTTTGTGTCCAAGAGAACAAAGCAAGGAAAATTCAGATTAGGAAAACAGAGATATGGAATTGTTTGGCCACATATATGTAAGACCATAGTCTTTTATTATTACCAATTCTAGTTTTTGACAGCGGGGATAACAGGAGAGAAGTGGACACAGTGCCCTCCATTTTGCCGCGACGCTATCATTTCTTATCATAGACGACTGTTTGGCAAGTCCTGATTTTCTTTACTTTTTCAAATGGAAGAAGAAAACACGTTAATGCAGTATTTTGAATGCCTTACGATCGACAAAATAAAGTGCAATCAGGCACTTGTTGACACTATTGCCACTTGTGAAAAATTAAAGAGAACAAGTTGTGAAATTAAAATGCTGATTTTTTTCATCATTTTTAAACGAAGTTCCTAGACGAAAAAAATGTATTGCGTTAAAAATTCATCTTACAGGAAATGAAAAAAGACTATTTCGGCAATGAAATATTTTATATGAATTTTTCCTTTTCCAGATTAGTGGTTATTTTGTCCAACGTTGTAAAGGTGGGCAATTCATCAACGTATTATTCCCTAATGTTTCTTGGCCTGCTACTTCCAGCATACTGGTTTGTCGTGTTTTTCAAGCATCAAGGAAGCTTTTTCATTGGGTCAATTTTGGCATGGATGGCAATGGTGCTCAAAACGCCGCCATATCCACCATCAGGAGATGTCCAGAATGAACACCATCGAAGCAGGATTGCTGTTGCATTGGGCATGTTGGCAGTGACGTTGATCTCCATTATAGATGAACTTGGAGGGGTCATTGAGGTGACCATCGGATTTGTGTCCACTGCAATGACTGCGGTTTTCTGGTATTACAGTGTTTCTGCGATGGAAATTGCAAGGAATGAACAAAAGGGGCGGACAATACTTGAGATCACAAAACATCGTCTTTTCCATGACCAAACCTATCAGTTCATGCTATCTCATTCGGAAGTCGTGAAGTTGGTTCTGCAAAAGCCACCAGCAATGTTCCACAAGTTGCAAGTGAACGGAAGGGAGGTTGACATTGCCCCATCCACCAGCCAAGACCTTGGAGTGGTGGCAGATCTACTGGAACTGCTTGAAGGGTTGAGACTGGAGATAAACGAATTGTTCCCGAAACGATACAGAACGATAGAATTGCCTAGGGCAAAAAATCCCACAGTGGTCAATTTGGAAGAAACGGACATTTCCCGGCAACTCACGGAACTACAGGGAAATGGTGATTTTCACCAAAAGAAGGATAACATCAACCTGGAAAACATAATCGCGGTACTCCTATCAGTCATGCTTACGGCAACTCTTTCAATCATCATGATCGCGGTTCCCCTCATAAAATCGGTTCAACTATTGGAGGAGAATGATGGTGAGTACATAATATGGGAATTATTCATATTGGTAGGCATCGGATTTGCAGCATTCATGGTTCAGATACTGATGGTGGAAATCAGAACCACCTTTGGAAGGCAGTCAATCCGTGACACAACATACAATATCATCATGGAATACAAATTGCCATGGCTATCTCCATTCCGGATCGTGATACCGAAACGATTGAACCCGCAGATAGAGATCGTCCATGACCGAAAGGGGCAAGAAATGGTACACCTAACCCTATATGGGAAGAACAACAAAAAATACTATTCAGTCACGATAGGAAAAATCTGTCACTGAATTCCATATAAAATTCGTCAGCATAATTGAACTGAACTGAGAGATGGCAAAATCCAATTCATTAATTACAGAAGACATCGTGGGGTTCACCCGGCTCGCAGAATGCCCTTGCGCAGAGGATCAGGGAAATGGACATGGGAGGTTAGAAAGAAGTGTTTGGATAGCAGAAAGCAGGATATTTCAAATGCTGTAGTCTTGTGGTCGGTTTTGCTTTTCCGAAATCGATTAGGGTGACGGGAAACCTATGCAACTCATCAATTCCACCTTCAGCCCTTGAATGGCATACAACATTTCCATTTCCTTTAGAAACACCATATCCCTACATTTGTTGCTAACGGGAATGGATGCAAGGAACAAGAAATAGCATGAGAAAAACGAAACAATATTCAGCACCCCCTATTTTGCCGCTACTGTGGCAATCATCCAGAATGCCTTTTCACAGGGGATGTTTGCCAAATGCGGCTACAAGGTAAAGCCAACTAGGTCACAGCTGACTGACATCCTTCTGGATTCTACCAGCCGATCCACTTTTGACCAAGGCCTGGGCTGGATAAACCTTAAGACTGCCTATGACAATGC
>CAZYCQ010000010.1:0-70591 GCA_964645535.1 uncultured archaeon | reverse complement strand
TATCCCCAAGGTCAATATCCTCAAGGTCAGTATCCCCAAGGCCAATATCCTCAAGGTCAGTATCCCCAAGGCCAATATCCACCGGGTCAGTATCCCGCATCAACCAATCCAATGATGACAGGTGGATTTACTACTGGTGCAAATATCAGATCCGAAGTATATACTCCTCCAGCAGGATATAAGGACACAGTATCCATTACTGAAAGAATTTTCGGGACTTTGACGTTTGATGTGGATGTGGTTGAGGAAATTGAACGCAGAGAAGACTTGACTCAGGAAAGCCGGTATCTATTTGGTGGAATACTTGTGCTTATGGTTATTTTCGATATGATAGTTTCCATGAACAATGGACTTTCACCCATTTCCGCTTTCCTCAATGCATTGATAACTCGAGGTATTGAGTATGTCATTTACGTTTTTGCACTGGTATACATAGGGAGAGGATTTGGAGGGTATCAGACAAAAACAACAGTTGATGAAATGGTTCGTGTTCTGTCTTATGCTTTGGTTGCAACAGCCTTGGCAGATCTGTTTGAAATTCTTGGACTTTTTGTTTCCATATTTAACCTTCTATGGTTTTTTGGAAGTCTGTATGCAGCAGCAGTATTTGTCTATGCAGTCAAAAGATCTTTGGATCAGCAATGGGGAACTGCAATCGCT
Organism: uncultured archaeon; assembly: GCA_964645535.1. Classification (GTDB taxonomy): domain Archaea; phylum Asgardarchaeota; class Heimdallarchaeia; order Heimdallarchaeales; family Kariarchaeaceae; genus WAKA01. Next base: position 69,931 of record CAZYCQ010000010.1, on the reverse strand, counting down.
GTCGTGATCATTTCATATATTGTCAGAAAAATCGGTGCAATTGTTCTTCTATCTTTAATTCCATAAGTCTAGAGCAACCTTGAAAGTCCGTTATTCTGAAGAAATTCTTTGATTTTGGTGATCAATCTATTTTCATCGGAGGTAATCAGACCGTCTGCTCTAGCAGTCATGATTACCTGTTGAAGAGCATTGTCGAACAACGTTTGAATTTTTTCTTTGAAGCGATATTCATCTATGTTTTGAGCCCCCATCAGCTCATTCTCTAGTGACCAAAGAGTAAACCTAATCCGTTCAATGATTGCCTCCTCATCATCGGTTACAAGATTATCCTCCATTGCAAGGGAAACAAGAGTATCCAATAATCGAGAAAGTCTAATACGGATTTCTTCAGGTTTCCAGTCCATAATTGACGAATTTTATCAACCCAAATAAAATGATATGGAATTAAAGAAAACAGATTGCACTAAAAATTGATAATTTTGTCCTGTTGAGCTATATTTTCTTAAAAGGCAAATCATCAAGTGCTAAATATGGGTAATGATATATTAGACAGGGTATTTGCGGAACTCGATGCTTTATTCATGAACCTGTCTTTTGAAGGAGAAAGAGGATTTGCCCAGATTGTTTCAAAAAGGAAAGAGATATACCTTGAATTCAAAAAATTTATTAGAAGAAAGAACAATTCCCTCTTTTCTAATAATTCTCTTGATTGGTTCGTTAAATTCGTTATCAGTTATTTTTCCCAAGTATTTGGAATTTATCCTTCAAAAAAGCCAAAGGAAACATACCAAATGGTGGCTCTAGATTCCTCCAAAGTGTTTTTTGACTGGATTACGTCAAGACATTACTACTTGGAGACAAACTTCTTCAGGTTCCAAAATCGAATCATCTGGCATTTAGATTCTTCAACGAAAATTCTTTTTGATACAGAAGATTTACGGGAGTCATTTGTTTCTCAGAAAGACATTCATTTTTCCGTTCTTCAAGATGAAACAAAAGATGGAAGCCAAATTAATGTAAGACTGCATGTAACCAAAGGACAAAAGCCTTCAAGGAAAAATGAAATCAAGAAGCTGATTGGGAAACTTAAAGCAACAGGTACCACCTTCCCCATAACAAAACTGGAAATGGCAATCGGTTCATTTTTGAAAATTATGCAGCAAGAACTTTTCATTCCAAAATTACCACAGAAATATCTGGAGAAGGAACTGAGATCATGGGTCGCCTCTCTTCTAATGAACTCAACACTGTCTCCTGAAGAAGTGGAAAGTTTTGAAATTATTACACACCAATTCATCAAGCAATTCCTACCTCTCATTAATTTCATGAAGGATACACTTCTTCGTCCAAGATCTATTTCGAAACAGGAGTATGTAATTTCCTTAAAGAAACTTGAGGAATTGATAGGGAAAGAGAAGACGATTGCAATCCTTGGGGAGGCGAATCTGGAACAAATTCTAGAAGAATGGAAAACCTTGGATTTCATTGATAAAGATATAACCATTTGTGGAATTTCCGAAATGTATCCATACCTCAACAAAAACCTCCCTATTGATACCGCACTTTTGGATGAGCGTACCTCAATTCATTTGAAAGATCTGTTGGGCAAGATGGAAACGAATCTTGATGGTTGGTTGATTCATTCGGAAAACCTACAGGCACTCAACACATTCAGGGAATCTTTCCAGCGAAGTGTCCAGACTGTCTTCATTGATCCACCTTTCAATCTAGGAGGTACGGACAAATTCGACTACAAGACAAGCTATGAAAATTCGACATGGTTGACATTGATTGAAAATCGAGTAAGCATGGCCATGGATTTCCTGAAAGAAGACGGCACTTTTTTTCTGAGATGTGACCATAACGGAAACATGTTGGCAAGGATGGTTCTTGACAGGCTTTTTGACGAGAAAAATTTCAGAAACGAGTTGATAATCAAGCGCATTGTCAAGAAAGGATTCAATTCAAACCGTTTTCCAACAGCTACAGATTCCCTTTTTTTCTATTCAAAAAACAGAAGATACTATTTCAAAGGATTCAAAAAGAAACTGGAGAAGAAGAGACCCTCTTATTGGCATGACATGACGTCCATGAACAAGACATCAAAAGGAGGAAAACCAAGAATCATTTTTGGAGCCAAAATCTATCCTCCTCATAGAAGAGGCTGGACATTCTCCCAAGAGAAAATTGAACAAATGGAACGGGAAGGGAGGGTAAGGATAAGATGTGCCAACTGTAGATACATTCATACGTCCGGCAATTGGAAAGGATGCCCCGAATGTGGAGAGAACATCCCAAAGGTGGATTATTTGATCCCCGAAAGAGATGAGGAACCTCTAGATTCCAACTGGACCGATATCAAGGGATATTCATCAAAATGGGATTTTCAAACAGAAAATGCCGAAGATGTCCTCAAACGTGTAATATTGTCAACTACAAGACCCAAAGACATAGTCATGGATTTTTTTGCGGGAAGTGGAACCACCGGAGCAGTTGCCCAAAAATTAGGAAGACGATGGATTTCCATAGAAAAAGGGGAGCATTGTCTGTCTGTCATTCTTCCTCGAATGAAAAAAGTACTGTTTTATGATCCTTCTGGCATTAGCAAGGAGATCCATAAGATATATAATAAGGACAATGCTGGTGGTTTTTTCAAGTATATTGTTCTTGAAGATTATGAGGAGGCATTGGATCAATCATTTCTTGAATGATTTTCCATTGCTTTTTGGTTATTAAACACAATTTACGGAACATTTATGCAACAGAAATGCCATAAAGTATACCAATGAGGTAGCTTACGCCTCCACCAATGATTCCAATTACCAAATGTTCAAATCCTGCCCGAATTGGATTGCTTTTTGTCATCAAAGTTTTCATTGCGCCAGTTCCGAACAAGGTAAGGGATGTGAGGGCAGTTGCCCAATATAATCCTACAAGAGTATCTGTGACAAAAAAGAATGGTAGGACAGAAGGCAATGAACCTGCCAAAAAGAGAACCGCTACAGTCATCATTGCTTTCCAAGGATTTCTTCGTGACATTTCAGCAACGCCAAGCTCCATTGTTTGCATGACATGCATCATCTTTTTATCATCTTCTGCGATCTTTTCAACTACATCTTGAAGTAATTTTCCTCGTAGGCCGAGTTCTCCAAAGAAATCAAAAAGCTCATTCACTTCATGGTTTCTGAAATATTTGAAGTGCATTTCTTCTTCTTTTATGACTGCATCAAACACCTCTTCTTGGCTTTTTGTGGAAATGTATTCTCCTGCCATCATGGAGATCGCTCCGGCAATTGCACCAACAATCCCTGCCAAAAGAACGGCTTGAACGGGGCTTTCAGCACCTGCTACACCTGCTACCAGTAAATAGATGGAAATAAGCCCATCATTTACCCCTAATATGATATCTCTCATATAATTTCGAAAAGAGGTGCCATGTTCTTTGAATTCAATTTCAGACCCTTCAGTATTTTCAGGATAACGGTACACATCATACTTTTCATCGTAGATCATTCCTTCTTTGGGAGGGACTGTGCTAAGTTCTTCCATATCATTGAATGGAAAACCTTGAATAATAGGTCTATTGGTTGTTATTCGGAAACATTGTTCAAAAATAAGGGTGAAAATTTAATATGAGGTTATTGGCAGATGTAGGAGCCACAAAGACATTATTTGGTATTGAAGCAGAGGATATAGTGGTCAAGACATCCATTGTTCCCACAAAAGAGATCGCAAATTTAGTTCAAGCCATTCTCTCCTTCCTCAACACAACTGAGATTGCTCCTGAAGAAATTAAATCTGTGTTGATTGCAGTTGCAGCACCGATGGGATCCAGAAAAATCGTGCTTACAAATGGGTCTCTTGAAATTGACCAAGATGAATTGGAAAAGACATTCCCATCAAGCAAAATTCAAATAATCAATGATTTGGAAGCTCTTGGGTGGTATATTCAGGAAAGAATCAATTCCTGCAAGAAAACAGTGGTCTTTAGTATGGGGTCAGGTTTCGGTCTTTGCGTGATTTCAAAAAAAGATGACGACGTTTCAATCCTTCCTACAGAATACGGACACCGTACCCCCTCATTTTATTTGGATGAAGAGATCAGATACATTGCAGAAGGGCTGAAGAAATCCATAGATGTTGAATTTTTCCTTTCTGGAATTGGCATTGCCTCCCAATTTGTCATCGAGGTGATGGCTTATGTCAATCAAATCCGAGACACCGTTTCACGGGAGGCAGTTACAGATTCATTGTTGAGAACTCTTTTAAGCAATCATTCTGTTTTTACAAGATTTGTATTTGACATCAATGAGTTGGAGAGGGTTGATTGCCTAGAAGATTCTGGATTGAAAAACCTTTCAGGAGACGATAGGCTTTTGAAGTTGGAGGAGGTTTATAAGAATCTCATCAGTGAACTTGTCATAACAGGAGGGACTGCGGGACCTCTACTTCAAGTGTTGGGATTGAACCAGTTGAAGGAAATTGCCATAGGTATAATCCGTGATTTTATTGAAAGACTTCAAGAAGAGCTAAGAAACATCATATTAACGTATCTCCCCAATGAAGATCTTTTTGTTTCTGGATCTGTTGCCAAGAGAATTGACTGGGAAGAATTCAATATCCGATTTGAAAAAGCCGTGCAGCAAGAGAAAAATAAATTCACAAGATTGCTTGAAGCAACAAGTGTCCAACGGATTGATGACGAACTTGCCCCATTATATGGTTTAATAAAATTTGATACAAAACATTGAATTCGCAAAAAACATTCTAGATATACTTTTCAATCCAGATTTTCAAGTCTGCTTATGCAGTCATATAATGTCGGCTTGACAGTCAGTGCAGATTATATCCCTGTCAACAAAATTTTGGAAATGGCTCCATTGGTGGAAAAGATGGGATACTCACAAGTCTCGGTTCCTGAGATTTGGGGACATGATGCGGTCACTCTTCTGGCAAATCTTGCAACACGAACTCAAAAAATGATTCTTTCGTCGGGAATCCTCAATATGTATAGTCGAACACCAGGAGTTATGGCAATGACCGCCGCAAGTCTGGATGAACTTTCCAACGGAAGATTTACATTAGGTTTGGGATTGAGCGGTCCTGCCGTTGTAGAAAATTTTCATGGCAAGAAATTTGAGAAACCCCTGACACACACCAAAGACTTCATTTCAATGGTGAGAATGCTTCTTTCAGGAAAGCGCATGGATTATTCCAGTGAAACCCTAGGGAAAGTGAAAGGATTTAAGCTTTCGATGAAATTGACCCGAACTGACCTACCCATTCATTTGGCAGCTCTTGGACCCAAGAATGTAAAGCTTACTGCCCGAATTGCAGATGGATGGATTCCCGTGATCATGCCTTTGGAAGCATTTCAGCAGGAAGTTGAGAAAATTCATGGTTATCTTAATGAGTATGGAAGAGACAAGGGAAGCTTTGAAATCACCCCTTTTGTTCTTTGTGCCGTTTCTGAGGATGAAACCGCAATGGATTATTTGCGTGGTCATTTGGCCTATTATTTTGGCGGGATGGGAACATTCTACAACAATATGTTGAAGAGAGTCGGATTTGAGGATGAAGCCCGTCAGATTATGCTCAGATGGAAAAATGGAGACAGGAAAGGCGCGGCGGCAGCAGTTACCGACGGATTACTTGAGCAAACCTGCGTTTTTGGAACTCCTAAGGAGGCAAGAAACAAAATGATGAAGATAATCAATGCGGGAGGAACAAGACCATTGGTATCTCTACCCTTCGGATCACCTGAAAACATTGTAATGGATACCCTGCAGAGCTTGGCTCCAAACTCACTACATGATGAATGAGATTATCAATCCATAATAGTACATCGAATAAACAACGCCCAAGAACAGAATCATGAGCACAAGATCCTTCCACCAATTTTGGGCATCAAGAATCGAATGCTGCAAAAACTCAACATATGGGTTGAAATTTCGGATCACATAGATAAGAATCAGGGGAAAAAGGAGAATTACGCCTACAGCAATGATTTCTCCAAAATCGATCGTTTCATCGGCATTGAACAGGAAAAACACCATCATGAAAGGTAACATGGTCAGAATTCCATAGTTAATTGTTCCCAACATGAATTTGCGAATAAATTGGTACCAATTTCCCATTTGTTGTTCAAGAACCATCCAATCAAGCAAAAATCCAAAACCAATAGTAAGAAGGACAAATATCCATCCCAAAACTTGTAACTCCATGAGTGACAATGAAATTTCCGTTCTTAATTTATTCGGAATTGATTATTTATCCGCCATTATTTTATTGGATGAATGAAGCTTAACCTTATGGGAGACTTTAAGCTTCCTTCAGTAACTGTAGATGCTATAATCGAAGATGAGAGCAAGGTTCTTCTTATCAGAAGGAAAGGAAAGACCTTTCATGGTTTTCTTGCGCTTCCTGGAGGCTATGTTGATTATGGTGAAGCCGTGGAAAATGCTGTAGTCAGGGAAGTCAAGGAAGAGGTTGGACTTGAGGCACTTCCAAAAGCGATATTGGGAGTCTATTCAGCACCTGAAAGAGACCCAAGAGGGCATGTGATTTCAATAGTTTTTATTGTTGAGGCATTGGGAGATCCGATTGCAGGAGATGATGCAAGTGATTTTGAATGGGTAAAACTTGAAGAGCTAGAACAGATGGATCTTGCTTTTGATCACGGATTGGTACTTAAAGATTATGTGAAATGGAAAGAGGAAAATCAGACATTCTGGAGCTTGAAGAAAAGAGTCTAGAACGTGTCAATTTCCAAATCGTCCAAAATACCTTCAGAAAGGATATAAATCGAAAAATGACCAAGATTACGAATTCTTTGCAGATCGGGATTATTCTGATCAAATGAAGCGACTTCTTTAAGCCAAATGGAAAGAAGGAGTTGAAGGTCAAGAGTATGACCTACTGGATACAATGACTTAAATTCCAGTCCGAATGTTCGATAAGAGATCATGTTATAGCCAGTCAGAAATCTTTCAATCCGTTCTTTCGTCTCATTTATGGAACCGGTGCGCAGATATTCCTCAAATGCATCTATTGCATAGAAATTGGCGACATCTTCATATCGGTCATGGAAATCCTCATCAACAACACCCATAGGGATATAGGTATCGAATGCCTTTCCATTGGCCACCATGAATAGATCGACGGAAGCAGGGTTATCAACCTTATATTTTATCTTCAGAAGTGATGGGGTAAAGGCGGTGCAGGGGATGAACCCACTTTGGGTATATGGCACCATTTGAGCCTTTCGTTCCAAAAATTGCTGAATGCTGGTTTTAATGTCGTTCTGGAAGGGCATGTATTCAAGAATATATTTGATTGAATTAATAAGATCATCAAGACGGAAATTATTGACATCATAGCCATGTAAGACACTAGCTATGCGGCCAAGTGAAAAATCAATTAATAAGGGATCAAGATTAAGAATCGGATCACTTGCAATGGATTCATACACGATAAGGAGCTTTTGGGGATCAGAATGAAGCAACTTTGTCGGATGGATATCGTCAAATTTGGCGGCACGATCACAAAGAACGTCGTATAATCGAATTTCCGATGAGAAACGATCCGGAAATTTGTGGATTCGAACGATCATGGGTTGAAGCCATTGGCCTTGATCAGAAAGTATTTTGGCGGTCAATTCAATATGAATGACATCATTGATTTTTTTTCCTTGAAAATCTACATCTTGGACTGAGATATACCTTGTTTGAACCGAACCTTCTACAGTTCGACCAATAAAAATGGGAGCCACCATTTCAACAAGTTCCATAACAAACGCCCTTGTAACGACTTCAGTCCAAAGCCTTTCAGCCTCATTTGACATTTCATATTTTGCTCCGTTAGGAATAATATAACTCTTTATCTCAATGGAATTGAAGATGCGGAAAAAACCCTTAGTATTTGATGATCAATTATACAAATGAGGAATTGAAGTCAGGAAAGTTTATCAAAACAGAAACACTACAATTTTAAGAATGCCATGGAAAAAGTTTGGGAAACTAAAGGATGACCAGTTATTAATCAAGCAGAAAAATGATACCTTTTCCATTTTTTCAAAGGAGGAAGATCATCCAATCATAATTGTCGAAAAGAAACTTGCTTCTGCCAAAGGTGAATTTAGGTTCAGAAGTGGAAAGGAAAATGTTTACTTGGGGAAATTGCTTAAAGATTACCCTATTTTAAAATCGTATACACTATTTGATCCCAAAGATAAAAAAATTGCAGATATTAGCTTCTACAAGGGAAATCCGATTGGAATGAAAGTTCTTATAGAAGTTGAAGAGAATAGGCAAATTCAAGCAACGACAATAGATGCAGGAAAATCATTCGATTTCAAGGACAAAGAAGGAAATATTGTCTTCACAGTCGATAAAAGAACACTTGACATAAGGGATTCTTTCATTGTAAAAACTTATGAACCTATGGAGGCATTCATTTTGGCGGCAATCACCATTGCAATTGACGATTTCTTTCACCCGTGAGAACAATGCCGAAACAAAAAAAGGAAACAATTACAGAGAGGCTAAAGAAAGCAAAAATTAAAGATGTTCCATTACTCAATGAGCGACCGAGGGAAACAAAAGACGTTAACCTGACACAGATCACGGATCATTTTTCTGAAAAATCAATGGTTTTGGAGTTTTCAATTCAGGTCGAACCAATGGCAAAAAAACGGGTAAGGGTTTACAGCCGTGGCGGAAAGGTTCATGGGGTAAATCCTTCAAAGGAAGATGAGGAAGTCATCAAAAGACTCCTTCTTGAAATCCCTGATATTCCAAAACAACCGATTGCACGGGCAGCCATGCTTGGAATGAGGTTTTACCGGTCTGTGCCGAAGTCCCTTAGAAAACGTGATCGACCCTTTGTTGTCACTGAACAATATCGGCCGGTCAAGCGCCCTGATTTGGACAACTTCATCAAACTGTTCAAAGATGCTGCAACCGGTATCCTTTGGGAAGATGACAATCTAATTGTGGGATATCTTCCTGGAACTGGAAAATACTATACCCTTGAGGAACCCCGAATCGAAATCCAATTGGTAACCCTTGGATCAGATTTCAAAGAGGTTTATCAACAGCTTCTTCAGAAGGAGATTGAAAGAATCAATGATCTTTATTCCTCTCTCAAAGATTTTTTGGATTAGGGAATTTACCGAATCAAAAGGTCAAATCATTTAAATTACCAAAAAATAGTTCATATCTGATGGTAAACAGCGTCGCAATGGAAGATTTACTTCCACCAGTAATTCTTGTTGTTTTAAGTGGTTTTCTTGCGGCTTATTTCTTTTATTCCAGAAGACAATCTGGAGTCAATGCATTGGATTGGTTTATCGGTGTTTTTTCCTCAACCTTCCTTATGGGGGTTCTACAGGTTCTGAAACTTTTCTTTGAAGGAGAATGGGGGTTATTCAAATATGCAAGCGACCAACATTCCCTTATCGTTAATCCGGTCAGGTTCATGCATCTTGTGGCATTGCTTATTCTTTATTTCATGGCAGAATACTTCATCAATGACAGAATCAATCTTTTACGAGGTTCGATCCTCTCTGCACTTTTAGGTGCTCAGATTTTTCTTGCAATCTACTATGTAAGTACAGGGAATCTGATCTTCAATGATGAAATCATGCCATTTGCCCAACATACCAGCGTGGACAGTTTATTATTTGATCTGCTTAGTTTGGAAATTTCAATCCTGTTACAGTATGTTTATTTCAAACAGTACAAGTTAACCACTGACAAACAAATTCAGAGATATCTGATCATCTTCAACATCACCCTGTTAATATTCAATCTCGGCAATCTCATTGAGATTGCAGAACATTTCTTCCCCATAGGTGATGTCAATGCATTCACAACGGTTTTGCCCGTCTTTCTCATACTTGCAATATTCTACATTCGATATCCGAACTTTGTTTATCTTGCCCCATCAAGAATAAAGTTTCTCCAAATGATATCTAATTCAGGAGAACTGCTGTATGCAGTAGAAATATCAGAGAGCACCGGATCAAAGGAATTTTTGATTGCCCCCATTTTTGCTTCAGTAAATTCGCTTATTGGTGAACTTGTTGGTCGTGAAGAGATCGAAATGAGAGCCTATCATTACGATGGTGGTGTCATCTTGCTTGAGAATCTTGAGAATGTTCAGGTAATCGTCCAAGCTGAAAGACCCGCCAAAATTCTAAGACGTTCGATGCGATATTTCATCAGGGAATTCCATAAACATTTTAAAAATCAGATTGTTCATTTTGATGGATCAATTCAACAAGAAAATGGTGTTGATCCAGATTCGGTGTTGAGAAAATGTATTCCAATTGTCCAATCGGAAGTCATTATATCGAGTTATCGACATTAAATCACCGATATGGGAGAGATTTTATAGACCGTCAATGCTGTTTCTACAATGAACCCGAAATATAGTGCCTTGGCTCTGATGGTCATTCTCATATTTGTCCCAATGGGTAATGGACAGGGATACCATTGGGAAGTAAAAAGTGGAGATGCCTATGTTTATTGGTTAGAGACTTTATCCACCTCATTGATTACAGGTGGGGAAAATTTGGCCTCACTTATGACTGATGCAAACCGGACAACCGTAGTTGGATTTACAAATGTAACAGACAATTATGTGGAATATTTCCAGTTAACTGGGGTTAAAGTGAACAAAACAACCACCGCAGAAGATATAGCAAATCTTTTTGGAGAAGTCAATCAATCTCTTTCGTATACCATAGAAACACAAAATATTGGGGGTCAGCTATTTGTTCTTCCTAATGGCTCCTTACCCTTTGCACTTCCACTTTCCACACCGGATTATTCAGATTATCTCGAATACATTGAAGCAATTTCTGGAACGGCAGGAGGTCTTATTTCATCCATTGTCGGATCGTCATTGAATACTACATTTGAAGGATTGGCTATTGATTCCGAGAAAATTTCAGGTCTATTGAAAATTGAAGCGACAATGCAGATCGAAAACCTAAATCTGACAGGCATCTTAAATGCAACAGGTTTTGCTCTACCTTCAGGGTTATTTGAAAACATCACTCTTGGGGTAGGTGTCAATTACAATTTGACTGATGGGGGACTGAATTCTCTTTCGTTCCTATTTAATTCAACCATCCCCATAGGCAATTCAACTGCTCAAACACCGGTTGATATTTTCTTCAATATTACTAGAGTGGATGTTTTGAAGTCAGAAAGAATTCAGACTGGTAAAGAGACAATTTTCTATATCGCATCCGTTGTCGGAGGATTTATTCTGTTATCTGTTCCAATTATTTGGACAATAGTTAGACGATCCAAGTCTTAGGAAATCAAAGCCAAGATATCATCATCGGTTATGTATCTCTTTGAGTGAAGGTATTTGAAAATTGAATTTTCAATTTTCTCACGTTTTGAAGGAGGAATGTTGTTGTCGTTATGAATTTCCTCGATCAAGCCTGCAACGGAAACGCGAATATCCTCAATGGATCCTTCCTTTTTGAATTCCTCAGTATATGTGATTCCCTTGAACTCAACCTCAACAATTACACGTTCACCTTCTTCATATGCATCAATTTCTGCCTCATTGTCCATATGCAAGAATCACACATTATGAATTTAAGAATATTGCGGCTCAAATAGATTAATCATTCCTCTTGACAAAAAACAGTTTAAGCTGTCAAAGTGTATTGAGGATTTTCTCAACAGATAAAAGAGGGAAATGATTCCACAGGACATGGATATTCTGACGATTGTCCTTCTGATAATTGCAGGTCTGTTTATAGGAACTGTTGCTCCAATGATAGGAATTGGAGGGGGATTGGTGAATGTGCCTCTTCTCATCTTTGTTTTTGGAGTCGGCTCATCTTCCGATGCAACATTAATGTCTTCAATCTCCGTTTTCCTTACATCATCAAGCGCATCGCTAAATTACTTCAGGAAAAAACGTTTGGACGTGAGATCTGGCTTGATATTTGCAGCAGTAGCTATTCCCGGAGGTATTCTCGGAGGCTATTTGGCTCAGAGAGTGATCACGGACAGTGATTTGATTAAGCTTATGTTTGCTTTTCTGATTGGGTTCACTGCCTTGTTTAATCTTTACAGAAACAATAGAAAACAACCAGAACAAAGTGAAGAAAAAGTCATAGAACCAACAGATCCAGATACATCATTTGCAAAGAGAATCATACGCGATGTCAGAAAATTCAAGGATTCCGATGGCGATGTCATAGAGTATGAGGTCAGATTGGGGATTGGAGCGATTGCAATTTTCTTTGGAGGTATGCTTGCAGGTCTTTTGGGTGTCGGAGGGGGGATCATATACGTGCCTACATTAAGCTCAATATCTGGACTGCCCTTTCATATTGCTGCTGCAACCTCATCTTTCATGATCATGTTTGTTGTGGCTTTTGTCTTGATTACACGATTGAGTCTATACGATGGGGATATTCTCAATATTCTTTCTTATGGCCTTCCGTTGGCAATTGGATCAGTCATTGGAGCAAGACTAGGCTCAACCCACGCTAAAAAGGTTCAATCAAAGACATTGAAAAACATTTTCTGGACAATTGCATTCTTTGCAGCTATCAGAATGGGTTATATCCCAGTTCAGGATCTGCTTTCCTCATGACCGCATTATAGATTTTTGCCCATCTACCCTCTTGGATCCATTCTTGATTCTTATAGAGATAGTGATCCAAAAAATGGGCAAGCCTTTCTGTCGTTTTGTCTGGGATTATGGACAAGACATTTCCATTTTCCTCAACTGGAATATGGATATCACCGTTTTCCTTATTCCAAGACAAAGAAGGAGGTGAAGGGACAAATCCCAATATCTTTTCAAGAAAATGTAATCTCCAAGTATTCAGATCAAACATTTTCAAATTTACAGTTGGAGCATATCGACTTTTCCTTGATGATTTGGGATTTGGTTCCCTAGAAATAAGGACTTCGTTAAGAGTTGCGAGGTCTGCATTGACGAGAATTGTGAAATGAAAAAGGATTTTGGTTCCTTTTTTGTAGGAGGCGCTTCCTGAAATTTTACGATCTCCCATGAATATGCTTGTTCCTTTTACATCAAACCGGTAACTCGGAAACATTTCCTCGAAAGAGGAAAGAACCTTTTGCATGATCAATGCAATGGTGGACGGGATCGATTTTGTCTTTAAAAGACCAACATTGAAAATCATGCTGACGTTGAGATTGCCAAGATCATGGTAAACCGCACCCCCACCTGAAATTCTGCGGTAGATTCCAACTTTCTTCTCTTTACAGACAGTTGTATCAACTTCTTCAGCAAGTAGCTGCCCTTTTCCGAGAATCACACTTTTTTGGTTGATCCAATAGCGTATCCATAATTCATCAGGAGATTTATGGCTTAGGAACAAAGCATGATCTAGCGCCAAATTCAGTGAGGGAATTGTTGTGGCATTGGAGAATTCAATAATTCGCAATCCAATTCAGATAAAAGAAACTGGCTTTTTATTCTCTTGCTTTGAACAGGATGAATCCATCAAATGAAGGTAAGACCTAAAATCAAGGTAAGAACGTTCATTAACCAACTAACCCATTGTTGATGATGTGTCTTACCCCTTGAAAAGGTAAATATCAAATTGATTGTCACCAAATTCAAGAGAAAACCAAACGGAATTAGATAGGGATTGGAAACAAACGGGATGATGAACCAACAACAAATGGTCAAAAAGAAACCAAAAACGGAAGAGATGGGAATAACAGACTCAAGCTTTTCATCTTTCATGAAATGTATCGACTTAATGGAATTCGAAATCATTATGAGATTGGCAAAAAGAAGGATGCTGAATATCTGGATGTCAAGAAATTCCTGTACGGTATCAACAGCGGTTAAGATTAGCAAGATATCAGATTTTGCAAAAAAATAAAGAAACACTGAGATAAGAGTGATCAGATCAAGCCGTCCAATAATTGTGTTCAAAATCGAATGTTCCTCAGCAGATCCTGAAAGAAAGAAAACAACAAGCGGATAAGATACCAGCTGTAAAGGTGAAAAAATCAGGTTAAGAAAGGTCAATGTACCAGCTATTGAAAAATTGAACAGGACAGAAATCATCGGATATTGAAGATACATGACACCGAAACCCAACCCATTCGCAATCAAGAGGAAGGTTGAAAACCGGAAAATCTTTTTCATTGAGTTACGGCATGTAGCTGAGATCGAAAAATTTTGTATGGAAAATCGCAAGGAAAGGCAAAAATGAACGCATCCATAAGCAATGGGAGCAATCATCAATTGATAGCCATCCGTAACCTGATCCAAAAAGGTAAGAAGTACTAATACGAAAAGGAGGGATATGAATTCAAAGATCAATGCTTGATTATACTTCCGAGATCCCCATAGAGCATATCGATTGACAACTTGAAGGGAATAAAAGATAAAACCCATGATAAAGTAGCTTACCGGAACTGGAAGGAAAAAGGCAATGGGAACACCAATGACCACAATATAGACCCCTAGTAACAGAACTGAAATCGAGTAGACCGCTCTTTGATCCATCTCTTTTGCATATCGGAGAATTGCAAAACCCAATCCCGATTCGATAGGGATTGCAGAAACGAGAACAGAATGGTAAAGAAAAGAATATTGCCCCAAAATCACAGATCCATACTTTAATCCAATGAACAGTGGAAACATGATTTTGATTATGCCACTGATAAAGCTTACACCACCAATCCGAAACATCGAATTGCCAATATTGTGATTGCTAGAAAATGGCAATATTCTAGAAACTTTTCCAAGGGATTAAAAAATTAGTCTTTCGTAATATGGAGGAATTTTCGGGGAATATTGGACATTTTTGCGGATTTTGCTGATAAGAGCCACCAATCTTACCACCATTGGTTAAGTTGATCAAGAAAACAATTGAGATATGATACAGAAGTTAGCGAAAGTCGACGATGAATTTCATCATTGTTCTTCAAAGCTATTTGCAAAAATGGATCTTTCCTATATGGAAGCATATTCCCTCATGGCGTCCATCATGGATGGAAGATTATCGCCTGTCCAAATTTCATCAATTCTATCATCTTTGAGATTGAAAGGTGAATCTCCTGAGGAAATTGCGGGATTTTCACAGGCAATGCTTGACAAAGCAAACAGGATACATTATTCTGGCAAGAATCCATTGATTGATATCGTAGGGACAGGAGGTGCCTCGTTCAAAACCTTCAATGTTTCAACTACAACTTCCCTTCTCATGCCGAGTCTAGGGGTTTCTGTTGCTAAACATGGAAATAGAAGTTCAACAAGCAAATCAGGTTCAGCAGATCTATTGGAAGCTTTGGGGATAAACATTGCAATGGATCCTCAGACTTCAGAGAAATGCCTCAATCAAATTGGGGTCACCTTTATGTTCGCACCCAAATTTCATCCTGCAATGAAACAGGTTGTTCCTGTGAGAAAGGAATTGGGATTTCGAACGATTTTCAACCTTCTGGGTCCTTTGACAAACCCATGTGGTGTTGATCGACAGCTTACTGGTGTATATGATCCTAAGTTATTGAAACCAATTGCGGAATCCCTGAGAGAAAGGGGCTATAAGCGGGTAAGCCTAGTTCATAGCAATCTTGGTGCTGATGAGATAACTAATGTGGGAACTACATTGGTTACGGAATTGAATGAGGATAGAATATCAACATATACTGTATCAGCAAGAGATTTTGGGTTAAAAGAAGGGAATCCCAATTCCATCAAGAACATTGAAGCAGAGAAAGCAGCTGAAGAATGCATCAAAATTTTACTTGGCCAACCTACAGAAAAGAGGGATTTTGTCATTGTAAACGGATCCATGGCGCTAAAAGTGGCTGGTATGGTCGAGGATCTAAAAGAAGGAGCCGTCATGGTTGAAGACGCATTAGATTCGACAAGAGCCATTGATATCCTGGAGCAATTCGTTAAGTTATCCGGAGGATATGAGGAGAAGTTCAATGCCATTATCGAAAAAATTGGTAGGTCTTGAGAGGTTCTTTCAAAACTCTCAAGATTTGATTGAGGAAGGATACTATTCATCGAGAATTTTAGCGAATGTCCCCAATCTCTATGAAGCCATTCGTTCCAAACCTTTCTCAATCATTGCAGAGCTTAAAGTAAAAGCTCCAAATGCCCAATTCCCATTTTTTCATCCTGAAGACGCAGAGAAACGTTTGAAACTGATGGCCTCTGAAGCAGATGCCTTATCCATTTTGGTTGAGCCCAATTTTTTTGGTGGATCAATCAATTATCTGAGTTATGCCTCCAATCTTGGAATTCCTCTTCTGATGAAGGATTTTATAGTTGACCCAGTACAGTTAAGTGTGGCACCAAAAGGATGTGGCATTCTTCTTATCAAAAATTTCCTTCGTGACAATGTTTTGGATGATTTGATTAAGGAATGTCACAGAAAGGGGCTTGTTCCTGTTGTCGAAGTTCATACAATACAAGAACTTAGGGAAGCTATTGAATTAGATGCAGAAATCATAGGAATTAACAATAGAAACTTGACAACATTTGAATTGAAAGTAAATCATGCCGAACGATTGGCAAACAAGATAGAGACTGAAAAAATATTACTTGGATTTTCAGGATATTCTGAAAGAAAGGGGGTTATCAATGCATACAAATCGAACTTAAGTGGAATCTTAGTTGGAACCTCCATCTCGCAAACCAAGGAACCAGATAAATTTATTCGAAATCTCAATCCAATACAAAACCAATGAGCTTTTTGAATCTGGTGGGTTGAGTATCTTGATTGTCTTATGTTGGGGACATATAGAATTTATCTCGCTTCCTGTTGAATGGAAGGAACGGAATAGCGGTTTTGTTCGTCGCTGAGGCTAGACCTGAAAAATCAGGCAATAACCAAGTTACCGGATCTAAATCGTCTATTTGGAATCTTTTGGCGATGATTCTATTGAAATCATGTTCCTCCCCTTTTATGGCTTTAAACACGTTTTCAACATATTCCCTCAATTCATTCTTGTATTTTTCCCAAGGCATAACTTCATCCACTAATTTCAATAGGTCATTCAATAGCTCTTCTATTTGTGAAGTAGACATCATATCTGAATAATAACCCAGAAGGGCTTGCAGGATGTTATTTTCCACAAAGAGAGTCAGGTTAAGCTCTACTTCGTTTCTCAATCTCCATATGGTTTGGAAATGTCTTTCAATGTGTGAATAATCGTTATGGGAAAAACGAACATACATTTCGATAAGTGTGATATACTGGACAAAGGATGGATAATCGGAAATGGGAATAATGTCAAACAATTCCGAAAAGCCATTCCACCTTTCTTGAAAAACAAGAAGAGGTTCGGCTTGACCTTCTATGGCCAAAAGATGGACAAATTCCATAAAAACCGCCAAATACGTTTCACCTGTATCTGATTGGATCCAATCTGAAGTTATTTCGTTTTTTCCCCTGATTTTATTGAGAAGTTTGTACCAATCCAAGATTAAAATTGACAATTCTTCAGTGCTGATTGAAAGTGCATGGTAGGTTTTTTTCCTTAGGTCATTCAAATTAATAACCAAATCAAGGTTATCAAGAGTAGGAAGATCCTCAACTCTTATTGAAGAATATTTGAGAACATAATGGTCGACTCGTTCCCTCAATGCAATTGATTCCTTGAGAACAAAATCCAAGTAGTCTTTGTATGACTGGATTTCATGTTCCATGAGCAATGGATGGTCAAAAATGGAATTTGGAATGTACTTCCTAAGGATTTCCAAAAGATAAATCATGTATCCCAAGCCTTCAAGACTGAAAGCTTTGATGATTTCATTTTGCAAGTAAGTTGCAAGGGCATTTCCCTTCCTATATAATTCTGCGACTTCGTCATCCCTGGTAATTTCCCATATTTTCAATTGTTCATGGTATGCATCAAGAACTATTTTTGACCATGAAACAAAAGAACCCATATCGACAAGTTGAAGATTATCGATAGCCATTTCATAGATTCCTGCTGTATTCATGAGGATGTTCAATGAAATTGCTACGATTCTTCTGAAATCCGAGCTATCTGGAGATGGTAGCTCAAATTTCTTGATTTTGGATCCAATAAGAATCTCCGCAAGCATTGAAGCGCTGGAAATTACTTTGTGTTTCTCATTAAAGAAAAAGAGGGAAGCTCTTCTTAGGTTAAGGAACTGAATAAGGTTTTCTGTTTCTAAATAGGCAAGCTGTTGTTTTTGTATGTTCAAGCAATTCTTTGCCTGTGTAAGTAAATTTTGTATATCATTGAGGATTTCCATTCTTTCGGTATTTGAGACGGTTTCATCCATTTCAAATTTGGTAAGGCTTTTTGAAAGAGCATCGAGTTTATTTGACAACATGATTTTCCTTGGAGTCAAATTTGACTTAAAGCGATCCGATTTGACGAATTCAATGAATTCGTTGGCATTTTGCTTGAGTTCCCGAATTAGATTGGAACTCTCAGTCATGATAAATTAATTTGAGAATTCTATTTTATCTGAATTTTGGTCAGCCATAAATTGATCTGCAATATTATATTCCAATTGAGGATTTATTTTCCTCTTTTCTTGATTGGGTGCATGATGAATTGTGATTTGATTTAAAATTTGGTCTCTCTTTCTGTAAAAAAGTATAAATAAAGTCTCAAGCTAATAGATTAGGTTTCACATGACAAGCACCCTACTAAAGGATCTCACCCTCGAAAGCCTCGGTGCAAAGCATGTGTTGACAATAGGCCTGGATGGGACAGTAGATAATGCAATCACGTTAATGAAAGATTTTGACACTTTTGTAATACCTGTAATTCATGGATCCGAATTTCTCGGAATAATCGACGGAATGGCAATTCTAGAAGAGTTTCATCGGAATCCATATTCAGCAACACTTTACACAAAAATTGAAGACTTAAAGATAAAAGAGATTGAATCATTTCCTAAAGACCTATCAATCAAAGATGCGGTTGAAGTCCTTCTTTCTCTTCAAAGCTGCCTACCAGTTATGGAAAAAGATATCCTTTATTCATTGATTACCCCTAATGATTTGGTCTCCTATAACTTCATATGGACAGGAATCGACGAAGAAATACTTACAGGGGAAGAACGCATTTTTGATTATCGTTCGCTTCCTCACTTAAAGATATCTGAGGATTCATCATTGTTGAACCTCATCAGTCATATGTCGACACAGAATCTTGAGTACCTTGTCCTCATTGAACCGGATACGAAGTTATGGAAAGGGGTCATTTCCGTCAGAGAAGTAATCTTGGAAATATTCAAGCAGACACAGTTTTCCGATATCAATGAGGATTTCCTTTACAGAACAGGTCTGTTTTCCATTATTCATCATCCAAATCTTTACTTTTCAAGTCCTCCCAAGATCAGAAACATCAGGTTCGTTATGAATGAATATAATTTGTCGGTCGTACCTCTTGTAGATATTGATGGAACTCTTATTGATATAATTGACAGCAGAAAACTACTCAATAAGCTTTTTGAATAAAAAGGCAAGTTTCACATGGACTGCAAATCTTAGAGGGCTACAATGAAAAGATAATAATTGTCGAAATTTTGTTCCCGTTTGTTGAACCCGGAAAAGTCCACAGCTTATTTGAAAAATCTAACCCCATTCCAGACAATCTGGCACCATGTACCTGAGCTCCAAAATTGGAGTTCATCATCATGGTGGTTCTTTCTTTTTTTTCCGAAACAGGAAAATGGCTATGGCCCCAAACAGATGATGTTTACATTTGCTTCTAGAGTGGGTCGTAGCATCCGTGTAAGTTCTCACCCCAGTAAAGCAAAAAACAATTGGCAACCTGGAGTTCAATTGCCGCGTAAAGTTGTAAATGGAATTGATAAGTTTTGGACAACTGTTGTCGGTTGGATCAATGACGGCAAGGAAGTCCATGAAGAAATTGTCCATCAACCAGCTTTAGCAACCCTTGATGCTAAGGGATCACTGGAAGCATGGTCCAAAGAGGGATTTGGTGCGCGGATCGAAGCCCATCCCAATCTGCCGGATGGAATCAAAGGTCATTTCAAAGGAAAACGGGGAAGTGCAGAGTTTGTGGTATGGTCAGAGAAACAACATGACCCTGTTCACGCACCAAGGGTGGCGGATATCAGAACAAAATTTGGCGGAACACATCTCGTTGCTTGGCCAAAATTTAATTTCAAGGGAGAATTTTCATCACCTTCAGGAAAGGAAGTCCTAGAAGGAGTCGGATATTTCCAGAGAGTCTGCATGAATATTCCCATGTTTCCCTGGAAATGGATATATACGGTTTTTGAAGATGGATCGATTTTTTCCAGTTTCGGACCCTATGTTGGGCTACAGATATTGAGAAGAAATAACTGGTGGTTTCCAAAAAGCCTAGAATCTGCAACGAAAAACATTTTCAATACAGGGTATTTCTATGACAATCAAACTGGAGAGATGACGTCGTTCCAGAAAATAAGTGTCAGGGCATTTGTTGGAGAAAAACCGTTTCCGAAATTTACAGTCCAAGCCAAGAATAAGGCTGGTGATCATATCAATTTTGTTGCAAATGCGCATGGAAGGGCACAGTTTTTGCTTGATAAAAGTATTCTTGGAGGAATATGGCATTCAAGACATAATTACAATGAATTTATGTTTAAAGTCACCCACCTCAAAGGCAAAGTTGGCAACAAGATAATCTCGAGAGGCACAGTTGGTCAAGGTTGGGGAAATCATGAATATACCTGGAATTTTAGTCTTTGAACCCATAATCGCCAATTAAACGAACAAAACGGACTCCTGTCAATTCCTTGACCGCAAGAGGAGGGTATTCATCTTCCGGATTGCAATAAATACATTCTTCCTGTTTGCCCTCAGGCAGACGGCTGACCTTCAAAAGGTATTGGAAACTCCCTCTTTGAACAGGGATGATCATGATTCCACCAATTTTCAGTTGCCAACAGAGTGGTGAAGGAATGAATGGACCGGCAGCAGTCACCAAGATTTTGTCAAACTCCTGTCCCTCTATTCCTTTGGTGCCGTCTCCATGGAGGATTTCATAATTGGATGGAAGATTAACCTTTGAAAGATTCCTTTTGGCGAATTCGATCAATAATTCCTTTCTTTCAATTGAATACACCTTTCCTTTTGAGCCCACCAAAAGAGAAAGCAAGGCAGTATTATATCCAGATCCAGTTCCTATCTCCAGAACAATGTCCCCTTCTTTAATTTCAGCAGCAGAAAGCATCATCATGACCATATGTGGGGCAGAGGTGGTTTGACCATCCAATATCGGTATTGCCCAATCATTCTTTGCTCTTGCCCGTTCCCTTTGAGGAACGAAAAGGGTTCGATCGATTTTGTTCATTGCATCTATCACAGAATGAGGAACCATAAAACCGGATTCTCTGCATTTATATTCGGCTTCCTTGACATAGGGAAATCCCATTCAAATTAAAAATGAGGTTATCTCTATTAAAATTGTTCATTGAATGATCAGTGATCAGTAAACGTTTAAGATCAAAAGCAGAGGGAATATCATGGAATTGCAACCCAATACGATCGAAGGGCTCAAATGGGGGCTGAAGAATTTTGATGGGATCGAAACTGATTTGCGTTTGACAAAAGACGGCAGATTGGCAATCCATCATGACCCTATATTGAAGTCTGGAGAAGTAGTTGCCCAACTCACCCTTCAGGAATTAATGGATAAAGGCATTCCTTCATTCGAGGCATTTGTTTCAGATGAAGAGGTGCAACGTTTTGCGAAGAATGGGAAACGTTTTCTTTTCGAGTTGAAACCAAACTGCGAAGGAAAGAAAGCAGTTTGCAAGGACATTGCCGAGACATTGGCCAAAAGCTTCAGATCTTCTTTGGAAGAGACAGGATTTCCCACAGAAAACATTACGGTCATCTCATTCCAAGAAGACCTTCTCAAACCATTGGTCGAAGAATTCAACTGTGCTCCGCTCCTGCCAAATTTGAATGAATGTGCAGTGAAGGAAATATCCGGATTTACATATGTTAAACTCCTTGGAAAATTCTTCAGCAGAAGATTGCCACGTATTTTGAAAAACGCAAGAAAAGCTGGTTACTCAGGGGTATATACTGCGAGAGAATACTTTGTCGGTCCTCTTTCAAGATACCATGGTAGCTTAAAGAAAAAACTGTCTATTGCGGAAAATCTAGGTTTGGAATTGGGAACCAATCTTGGAAATGCAGAAATTGAGCCTGAATATCCTCAATTGCTTAGAGTCTCAGACGATCTCAAGAAATTTCCAAGGTATGCAAAAGCGGGGGAGAAACCCATCATTGCCCATCGGGGTACAGGAACAAAAGGCATCAAACTAGATTTGTAGGATCAAAACCTAGGAAAACGGCATCAACCATCAGGTAAACGCCAGTCAAAGAAATGATGGTTCCTGTAACATAGGGCATATATCGAAAGAGCTTATCTTTTGAATCATCCAAAGTTTCCTTTATTGATGGAATTAAGGCACCCATTAGCAGAAAAGGGATACCAATGCCCAAGGAGAATGTCAGGCTCAATGAAATCTTGGCAACCAAAGTGGGAGTCGCAATAAGCAATGTAAAAAAGGTGACAAAAAGGATAATTGCACAGGGGGCTGCAAGAACGGAAAAAAAGATGCCAATTAGATAAGCGGTAATCCAAGGGTTTTCCACTTTGGTGAGAAAAGATTGTACTCTGTCAGATAAATTTGAGAAGAAACCAGAACCTAGGTTTTTGTTGAAAGAATACATTAAACCAAAAATAACAAGCAGCAATCCTTGGAAGAAACGGAAATTGACATAATTCGGATTGAAAAAATCCGTAACAACCTCATTGAAGAAATCCAAAATCAATCCAAGGAATAGGAAGACGGTCAAAATCCCCAAAGAAACTGCAATCGCAGTAAAAATTCCCCTTCCGCGATTTGTGTCTCCGCCTGTAAGAAAGGCTAGAAATGATGGGAGAACGGGAAAAAGGCATGGGGAAAAGCTAGTAGCAACTCCTAGGTATAGTGCCACTACAAATTCAGTGATCATTATCTGCAATTGTCCATATATCTTTTAAGTGTTATTTTCTTCTTTTAAATCCAAAAATTATTAAAAACATCCTCTCTCTATCGATAGATGAATTCAAGAAAGCTATTGGTATCCTTCTTCATGATTTTTGCTTTGCTTCAGACAAATCAAGCGACAATGGCATATCCTTTAACCAATGGATTCCGTGTTGAATTTGAGTTTCAAGCCCTTAATGGAACCATTGTCAGCACCTCTGCCTTTGAGGGGAAACCTGTTGTACTGGATTGGGCGGCTAGCTGGTGTCCAACCTGCAAGGCAACTCAAAGAAGCATGAATGCAATCTATGATGATTACAAAGATTTTGTGACTTTTGTATCCATTAGTTATGGAGGTTCAGGTGATGATCTGAAGGATGTTCAGGAAATGAAAGGAAATTATGAATGGTTGTTTGGGCTTGATATCAATAACTATGCTGACCAATACGATGTATCAAACGGATATGTTTGGATAATAGACAAGAATCTTGAAATAGCAAAGGCCTACAACTATTCCATTGTAAGTTCTTCGGAACTGATGGAAGAACTGGATAAACTCATTGATCCAGTCACTGTGACAACGACAGATGAAAGTGGGTCCACAATTGTCACCACAACCAAACCAGTCCATTCCACTGATGCAGCTGAAATCGAAGATAATTTAGATTTAGGAAACAACCCGTTCTTCATTGGTTTTCTGGCATTTTCCATTGTCGGGATCATGATCTTTCTTTTCCTAAAGCAAAAATCCCCATGAATTTTCGCAAAATACCATTTGAAAGGTAGTTGTTGCAATTACTTTGCTAAATTCAATTAAAAAAAAGTACGCAAATTCTTAAGCGAGATAATATCATTTTTATAGTCATTTTACTATAAAATGGTAAATGTCGTCCGATATCATCAATAGTCTGACTGAATACGACAAATGCTCAATCAATAAGATCATGAATCTTATTCGACCAAAATGGACAATGGAAATCATTTTGGAATTGATTGTTGCAGGATCAAATTCCTTGGCTTTTTCAGATTTTGAAAAGCTGATCACGGGAATAAATCCAAGAATACTTTCGACCAGATTGGCTTCTCTCAGTAAGAAAGGAATTATTGACAGAATTGTTCCTGATCCAAAAACGCCGAAAAAAGTCAGATATAAACTGAGTGCAAAGGGATTTGAATTCCTGAATGTTCTTCTAGCAATGAGGGCTTGGGCAGTCAAACATTTGGATGTCAAAGAGGAATGTGCTCGGGATGAATGCCGTCACATGCTGGTGATTAAAGAGAAATATATCAAGCCTCAAAAGGAAAGGGAAGGGTTAATTCTTGACCTAATAGCACCACATTGAAATCAAATCAGCTTCGGAAGGACTGTTGCGGCAGAATCTGCAAAAGAAAAAACCGGTAATTTCCCCATTACCGGTTCAGGATTGATTTCAATGATTGGGAGATTTCGTCCAATGGCTGACTCGACAAGAAGATAAGGGAAAGTGGTCTGAAGGGTGGTTCCTACAACAATAAGAAGGTCAGTTTTTTGAAAATGAGTTTCTGCAAGTTCAATATCAAAAAACCGAGGGTCATAAGTTTCATCGAACCAAAGAACATTCGGTCTGAGAAAGGCATTGCATTTTTCACATCTTAATGTTTCAACATTTTCGACTGTTGATAGATCAAGATTGAAGATTCTGAGATGATGCTTATCACTTGAATAGGTGCTGCTGCATCTGAATTCAAAGATGTTGCCATGGATCTCTGCTATTTTTTTGGAACCTGCTTTTCGGTGAAGATTGTCAATATTTTGCGTAATTATTAAGAAGGATTTTTTGTTTTCACTCATTTGGCGCTCAAGTTCTGCAAGGGCATAATGTGCTTGGTTGGGTTGTGCATGGCTAATTTGGATTTGACGTTCACGATACCATTTAAGAACTTCAATAGGATGACTTCTGAAATAGGAAAATCTTGCGAAATCCTGTGGTGTATAATTTTTGGATCCAGATACCCAAAAACCGTTTTTTCCCCTGAAAGTAGGAATCCCGCTTTCAGCACTTATACCAGCACCTGTGAGAACAGTAATGGCATTTGAATTTCTTATAAGACGTTTTGCCTCGTCAAATTTGTGCATTCCATAGTCCTACAAGAAAATTGCAATAAAAA
The DNA here is from genome assembly GCA_964645535.1 of uncultured archaeon. GTDB lineage: Archaea > Asgardarchaeota > Heimdallarchaeia > Heimdallarchaeales > Kariarchaeaceae > WAKA01. Next base: position 44,758 of record CAZYCQ010000010.1, on the reverse strand, counting down.
GCATTCAATTGCAGAACCTGTGAACTGCTCAGCTTTGCAATAGGAAGCAGAAAACAAGAAGCTTATGAGGGAAATTTGTTTTTTTATTTTCACTTCATCAACCTTTCGAGGTAATACTTAAGTGTAAATGAGTCCTTCATTTCTCAGGTGAAATAAAATGTACCGGGATCGGGCTGAAATCTCGACCATTTTGAACAGTGTCTGCATTGCACTCAAGGAGGTTGCCATGGAAGACAATGAAATTACCCAAGAAGAGCAAGCTATCTTGGACATTGTCAATACGGGAATATCCAACCTTGAGGATCAGATCCTCCAGATGCTGGAATCTGAACTTGATGAGAATGAGTTTGTAGATCTTGTCACAGAGGTCTTCAATGACATCATCAAGAATGTTGTAAACGAAGCCAAACTTGATGGAATAATTACAACCGATGAACAAAAACTGATTGACAAACTCAGAAGTTTTGTCAAAGAAGGAGGAATTTTCAATGTCAGTCAAGAGTAAGGTAAAACCAAAATTGCAATTGGCAAAAATAATAGCGGATAGAAGAGAAACAGTGGATACCAGAACATTGAGGCTTCAGCCTTCAGAGCCATTTGAATGGCAACCTGGGCAGTTCATCATGGTAAAGGCAGAAATTGATGGAAAAACTGTGAGTCGAGCCTATTCCATTGCTTCTTCCCCGACAAGAAAGGGATACTTGGAAATCACCGTAAGAGAAACGGCAAACCCAACGATGAGCAAATACCTGAATGAAATTCCTGTAGGATATATGCTTGCCATCAAAGGACCATACGGCAAATTCATCTGGAATGAGAATGTATCTGACAAATTGTTCTGCTTGGCTGCCGGAAGTGGGATAACCCCCTTTCGAGCATTCATGCAATACATAATTGACAAGGATCTTGACACCAAATTCAAGCTTCTTTATTCTGTTCGATATGGAAACAATATCATCTATGAAAAAGAACTTCAGGAATTGGTAAGCCAAATGAAAAATGGAGAATACCACCTTACAATCACAAGAGATCCCATGGGAATTGATTATGCACGGCAAGGGAGAATCAATGAGGAATATTTGGCAGAACAGATCAAAGGTTTTGAAGATGCCAATTTTTACCTCTGTGGCTCACCATCATTTATTGAGGCAATGAAAGCCGATCTTCTTAAGCTTGGAATTCCACCCGAAAAAGTTAAAAGAGAACAATGGGGTTGATACTTCAAAAAGATTAAAACCTAAGAAAACAATGTCGAGTAAAGCAATGTCTTCCCACACCAAAAAAATACTGGATTATTTCAACAGAGGGGAGACGGAAAACGGGGTTGTTTTGGCTTCAACGTTGAGTGACACTCTTCTTGGTACTATCTGGAAGATCAGGTTCTATGCATTGAAAAATGATAGGGATGGCATGTTTTTTGGATTGAATAGCATCGATCCGCAGGATTTTAAAGAAAGAACAAAACTCAAGATTGAATTTCAATTAATGATAATTCTTGCCTATACATTGAAGGGAGAAGAGGAGATTGCATTCGAAAAGCTCAAACAATTGAAAAGCGACGAAATCCAACCAGAATGGGCTTATCTCAATGGACTTTTCAACTACATCAATGGAATTCAGAATCTTTTACAAGGGAATTTAAACCAAGCCAAATCTTTCTTGGAGAAAGCCACAAAATATTTTCGACAGACAGAGTTCGGGGTTCTACTTGTAAAAACTTTGTTGAATTTAGGAACCGTAATGATCTATCTGAATGAATTTCTGAAAGCGGAGAGGATTTATGATGAAGCCATTGTTGTTTCTTCTAAATATGGAAATGAAAAATTAAAATTCAAGTCTCAACAGTATCTTTTGAGCATAACTTTCGAAAAGGGAGACATTGAAGCTTGTCTAACATATGATCAGATGATCGCGCCAAGAATAAATTCCGAAAAAGTGGAATTCCAAGATCTTGTTGAATATTGTACCATTATTGGACTCTGCTTCAAAATGAACGGACAATATAAGAAAGCCTTGGATGAATTGGGAAAAGCATTAGAATTTGCAAGAATCTATCGTATAAATTCCGCTTTTCCGCACCTTCTTTCTGAAATCTCAATTATCTATTTTGAATTAGGGGATTTGGATACGGCAATGCTGAATATCAAGGAAGCCATTCTTCTCTGTGATACAACAAATAGGCCAGAAGACCTCTTTCTTTTTGAAACAAGAAGACGCATTATTGAAAATGAAATAAAAGGATCAACAGTAGAAGATACAGAATGGGTGTCACGAATTGAAGAAATTGCAAGAAGAATTTCGTTTAGGTTTCTCCTTCCGGAAACCATATTCCAAATTCTTCTCATCATGTTTTATCTCAATATCCCTTCTCTTGAAAAGAAAATTGACGAAGGAATCGAGGTGTTTCGAACTAGATTTGGAAATTCAATTCCTACATTGCAAATCAAATTGGAGATATTGGAGATGTACTCTTATCTCAACAAGATTTTAAATCATGGAACTATGGAATTCAATTTTCTAGATGATAAGACCAATGTTTTGCAATACAGTGACAAGCGTTTGATGAAACTGGCAATTGTCTTGCAGATCCAAATCAGGCTACTTGAATATAAATTGGAAGCTACAAATGATCTTGAGACTCGATTGAAAAAACTGATTGAAGAACTGTTAAGCATTGCTGAAAAAGACAGATCCATCCAGTTCAAGATCTCTTCTAAAATCCTTAGTTCAAAGGTATTCTGGTTATTCCGAGATGTCCCAAAATCCCTAAATCTCTTTGATGAAGCAAAGGACATTGCGGATGAAAAAGGAATGAATTATCAATCACAATTAATAGAGGTACATAAGAAATCAATGATAAATGAATTGAAGGAATGGAAGAAAATTAGCTTATTGCTGGATCAGCAATTGAAAGTGTATGAAAAATCTGATCTAATGGCTTATGCAAAAAAGGTTTCCAAAATAATTTCCCGTTTGATGGGCTAAGTACGTAAAGATCCTTTAATTAGGGTAATTTTTTTCATCGATTTCGGAGAAGATAAATACTGACTATCTAATGAAGCTTGTTAATGGTTAAAGCCCAATTATATGATTCTGAGGTGAACTAAAAAAATGAAAAGGCTTCAAATATTAGATGACGATGGAAATTTAATTGCACCCGATCTTGAACCAAAGATCGGCAAGAAAGAATTGAAAAGGGCTCTAGAGACCATGATCCAAGTAAGGCTTCTGGATGAGAAAGGGATCAGGCTTCAGAGACAGGGAAAAGTTACATTCCATATTTTCACGAAGGGACAGGAAGCACATGTGGCAGCTGCAGTTGCCCTTCAAGATGAGGATTGGGTTTATCCTGCCTATAGGGAACATGGAATCGCTCTTTACCGAGGTTTTTCATTGGAAGACTTGGTCAATCATCTCTTCGCAAATGTAAAAGACAAGGAAAAAGGGAGACGGCTTCCAGGATTGTTTGGAAGTAAAAAACACAATTTTGTCAATCCTTCTGCACCTATTGGCACCCAAATCATTCAAGCAGCAGGAACTGCCTATGCCATGAAATTGAAGGGTGAACCAAATGTGACAGCAGTTTTCTTTGGTGATGGAGCAACTTCATCAAATGATTTTCACTCAGGATTGAACTTTGGCGGAGTCACTAAATCCCCGGTTATATTTGTCTGTCAGAACAACCAATGGGCAATCTCAGTTCCTTTTGAGAAACAGACCGCTGCAAAACAGATTGTCGATAGAGCCCCCGGTTATGGAATCGAGGGGATTCAGATCGATGGAAACGATTTTCTGGCATTTTACACCGCCATACAGCAAGCAAGAGAACGTGCACTTAGAGGAGAAGGGCCAACCTTGATTGAATCCATAACCTATAGGGTAACCCCCCATACTTCTTCAGATGATCCTAAAGTATACCGATCAGAGGATGAGGTAAAGCAATGGGAAAAGAAAGATCCCATCAAGCGATTCAAGAATTATCTTATCAACAAAGGTGTCATCAAGGAAGCTGATTATGAAAAAATGGTGAACTCCACAAGCGAATTGCTAGACAAGTTGATTGATGAAGCTGAAAAATTACCTAAACCTTCACTCTCAACCTTATTTGACGATGTGTTCGAGGAAATTCCGCCATTCTTGCAAGAGGAAAAAGAGGAATTGCTCAATTTCTATAAGGAGGCCTAGAAAATGGTAGATACAAATATCGTAGGTGCAATCAATTTAGCATTAAAGGAAGAAATGGAACGTAATCCCGACGTAGTGGTGTTGGGAGAAGATGTAGGTAAGGACGGAGGTGTCTTCAGAGCAACTGCAGGGTTGATCGATAAATTTGGACCGGAAAGGGTTTTAGACACTCCTTTAAGTGAAAGTGGAATTGTCGGGTTTGCAATTGGAATGGCGCTGAAGGGATTACGTCCTGTAGCGGAAATCCAATTCATTGACTTCATTTGGCCAGCAGCAGATCAAATCATATCAGAGGCAGCAAAGTTCAGGTACCGAAGTGGAGGAGAATTTACAGTTCCCATGGTAATCCGATCACCATATGGTGGAGGGGTTAAGGGCGCTCATTATCACAGTCAATCCCCTGAATCGATTTTTGCGCACACTGCTGGAATTAAGGTGGTTGTCCCAAGTAATCCATATGATGCCAAAGGATTATTGACTGCTGCAATCCGCGATCCAGATCCAGTTCTCTTTATGGAACCGAAACGAATCTACCGTGCATTCACTCAGGAGGTTCCAGAAGGCGATTATACAGTACCTATTGGAGAAGCTACGGTAGTCAGGGAAGGATCCGATGTAACACTCGCTTCCTTTGGAGCAATGCTTCATGTGACAATGGACGCTGCATTGATGGCAGAGGAAGAACATGGGATTTCCTGTGAAGTGATTGATCTGAAATCAATTGTTCCCTTGGACATCGAGACCATCGGAAAATCAGTTACCAAAACAGGGAGATTCATCAGTGTGACCGAAGCACCAAGAACCGCAGGGTTCAGCGCGGAACTATCTGCATTGGTTGGAGAACGATGGATTGAATACATGGAATCCCCCATTATGAGGGTGACAGGGTATGATACACCCTTCCCAATGATTTTGGAGAATCAATATCTACCTACCCCTGAGCGGGTTCTCTCCAAGATCATCGAATCTTACAATTATTAAGGTGATTCCGATGAGTGTTGAAGTTAAATTTGCAGATTTCGGTGAAGGAATCCATGAAGGGGAAATTGAAGAATGGCTGGTCAAAGTGGGAGATGCTGTCAAAAGAGGTCAGGAAATAGTCATGATCCATACTGAGAAAATGACCGAACCAATAACCTCGCCAGTGGACGGTACTATTCTCTCCATTGAAAAAGAAGAAGGTGAGACAATTCATGTAGGTGATGTACTCGCCAAAATTGAACCTTCTGGAGGTGCAAAAACATCTCCTGAGCAAAAGGAAACGCCCAAACAAAAAGGAAAGGCCGAAGACCCTTCGTTGTTCAAACCTTCAGAGCCCCTCAAATTCAGGAGTTTTTCACAGGTCAAACAGGCACCCTCTCAAGGACAGGTCGTAAATGAAAGGGTTCTTGCTGCCCCTGCCGTTCGAAGGAGGGCAAGGGAAATGGGAATTGATCTCCGTTTTGTTCCGGGTTCCGGACCAGCAGGAAGAATCACAAGGTCTGATCTTGAGGCCTACGTTGCCTCATCAGCAAAACGACCAGTCACTGCTGCACCCAAGGTCTATGTCCAAGGAGGAGAAGAACGAATCCCATTGAAAGGAACTCGGAAGACCATTGCCAAAGCCATGAGAAGATCCAAAGATTTGGCGGCTCACTATACCTATTTTGAAGAGGTTGACATGTCCGCCCTTGATGAAATAAGGGAGCAGCTTAGATCTCTTTTCAAAGAGAAAGGGGTAAAAGTTACCTATGTGGCCTTGGTCATGAAACTGTTGGTTCCTGTCCTAAGGAAATATCCTTTGATGAACTCCTCTCTTGATGAAGAGACACAGGAGATCGTCATCCACCATGATATCAATATCGGAATTTCTGTTGATACCCCTGAAGGGTTAATAGTTCCTGTAGTCAAACACGTGGATCAGAAAGATATTTGGACAATTGCCTCGGAAGTTCAGGATTTAGCACAAAGGGCTCGGGAAGGAAAACTCAAATTGGCGGACATTACAGGTTCGACCTTCACAATCACATCAATCGGCAATATTGGTGGAATGATGGCCACTCCCATTATCAATTGGCCAAATGTTGCCATTTTGGGCCTTATGAGATCTAAATTGAGACCGGTTGTAAAAGAAATCAATGGAAAACCAGAAATCGTCATCAGACCGATCATGTACCTTTCACTTTCCCTAGACCACAGGATTGTAGATGGTGCAGTTGGAGCCCGATTTACAAGAGACCTGATCAGGTACATGGAAAATCCGGGATTGGTTTGGCTTGAATCTTCTTAGACGATAGAGCTTAAGTCCACATATGGGTTGATTAGGTATTTAAAATTCAAGAAAATAGAGGTTCAATGAGTAAAGACAGCTATGAGATCGTCGTTCTTCCAGGTGATGGAATCGGCAAGGATGTGATGCCTGAGGCAATCAAAGTTCTTAACAAGATACAAGAGAAGTTTGATCTTGCCTTTGAATTCAAGGAATATCAATGTGGAGGTCAATATTATCTAGAAACAGGGAAGGAATGGGAGGATGATGCCTTTGATGATTGCAAAAAGGCGGATGCAATACTTCTTGGGGCTGTAGGTTGGCCAGGAGCTGTTCTTCCCAATAGAAGCATTGCAGGAGCCGGCGTCATATTTGGTCTACGGTTCGGATTGGATCTCTATGCAAACGTCAGACCTACTAAACTCTACAAGGGGATCAAACATAAAGTCCATGGTGAAAGTGTCCAAGTTTGGAAACCGGGACTGGTAGATCTCATCACAGTCCGAGAAAACACGGAAGGCCTATATTCACCCACCCACGGAAAACTTTCTCGTGGAGGGATCGATGAGTTGGCAGTCGACACACGCATCATTACAGATAAAGGGTCTCGGAGAGTGATTGAATATGCATTTGAGCTGTCCATGCGTAAAAAGCAAGGTGCACCAAAAGATGGAAAGAAAAGAGTCACCTGTGTGGATAAAAGCAATGTTCTTGACGGATGTAGATTATTTCGAAAGGTCTATGACGAGGTTGCGGAAGGTTATCCAGAGGTTGAAAAAGACTACGCCTACATTGATGCCTATACACAATGGTTGATACGGGAGCCTGATTTCTACCAAGTGGTTGTCACTACAAACATGTTGGGAGACATAGCTTCAGATTTGAGTTCGGTTCTTGCTGGATCTTTAGGAATGGCTCCTTCAGGAAACATTGGAGATAATCATGCATTTTTCGAACCGGTTCATGGATCTGCACCGAAACATGCAGGGAAAAACAAAGCAAATCCCATGGCGATGATTCTTTCTGCCTCAATGCTTCTTGAATACTTGGGCTATAAGCATGACGATCAAAATGCAAAGGATGCTGCAGAATCTGTTGAAAAAGCAGTTGAAAAGGTGATCTTACAGGGTAAAACGCTTACCTACGATCTTGGAGGGAATGCATCTACCACAGAAGTTGGGACTGCAATTGCAAAGCAGATCTGACCTACCAACTAATTGATTCAAGGTCTGATTGACTTACCTCCTCACCATTTAGCTTGGCACTGATGGTATTTCCATCTTCTCCAAAGTCAACTTCAAGGGTGAAGTGAGTAGGATCCACTATGCATTTGTATATTGTCAGTTTTTGATCATCCATTTCAACTTCTCCTCCGCAAACGGGACATGATCCGGTATCCAACATTTTTACAATAAGGTCTCTACTCATCAAATCAGGAGAGAAAAGACCTGTATTAAAGGGTTTCCGATCAATGGAATTTGATATTTCACAAGGGACAAAACTTTGCAGAAACCATGGTGGATTACCATAGAGATATAAAAAGTGAAAAGGAGTACAGTTCAATGGCATTGGAAACAGAAGTTCTGATAATTGGGGCTGGACCTGGAGGTTATCCAGCAGCCATCAGGGCAGCACAGCTGGGGAAAAAGGTTGTTATCGTTGATAAAGGGTTCCTTGGAGGAGAATGTCTCAATTGGGGATGCATTCCTTCAAAAGCGCTTATTTCCGCTTCCAAACTCTATCATACGATCAATCATGATGCCTATAAGATGGGGATAATGGTAGAAAAATCGTCAATCAATATGGAGAAACTTCAGGAATGGAAAAATGGAATCGTATCAAACCTTAAGAACGGTATTAGACAGCTTTTCAAGGCACATAAAATCCAATACCTTGAGGGAACCGCCACGCTTGAAGGAAGATATTCTGCCAAGATAAAACTCAATGACGGAAAGGAAGAAACCATCAGGTTTAATTACTGCATCCTTGCAACCGGGGCAAGTTTTATTTCACTCCCAAACATCAAGATAGATGAAGAGAAAATCCTTAGTGCAAGGGGAGCCCTAGCCTTATCCAAAGTACCAAAACATCTTGTCTGCATTGGAGGAGGAGTCATTGGCATTGAGCTGGGTACTGTTTTCGCCAAACTAGGGGCAAAAGTGTCGATAATTGAATTCATGCCGGAAATCCTACCGGGCGTTGAGAAACGTATTGTGAATGTGGTCAAGAAAAAGCTCAAAGCTCTAGGGGTAGAAATCTATACATCTTCAGAAGCAAAAACTGTAGAAATCCTCAAGACAAAAATGAAACTGAAAGTCAAGACACCTAAGGGAGAAATGCAACTTGAACCTGACAAAATTCTGCTCTCAATAGGCAAGCGCGCCAATACTGGAAGCTTGGGTTTGGAAAAAGCAGGAATTAAAACGGATGAGAAAGGGTTCATCAAAGTTGACAAGCAACTCAGAACAAACGTCCCACATATTTTTGCGATTGGAGACTGTACTGGAGGTCCATTTTTGGCACATCGATCCACCAAACATGGAATCATTGCGGCAGAGGTTTTGGCTGGCTTGAAGTCAGAAGTGGATTTTGTAACCATTCCTACAGCAATCTTCTCAGATCCAGAAATTGCAGTGGCAGGAATTACTGAAGAAGAAGCCAAGAAAAAAGGAATGAAGGTGGTGACTTCACGCGCATCATTTGGCGCTTCAGGAAGAGCAATGAGCCAACTAGAAACGGACGGCTTTGTCAAGCTTATTGCAGATCCTGAAAACAATGTTCTATTAGGTGCTGAGATCGTAGGACCTCATGCGTCAGATCTGATCTCTGAAATCGCGTTGGCTCTAGAAATGGGAGCTACCGTTGAAGATGTAGGCTATACCGTCCATCCTCATCCCACATTGCCGGAAATGATCATGGAAGCTGCTGAATCCATAGAAGGCAAGGCCATCCATGTCCCCAATGTCAGGAAAAAGAAGTGATACTACCAAAATCTAAATCTTCCCAATAATGCAACGAATCTTCTCTTTTTTTCGTTGTTAATTGATTTCTCGACTTGTTCTACCACATACTTCTCAAAATTGTGTCGGTCTCCATGGTCTGTACTCTGGATCACCGTCAATTGTTCCATTGAATTCTCAATCCCTTCCGTCCATTGATCTTGGTACCCTCCGAGATCAACCAAGAAAAGTTCATTCCCAATTCCTTTGGAAATCCAATCAGTTTTCAAAAGGACATCTGCAATTTCTTGTGTAGAAATTGTTGCCCTTGAATGACTGAGATTTTCCTCTGAAAAAAGAATCACCGTGCTGACATGATCAATTACCTTTTCTACCATCCTCAATGTGCTCTTGAATTGTTTTTCTGATCCAAACGAACAGAAGAAGGGATAAGGAATTCCACCAAGATTTTCAACTTCAAAAGAAAGAAGTTCAAGAAGATCTTCATCATCACTGATAAAGACCAAATGATATCCCTTTTGTGCCAAAGAGGCTACCACATTGAAACTGGTTCGAGTGAAAACAGGCGCCAGAAACACAGTAAGGGGGATATCCATAGCTTTTAAACATCAAGGACTGAATTTGAAACTGATGGTTGTAGCAATCTTCAATTCACATGAAATCTGATCTTAATACCGGGGAACTTCCTCAGATCAAATCCTTTTTTTGAGTGATTGTTCCAATTCTTTTGGATAATATTGATACCGGAACAGGATGACATTTCGCCGAAGGTAGAAGAAAGGCAAAGAAGGTTAATGCATGTTGACCTGGACATGTTTTTCGCGGCAGTTGAGCTGAGAAAAAATCCTGTTCTGAGGGGAGAGCCAGTCATTGTCGGCAATCCAAAGGCAAGAGAGACAAACAAGGGAGTTGTACTTACCTGTACCTATGAAGCAAGAAAATATGGTGTTCGATCCGGAATGTCCATGTTTGAAGCATTACAGAGATGTCCTCAAGCTATAATCGTACCCCCTTCAAGATCAGAATACACAGAAACTTCTCAAAGAATCATGAAATACCTGAAAGGCTTTGGTGTCCCGATAAGGATTGCAAGTATAGATGAAGCGTACCTTGACATTACGAATATCACGGAAACTTGGGAAGATGCCCACAAATTGGCATGGAAAATACAAGAAGATCTTTTTGAAATGGAAAAACTAACCTGTTCAATTGGTATCGGTCCAACCCTCAAAATTGCAAAAATGGCATCTGACTATGACAAACCCAAAGGAATAACCATTGTTAGGTCAGAAGATCTTCCAGATTTCTTTATTGGACTCAAGGTCAGCAAAATTCCCGGCATTGGGACGAAAACAAGTGAAAAATTAAAGCAGAAAGGAATCGAAGTTTGCGACCAATTGATCGATCTTTCATTATTTGAACTTCAGTCCCTTTTCGGATCAATGGGAGAGCACCTTTTTAGGTTGTTCAGAGGTCAAACCTCGAATCGGATACGGGAAAGAGAAGCCAGAAAATCGATTAGTCATGAAAGTACATTCCATGGAAAGCCTGGAGACCTTGAACTTTATTATCGGAAATTCCATAGATTGTTTCAGCGATCATATGAAACCCTGTTCAGAGAAAAATGGAGAACAAGAACCGTGACGGTCAAGCTCAGATTTTCAGATTTCCGAACGATTACCCGTTCAAAATCACTTCCAACGGCAACTGATGATGAAGATAGATTAAGGGCAATTGCCCTTTCGTTATTGGAGCCCCATTTGGACAATCCATTAGGAATACGACTGATGGGAGTCGGATTTTCTGGCTTGGAACCATTGGATTCCAAACAACTGAGTTTGACAGATTTCCTTGAACCTTTGATGTAAGAACCATCTTTTTTATTTATCCGGCAACAAAGGTATATGAAGTATTTATGATTACATGAAAACATGGCAACCCTCCCGTTTAATGAAGGAATTGTTGATTTCTTTTTTCAGATCCGCCAAAACGATTGGGCAGCACCTTTGACTTCTTTCTTCCAGTTTCTTACATTTCTTGGAAGTTCAACAGGTTACTTTATTCTTGTTCTGGCAATCTACTGGCTTTTCAGAAAAGATATCGTATATGATCTTGCCGTTCTTCTTGTAGCTACTGCCTTGACAAACCTAGCCCTTAAGGAGCTTATTCGAAATCCGAGACCGTATGTCACAGATGGCACCTATCGTGATAAATGGGGATTACGTTCTCCAAGTGAGATAGAAGAAACTGCAAGATCATTCAGTACTCCTTCAGGCCATGCACAAACTGCATCCACATTCTTCTCCTATCTTGCATACAAAAGCAAATCTCGATCACACCAGATTTTCTTTGTCCTGATGATTTTGGGAATTGGAATTTCTAGACCATATCTAGGCGTTCACTACCTAGAAGATGTCATTTTGGGATGGATCATTGGTTTATTGATCACATACATCTTTATCAGATATCAGGAAACCCTTCCTAACCTGAGTTTTGAAACCAACCGTTTGCAGAAGTATTTTGCTTTTTTCATTGTTACCCTCGGGGTGTCAATTGGTTTTGGTGTTGTCAATAATTTCGGTCAGGCAAGCCAGGATATTACAACATTTATGGGGATTCTTTTCGGGATCATGATAGGATTTGACCAAGAGAAACAAAAGCTCAATTTCGATTCTAAGGCACATTCCATTCTCAATGGTTTGGGAAGGTTTGTCATGGGGGCAGTTGTCGCATTCACTGTTCTTTTTGGTCTCGATACAGCTTTTGCGGCAATTGCAGAGGATAATACTTTGCTTGGGTTTCTCCTTCGTTTTATCAGATACTTTTCCTTTGGATTGGTTTCGACATTTGTCTGTCCTTGGCTTTTCATCAAACTCAAACTTTCAAAATCTCTATGACCTAAACTCTAGCCAAGCAGTTACCAAAAGTGGAAATACGATTGTCACATCTGCATAAACGGTTACCTTCGGAGCGTCCCATGTGAATTTTCCCCAACTAACCGCTTCTGTCAAGGTTGCTCCGGAAAGACCACCGGTTTCAACCCTATCCATAGTCACGGCAACCCCATATTCGTATTGCTTGTTGCTCATGAGACTTGCCTGCAACATATAGTTTTTTGGAACTCCTCCACCAAGCATGAATGCCATTGTTTTAGGGGATTCATGGAAAATATCCTGAATTGAGGTCAGATCACGCATTTCATCCATGATGATTTTATGGAATTGACTTCGTAACCAGATCTGGAGACCGAGAACCGAATCTGCAATGACAGGAACAAAGATCGGGATATCCTTTTCATAGGCAACACGGACTATACTTTCTGGATCGTCGATTTGGGAACCCAACCACTTGAGGAATTCGTGTGAGGAAGTAATAACCACCCCTTCCTTATTATTTTCTTCATGGAAACGATCAATAAGCTTCCGAAGGTGATCTTCAAGATTCGGAAACCCATCCTCTTGAACATATGCATCATAGACCCTGTCGATACCCCGTTCATTCAGTTCCTTGTCATCAATATGCTTGACGTACTTGAGATGCGGTACACCGAACGCCTCAATCAAATCATGGGTGATATTTGCACCAGTTGTCACGAGTAAATCAATCATTCCTTCCTTCATTGCAGTGGTTACTGTTTTTCTCATCCCTCCAGGAACCATAGCTCCTGCCATGGAAAGAAAAACCTTTGCGCCATCCTCTTTAGCTTTTTTGAGAATGTCAAAAGCCTTACCCAGATTTCCTCCACCGAATACGCCTGTTTTGAAATATTCGTCAAGGAGATTTGTTATGTTTTTTACAGAATACGGATTGAAATGGTGGATTTCTTTCCGATCATCCAAATGATGCATAATTCCAACGGACACCAATCATAAAAGAATGTGAAGATTGTGCTCGATGATAAAGGTTAAGCATACTCAGGTATAGCCTACATGTTTCAAATACATATAACCACTCCCCGACAACCTTCTTCCTGCCAATGAATGACAACGACAAATTTGAGAAATGGATCAATGTACTCAAAAGATTGGGAGATTACGACCCATCTGAGGTTTTTGATAAACGGGGAAAGATTACGGATTTCAATGGGAAAATCAAATCATCTCAGGATCGGGAAGTTAATCTTGGAGTCATGTTCCTTCCTTGGAGAAGATCTCTTGGAGTCAACAAGATCAATCAGGTGGCAAGGAAGTCCAAAAGCGCAGGACTTGATGGTGCAATAATCGTGACAAACAAATATTCTCCCGCAGCAGAGGATCAGGTGAACAGAATCAATGAAGTGGACAATGTCAAAGTGGTTCTGTTCAATACCAAAGAACTGGAATTGATTTCAAATGCGATAAGAGAGGAAAGTAGTTTTCAAGAATGAGAGGACTTTTGAATGTTTATGACTCATGTATAGTAAGGATAAATATGGACGACATCCTCACCATGAAAAAATTCCTTGAATGGGATGCTCCATTCATCAAGGACACCAGTCCTGAAGGCGAATTTCAAGCAAACAGGGTTTCACAGGCCAGAGGGACTCTTTATCTGGATATGCCCTTCTTTGGGTATATTCTCGGTCATTTCCAGATCTTCCCGGTTGATGACCCGAGAATTAAAACGATGGCTATTGATGTGAGAAATCTTTATTTCCGACCTTCTTTTCTTGAAACCAAACCAATTCCCGAAATCAAGGGATTGCTGATGCACCTTGTCCTTCATATGATTATGAAACATATGGACAGAGGTGCTGGAAGAAATACGGACATTTGGGGAATGGCTTCAGATATTTCCGCAAACCTGATGCTTGACGAAATCAAGAGGGAAAACCGGTATGAATGGAAAATCCCCGATGTTTCTAAATACAGAAACGAATTCGGCGATCTGTCAACCGATGAAATTTACAATATCCTTTTTGATGAGGCTTCAGAACAGCAAGGAGAAGGAGAAAACAACAATGAAGGGGGATTCTCAGATGATATACTTCAAGCCATTGCCGACAAGCATGGTGTTCCCAAGGAATGTGATTTTAACCAATCATTGAAAGAAATGCAACTCATTGATGCAAGTGAACTTTTAGATCTGCAAAAGGAAAGATTTGAAGGAATATTGAGAGCAAGCTACCAAATGAACAAGGACAAAGGCAACCTTCCACTTGGACTGAAGGAAATGATTGAAGCGGAATTGAACCCGAAGGTTCCTTGGCAGACCCTACTAGAACACTATATCCAGAGAACTCTCATGGTGGATTGGAAATGGAACCCCCCCAACAAACGGATGATGTCTTATGATTACCATTTCCCAAGTGCTGAAAAGGAATACATGGACGTGGTGGTTGCAGTAGACACTTCAGGATCAATTAGTTCAGTTGAGTTATCCAATTTCGTTTCTGAAGTTTATGGCATCCTTGCTTCAGTAACCAGACTTAAGCTTACTTTGATCGATTGTGATGCTGCAATCCAACAGGTCAGTGTATTTGAGAATGGGGAAAGCATTGACGGAAGCAAATTACCTTGGGAAGGGAGAGAATTCAAGGGAAGAGGTGGGACTGACTTTATTCCAGTCTTTGAATACGTTTTGGAAAATGGATTACAACCAGACCTTTTGGTTTATTTCACAGATGGATACGGTTCATTTCCAGATCAATCCCAGATTCCGATAGATTATCCGGTTCTTTGGGTCATGACCACTTCAGTTGAACCACCTTTCGGCGAGTTCATTAGATATGATCCTTTATGATTTGACAATATAAGGAGAACTGACCTAAAACCCTATAAATTATTTTCCATGATCAGGGTCTGAAGACCATGAATGATCAAAAAAGGTCACTTTTTTTTTCTCTTGAGACGTACAAGAAGGAATCATACTTTCTTGTCATTGGAGTCTATCTGCTGATGGTTCTAGGAGGTTATGTCAAATCCATTGGAGCAGGGCTTGCCTGTCCTGATTGGCCTCTTTGCCATGGTCAACTGATCCCTGAAAGAGAGTTTTGGTTCATAGGTTCAGAACATAACCTCTCTACCTTCAATTGGGGATTATGGTCTGAATTCACGCATCGGTTGGTGGCTCTTATTGTAATTCTAATAATCCTTCATCTGTTCATCATTGCATTGAAAAACAAGGAGGAATTCCCTGAAATCAAGATCATTATTTACCTTTTTGTGGTTCTTGTTGTTCTTCAATCCATTTTTGGAGGATTGACGGTCATTTATAAGCTTCACCCCCTCATTGTTACAGGTCATCTTGGTTTGGGAATCTTTACCTATACGATTACCTTGATCAATGCATTCATAATCCACAATAAACTGAAAACCTGAAGTAAGACAATTGGGATAATGAAAGTTGTTAATAAATATGCATTGTTTTGAGTCATGTGCAACAAGTTTTTGATTCCATAATTGAGACTGTGGGGAATACCCCTTTGGTGAAATTACGAACTCTTTCAACCGAAGAAGTTCAAATTTATGCAAAAGTGGAATTCTTCAATCCAGGTCATTCCAGCAAAGACAGGATCGCTCTTCCAATGATTGAGGATGCGGAAAGAAAGGGAATCCTCAAACCCGGAGGAACAATCATTGAAGCTACCTCCGGAAATACCGGACTTGCCCTTGCTCTGACAGGGATTGTAAAAGGTTACAAGGTAATCCTTGTCATGCCTGACAAGATGAGTCCACAAAAGATCGATCTACTTAAGGCAATGGGATGTCAAGTTATCGTCACTCCGACAGAAGTGGAACCTGATGATCCCCGATCTTATTATTCAATAGCTCAACGTCTTGCAGAGGAGATTCCCAATAGTTTCTATGCCCAACAGTATTGGAATGAAAACAATGCCTCTGCTCATTACAAGCAAACTGGTCCAGAAATCTGGAAACAGACCGATGGAAAAATAACCCACTTCATTGCAGGAGTCGGAACAGGAGGAACAATCAGTGGGACTGGTCGATTTCTCAAGGAGAAGAATCCAGATATCAAAGTAATTGGAGTTGATCCTGTTGGGTCAATCTTGGCTCATTACCATGAACATAGAAATACCGATATCCAAGCCCATAGCTACAAAGTGGAAGGGGTAGGAGAGGATATCATCCCGACAAATGTACATTTTGAGGTAATCGACAAGTTTGTAAAAGTGAATGATGCAGAAGCTTTCGAATGGACACGGAAATTGGCACGAGAAGAGGGGTTGATGGTTGGAGGGTCATCAGGGCTTGCGGTTGCAGGAGTCAGCAAGCTCACTGATGAATTTCCAGCAGGGTCTTTTGTTGTCGTCTTGCTTCCCGATACAGGAGAAAGATACCTGACAAAAATCTTCAATGATGCATGGATGAGAAGAAACGGGTTTTTGCCTCCACCAAAATCCATTGAGGAAATCCTCAATAGTAAATCTCCTGTTCTTCAAAATCCAATTATTGTCAATTGGAGTGCAAGTCTTAGCGAGGTTGTCGAAAAATTCCGCAAGTTTGAAAGCATAACTCAAGTAATTATAAAGCATAATCAGCTATATTTTGCCTTGGATCGAAGAGATGTTTTCAAGAGATTTCTCATGGATATGGATGACGCGACACATATCAGGGTAAATGAACTTCCTCTTAAACTTGTTCCGAAAATCGATTATCGAAGTAGCCTAGCTGCCTTAAAAAGAAAAGTAGTGGAATCAGGAGTTGTTCTTGTCTCAAAGGCAGATGAGATTATCGGTGTAATTACTCTCAAGGATTTGGTTGATAATTTTCCTTTTTAGACATTGTAAGCCACACAACAAACCGCACGTGGCCCCGCATGGACTGCTAAGGCAGGTCCTATTGAGATGATTGTACCTTCTGCTTTCGGATATCTGTTTTCTAGTTCCATTTTCAATTCACGTGCATATTCCTGATCTTTGATAACCGCAATGACAAATTTGAATTGTTCATCAGGTGACCTGTTTTGAAATGCAAGTTCAATTCCTTTTTCAACACATGCCTTGTATCCCCTGGTTTTGACAAATGGTTTCAATTCTCCATCTTCCAAGACAAGGACTGGCTTGATATTGAAAAGGTTGGCAATAAACGATTGGGATTTCTTCAGTCGTCCTCCTTTTACAAGGTATTTCAAGGTATAGAGGGAGAGAAAAACCTTAAGGTCATGTATGAATTGATCCAAAGGTTCCCATATCTCTTCAGTTGTTTTGGATTCCTGATAGAGTTGAAGAAATTTTTCGATAATGATTTGCCCGCCAATTGATACCGAAAGGGTATCTATTATTGTTATCGAAACGTCAGGATGATCATCCATGAATTCCTCACTTGCAATTCTTGCAGACTGTATGGTTCCAGAAAGTTTACTGCTGACATGGAATGAATAGATTTCTTTTGTGGTTTCGGAAAGTTCCTTATACGCTTGGTAAAAATCAGAAGGAGGGGGTTGACTTGTAGTAGGCCAATTTTTTGAGGAGTCAATCATATCGAAGAACCGAGCAATCGATAGATCAACCCGATCCTTGTAAGATTTCTCACCAAAATTTACATAGACAGGGACGACTTTCACATTGTTTTGCAACCTGAATGATTTGTCAACATCTAAGGCAGAATCAATTAGGATCCCAATCTTCGAAGCATCCATATGTTTTCGTTGTTCTTCTGGTTAAAGAATTATTGTTTTTCCTGTTGAAATATCTCAAAGATTGAATATCCAATACTGGTAAAACCGCAATGAATTCTTGGAAATTATATCATTGAAAAAAAGCATGGAGAATTGCTTTACGTAAAAACAATAATAAATTCGCATTTACTCTTTGCCATCTCGATATATTTTTTTGGAGGGAAAGGACTATTGCTTAATGCAAGATCGAAACCGGTTCTATTTTGCAATTCCGATCATTCTTTTGATGTTGTTGTCTTTCAGCCCTGTTGAAAGTCAGATCAAAACAATACGGATTGTCGACCAGCCATTGGGTGAAATATCTTCTACCCAAAGAATTGATAATACTCATCCTCAAAAAGAAGACATCTCTTTAGCTTCAGGGACTGATTTTTCCGATGCAATATCAATTCCTATGGTGAAGGAAGGCAATGTTAGAAGAGGAACACGGGAGTTTCAACTGAATAGTTCATTCTCTTTTATCTTCTTCAAATACAATATCAATGAAACATCTCCAGTAAGTGTGACAGTCAATGCAGCTACTGGAACCACTGTTGATGAAAACCAATATGAGGTCGCCATGGATGTCTATCAAGGATCAGGATATGAAGATTGGGTAGACTTCAAAAGTACTTCAGAATTTGACTTACCCATGACAACCGATTATCCTGCCGATAAAACAGGTGACCATTTTGTTGTAGTTTATGCAACTGATCTTGTGGATTTTGAATTTGGACCTGGCGAGTTCGTCAGCTTGAATGTTACCATTCAGCATTTTAAGGCAGGGGCTGTCAGGAGCAATGAAAAAACAAGCACTTTTCAATCCGATCCGATTAACCTGATCTTTGCAGTTCAGGATTATCTTTCTTCTTCGAATTTCATTGATCTTGATACTGCAACAGTGAATTTAGGTCTATTAGACCAAAATGATCCAGATTTTGCAAAAGTTATTGGTCTTTCTGTCTATGGATTGCTTAAAACCTCTGAAACATTGGCAAAAGTCAACAATCCAGACATTACTCAAATGCAACAGACTTTGGCCAGATATGTCAACTTGGCCTATGAAATTTTTAAACTGGCAAACAATACAATGCTGGAGCCAACCAACGGACTGTTCTATTATCGACCGAATGAGTCCAATCCGGGATTGAACAATTTTGTTACGTACCTCTCTGATAATGTGTATATGCTTATTGCGCTTAATGAAATCCAATATTTTGCTGGAAAAAGCGGATCAGCGTCTTTGAACTTTGATCTATCACAAATCACCCAGTTTATCGTAAAAATAAATGAAAGAATTGTGGCTATGTTCAAGCAATCGCAAGGTAATTATACAGAGCGTCTGGAGATTACTGGATACAATGAAGATGCAAATACAGACGTGTTTGACGCATCCGATTATGCCAGCTTGACCGTTTCACCCATTAATTCTTTGGAGAGTTATGCATTGCTTGCAGAAAACTTCTATTGGGCACAATTATTTCCGATTTTCCAATTTAGTCCAGCAAATGAAATGGAAGATCTTGTGTCTTACTTGATCACCAACATGAATGTCACGTCAGTTGCCGGGAAGACATTAAATCATGCAGGAATCTTTGCAAGCTACTACAACGCCACTTCAGGAGGACCATCCGATGAAATAGATTTGATAGGAAATAGTTTCCTTGTTTCACATCTGAATACCTATGCCAAGCAAACAGCATTTTCAACAGCACTCAATAAGGGACCTGAAGAAGTTCTCCAAGTGGCAAGTCAACTGATGGAGAATATCCTTCGAATTTTTTCGGAAGATAATGGAGATTCCTTCCTTCTTTATTCAAAAGTAAATTCAAAGGACAGTTCCCTCAATGAAAAAGCCATTAGAAATATAGACAACGTGGCAGCAATTTTCGCCATGAACAGGATTGCTGTCAATTGGGAAACTTACAATCCCGGAAATTCCGGAGCCGCCATCACTCGAAGTTGGAAGATCCGATCCCTTCTAGGTCTTGATGCCCTTCATGAAAGATTTTTTGATGAACGAGAACATTTCTATTTCGGTTATTGGGATGATCAAGGAAAGAAGTTTATCGTGGACAATAACCAAGTCGACAAAAACATCTTCTTGGCAAATACCTTCATTGAAGCCGTTCTTGCAGATATGTTTCCTGTAGAAATGGTTGCAATTGAACAACCAGACCTTTTAGTGGGTGATGAAGGACAAATCACGCTAGGTCTGAGTCAGTTTGTCACTGATGGAACTTGGATTTGGTGGGATCCCTTTAAACCCTTTACCTTTGATATAAAGGTCACCATTCCTAAATTCGATTATGTAAAGACAGAAACGGTTCTTCTAGATTCGTTCAATGCACAAGATACCCTCTATATTCCATTCACTTATGAAATTACTGAACGAGGTGTTTATGATGTGCAAATTGAACTTTCAACAGAAGGTTTGGTTCTGTTGTCACAGACAGTTCAGTCAAGAGCTTTAGGAGTAGCTCGAACAGAATTTGGAATTGAAGCTTTCTCAATAACTGATTCAACTTATGCGACTGATCTAACCTTCATTGATGAGAAAGGGGATGTTTTAAGCTCTTTACAAGTCTCTGGATCATTGGGACTCCCATTTGACGATTCAATTCCCAAGTTCGACCAGAAGTATATTCGATCAGGAAGAACGGACACTTCTGGAAAACTCGAATTGACCTTCTCAGTCAAGGATTTGAGTGATGATGGGTTGGTCAACCTTACGGAGCTTTACAGTCAGGATCCAATCCCACCATTCAAGGAAATCTTCCTCTATCTCAACATCACAAATTCAGGTGCATTTAATCTTGAAAGCCGTATTCTTGTTGTTCCTGTTCGTGTGCTTTTAAATCGGGTCAATATGCGGGTTTCACCAACAAATCTTGAAATTACCCAAGGAACAACTGAAACCTTCACGTTCTCCGTAACAGCCTTAGATCAGAATCAAAACCCGATTAAAGATGCTTCAATAAGCTATAGGGTAAAAGAAATTCCAGAAATCAAGAATACAGTATTTACAGACCTGGATGGAGAAGCGACAATAAGCTTTAGGGATCAGGAACTTTTTGCGCTTAGCAATCTAGCAATTATTGCCAATCAAGGCAGGAATACAAATAATCTTGAAACAATCAATGTGACCATTGAAATGACCCTGAATTCCTCATTATATCCTGTCAGGACTATTGAAAGAACATTGACCATCCTGCCCAACTCTTTGGTAATTACTGCAAACCCTGTCCAACTTAGTGTAAAGGAAGCCAATATCATTGAGCAGAGCATACCCCCTATTGACGTAGAGGTTGCAGTTAGCGATATCTTCTCAAGAGTTGTTAATGCATTTGTCTCGATTACTTGGAGTGATCCAAAAATCAATGATATCGTTCCATTGAATGCCGCTGAAAAGCATCTATCACCATATACCTTCAGTGTTGATGTCAGCAGTCTTCCAGCGGGCAATTACACATTGCTGATAATTGCAGAAAAAGACGGGATAACCTCCACCGTAGAAATCGATACGAATAATCCTGGACTGAGTCTTGCTCAAGTCCCTGAAATTCATAGACCAGTAATTACCGCAAGGAATATTGTCATTGAGTCCTCGACAGTTGAAGATGTAGCAATCTCATTGTTCTCAGTCCTTAGCGCGCTGGCCATCGCAAAAGGAATTGAATTCTTGGGTGGTTTCTCCTTGCAGGTAATCGGAATTACTAGAAAATGTCCATTCTGTGATGAAGTCATCAGCTCAAGAGTTCCGGTCTGTCCAAATTGTGGTAGAGACGTAAAGGACAATGAAAAACCTAAAGATACTCCAGAGCATGCAATTTCGCCTCCAGAACCCCAACCTGAAGAGGAAGAACCTGCAAAGGAAATGTAGGCACTATAAAAGGGTATTAATGGTCAAATCTTTAAATTTTGAAATCCTATATATTTTGGCCAGTTCTTAAGCAGCATGAGATTGTTCGATGATTAGCTGTGAGTCGCTGGCCTTATTCTTCTTCCAATTTTTTCTTCAAGATAAATGTTTTAAAGAAGACAAAAAGTAAAGCAATTCATGGTGCAATGGCAGGAATTTGTACGTGAAGATGTCCAAAACCAATTGGTAAGTAGATTGAAACTTAGGGGACGGAATCTACTTGCCATGATGATGGAAGCGGATCAAATCAGGGAAGAACAGGTAGGAGACACTGTAACATTCATTCGGAATCAGAATATCAATTTCAGTAACATATGTTATGTGGGATGTAAATTCTGTGCTTTTGCAGCACATGAGGGATCTGATCATGCCTACCGGATGGATGAGAAAGAATTGGTTGAACAGGCAAGGAATGCACATCTTCGACAAGTGAGTGAGATCTGTTCAACTGCTGGAATCGATCCAAAATCAGATCTGGAATACTATCGGTATGTCCTGAGAACATTTTCAGAATTTGCACCAAACGTCCATATCCATGCGTTTTCTCCTTTTGAGATCCATTATCTTGCCCAAAAGGAAGAGGAAAGCTATGATACCATCATCCAAGAGCTGAAAAATGCTGGATTGAAAACATTGTGTGGTACCGCCGCAGAAATCCTAGTTCCAAGAGTGAGAGAAATAATCTGTCCGAACAAACTTACGGTTGATGAATGGATTGAAATCATTATGACTGCTCATTCATCGGGTCTGAAGTCAACTGCAACCATAATGTACGGACATGTTGAAACGGTAGAGGAGATTGCTACCCATTTACAAATCATCCGAGGAATACAGGAGGAAACAGGAGGTTTTACAGAATTCATCCCGCTTCCATTCATCCATCAAAAAACTCGACTCTACCAGACTGGAAAGGCAAGAGCAGGTTCCACGGGAATGGAAGATCTCGCACTGCTTGCTGCATCAAGAATCTACATGGGAGATGTCATTCCCAATCTCCAATCATCATGGGTCAAAACCGGCATGAAATTTGCGACATTTGCATTGACAGCAGGGGTGAATGATATCGGAGGAACCTTGTTCGAGGAACGAATATCCCGTTTTGCAGGAGCCTCACATGGGGTGTATCAACCAGAGGAAGAATTCATAAGATTCATTCTGGATGCAGAGAGGATACCTGCAAGAAGAGACACCCTCTACAACATTTTGGAAACCTTCAAGGAGCTCCCTCAACGGGATGTTGTTCTGTTGACATGACAATCCTGTTTGAACCTTGTACAACAACTACCATTGCAACAATAATCGGAATGATTCCCATCCATTTTGCTTGTGAGTAGCTGGTTCGCTCTATCACCAGTTCATAAAAAAACGGAACCACAATTTGCAAAAGAAGCAATACACTCGCCTCATTTGCAGAAATAACGGTTAGAGCTTTGAAATATGTAAAAAATGCAATTATCGTTGAAATCAAGGCAAGGGAGAGTATCCAAATCCAACCCTTCTCAGAAGGAAAAATAGTCTTTGGCTCTGCAACCAAACCGGCAAGGACAGTCAGAATTGAAATGATGAATAGAACAACGTAAAATAGTACCGTCGTATCAACATCCTTGGATTCAATTGTGGTTAACCTTGAGGTTAATACAACATAGAACGCATAGGAAAGCGCAGAAAGAAAGAGGAGGGTAATTGCAATCTGGGATTCTTGCAATGGATTAAGCTGATCAAACTGCCATTCTGTCTGAATGGTGAATACGCCGATCATTCCAAGCAGAATTGAAAGAATATGAAAGGGGTAGATTTTTTCCTGAAGCAGAAACAGTGAAAGGAAAGGAACAATGACAAGGAAAGTCAAGGAAATAAGAGAAGAGATAGCCGGAGATGCGCCAAATTTTTGACCGAAATATTGGAAGAGAAGTCCCGCTGTTTCCGATGCAGCAATCAACCACACAAGCCTATTGCGGAGCAGTGAAATGGCTACTGAAAATCGGGATCCCATGATAATCGGAGTTATCAAAATTGTTGAAACAAGAAATCTCCAAGCAAGAAACCATATCGGCGAGACAAATTCAAGACCTTGTTCGATGAAGATTGTCGAAAAGCCCCAACTAATGACAGTTATGGCCATAAACAGATAACCTTCAATCTTGCTGTAACCCATTTAAGTCAACCACTTTCCAATCATAAAAAACATTGAGATTAGGATTGCCTCATCTTTTCATTATTGTCGTTCCAATTAGATAAATCAGATTTCAGGTTGATAGAAAACTGTTTTTAACCACAAAATCATATACCATCATGGAACAGGTGGATTAGTAGATGGATGTGGATCTTGTTGTGGAGGTATTCCGTGAAGGACGGAAATATGAACAAATGGGGGAACTGAAGAAGGCAAAGAACTGTTATCTTGATGCGGCAACATATGCTGTTGAGTTGGCTAAAAGTGCATTTGGTGAGGATAAGGAACGATTAAGAAACATAGCACAAATGTTGATCGACCATGCAAGAAAAATGAAAGCAAAGATCAAGGGAGATATACCTCCAAAAGTTGACTATCCCGAAGATGAAAACGAAGTCGATCTTCCCCTGCCTCCCGGCTCTGTCCAAGATACGCCTTCTATCGTAGTCCCCCAAGAGCAACACACCTTGCAAGATCCCTTTACAATCAATCAAGTTTTAATTCTGACTTCTTCAGGTTCACCCGTAATGACCTTCGACTATACCGCAGATTACCTGACAGATCCGGAAAGCGCTTTCAGTACATTGAATGAGGTTTTGCTTTCAGGAGCGATTACGGCAATATTTTCAATCATGGAAGAAGCTCTCCATAACAAAGTAAGAAAAATAGAATTGGAAGGGGAATTCCTCTATGTAAAAGACCATGATGGACTGATTTTTGCAGCATTGGGCGAAGGGGATGCCGATGCACTTGATGAACCCATCCTTGAACTGCTTTCAAATTTACGGAAAGACTATACTGATCGTCTGGATCTCGCATTAAGAACAGGTCAATTGGTGCATATCGATTCGGGAATTATCGAACTCATGACTGAATTCAAGGAAAACGTTCTCAAAATTGCCCACAACCTTCATTCTTAATAGGGACAAAACTGAACTGAACCTATGGGTCAATCAAGGCAGATCTACTTCTTGTCATTGGTGGCAATGACGATCATGACAGGTTTTGGCATTATTTTCCCAATATTTCCGAAATTTTTAGAGCATTTTGGAGGTGGAGTCTGGGAATTAGGAATTCTTACTGCCGCATGGGCCCTTTCTGCAACACTGTTTTCTCCTTTGCTAGGATCATTTGCAGACCGATATGGACGAAGGTTGGTAATTATCATAAGTCTCGTGGGATATTCGTTTTCCAACATCGGTTTTCTTGTTTCCAAATCATTCATCCATCTTTTGATTTTCAGATTTCTGGAGGGATCATTCTCCGCAGGAATTAATCCAGCGGCCATTGCCCTTGCATCTGAATTGAGTGAGGAGGAAGAACGTGCACAGGCAATCGGAATAGTAACTGCTGGAAGTTCCATTGGCATTGTCGTTGGACCCATGGTAGGAGGCTTCCTTTTTGCACTAATTCCATCCTTTGAAATTCCATTTCTTGTTTCGGCATCATTTGGATTGATCGGTGTCGCATTTGCCTTCTATCTGTTGGAGGAAAGCAAAGTAATTCAGAAAAATCAAAATTTGGCCGCCAAACGGTTTTCATTCAGTCAGATCTATTCAAAGATACCAAAACCCTTTTTTGCATTCTCGGCTTACCTTCTGGTTACAATCTTTTCTGTTTCCTCATGGATGCTCATTGAACCCAGCTTTTCATTTTACATTTATGATGATCTGAACTTGGAACCTTACCATTTTGGTGTTTTCGTAAGTGTTTATGGGGTTATGGTTGCAATTGGTCAAGGTCTTCTCGGTGGTCTATCAGACAGATATGGAAGAAAACCAGTCATTTTTATAGGAGCAATGATCAATGCCACATTTTATGTCATGATGGTTTATGCAAAGACCTTCTTTCTGCTTAATATTGCTGCCATCGTTGCTGGAATTGGATTAGGATTGATGAACCCTGCATTGAATGCACTGATTACAGAAGTGACAAATGAGGAAAATCATGGACTTGTGCTTGGTATTGGCAATTCAGCAATTGCATTGAGTCAGATTGTTGCGCCCCTGATTGGAAGCTTTTATTACGAACATGCATCTGGAGACCCCATGACAACCCTATTTTGGATCTCAGCAATCATGGGAGGAATAAGTACAATCATGACCATGTTTCTTAATTTCAGGAAAGAAACCGCATTTAAGACCGAAATCAAAGATTATCCGCAAATTCCGGTATTGGGTGACTAAATCTTTGTTTGAAACAACTCTAGAATTATTCCTCGAATTTTCTTTCCGAAAGGAAGAGTAAATAAATTCCGATGCTATGAAAAAACAGAAGTGATCCTTAATGGCATTGATTCCCTATATCTCTGACAAGGTTTTTTCAAACTACACAATCGATAGATCTTTCAGGGGTGAAGGATATGAATTCCAAATCGAATTGGGAAATCAGGGATTTCGAATAATTGTCAGGAAAGGGTTATTCTACATTGAAAAAGGATGGGTGAAATTTTTTGTGATCCTTTATTTGCAGATTCTATTCTATGGGTTGATGGGACTTGTTTTTCAACAGAGAGATATTCAAGGGATATTGTATTACCTTGTCTTGTCAAGTCCGATTCTGACCTACATCTATCTTTTCGGATATCTGAAGTATAAATTTGTTGAAAATTTTGGATTGCCACAAATAATTTCGGATCAGGTATTCATTCATAAGGATGCAAAAAGTCATGCCCTAGGATTTAATTTAGATCAAAATACCAAAGTGTATCGGGGGTGCACCGGATTTTTCCTTCTGGTTTCTTCCACTGGGGAAATCATGAAGCAACTAACAAGACAGAATTTGAAGATCAAATCAGAACTTGGTTTCCGAGAGTATATGCAACACTTTGATTCGCATATGACTCATTTTTCCTTAGTCATTCTTGATAAGAATGGACAGATCTATCCTGTCGGAGATCCCCATATTAATCCGATGACTGATGGCTTGATTGAGGCAATCAATTACATTACTGATCGACTACCCATCTTTCAGCAAGTCAATAAATTCAAGAAAGTTTTCAGAGTAAATGAAAGTACGTTTCTAACAGACATTTATTTTGAATTCTATAAGAATGGGGAAAACCCATATCTTTAAAGGATCAAACCAATTTTCTGAAATCATGGATTTCAATGAATTCTTCGCTTACTTGATAGAAGAGGAACACAAGTCCATTGATCAACTTCTGGACAAAATTGAAACAGACGAACTAAAAGTAGAAATTTCGGATGGAGAGACCATAGGAGACAGATTTGCTCATATGGCTCTTGCTGAATTCATGATGGCCAAATACCTCTTCCCAGATGAACACAGTACCCTTGAAATCTCGGACAAGGAAGACAAGGAAGAGTTGAAACGCGCCTTCAATATCTCAAAAGAACAACACCTCAAGACAATCAAAAACCTGCAACCGACAGACCTTGATAAAGAATGGGTATCCCAAAAGACAGGAAACAGGTATTCCTACAAATACCTCCTTTATCATTTTTTTGAACATCTTGCAACCCATAGAGGTCAAATCGCTATGAGACTGCGACAAATCAGAGAGTGATTTGTTGAGAAATCCTTTTCTTTGAGGATTAAACCGTTGAGATGATGGGAAAGGTTATCGCGGTAATCCCTGCCCGGAATGAAGAAGCTTATCTTCCAAAAACCCTTGAAGGTCTTCTTCGTCAGGAAAAAGAACTAGAAGCAATTATTGTTGTCAACGATGGATCCACTGACAGAACAAGAGAAGTTGCATTATCATATTCAAAAGTCGTCGTTGTTGATCGACCGGATCGGGGATATGGAGCCGTTGGAAAGGCAGTGCTTGCAGAAACATTCAATGAAGGATTTCAAGAGGCGAAACGCAGATTTCCAGATCATGAATTCATCCTTGTCGTTGGAGCAGACACCATTCTTCCTGAGAATTATGTCAAAAGGTTGCTTGAGGAATTCAAGACCAATAAAAGATTGGTAATGGCATCAGGCATCATTGAAAATGAAACATACCGACCAGGAGCAAAACCGGAGGTTAGAGGAACAGGACGGATGATTGAACGGGTGTTTTGGGAAAGGATCGGAGCGAGATATCCCGTAAAGGTCGGGTGGGAATCCTATCCTGTTTTCAAGGCAAGGGAAATGGGATTTGAGGCTTACGCCATTCCTGAATTGATTATGGAACTTCAGAGGCCAACTGGTAAAAGAACGGATTACAATGCCTATGGAGAGGCAATGCGTGCATTGGGATATTATTGGCCGCTTGCCATTGGAAGAGCCTTAAGAAAGAAAAATCCAAAAACCATTGTACAGATGCTCAAGGGATATTTAACAGGAAAAGAAAGATATGAAGATGACTTGCGCAAGTTTGTCAAACGCTCACAGAAACAACGGATGAGAAAACTAATTTTTCGATTCTAACTACGCAACGAAGCAATTGCTTAATAATGTGGGGTTGGAAAAATTATTGAAGCGATGAATATTCAGAGGAGGATTTCAGGGGTAAGCGATGAGCAGCTTTTCAGGCAATTGGCCTATCTCAGGGACCCTTCTCAACGCCGTCAAATTGTCGAAGTTTTGCAGGAACAAGAAAAATTGGAATATGTTGCAAGGAAAGACCCGGATTCAAGTGTTCGCGAATTAGCCGTGAAGAAAATCAAGAATGAAGAATGTCTTTGTCATGCGGCGCTGAATGACCCCAGTTGGACAGTGAGGTATGTTGCAGCATGGAAAATCAAGAATCCAAAAACCCTTATTCGTATAGCCACTAAAGACCCCCATCCACGTGTTCGAACAGCAGCTATTCAAGGAATCAAAGGAGAAAAAGATCTTGCGGAAATCGTCATCAATGATGATGATCCAAAGGTACGAGTGGAAGCCACCAAGCGCATCCAAGATGATGAGATCCTCGATCAGATTTGGAAAAAATCATTGGATCGAGCGGTACGGGAAACATGTGCAAGCGTCATCAAATCCCAGCCAATTCTAAAGAAAATAGCCGTTGAAGATAGCGACAATTGGGTCAGATATACTGCCGTTGATAGGATAGAAGATGATGATTTCCTTATGGAAGTAGCAATGAACGATATTGATGAAAATGTTCGTTTTGTGGCTACCAAACGTATTGTTAACCCTGAAAAACTGATTCATTTGGCGACACTCACAAAACATCAAGATGTTTTGCGATGCATCATTCGAAGGTTAAAGAAAACGGAACATCTGTTGACCTTGCGTTTGATCGGAAATGAATTTCTTCAACATCTTATCATTGACAGAATGAAGGACAACGATATTGAGGATTTGTAAGTCGAAAGTGCAAAGAAGTTTTAAGGATGACACCAACACACGAAAATATGAACAAATCAGTGACCATTTCATTGTCAGTTGTAGTGATTTGTGAAGTCTTCTTCATTATCCTAGGCCGTCCAATGGAAGAACAAGGTTTCAATATCCTTGATCAGGAATTTGCATGGAATGCCAAAAGAGCAAATGAAATTTTTAATGCATGGGAGCCAATCAAACAATATGTTTTCCTTTTTATGCTGGTCGATATGATCTTTCCTGCTGCACTGTTTGCCTTGAACTATAGCCTGCATTCATATGTAGAAACAGGATTTGAAACTTGGAAACGAATCTCCCTTTTTGGCATGATTGCCGATTATCTGGAAAATTTGTTGACTTTTGTCATGCTATTCGGGATCATCAATGATGGAATTGCTTTTACTTTGAGTCTTTTTGCAACTGTTAAGTTTCTCGCAGTCATTCCAGCTCTGCTTTTCGGACTTTTCAGAGCAATTAAAAAGACGCGCCTGCTGGGATTCGAACCCAGGAATTAGGCTCCGGAGGCCTACATGTTTCCACTACATTACAGGCGCTTTCAATCTTAAGTTTTCATTTGGCTTTATGAAATCTATGTAATGGTCATGATTAATGGGCGAGTTTGTTCTGAGTTAATTTAAATACAATGGATTAGATGTAGAAAATATGAAGAAAAAATTGTTTGCAGGTATCGTTTTTGCTCTCTTGCTGTTATCAATCTATCAATCAATGGCAGATGATGGCTATGAAAATGAAGGATTTGGAGATGATTTTGGAAAAGGACTGGGATCCCTTGCAATAGTTATGTTGGTACTTGGAGGGGGATACGTCATTTTAAGAAGAGGATATGTATTGGCAAAGAAACTCAATCTTACAGAAAATGAGGAATATGGTGATTTAATCAAAACCACCTATAAATCATTGAGAGGACCGATGATGATTGCCCATCTCATTACAAACATCCTTGCCACAATTTTTGGAGCTTTGCATGGTCTTTCCATGCATGAGTATACCCGCCTTACTTACTACAGTGGATGGATTGCAGTGCTTGCAATGGTAGTTCTTTCAGTTTCTGGACTATTCATTTATTTCAAGTTCAAACCATTCTGGAAATTCCGAGAAAGCAGGACGTTTATCCGGTTCCTTCATCGACAATGGATGATAACAGGTATTCTTGCCATATCAATTCTATTGCATCTTGCAGTTGCAGAAGATGATTGAAGCAAATTCCTACAATGGGATTGGTTTTGATCATAACTGATATATTGAAACAATTGTTCAAAGGATTCGAATGAAAAATCCAAGGCTAGGAATTGTCACAAGCCAAACCAACTATGACCATACATACCTCATGGAAATGAGAGCCAAAGAACATGCAGAATTTCTGGGTTGCGAAATTGTTGAAATTGCCCACGTACCAGGAGTATATGATATGCCGCTAATCTTGAAAGTTATGTTGCAGAGGGAAGATATTGATGCCGTTGTGACTTTGGGAACTATCATCAAAGGAGAATCAGATCATGATGTACTGATTGCAAATCAAGTTGCAAGGAAAATAACGGATTTAAGTCTTGAATACAATAAACCTGTTGCATTGGGAATTTCCGGTCCTAACCTAACCATGATGCAGTCAAAAGCCCGAATTGAATCATTCGCCACAAAATCTGTTGAAGCGGCAGTCAAGTTATGGCGAGAAATGAATAGACTTTCTGTGTGAGTCAGGAGATGGAAGATCCGGCCATAATCCATTCAAGATATGCTTTGGTTGGAGATAGTCTTGAATTAATGGAAAATGTTGAGCTGGTTATTGGAAAAAATCTAGAAATCCTAGATATTTCAGAGACAACAAAAGTTGAGAAGGAAACTACAGTCCTGTTACCTTCTTTTTTCAATGCTCATGCCCATGCAGGGGATTATGGGCTCAGAGGAATCAAACCAAATGATCTCTCAATCTTGGTGGGTCCTGAAGGATTGAAGGTCAAGTATCTTACTTCGCTTTCGGATCAGAGATTACGACTCAACTTAGAAAATTTCAATTATGAATCATCCATTTTGGGAATTGGTGGATACAATGATTTCAGAGAGGGAGGAGTCCAAGGATTAACCCCATACCTTGAATCACCTCTTTTGAAGAAAAAGGTGAAGAAGGCAGGATATAGGACAAAAATCACGGGATTTGAAGGAATTGAAGCCAAGAATTCCATAGAGGAAACATTGGATTACTTCCTCCCCTTTGTCCAGATTTTGGGAAGACCAAAAGATTTGGAGGAACTGGATCTTGTTCTGGATATTGGTGGTCTTGGAATTCGCGATCTCTATGCCTATAATATGGAAGATCTTTTCCATATGGCAAAAACCGTGGAAAAACGGGATTCTCATTTCCAAATCCATGCAGGAGAGGATCCTAAGTTGACCGAACGTTCCAATATCGAAAACGGGATGGGGGACATCCAATTCTGTGCAGAAAATTTAAAACCTAATGCGATCGTTCATGGAAACCATGGTACTATTGAAGATTATAGAGCCCTCAAAGAAGGGAACATAGGATTGATCCTGTGTCCTAGGTCAAATATTTTCACCAAAACCAAATTGCATCCCTATGATCTTATCCAGAAAGCAGGTTTGTCACCTTTGCAAATTGGGATCGGTTCAGACAATGCCATGTTTCATTCCCCTGTCATGTGGAAGGATATTAAGGCGATTTTTGATAATTCATCGTTCTCTGCAAGAGAGATCCTTCAAATGGCCACTGTTGGAGGGGCAAATATCTCTGGCTTCAAGAATTGGTCCTTGGAAAAGGGAAATTATTTCAATGGAACCAAATGGTTGTTTCACCGGTCAATCGATAAAGATGAAATCTACACCCGCATGGTTTTCCATGGAAGAAATGCAGCGATTATGCACTTGGATTAAGGAATTCCAGTGGAATTTATCTAAATGTATTAAATGATCCATTCCATTATTTCCCTGAAGTATAGAGGAGTTGATTGAGCTGTCTCAAAACCCCAATCCAAATGAAGTTCCAGATTTAATGGAGAAAACAACGACAAATGATAATATTATTTCTCCGGATTCTCTTTTGCAAAAGCCTCCTGAAAAACCAATGGTTGATCCCAAT
Source organism: uncultured archaeon (assembly GCA_964645535.1). Classification (GTDB taxonomy): domain Archaea; phylum Asgardarchaeota; class Heimdallarchaeia; order Heimdallarchaeales; family Kariarchaeaceae; genus WAKA01. The sequence goes on along the minus strand of CAZYCQ010000010.1, from coordinate 12,277 downwards.
GTTGCCGCAAGAGCACATCAAGAAGTTTCCTTGAGAGAAACGCTGAGAAATATTAAGAAAACAGTTGTTGTGCAAAGTGGAAAAGGAGGAGTAGGCAAATCAACAGTTACCTATAACCTTGCACTAGCATTTGCCCGGGCAGGATTTGAAGTCGGTATCCTAGATGCAGATGTTACAGGACCATCCATTCCATTAATGGCGGGGTTGGAAGGACAGTTCGCCAAAATTGAAGGACGGAAGATACTTCCGACAAAAACAAATGGGATTCATATCATCTCCATTGATCTTCTTCTAAATCAGGACACACCTGTCATTTGGAGAGGGCCACTGAAGATTGCCGCCATCCGCCAGTTTCTTTCTGATGTGAAATGGCCACCATTGGATGTCCTTTTCATCGATCTTCCTCCAGGTACTAGTGATGAACCTTTGACAGTAGCGCAATTGTTCGATAACATTTCGGGAACAGTGATTGTAACGACTCCCCAAAAGGTAGCAACTCATGATGTCCGTAAATCGATTGGATTTGCAACCAAAGTCGGCATGCCAATTTTGGGCATAATTGAAAACATGTCCAGCCTGACCTGTCCGCATTGTGGCAACAAAGTTCCAGTATTCAAAGAAGGAGGTGGACGAGAACTGGCTGACAAACTTGGTCTCGTATTTTTGGGAGATATTCCACTTGAACCGCAAGTGGTAATCCAAGCAGACGAAGGCAAACCCTCTGCACTTTTGGAAACCGAATTTGCCAAATCCTTCAACCAGATTGCCAAGAAAGTCGCCAAGCTCCTTCAGCTAAAGTTGGAAGAGAATAATGGAGCTTAACTAATCAGTTTAATAGGAACAAGTATATCTCTCCTCATGGAATTTGAAACCAAGGCAATCCATTTTGCACAAGAACCAGATAAGCTAACTGGAGCAGTTGTTCCACCCATCCATTTAAGCACCACCTTCAAGCAAGAGGAGGTGGGTAAGCATAAGGGCTTTGAATATAGCAGAACCGGAAATCCCACACGATTGATATTGGAAAAAAACGTAGCCTCTCTTGAAAATGGAAAATTTGGTCTAGCTTTTGCTTCAGGTTCTGCGGCAACCACCACCATTCAACTCCTATTGAATAAAGGAGACCATGTAATCTGTGGAGATGACGTATATGGCGGTACCTTCCGATTTTTTGACAAAGTCATGAAACGATTTGGCATACAATACGACTATGTTGACACCACCCAAGTAGAGAATGTGGAAAGAGCCATTCGAGACAATACGCGGATGATTTGGTTGGAAACCCCCACCAACCCTTTGTTGAAAGTTTCAGATATTCGAGCCATTGCCAAGGTCGCAAAGGAAAACGGAATTTGGCTTGTAGTTGACAATACTTTTGCCTCACCCTATCTGCAGCAGCCATTGGATTTGGGAGCGGATATTGTGATTCATTCAACAACAAAATACATCGGCGGGCATTCGGATGTGGTTGGCGGAATTGTCGTGATGAATGACGAGAAGATTTACGAGGATTTGAAATTTCTTCAAAATGCAGCAGGAGCAGTTCCCTCCCCATTTGACTGCTGGCTGGTATTGCGGGGCTTGAAAACATTGGCGCTTAGGGCAGAAAGACATTCACAAAATGCAGAACAGATCATCCAGTATTTGGAAACAAAGAAAGAACAGGGATTGGTAGAAAAAATATACTATCCTTTCAGAGGAGATCAAGCAAAGATTGCTAAGAGTCAAATGAAACGAGGAGGAGGGATGATCTCCTTCGAAATCAAGGGTGGTGAAAAAGAAGCCAATGACTTCCTGAAAAGTCTAGAACTGTTCCATCTGGCAGAATCCCTAGGAGGTGTGGAAAGCCTCTCTGAATATCCACCTACAATGACCCATGGATCCTACACCGAAAAAGAGAGATTGGAACGAGGAATCAATCCCAATCTCATCAGATTAAGTGTAGGAATTGAAAATGTCAAAGATCTGATCAACGATCTTGAAAGAGGTTTCAAGTCAGTGTTTGGTTAATTTTTGTTGAACTTGAGCGAAAGGTGCATCAATCTCCAAAATTTTTTCGGTTGTCGTCTGTCCAGAGATCAATCTAATGGCAGAACTTGATAATCCCAAGATTTTAGCCAACCCCTTAATGATCTCTTTGTTTGCTTTTCCCTTTTCAGGAGGGGATTTGACATGAATCAAGATATCATTTCCCTCAATTGCTATGCTAAACTTCCCTGATTTGGGTTTGACCAAGATCCGCAACCGGGTTGTTGTACCATCAACCTCCCATACAGCCTTTTCATTCATAAATTGCCTTTGTTTCCAGAATTAATTTAATTTTGTACTCTTAAAAACCACAAAGCATTATAAGAAGAAAATAATAAGAGTAGCAGAGGTAATACCTTATGTCTTTCAATGAAATTGCTGAACGAGTTGTTGGAGAAGGAATTGTTGGAGTTGGTTTCCTACTTGATCCTCAAGGGAACACTTACTGGTCAGTAGGCGAATGGCCAGGATTCGATCCAATGGCAGTTATTGCAGCCTGGCAAAGGGGAGATAACTCCATTGTGGTCAATGATATCAAATTCAGCGTTATCAACAAAGGTGACGATAAATATGTCCTCACCAACATTCAGGGTCAAGGGCATATCATAGTCGCCAAGTGCATGTTTTGGGATGGATTTGTGGTGGCATGGACCCCTGCATCCTTCCAAAGCATGGTTGCCTATGCAGAAATTGCTAGAATGGCAAATGCAGTTCGTCCTTAAATTGTCCAAAAAAAAACATGTTAAAATATGAGAAAGCCATAACGGGTTTGTGTCATTTTTCAAACGAAAGAAGAAACAACGAACCTACAGTAGTGATATTCACAAGACCATGGTTCAAAAGGTAAAAGGGTATGTTTCCTATGAAACTCCGGAAGAACGACTGAAAACTGATCAAGCTTTCAAGGAGTTTCTTTATACTCAACTTCTGGATTTGATAGATATATTCTCAAGAATAAAAGGATACCTGCTCCAGCTTCAAATCCTTTCGACATGGCATGCAAGTGAGCAGATCACGAAACGACTGCAAGAAATGAAATGGATACTGACCGCTTCAAATGACGAAGTATATCGACATTCAACTTTCTTTGACAGTCCCAAAGTTGAGGAATGGATTGACATCAATGTCCTCTACATTATTGAATCAGAAATGATATTGGTGGCGGAAGATATCAAAAATCATATGAAAACAGTGCTGGAAAGGTTTGAAAGGGAAGAAACAGCACAAATTGAAAAGGAGATCATGATTATCCAGAAAAATGTGAATGAGTTGGCAACATCACTAAAGGAAAGGGCAGAACTTCTTGCCTCCTTTGAGATTATGGCACTGGAGTAGTCATTCCTCCTGTCTTTCTGCTATTTTTTCCAAAGTCTTGTTGATATTGTAGAGCATCAACATAATCTGATCCATGCCCTCTATTGTCAGGATTGGGCGAGACCGTCGTGCTTCTATCTCCTTGCTTTCTTTAATGGCATTTGCAAGAAAAGCCCTTAAAATCCTTACAGTGAGGTCTTCCACATTGAAGTTGTCTTTTCCCAGTTCAGACGAGATTTCCTCGACATCCACCTCTTTCATAAAATCTTCAATGAGTTTCTGGGATGCCGCGCTAAGGATCTCATCTTCGGTTTCCGGTTCATTGGAGGGAGTCTCCTCCTCTTGTTCTGTAAGTACAGGTTCATTAAGCGGATCATATTCACCTACAAGCCAGTCGACATATTTCTTCAGCAAAAGCCTATTTGATTCATTCAGCAATCCAATGGTTGAATCTTCAAATATTGACAATGAACCCACAACAATCACCTTACCCCGTTGATCATCACAGGATTTGGCCAAAGTTGTCTGCATTCCTCCTGATGCAGAAGGACTGGTGATCAGCAGTGATTGTTGGGGTTTTGTCGTAATGGCTATGGCATTCTGCATGATGATATGGTCTACCCTAGGGGGATTTGGTACAATATCTGTCGGCATCACCAAGATAGTTGATGGATCCTGATTGAAATTGGATGAAGGATCATAGATGACTCCCGCTTTGAATTGAATTCCAAATTCCTTAACCAATTCATTTAACCGATCAATTTCATCCTCTGTCCTGAGTTCACCTGCAAGTAGAAGGAGGTTTCCACCTTGTCTGACATAATTGATGAGCGCGCGTTTCTCCATTTCCGAATATCTGCAACCTGTTGTATAAAGAATGACCAAGAGGTCCAATTGATCGAGGTTTTCAAGATCTAACCTATTGCGAAGCGTTTGGACAAGAAAACGATTAGAGATAAAATAGGATTGAAGCTTCTGGAATTTCTCTGTCAGGAGAATCCCTTGGCCTTGTGAGATATCAAAGCCCACCTGCCTCACTTTTTTCATTATAAGCTATTTGCCTCTTCCACTTTATAAAGATATTATCTAATGACCAAAAACCTTGAATCATTGTTCAAAGTCTATCAGGTTGTTTTATATGATTATATTCCAAGACAGATTGTGGAATTCAGAACACTCTGTGACTGGTTTGCAAGAATAGAGAGAACCTCCAAAAGACTTGAAATGACCGCCATTTTAGAGGAACTCCTCTCGGAACTCCTTCTTGAAGAGATTCCCCCTGCAATTTATCTTTCCACTGGTGAGTTGGGACCGAAATATGACATGCTGGTTCTAGGTCTTCAGGAACGACAGGTAATGAAGATTCTTGCATCCCTTACTGCCCACCCCCTTGATGAAATTGAGGAACAGTTCAAAGTTATTGGAGATTTGGGCGACATAATCCAAAATTTGGAGGATAAAGGCAAGCAAACAACCTTGGATTCATTCTTTGACAATAAAACAGAAAGTAAAATTTGGACAATTCTCGAGGTTTGGAATGAGCTTGAAAAAATAGCTTCTGTTTCAGGAAAAGATTCCGAAAACAAAAAAACCAACATTGCAGTTAACCTTCTTCGGGACATGAGTCCTTTAGAAAGGAAATATCTTGTCAGAACCCTTGTTGGAAAAATGAGGCTTGGGGCAAAAGATTCCACATGGCTGGATGCCACTTCCAATGTAACGGGAATCTCTATTGAAGAGCTTGATACTGCTTTTGCAGTAAGGAGCAATACAGGCTTGGTCATTCAAACCGCTTTAAAAGAAGGCAAAACAGGAATTGAAGAGCTGAAGAATCCAAAAGTGGGAATTCCAATCATGCCAATGCTTCCACAACGTGCAACCACGGCAACAGATATCTGGGAGAGGATGGAAGGACAATGCCAAATTGAGACTAAATATGATGGCTTCAGGATACAGATACATTATTCTCCACAATCAGTTAACCTTTGGTCAAGAAACGAGGAATCATATAATTCAATCTTTCCTGAAGTGATCGATGGAATCAAGGAAGCCCTAGGAGATCATTCGGCAATTCTTGATGGAGAGATTGTTGCCTATAATTCCCAAACAGGAGAGATGGAAAGTTTCCAGAAATTAACCAACAGAAGAAGAGTCTATGGAATAAAAGAGATACAAAAAGAAGTGGAAGTCAAGGTCTTTGTGTTTGATATCCTCTATGCAGACAATCAGAATCTCATGAATAAGCCGCTTAAAGAACGAGTTGACCTTCTACGAAAAATCTTGCCTCCACAGAATTTGTTTGAGATCAGCCCATCATGGGCATGTTCAACTCCAGAAGACATAGATGAATCCTTGCTTGAAGCCAAAAACCGTAAGCTTGAAGGAATAATGGTGAAATCCATTGGTGAAAACTCAGTTTATGAACCTGGAAAACGATCATTTCTCTGGATGAAATACAAGGCAGATTATACTGAAACTATCGGGGATACCTTGGATCTTGTTATTGTAGGAGGTTGGAAAGGAAAAGGCAAACGTGCAGGATTTTACGGAACCCTTCTCATGGCTGTCTATGATGAACAGGAAGAGGTTTATCGAACGATATGTAGGCTCGGGGCTGGACTGACCGAACAGGATATGGAACAATTGACAAATGAAATGGAGTCGTTAAAGGTTCCGACAAAACCAAAAGATGTAATCTCCAATCTGGTACCCGACATCTGGGTAAAACCAAAAATCATTTTGGAAGTGGCAGCCGCTGAAATTACAGAATCACCAGTCCATTCCGTCCCTTCGCCGACAGGAGATTTTCTTTCACTTCGTTTTCCAAGATATACCGGAAACAGAAGAGACGACAAATCAGTTCCTGAAGGTGTTTCAACGGTTGAAGAAATTCAGGAACTGGCAAAAACACTTACCATAGGCAAATCAAAATAGGATATACAACATAATGAATACGGTGATGCCCCCAATATAGGATGTAAACCAGAAAAAGAACGTGATCCGACCATATCTACGATGAATGTTACGATAATCCTTTCCGAAATAGGGATTCTTTTCCTGCCATTGGACATGCGAATAGGTTGCTTTCAAATGATTGAAAATGAGATAAATAGAGATAAGGGCAAACAGGATATGAACTATCAAAATAGGATAATATACAAAATTCCGAATAACTGAAGGCCCTTGAAAATGGGTTTCATCGCCTGTCAGAAATCGAACAACATAAAGCATGATAAAAACGGAATTAATGAATGCAGCAGATAACATGAGGTTTTTGTGCTTTGAATAGTCCTTTCGTTTTGCCATCAGGATTCCCGACAGTAGCACCAAAAAACCTAAAAAAATAGTGATGAAGCCAGTGATTGCAAGAGGTGATGCCTCTGAAATGCCCATAGGCATTGAAACATCATATCTAATTTATTTCTTATGTTTAGACTGAAGGAGAAAAATTCTTAGACCTAAGAAAAACATGCTGATAAGCGCCAATTAAACCGACAACAAATTTTTTCAGTTGGGGAGGTGATGTATTGGAAATCCACATTCACTCCAAATTCCATAGAGGAAGGAAATTTTCCCCAACGGATTGTGGCAAAATCAATTTTTCATCACATAATTAGGCTTTAACTTTGTACATAAAATCGGTCTCAAACCCGTTCTCAAAGTCAGAGGTGTGGAATAAGTGTGAAAAATCGAAACCTTGTTTTTCCCTTCAAAGGTAACTTTTAAATTACATGAAATTTCTTATAATAATAGCTCAAGACCTTCGCGGCGAAAGGCTCGAGAGGACTTGAACCAAACAATGGAGTTTGATATCATGGTTTATGTACGAAAGATAACTCGCACATGGAAAAACAAATCCGGGGTAGTAAAACAAAAGGATTACTACTACTGGTATAAGAGCCGAAGAATCGGAGATAAGGTTATCTCGGAATGCATCGGCAAAGCGACCAAGGCCGACTTTGATCGGACACATCAGGACATTGAGGCTACTCCTGACAATTCCATCGGAAAGACCCTCAACGCAAAGCCCAAAGTCCAGACTATTGACACCGATATTCTCGAAAATCTCAAGAAAAAATAAAATAACTGTTCAAATTACTTTCATCACTTCGTCAAGAGCTTTTTTCTGTAGATTAGGGACGGTAGCGTCCTCTGCAGGATAGCCGACAGGTAAGACAACCACAGGTCTCTCATTTTCAGGTCTTTTCAAAATTTTCCTCAGGAAATTCATTGGACTGGGTGTGTGGGTCAACGTCACCAAGCCACAATAATGAATGGCGGCAATGAGCATCCCGATGGCGATGCCTATTGATTCGTTGACATAATAATGTTTCCTCTTTTTTCCAGTTGAATCAATCCCATACAGTTGTTTGAAGGGAATGATCAAATAAGGCGCCGTTTCCAAAAAAGGTTTGTGCCAATCTGTTCCCAATGGAGCCAAATCTGCAAGCCATTCCTCAGTCATGCGTGTCTCATATGAGATCTTTTCTTCTTGTTCTGCCGCAATACGGATCTCACGCTTGACTTTAGGGTCTTTCACCACCACAAAAGTCCAAGGCTGCTTATTGGCACCACTTGGTGCACGGGCAGCAGTAGCAACCAAATACTGGATTGTTTCTTCAGGAACTGGTTCATTGCTGAAAAAACGAACTGATCGACGCGTCCGCATTAGTTCATAAAATTCCTCGGCTCTTTTTCTGGTCTCATCAGGTTCAACTTTTGTATATGAAAGAGGAACATGGTCGTTCATAGGTTAAAATATGGAAATAGACTATAAAGGTCACGTCAAGCCCAAAACCTGTTGCAACGTTGACTTTAATTCAAGACTTTCCAATTGATCAAGCAATTGCCTAAGAAAGGAGTCATGGGATTCAAGATCGTTAAGGGTAAGATGAGTAATGGCTTCCAACATGATTTCCTTGCCATGTTCTGCCTTTTCCACACAAACAGGATGGAAGCTCCGGTCTCCTGCAAAATTGGCATTGCTATCCTCATTGGTTATCCAGATGGGTTGGATCACCTTGACAGAACCCTTGGCAATAGGTTCCTCACAAACTGGGCAAGTGGCACGACTTGATTTGGCAAGAGTGAATTTGCAGACTTTTTTCGGAGGGCGTTCCCAAGCATTGGAAATAAATTTCTCAACAATTTTGATTTTTGGTTTGTCATTCAATGAGAAATGGGAACCCTCCGCAAGACCGACATGAATCACAGGATTACCATCTTCACCTATCATAACTTCTCCATTGATGATATACATGGTGTCACCTTTTGTAATTTCTCGTTTCGTTTCCCATACAATGATCTTGACACGTCTATCAGCGTTTTGTAACTGAACAATCCGTCCTTCCCTAACCTCACCGTCAGGGGTTTCAAGATCACGAGATCCAAAGACACGAACTACATGGCCCACAAAATTACCACGAGGATGGTCAATTGATACCTCATTTATGGGAATAAAATCAGTTGGGGAACGATTAAGTGACTCAATCAACTCATCAAAACGCTTCCTGTCTTCTCTTGAGAGAATTTCATACCCATCTGCTTCAGCCACTATTTCAGGAATCTTTGAAAGAGCACAATCAAAATGATGCCATTTATAGCTAATATACTCCTTTCCATCTTTTCGAAAAACATTTTCCACCCCAACACGTGGAGTATCCTTTTCAATCTTACCCTTGCAGGTTCTGCATGTTGCCCGTCCTGATTTAGCCAGTTCAATGATTGCCATCCTTTCGAGAATGGGACTTGCTGATAATAAACACTAGCTTATTGCGTAGGTTGACCCATGATTGAACGAAGAGCAAAGACCTGCACCATGATTGCACCAATTCCGAAAAGCCAGCTCAATGGAGAGGTTTCAATCAATGAAAACAGAAAATTGGAAAGAAATGAGGAAATACCCATTGCAAAATAGAAAATTCCAAACCCTCGACCTCGGCTTCCTGTTGGAGAAAGATCAGAAATCCTTGCACGAACCGCAGATTCATGGATACCCAAAATAGAACCCAATGCAAGGGCAGACACAAATACAGAAAATTCAGTCTTGGACAAAAGGAGAATCAGTGTTATGGGACTCAAAATAAATGGAAAGTAAAGCACCCATAAATTGGTTTTTCTGTAAAGCCGACCAAATATCCCTGCTGAAAGCATATCACTCAAATGAACTGCCAAGTAAAGCAAAGGAATATTCCACAAGGGAAGAAAATCGGAACTCAAAACCAAATTTATTGCAATAGGAAAGGTGAACATGAAACTGACCGAGATGGAAATGACAAATCTCCAATATGAAGAGCCCAAAGAACCTTCCATTTCAGGATCTGTGAGTGATTCGGCAGTCTTGAGCCCTTCCCTGAACTGCCCATACAAAAAATATGGAAGAAACAACTGAAGTGCAAGTACCCCAACATAGAATATGAACATAACTCTTAGACCAAACGAGATCCCATTTCCCATTAAAAAGACCAAAAAAAGAATAAAGGGACCAAGCATTGCTCCGAGCTCATCCAATACCTCAATCATCCCAAAGGCTTTCCCCCTTTCTTCAGGAATAACCAAAACAGAAATGATGGTACTCTTTGCAGGAGATCTAATGCCTTTTGCAATACGTTCCAGAAAAATCAGAAGAACCAAGCTTTCCGTTGCCGTGACCATTCCCATCAATGGCACTGTAATCGTTCCAAGATAACCGATAACAAGAAAAGTCCAGTAAAGTTTCCAACGATCCAAAAAATAACCAGAGAGCAATCTTACAGCATACCCAATGAACTCAGCAAGACCAACGATAAAGCCAACTGCAACAAGACTAAGACCAAATTCCTGAAGATATGGAGGAATAACGGATCTTGCACCTTCATAAAGGATATCCGCAAACAGGGAATTCAAGCCAAAAAGAATTGAAATGGCAAATACGGAATGTCTTTTCTTCAATAACTTATGAAATCCGTATCAAGATATATGTAACGCGAAATCAACCATTGAATGCTGGAAAATGAGACAAAGATTCTGATAAAATATTCATTAGCCAGTCATTCATATCATTGAATTTCTTGGTAATTGATTTACGTAAATATTTAATCCCCCTATCAAATACAATATTGCAATATTATGGCGTGGGATCTCTCATTCAAAAATATCCTTAAATTAAAACTTGGAGAAAAGGGAATCAAAGTTGATGTTGGGGTTGAACTGAGTGTTTCCAATCAACAAATCGATTTCATGATTCAGGATCTAAAGACCAAGCCATTTCCTTTCCAAAGAGCCAAGCTGTTCTTGATAGGTGAATTCAAAAGCAATCGAGACAAGGTATCTGCGGGAAATTTTAATGACCTAGCAGGGAAATTCTTCACATATATCTCAACAACTCATGGATATGGAAAAAAATCAAAAGTCAATTTAAAATTGAACCATCATCATGGTTCTTGTGTCATGATACTTGGAGGAAAATTAAACATTCCAAAAATAATAAGGCAGGAATTCAATCTTAAGGAAAGAGAACCAGGAATTTACGAAGGAGATGGAAAAAACCTCCCTCATTTCCTTGTTCTCAAAATTGATGACCTGACCAAAAATGAAGACACATATTGGTTAGGCCTCTTCGGAAGCCAAAAATCCATTGAACAAACTTTTGAACGTTCTATCCAAAATGACGATAGTTTTATCAATTCTATAGGATATTTTCTATATGGCGAAAAACTGTTGACTATCGCGAATAAACTTGACAGACCCATTGATCCGATGTCTTTAAATATTAAAGCGGCTGTTGAAACAATTGGAATCAAACGAGTGGCTGAAGAAATCGGAATCAAACAGATCATCAATGAAATCGGTTGGAACGCTTTTTTCGATGTTCTTCAGCTTGAAAAAACAGAAATAAAAGAAAATTTGCTTATTGACTTGCTCAGCAATATTTCAAATGAAATGCGACCCAGCAATGAACTGAAAAGAAAGGTCCTTCTTATTCTCTTTCCTGAATTTACAGAAGAAGACCTCAAAAACCTTCTTGGAGAATAAGCAATTATCATGATTTCTCAAGAATTTCCCCAATTAACATCCCAACTCTCAAGCCTTGACTAATAGATTTTCAATCAAATTACAATTGTCAATCGAAATTGGATTTTTTGCAAAAACATCAAAAAGTCTAATACACAAAAATTTCTTAATTATAAAAAATTTGTAAAGAAGACATCATTGTTATCAATTTTGTATTTTCCCAGTTATTTATCCTAACAAGCAGATGAGGGTATTGAGAAGAAACTGCATAGTCGAAAATGCCAAAAAGAACTCTGCAGTCAACAACATTCGAGAAATGAATGGGAACAAACAAATTTTCATCTTTGTAAAAGAAAAGACAGGTCGAATTTTTTTGATTTCATCGTTTCCTAGCTTGGCCAATGTTAATCTTTTTTGCTATGAAAAAAACATGAAAAAGAAAAATTGCAATAAGATTATCAATTCTGTTACATCAAATTATTTTGATATACTTATTGCCATAAATTCTGATGCCAATTGGAATAAGAAGATAAGAAAAAATGATTTCATCGTCTTGTAAAAGAATTGAAAGTTATTAAGTGGACATTCATTCAAAATACGGTGTGTTGATATTGGGCTGGAAAGTTGGTACAGCAAGATTAAATCCTTCTAAGAAAAAAGATTAAATTCAATAAATCAAGACTTAATACTTTAGAACTCAAAAAAATCTAAAAAAACTGCAAAGACATGCAAGGATTACATCGCAATGCTAGAAGTTCTTAATATCCCTGCGATAAAGAAAAACAGTTTATTTCAATTATGCTGAAATTTAGATTTACTCTTTGTAGAAGAGAATGTCTTACAGAATTCTTCGCTCAAGGTGAACCAACATTGTTTCGAGAGAATTTTAATTTCTACAGTTTCCTCTCTTTTCTCAACTTCACCAAAAAAGGAGAAATAAATT
>CAZYCQ010000009.1:0-81798 GCA_964645535.1 uncultured archaeon | reverse complement strand
ATTTCCTACATATCCGCAGCAATTTTGGTGCAGGGATGCGTAAGGATTGAAATTATGGATTATGAAGCAATGTCGGCCTGCAATCGGGATTGACAACATTATTATATTTTTGTCGGTCAATATCTGTAGATGCTTGCTGACTTGTGGAGGGAGGGACGGGTGGATGAGTTGTATGAAAAGGTAAAGGATGCTCGAAACGTTGAAGAGATGAAATGGTTGATCACTTGTTATTTTGCCAAAGTTGAATATGAGAGTGCCCTTGATCTGATGCGAGACAAGGGTACGATCATCCTATTTGCACAGGAAGGAGCCATGGGGGAGTTTTACCTGTTATTTTCGATAGTGCTGTGGTATTTCGGGAGGCTTGAGGATTCGATGGATTACGCCAATATGGCATTGGAAGTCGCAAGAAGTTCAGGAAATCGGAAATTGGAGGCAAGGGCCCTTTTGAGGATGGTCGTGATCAACGACAATCAGGGCAATTATGGGGTTTGCTTTGAAATGGGCAAACAGGCAATGAAATTGGCATGGGAATTGAAAGAAATCCAGATCTATGTGTACTGCTGCTATAATGTCGGGTATGCACATCAGGTTGTGGGGGATCTAGAGAAAGCCACTGCCTTGTATTTCCGTGGTTTTGAGCTGTTGAAAGACCATCCGAATGAGCGGCTTAGGGCAGCCCTCCTAAGAAACCTTTCCAAAGTAAGGTTTGATGAGGGATTGGTTGACCAAGCCAGGCAATTGATCCAAGAGGCCATCAGCATCCAGAAAGATTTGCCATATACGGTATATTGGGAATTGGCGCATAGTTATCAAAGAATGGTGGAATATGCAAGCCATGAGGGGAATATTGAGCTGGCAGACAAATTCATCCGGGAATTGGATGAACTTCTTTCAGATCTTGACAATATTCGGTTGATGCATATTGCTTGGCATGCAAAAGGGTTGTATTTCAAAGGATTGTATCTTCAAAGGGAAGATGAAAAGTCGTTGCGGACAGCCATGAGTTTCTTCAAGAGGCTCATTTACGGGGTCAAGGTTCGGCAGGAACTTCGTTTGGCATCATTCTGTCATTTTCTGCAATTGGCAGTAGGGAATGGAGAGGGTCAATTAGATAGGGAGATCCGGGAACTGCTTCTTCTTGCCAAGGAAGATACAGAAAAGGAGGCTCACAAGACATTTTCCCTTTCGCTCAAGGAAATTGAGTCAAAATTTTATGCAACAAGAGGAGAGATTTCCACAGCAATCTCGATCATTGAAGATGGCAAGGAAATGGCTTTTGAAAATCAGATCCATCGAAAGTTGATGGATCTTTTTAAGCTTGAAAAGGAGATTAAGCCGTTAGCTGATGAGGAGGAAGGTATGGTCAGGGAGAAGGTAGGTCTTTCTGAAGAAATTTGGGGGAACGTGACGCCCGATTTGTATAAGTACAGATTTATTTTCAATCCAGTACGGCTTTCCATTATCAAATGGCTGATGCGACATTCACGGATGACCACTGTCGAATTGAAAGCCCATCTCGGATTGTCTTGGGGTGTTTTAAACACCCATTTGGAAGCCCTACGGAAAAAAGGGTATGTTGAGATCAATCCAACCATCAATGAGGAAGGAGTTGGAACAGCAGTTTATCTTCGTCCTGAGGTATCACGGGAATTCAACCGGGTAATTTCCCTTCTGAAGGTTTTTATCGGTTCCATCAACCAGATATGATCAGAGACTGAATGCAGATGGTCATCCAGGCCTTTTCAGAGAGCAAACTTTCCATCCAGACACTACTGTTTTTCAATTCGAATTTTTCATGGTCATTGAAATTTTTGTGACAAGCTTTTTTTTTACACCCAAGAGGATGAGCACGAAAACAATGGGTTTCCAAAAAGTCAGTCGCTGGACATTTTGATATGTAAAGAATAGTATTCAGTATTGCTAAAACGACTGACCCTTTAAAATGAGTTCATAGGAATATATGCATGGCAATTCAAAAAATCGCCAAGCTTGTAGCCTTTGCGGCATTGTTGACCATCCCATTTGTGTTCTATCCTTGGATACATTTTGGAGCTGACTACCTATTTCGCGACGGAGAAGATCTTCTTCTCCACCGTGTTCCAGATTCAGAGACGATTGAACAGGATGAAGGGTTCTCATTTGATGAGAGACCTCTTGCAGTGAGTTCGTATCTGCTCTTTGCTTTGATGTTTGCGCTTTCCCTGCTGCTGGTTCCTGTTACCCTTCGTGCCAAGCATGATCCCATGGCAGTGAGATTTGAAAGAAGCGACAGATATGTCTTCCATGAAGGAACCCTTTATCGGAGAAAATGAGGGAAACCAATTTAATAGACGGAAATTTGAAGCAATTGTGGAAGTGGCACCAAATCTCTTTGTGGAGTATTTCCCTGCGGGAGCGGAAATTGCGGCAAAAAGGAAGGGGATCAACGTCATAATCGATACATTTCGTGCATCGAATACCATCCTTGCGTTACTGAAGTATGTTGATCATCTGATTCCTGTTTCTGGAGTCGAGGAAGCGTTGAGTTCACAGGCAGAGATCATTATCGGAGAAGTTGGAGGGAGGAAGCCGGAGGGATTTCATCTGACCAATTCACCGGTTGAAGTCGAAGAATGGGGATCCAAGCTGAGAGGAAAAAGAGTTGTGCTTCGGACGACCAATGGGACTCAGGGATTGCTCAGATCCAAAGGTGCAAGAGAGGTGCTCATTGCCAGTCCGAGAAATGCGAAAGCGGTCAGTGATTACCTGAGGCGGAAGAGGGAAGAGGGATTGGCGGTGAATCTGATAGCCTTGGGAACCAAGACGGAAACGGGTCATATTCATGTTCCAGAAGACGACATCACGGCCAAGATGCTCAGTGACCGAATATTGGGAAAGGACGATCCAATAACTAGCCAAGACCTTTTTGTCAGAGTGTTCCGTGATCCGGAATACTACCAGAAGAAATCGGCAATGATTGGAAAAGACATAGGGTATTGCCTTTCCATTGATGCCACAGATATGATCCCCATATTTGATGAGGAAAAGGGGATTGTTTTTAGTTTAAGGGGCAATTTGGGGAAGGAAGGTTCCGACCAATGAAATTGCCAAGATTCCACCCATGAATACACCGTCGAACGTTCCTGCACCCCCGATTGACACCATGGGGGATCCCAGTGAAGGGATTTTCCGGAGGTTCATCAGGTCTGCACCAATAAGGGAGCCCATTGAAGCAGTGACATAAATGACCGGGATGAGATGGATTATACCGCCGGTCAGAGGCAGAAACAGCAATGCCAAAAGGACTGAAAGAGTTGGAGCGAACAGGGCAGGGAGGGTAACGCCCATTCCGGGAACAAGTCGTGCCTGTCGATTGATGATTATTGAGGCAAAGATCAGAGGTCCTATAACATGAGGGATGGCAGCAGGATCCTGCAGCAACAGGAGGATGGAAACAAGGATGGGCACCACCGCACCCCCGACATTGATTGCAACCAAGGTTCGTTGATTAATGAAACGGGGAATTGCAAACTGGAAGCCGAAGAAATTCAATGGGACAACATACTCAGACCGGTAACTCGATTCAACTGTGAAAAGGGGGATATTTATTCCACTTCCCAGGTAGGAGAGCAAAAGAAGGAGAAAGACAGCAAGAGGAGGAAAGCCGAGGATAATAAAGACATCCCGGGCAGCCAGTAGATACAGGGTAGCGATGACAAAAGTCAGAAAGTTTGCCTGATTGTGGTATCTATACCTGAGAGGATGCTTATCAGGAGGAAAGTTAAAACCCATATGATGATCAGGCTGTTTGCATAAATGAACATTGCGGGGGGCACATATGCAAAAGAACCTAAAGGCAGGATTCACCAGCATGCCATGGAACAAATGATTGCAACTTTTCTTTCCACGCCCCAAATCATCGCAGTTGTGGGGATGTCCCCAGATGCCGCAAGGCCAAGCAGATATGTTCCAGAATTCCTTGAGAGAAAGGGTCATACCATCATACCAATCCATCCCATTCTGAAGGAGATTGGACATTGGAGAACAAAGAGGTCACTGCGGGAGGCAAAGGGGGCAACAGCGGTTCTTATCTACATGAGTCCAAGAAATGTGGATCGTGTGGTTGAAGAGGCAATCAAGCTTAAGATACCATGGATCTGGCTCCCCTTGGGTGTTGAAACATCGTTAGCTGAAGAAGTTTCACAAAATGGATTGGTTCTGATACAGGATCGATGTCCAAAAATTGAATGGGAAAGATTGAACAATCCTTGATCCAAATGTGACAAAAATTGTGAGGGGTGATTTGCTTTCAATAAGGTAAATAAAATTTTTTGGCAGTGGAGACATTGCAATATTCAAAAGAGAAGAAATGGTTCATGACATAATGGGATTCCCAGTAGTTATTTTAGCGGGACGACCTCCAAAAAAAGATGCATTGATGAAATATGCCAATGTTGAGAACAAGGTACTGATAGAGTTCAGAGGCAAGAAAGTAGTTGAAAATTGCATAGAGGCAGTCAGGCCATTTGCGACACGAATCCTTGTGGTGGGATTGCAACTCGGCACAATTCCTGACGAGCCGAATATTGAAATCCTTGAAATGGAAGGAGAACAATACGACAAGATTTTCATGGCAATCAAATTCTTAGTGAATCATCCTGACTGGTTTGAGGAAGGAAGACATGCCTTATTCCTTTCTGGAGACCTTCCACTTCTCAATTCCGCAATGGTGAACCGATTTCTTGAAAGAACCGGTGACCGTAAATTTGATTTTTATTATTCAATAGTCCCCAAAGCAGTTTTTCTTGAAAAAGCACCTGACCTTGAATGGGGATATATGAAAATAAGAGACGGAGAATTTGCATCCGGAAATCTCATTCTTCTTGATCCT
This sequence comes from uncultured archaeon, assembly GCA_964645535.1. Lineage (GTDB taxonomy): Archaea > Asgardarchaeota > Heimdallarchaeia > Heimdallarchaeales > Kariarchaeaceae > WAKA01. The sequence goes on along the minus strand of CAZYCQ010000009.1, from coordinate 76,925 downwards.
AAAACAGCGGCAGATAAATATGACATGATCAAATTTCTCTCGACCAACCGGAAAAGTTTCATTTTAGGAGTTTTCAAGGCTTCACCATGGATTTTTCTCAAACTGGTATTCGGAAGGGTTCGATTGGACGACGCAGAAAACCTAATGACAAAAATGTTTGGGATTACCTCCAAACTTGTCATTTCGGACGATTATGAGATAGCATTTGATTTGGATCTTCCGGAACATTTGGATTGGTTGAGGACAAAGTTTGAAACAGCTTGAGGATTGGAAGAATTCCGGCGAAATTGTCTTTTGTTGAATAATCCAAGATTTTGAATGGATCAGCACCATTATTTCATGAGTTTCCAATTGTCGGTCGGTCAAATAATAGCCGGGAAATCGTTCCGAAGTTCAAAATATGAATGACGTTAGAGTCCGACAGGAATCAAGGTGCATTTCAGGTGAGGTCAATTCAGGAAGGGATGATTTTTCCTTGTTTTGCCACGAGAGCTCCGTCTTTGAATACACCAATGATGTTGGACAGATCGCTAAGAACAGAGATATCCTCCAAGGGGTTCTTTTTGACTAACACAAGATCAGCAAAGGCGTCCTTTTCGATTCGTCCCACATTCTCCAAGCCTATTGCTTCTGCTGCATTGATTGTTGCAGTTTGCAATGCCTGCAAAGGGGTCATGCCAATATTTTCCACATATAGCTCAAGTTCCCTTGCAGAGGTCCCATGTGGATTTCCCGGAACACCCGCATCAGTTCCGCAGGCAATTTTCACGCCAGCTTCAAAAGCGATCCTATGGCGTTCGATCATGGCTGTGTCTACTTCAATGGTTTTTTTCCGAACTTCGGGAGGCAGTTTTTCCATGAGATCGGGTTTATCCATGAATGCAGAGGTTTGAGTAGGAATCATTGTAATTCCTTGTTTTTTCATTAATTTGATGCCCTCCTCATCGACAAGGCTACAATGTTCAATGGTGTCCACACCTGCACGAGCTGCGTGAACAATGCCGGCAGTTCCATGAGCATGGACTGCAACATGCATGCCCAGTCTGTGTGCCTCATTCACCATGGCAGTAAGTTCTTCCTCAGTCCATAGAGTTCTTTCAAGTTTGGATTCCATGCCATGCAGGACACCACCAGTGGTCATTGTTTTGATGAAATCCGAACCCAAGCGTTTCCTTTCACGAACAGCATGCCTGACACCATCAGAACCGGTAAACACTTCCCTTTTTCTTTGTATTTCAAGCCATTCATCAGGCCCCATTGCCTCTTGATTTCCCCATTGCCCGATGGTCCATTGGGCAACCAACAAACGAGGCCCCATAACGATACCTCGATCTATGGAATGTCTCAATGAACTCCCCCAAAGTTCCCCACCACAGTCTCTCAAGGTTGTGAAGCCAGCTCGCAAATGCCGATGGGCATTGGAAAGTGCAATGTAGTGATCCATCCCAGACTTTTTTCTCATCATCTCTTCCGCCCAATTGACGGCAGTTGTTGCTTGGAGGTGGACATGAAGGTCAATCAATCCCGGTAGAAGGTAAGATCCAGCTCCATCGATCGTTTCATCAACCTTATGTTCATTTTGTTCTCCAATCCACCAAATCCGGTTTGTAAAGCCAACTGATTGATTTTCCATAATTTTGCCAGATTTGATGTCAATGATGTTCACGTTCGTTATTTGTCGCATCATACCATCATATATGCCTTTCTTAAATTCCTTTGCAGTATTCCATGGACAGGAAAAACCTTGTGTAAGGTTCATAGATCTAAATCCAAGGTGTTAAGAAATTGAATATGTAAAAATTGGAATATGGAGAAGAAAGATCCTCTTATTTTGGGAGTCCTACTTAGATTGATAATCATTTGGACTTCATTTACATTTGGAAAAAGAGGGATCTTTGCCAATCCCTATTTTGATGGAATACTTGATTTTGGAGATATCAAGTTTGTTTGGGAACAATATGCAGAGTGGACATGGGAGGGATACGTGCCTTACAATGATTTCAATATTGAGTTTCCACCTTTGTTCATTGTTATTATTATCGTACCATACGCCATGTTCAAGACAATCGGAATCTGGTCTTATGAAATCTGGTTTGCAATTTGGATTACCTTAGCAGATAGTTTGATTATTAAGGTGCTCAAGACCATGAGCCATGAAAAGAACTTGGAAATGGCAAGATCGGCAGCTTGGATTTGGGCAATGTTTCCACCCATTCCTCTTCTTCTTCTTGCAAGGTTTGATTCTTGGCCTATTCTTTTTTTATTGCTGGCAATCAAATTTGACAGGGAAGAAAAAATATCAATGGCTTCCATCTGTGCGATGCTTGGGGCATGGATAAAATTTTTTCCTGGGCTGTATTTGATTGCCATCTTCATGAAAGTCAGGGCAAGACGGAAAAAATTGAGTCAGGCACTGGTTGGATCGTTTATTGGATCTTTGCCGACATTAGGATTTGTTCTTTTTCATAATGGATCAATTCAAGGACTCCTCTGGATAGTTAAGTTTCATATGGCCAAGGGGCCTTATCCTGCCTCATTCCCTGCATTTACATCTTTGATCTTTGGGTCACCCCCTTACTTTAAGGAGATATTTTTGGTAGTTTATCTCCTATCAATATTGGGAGCAGTCAGTATGAAACCAAATGAACAGGGCATGTTTCTTTCATTGAGTATTTTTGCGGTTTTCAACTGGCATTTCACACCACAGTATTTTCTATGGTCATTCCCTCTTGCATTTAGTCAGAAGAAAAAGGTGCTTTCAGTGAATTTGCTGGTTTACACTATTGCATTTGGCATCCAAACCTATGTCAATATATTCTCCTATACTGTTCCAGGATACATCCCTAAATTAAAGTAGCACCTTGTAAAGATTCAAAGAAATGCTTCATGAAAGCAGAGAAATTTGGGGATTTTCAAAATAACAGAGAGTACATGTGTTCCAAACACGAGAATCTACAAAGGGTACTGCTCCTTCATGAGAATGTTGTGGCCAGTGGAAGATCATTATGATGTTCCATGCCAAAAATAATTCCAACATGATTTGACAAGATCAGTCCAATGAAAAATTGGAGAGAGTCATTTGGGGATCTTGGTGGAAAGAAGGAACGCCATCAAGATGTCCATTTCATCTTCTGAAATATGTCTATCTTCGTCTGCAACTTCAAGTGCGTTGTTCACAATTATATCTTTCAATTTCAGCAGGGTTTCCTTTTCTTCTTGGGAAATCGTTCCATCCAATAAAGCCAGATTCAGCTGGTCACGGAAAATTTTCATCGAAAAATCAATCTCTTCGATAAGTCTTTTTTCTTCTTCAGTTATGATGCCGTCTTCAGCTGCCGTTTCGATGATCTGTTTCATCACAATTGCGACATATTTGTCGACATCATCAACAGTATCCATTCATTAATAGATTATTTTCCCGAAATTTAAACTTGTTTTAATTGGATTTTCTAAATGTTCTTAATGTTCTGTATTCAATATTCTTTGTGCTTGACGAGGTTCTGGTCTGTTGTGACACCTGCAAGAAAGTCCATGAAGTCAGAGATTGGGAACTTGCCCGAACGATGATCGAAGGAGTAGATGGAAAGACTGCCTATAGGTATGTCTATCTTGCAGAAATCAGATGTGTTTGCGGATCCTCCTTCACTGTTGAAGCCCAAGGTTACCAACCGCCAGACTACCCTGTTGTCAGTGCATGGCATTATCGTTTCTTTGATTGTGAAGAAGTTGAAATTAACTGCATCAAGCTTTTCTAAGTGGATAGGAGAAAATGTCCCATCGCGAATAATTCCCAGAATAATCAAAATTCTGTCTTTCTTCCAAAATCGTGTCCAAGTTAAGTGTCCCTCTGATGATGCCTTCCTCATTGAGAAGAGGACCTGCAACAATGTTCCCTTTTGGATCAACAATCATTGAACCGCCATCCTTTATTACATCATGCTGAAGCATTTCTTCCTTCATCGGAAATGCGTCCTTGTCCAAGTGTTCAAAGTCCGATCCGCGGAGAATGGCAGAAGAGGCAATCACATACATTCTCCCTTCTATTGCAGTGAATTTTGATATGTTTTCAGTTAAGGAAAGACTTCCAGGCCAAACAGAAACATGAACAAATTCACCTTGGGCATGAAGTGAGGCTCGAGCCATTGGCAACCAGTTCTCCCAGCAGTTCAATGCCCCGATTTTTCCGAATGGTGTATCATAGGTTCGCAATCCGATTGAATCGCCATCAGCCCAAACTAGACGTTCTTCATATGTTGGTTTAACCTTTCTATGCCGCCCCAACAGAGTTCCATCAGGACCAATTGTTATCAAAGTGCAGTATAATGAACCGCCAGAACGTTCCGTTATTCCTCCCACCAAGTAAGCGGAATTTCGCTTTGCGGCTTCCAACAGGGGATTGAGGTCATCACTGTTCAAATCAATAGAGTTTTTCCAATAGGTAGAGTAGGCTCTTTTTTGGTCAGGATCATTGAATTTTGCACCACCAGTCATTGCCAGCCATTGTGGATAGCCAGGGATAAGGGATTCCCCCCAAGTGACAATGGAGGCTCCCTCAGTTTTGTCGATAAAAGTAATCAATTTCGAGATGGTTTCCTCTTTGTTCAGGAAAATTGGTGCCATTTGTATAATTGCAACATCAGTTTTTTCCATATCATTGCATCTGCTACCAGATTAAATTTTATCCTATTTCGGAAAAAGTGGTGCAAAATTTAGAATTGTATTTTATAGACATGTTTGATAACCTTTTTCTAAAATAAATCCACACATCTAGTATGGAAAATGAGCCACAGGTAACAGAAAAGAATGACTATCAATTATTGACGGAGCTTGAACGTCAGTTGCGGCTTTATATCCAAGGAAACCGCGTTGAGTTCAGGGAAGGAAAGTTAATTTATCTAGACCTTTCCTCGCTCATTCTGGAAAAAATTCCTCCTGTTGTTGGCTCATTTCGTCATCTACTTTCTCTTGATCTCTCCTACAATAGAATTTCGTCGTTACCTGAAGAGCTTGGAGATTTGAAATCTCTTGAATTCCTTAATCTTCGCCACAATAAATTATCAAGCTTCATTGAAAATTCAAGTGGATTAAAGAACCTTGAAGAAATTGATTTTACTGAAAATAGCCTTGAAACAGTACCCATACAAATTTGCTACCTTGAAAATCTCAGAATACTCCATTTGGACAAAAATCCGATCGAAGCATTGCCCAATGCCATTGGCAATCTGAAGAAACTGGTAAGGCTTTATTGCAGTCGAACAAACTTGAAATCCTTACCCCAATCCATTGGAGACATGGTTTCACTTGAAGAGCTCTATTTAGAAGAAAATCAAATTACAAGTTTACCGCAGAGCCTTATCAACCTTAAGAACCTCTCTACCTTGGACTTGACCGGCAACCCAATTGCTGTTTTTCCAGAGGTTTTGACCAAAATGACCGTCCTTGAGGAACTAAGATTACGTCATACAGACATCAGGGAAATCCCTGCCGATCTCAAAAATTTGACTCAGTTGAAACAACTTGATCTGACAGGAACAAAAATACTTCCAGTTAGTATGAGAAAATTATGGGGGGGCTTTGCAGGAAATCTCGAAGAAGTTCAACACTTCCTTCAGTCTATTGAGTGACATAAAGTCAGGCAATTTGTAACGTAAAAATTGGATTTCTTGAGAAACGCTTTATTAATTGAAAATCGAAGACAATATGATGAGCCTTAATGATGTGGGATTGGCAGTTGTCGTAAATCTTGAATCCTCGGGTCCCACATATATTACGGATACGGGTCTTGAATTCATGGACCCTGCATCGGAAATGATGTTCGCCTCCCGAGTGGTTATTCTCTGTGGCATGGCAAATCACCGAACACCGCAATTGCAATTGCAGGGTCCTGTGCCCGTTTCCGAGATTCAAGACAATAATTTGGAATTCTATTTCTTTCAAATACGGCCTGAAGATCCAGAGCTGGTCAACTTGCATATTATCATTGTGGTGTTTTTCCCCATTGAATGGAAGGCCATAATGAGACAACTAGAGGTTCAATTAGAAAATAGGATCAGGGAATTCGCACGGAAGATTGATTATTCACATATTACACCTACATCAGTTGATGACCATTTCAAAGTCATGGCAGAGACAGAATTGAGGAAAATCCGGGATTTCCTCATCGAGATGCTTCCAAAAGTTCCTAGAGGAGAGAAAAGCCTGTTCAACCTTTCTTTTCTAGTAACTCTTCCAGAAGAAATCAAAAAGGCTGGAAAATTCCTGATGTTGAATCCCACTGGAGTGAAACGGGAAGATTTCAACTTTGATGATGAGATATTGAAGGATCTGGTTCGTTACGGGCTTGTGAAAATTGAAAACAGGAATGGGGAGGAAATGATCGTTCCACTTTAGGAGGAAATGATTTGAAAAAGACCATAACAGTTTATTCTACCAGAGGTGGTTCAGGAAAGACCATCACTTCTTTGGGCATAGGAGTTGCCTTGGGTAAGAAAGGATATAAATCGTTGATTATTGATGTTGATCTCGAAGCCCCTTCCCTAATTCATTTCCTTCCTCCACAAAAACCAGAGATCCTATATTGGACGGACTATCTCGAAAAGGGCGAAGAGATTGATATACGAAACCTGATACACCCCTCAAAGTTTCAAAATTTAGACATCATCTATACATCCTCTCCGAAAATGGGATTGAAGTTTCTCAAAGGGAATGCAGATCTATGGTGGGAAAAAGCACTGAAAAATAGCTTGATTGCACAGAAGAAAATATATGAAATGGGTTATGATTTCCTGATTTTAGACAACCAATCAGGTACTTCGATGAATTCAATCAATAATCTGATTTTGGCAGACATCAGCATTTTAGTGGTTCGTCCAACTAACTACGGAGTGGGAGCCACAGAGTTGTTCATTCAGGAACTATTTAGAATATTGAAAGACATGAAATCGCGTAAAGACCTCTTTATTTGGAACCAAGTGCCGAAAATCACCAATGAGACAGAAGGCTCGTTGCTTAACCAATTCATTACACGATGGAATCAAAGATTAGAGGGAATGGGGTTGCACCATGCGGCAACATTGCCATTGGATATGATGTTCAATCTTCGATTGCTCAATGACATGGTGGAACCTGCCATCTTCAATGAATCCAATATTGGCGAGGAAATTGAACGATTCGTGGACGAATATATTCTCCAATGAAGAGAGAATTCGCAATCTTGTTCATGCTTATCTTTCAAACTATCAATTTGTCAATTCCGAAACAATAGCCCAAGTGGTTAAAACCTTGACTGTATTTATTGAAGAAGGACGGATTAATGTTGCCCCTCCCTTCCCAGACATTGAAGTGCAGATAGACAGAGCAGCAATCATTGAGAAATTTATTGAAGAACTGTCCAGATTTGCCAAGGAATCTCGATTGAGCAAAACGAAACTCACATGTATAGAAGTAAGAAGTTTGGCAGGACAGAGATTTACACAAGGTAGCATTACAGATTGCCAAACCAAAATTCCCAAATCTGAAACTTTGGTAAGGTTAGCCGAAGAAAAACATAAAGAGACGGAACTGATCGTTGCTGCAAGAGCCTTGTCCAAACATCAGGCACGATCTAGTTTCTGGGGAAAAGCAAAGGGAGGCATCAAAGAAAGAAATCAGCAGGCCATCAACTGGATTTACCAGATTCTGGAACATAAGACATGGTGGAATATGTATGGTCATTTTAGGCACAAATACATCTATGAGGCAAGGCTTGTCAGCGGGCATGGAGCAAGATGGGCGTCAAACAAATTCATAGGATTTGTAGAACCATTCTATGGTACAAATGACCAAAATTTATCTGTCAGATGATGAATTGTTCGGATAACTTTCCCGTTTTCCATTGCATTCATGTCAACTGCATCGAACTTAGCAATTCCAATGGCCAACGGGGATTCCTTGGTCTCCTCAACAATCAATACCGGTTCATTTTCGACCACTTCAGAGTCAATCCACGTGATTCCGGGACGCATGACATCAGCCCCATTTGTTACAAATCTGATTGCACCGGTATCTACCTTTACCTTCGGTAACTTTGTTTCAACTTTCTGTACAAGTTTAAGCGATGGAATGAGATAACCCTTAACTCTAAGCAATATGGGAGTTTGCTCCAAAGTGTATATCTCACCTTCAGGAACCAGATATTTGGTGACCATGGCCTTTTTGGTAAGTATCGAATCAATGCTTGGAATAATTCCTTTCAGTTGCCGGATTAGTTCCTTTTTTTCCTTTCCCGAAATGGGAACAGCTTTCTTAGTCATTTCAAGGTAATTACCAATAAGAACCTTTTAGCTTTTAGGATTGATTAGGTAAGGCAAATTGTGGTTCCAATCGGAGGGGCAAGAGCCTCGCGTTTAACCGATTTGCCAACGCTCTTCGCTAAATTTTTGCACTTTGTTTCTTCTCCATGAACCATAACGAAACGTTTTGGACGTGGAACCAACCTCCTGACATATTCCATCAACTCATTTCGATCACTATGGCCAGTAAAACCAGATATCTTATGAACCTCCATATTGACCTTGAGCAAATAGGTTTTACCCTTTTCATCCTTCATCTTTATTTCTTTTGCACCATCTTCCACTTTTCGACCTAAAGTACCTTTACCTTGATAGGAAACAATCACCAAGGAATTTTTAGGGTCTTCAGCAAGGGCAGTGAAGTATTGAAGGGAAGGGCCGCCGGCAAGCATGCCACTGGTAGCAAATATGATACATGGATCCCCCAATACAATCTCTTCCCGAGTAGTACTGTCAGAAATATTGTGGAAAAAGGGTGCCAAAAATGGGTTGTCTTGGTTGTTGAGAATACGATCCTGCAATTCCTTTGAAAGAAACTCGGGAAAAGCGGTTGTGATGGCATTTGCCTCTCGGATCATCCCGTCAACAAAGACAGGAACTTCAGGGATCTGTTGGGAGCTGATGAGTTCTTCAACGATGACCATTAGCTCTTGTGCCCGTCCAACTGCAAGTACAGGGATTAACACCTTTCCTCCCCTGTTTATTGTTTTGATAATGATCTCTTTCAATTGTTTTTCGGATTCCTCCCTGCTAGGTACAACATCTTTAGGATTGCCATAGGTTGATTCCATCACTAAAGTTTCAAGTCTAAGAAATTTATGGGCTGCACGATCAAGCGTTCTTGATTTGGCAAATCGAAAATCATGGGCGAATGCGATGTTATGCAATCCATTTCCGATATGCATATGTGCGATTGCTGAGCCCACAATATGACCTGCGTTATGGAAGGTCAACTTGACACCTGCCGCAATGTCGGTCACCTCGCCATAGTTCAGGGGGATTGTATGGAGAACTGCTTCCCGAATATCCGACTTGGAATAAGGTGGAAGCTTTCCTTCAGCTTCTGCAACATCAAGGTAGTCAAGTTGGAGAAGTGTCATAAGATAAAGCGTAGGGGGTGTACAATATACAGGTCCCCGATATCCGTATTTGAATAAGTAGGGAACAAAACCTGAATGGTCAAGATGAGCATGGGTGATGACAACCGCGTCAAGTGTGTTAATATCAAATTCCGGAAGATCAAAACGAGGAAGATACTGAACAGGAGCATCATATCCTACATTGACACCACAATCGACGATAATGTTTGCATCTCCGGTTTGGAGAAGGGTGGAAGATCTTCCGACTTCGAGATAGCCACCAAGCGCAGTAATACGCAATATCTTTTCTCTGAAAAAGGTAGGACGGTTGATAATATGGCCAATTTTTTTGAGGGCTTTTTTCCTGCTCTCTGTTTCTGAAAAAAGAATGTGCCGAATGGATTTGATCATTTGAGATTCAATGGGAGGAGTACGATAAAAGTGCGGTCTCCATCCTGTTTTCAGGAGAATGCTATTGGCAATTTCATTGTTTCGGTTTTGGAAAAGTTCGGGGCGATCCAATTCAACAATTACTTCACCCATTGCATGGTCAAAATCGATATATGAAATATTGGCCAAATCATTGATTTCATCTTTTACAATACCTTCTGCACTTGAAGGATCAAGACGTATGGAGGGATCGGAACGAATAACTACACGTCGACGGAGTGACCTTGCAAGTGTGGAAATGAGCGATGGGTCATCAACGACAACATCAATTGATTTACAGTAAACTGCAACTTCGGATCCCTCAAATTCAATTTCACTTACTTTTGCAGAAGATGGCATGATTTTTTGGACTTCCCGCTTAATTTCCTCAAGTGTCTGATAATCCTTCAACAGAAAAACCCCGAAAAATTATTGAACCAAACCAAGAATGAAGTTTGGCTCTTTATCTGAAGTGAATACATTGTTATTTATTAATTTCTAGATAAATGCGTACGCATTCTAAAATTGCATCCCTTTCTTTCGAACGAGCCATTTGTATCCTTCGAGAACGAAAATGGGAAGGAGTCCGAAAAACAGAGCCAAAAGCACATCCGTTGGTCCAAGAAGAACCAAATCAATGTTGATTCCAAAAAAGGAAACCAAAAAATTCTGAATTGGAAATATGTAGATGAGCATAAAATGGATAGCAAGAGGAAGGAAAGTTGTCAGAAGGATAAAGAGGTTAACATCCTTTGAACCTTCTATGATGTTTTTGTTTATCCTTCGGATACTAAGCACCAAAGTTGTCTCTGCAATATAAATGACTGTCAGTAACATTGTACGTGCTTTGGCTTGGTTCAAATTTCTCGGTTGCTTGTAGTTCCCCAATGATGAAAGTTCGGGGATAAATCCCATCTTATTAAAAGAATTCAGCCCGAAAATCCCCAGAAACAGATCATCGTGACTGAAATAGATAAAGAGCAACGATGTGGCAAGTGTAATCCCAAAGAGGAAAAGAGCCATGACCAAATTCTTGGGAAGAAGTTCACTATGTTCCCTTGGCTTGAGACGCATGATGTCTTTGTCCTTGTTTCCAAAGATAATTGCCAATGGAGGAAAGGCATGAGCAATTGAGAAAATATAGGTTCGTTGGAAATTGTTGAGCAACTGAAGGAAATCAGATCCGTCCATCAGGAATTGTGTCGAGAAATACATGATTGCTTCAGCGAAATTCACGGCAATATAAAAGAAAATCATCATCCTGATCTTTTCAAAAAGATTTCTGCCTTCTTCCACTCCACTAACAAGGCTGACATAGGAATCGTCAGCAAGAATGATATCAGCAGCTTCTTTGGTAACTTCAGTTCCAGTGATTCCCATGGCTACACCAGCATCTGCAAGCGTAATTGCCAATGCATCGTTTACACCATCACCAGTCATGGCGACAACACGTCCCTTTTCCTGGTATCTTTCCACAATCACTTTCTTATCTTGGGGAGAAACCCGGGCAAAGACAGAGACCTTAAAGAAATCCTCATCAGAGAGATCAGGGATATCTTTTCCTTCTACGACTTTTTCATCAGGATCTAAAATTCCGACTTGTTTAGCAATGGTTCCAGCGGTTGCCGGAGAATCACCTGTAATCATGACAGGAAAAATCCCTGCCTCATCAAGCTTGGCGACGGCTTCTTCCACACCTTGACGTGGCGGATCCAAAATGCAGGAGAAGCCCAAAAAGATTAGATCGGATTCTGCCTCCTTACGTTCTTGAGCTTCATCCATTCCTTCATCAGGAAAAGATTGATCAACTTCGCGATATGCAAAAGAGATAACACGAAAACCGTGATCGGCAAAGGCATTTGTTTTATCTAAAATCGTGGCAACATGGTCGTCAGTCAGGGCAAAGGGAGTAAGATCGACAGAATATCGATTGCATAAGGGGAGAATAAAATCTGTTGCCCCTTTCGTGAAGACATATCGTTTTCCAGTCCTGGTATCCTCAAAAAGACCTGACATTCGTTTGAGAGAGGAATCAAATGGATAAGATTTGATTCTATTGAATCTTGAGGAAACTATTTGCGGATCAATACCTGATTTGAGTAAAAGAGTAAGAAGAGCACCATCCGTTGGATTTCCGATCACGTCATATCCCAAAAATGCCTTTTCCTTAAGTTTTTGTTCAACCAAAGTTGCATCGTTGTTTCTAGATGCAACTGCAATCATGAGAAAGAGCTGTGAATTTTCGTCGATTTCGTTGAGTATTGTTTGCATTTCTTCATCGACATTAGTCTGAAACAGATCGTCAGTATTCTCAATGGGAAAAATCGATGGTCCCGTACCGTCCTGGATAACTCCATAATAGTTCTTACCATCCCAAAGACGTACCACAGACATTTTGGAGGTAGTTATGGTCCCTGTTTTATCGGAACAGAGTACAGATATTCTTCCAAGAGTTTCCACAACCGATAATTTCTTGACTATGACATTTATGGTCGCCATCTGTAAAACGCCAGTAATCAAGACCACCGTCGTTAGAAGAGGAATATTAATTGGCATGACTGCCATTGCATTGACAATGCTATCGGTTAGATCTTTTGCAAAAACGATAAAGGTAAGAGGACGATTAGAGGAAAGTCGAAGATAAAGTCTAACAAAAATTGCGATGACAAGAAAGAACACCATAAGTGTTCCTAGACCTTTACCCAAACGGTTGATTTTGGATCTTAGGGGAATTTCTACAGTATGCATTTCATTCATGGTTGAAGCAATTGAACCCAATTCTGTACGATTGCCTGTTGCCACAACGACAGCAGTCGCAGAACCTGTCTGAACAAAAGTTCCAAGATAAACCATATTCTTTCTTCCGTCGATAGGGGTATCTTTCGGGAGTCCCTGTCGTAAGTCATCATCGGAAAATTTCCTTACAGGGGTGCTCTCTCCAGTCAATGAGGCCTCATTGACGGTAAAGTTACTAGTCGATATCAGCCTTGCGTCTGCTGGAACTTTGTCACCAAGAGAAAGCTCGATAATGTCCCCCACGACAAGATTTTCTGCCAGAATTTCAGTTTTGATACCAGACCGAATTACTTTTGCGGTGGGAGGACTTAGATTTTTAAGTGATTCAATTTTCTTTTGTGCACGATATTGCTGAAATATTGCAAGAAGCATGTTCAGCGCAATGACCACAAGCCAAAAAGTTACTTGGCCTCTGACCTCAGGTACAACAAAGGATAATGAGAGCATGATCGCAGCCATTACCAAATAGATAGTGATCAAAGTATCAAACAATGGGGCAAGATAAACTGTCCAGATTCCCGGCTTTTTTACCTCAATAATATTTTTCCCAACCAATTGAAGGCGTTCGTTGACATCTTCATTGGAAAGTCCCGTCTGAAGATTTACTTTGGCTTGTGCAACCACCTCATCAATTGACAATGCATGTGGGTTCTCAAAAGAAAAATCCGTGTCCACAATTTTTTTCTTCCGTAATCTTTACTAAGTTTTTCCAATTGTTGAATGAAGAATGATTGTTTGAAATTTAATTATTTGTTAGGTTTATTTCCTTCTGCGGATGATGGCAGCAACTGCAATCAAACCAATAACAGGAACGAAGAAGTTTATGGGAGCTTTGCTCTGAGTGGCAATGTTTTCGAAAACATAGCTGATGATAGTGTCAACAACGATTGAACCGTAATGGAACTCGCCAGATTTCTCCAAGCTGTTACCGTACATGTTCTTGTAGTCTTTGAAGACGCTCTCACCAGAGACAACTACCACGTTGTTGTCGATTGTCTCGACTGCAAGCAAGGGAAGATCGCCAGTTGCGTTGATGCTTGCATAGAAGTCACCAGTGCCAGCACTCAGATCCTGATCAATTCCTTTTGAATCAGGAGAAGCCATGACAACAACTTCGACATTGTCAAGGGTAGCATTCCTCAGATCGGCAGGAGCACCATCCTTCATGTAATAGACAGAGGTGGGACCGTGGAACGGCATCTTGAAATCGCCGTCAACATGTTCCTTAATGGCGCTTGCAATGGGGCCGTCACCCAATTGGTTGGCGACGACACGGTAGGAAGCACCGTCATTGCTGACAGGGTCGTCCACTGCACCGGAATCCAGTCTGAGGACAGAGCCCACCTCTTCAAGGACAGGGTTCAGGTTGTCAGCAATAAAGAAACCACCAAAGTCACTGTCACCACCTACCCACAGCATCTTGCCGCCAAGGTCGAACCATTCCTTGATGAAGCTCAAATCAGCACCAGAAAGGTCGTTTGCAGGAAGGAACAGGGCATCCACATCAGCGGTCAGATTGCCCTTAAGATTTTCAAGGGTCATGTCGGTACCGTTGATGATGGTATTGCCTGCCTCCGTATAGTTTGTGTAAAATCCGTTGATTTCAGGAGCAAAGACACCTCCGCCGTTGTAAACAACGAATGTCTTGCCTGATACCAATTCATCAGCAGAAACTGGTCCACTGAAGCTCATGACTGCCATGATTGCTACAAGGAACAGTGCTGAAAAGATGAATTTTCCTTTCATGTTATTCTCTCCTAGCAGATTTAATCTGCCCATCATATTGTCGAAGAAAGGTATTCTTAAACTAATCGACTCATATCTGAAAGGCTTTTTTAACAAAAAGACGCGATTTTGAATTTTGAGATAATACAATGGAAAGACTTTATTTTTCTCACATTCATCGTCAATATAATGACTATTTGTCAACATTGTGGTTCTGAAAATCAAGACGACGTAAATTTTTGTATTCAATGTGGGGCAAAAATTCTGCGAGAAAAAGGGGCACAAGCAAGTTGGACAACATTTGCACCCCAACAACCGATTACGCCAATGATGGTACGGCAACCAGAGGTTTGGGATGGGGGGACACTTGTTGATGCACTACGATTGTTCGTTCGCGAACCCAAAAAGACAACGGCCCTTATGGAAGATCCTAATGCGCCAAATGGGGTTATTCTGTTTGTCATAACAATGGTGATTGCTTCATTCACTCAGGGGTATGTGGCTTCTAGAATAACGTCACGAGTGTACCTTGATGGAGAATTTGTTGTGGAGACCACAGGGAACATCATTCAGGGGATGATCTCCTCCATGGTCACGAATTGGTTACTCGGAACATTGATTGTAGCAGGTCTGATAGCCATCAGTCGTCCAAAACAATCCCCAATCTCACAGAAAAATCCGTTCACTTTGGCAGCCTCCGTAAATGGATTTAGAAGTGTGGTTGACCTTGTATACTATGTTATTGTATTGGTATGGCTACCATTTGAACCCAACACCTTAGTTGAAGTCAGACAAAGCACACAAAGTTTTGAGACCTTAGTGTCACCACAAGTCATTGTCTTACAGCAACCTTCCCTTGCATACCAGTTTACAGTTCAATTTGTATCTATCATTACCTTTGCCTATTCCTATTATCTTCTCTATCGAGTAATGAAAGATGGCATGAAATTAGAAGGAGTGTTGTACAAGATCGTCATTGTCGGTTATGCAGGTTTCTCCATTATAGGTAAGGCAATCCAGCTATTATCAATCATTAATGCGTTTTAAGAGAGAAAGTAGCCCTTCCTTCCCTCGAAACCATTCATTGTCGAACTTTATCCTAATAAAAGGATCAATATCCATATTTTCTAGCTTTTCTTTTGCACCTGGTTCACCAAGCGCTGCAAGTCCAAAAACTCCTATCCCCTGAATTTCGGGGTCAGAATCTTGACTTATCACCTGCTTGATTATGTCTTTAGCTTCATTAACCTTCCAAATTGCCAAGGCCTCTATCAAGTTTCTCTTGGCCAAATGATAGCTTTCGGTGCGCAGTAATTCCACAAACCGTGGCGCCAATTCTTTTGCACCAATCAAATACAATTCTCGGATTGAAAGGGTACGAACCTTATCATCATCAGAATCCAGTCCTTTTTGGAGCAGTTGCAGAGACATGTCTTTCGGAAGCTTTGAAAGCATCGAGATAGCATTCAGACGTACGTAAGCATCGAAATGTGAAGTAATCACCTTTTCAAGTTCAGGATAGGCATCCTCACCCAACACCTCCACATAACTAGTGATTGCGGCTTGTCTGACACCACTTTGTGAATCCTCCCAAACAGCCTTGAGAAGTATTGGAGCAACTTCAGGAGTTCCGACTTCACCCAATTCAGCAGCTGCCTTTACCCGATCGGTTGCATCAATTGAAGTTTCCAACCGTGCAATAATTGAATCAAATGACATAAATAACAACAGATATGGCTATTCAAATATCCATAGATTCCACTCATTGAAAAGTGCCTTTCGGAACAGAAATATATAGTTATTTCATCCCCTGATCAGTGAAAAGATACACAGAAGTCCAGATAGAAAAGGATCCGCAAATCAACGGAAGGTTGTACCTTGCTGATGGAAGATTGGGGCTTATCCTTACTCATGGAGAACGTACAGATATTGATGAGCCGATTTTTCATAACATTGCAAAAGATCTCCAGAAAAAAAAGGTAACGACACTCCTTTTTCGAATGCCCTTCAAAGTGAAAAAGAAACGGATACCAGACAAACCAAGCGTACAGGAGGAAGTTTTTCTTAAAGTATGGCAGTGGGTACATTCCCAGAGCGAACTAGCAGACAAAAAATGGGCAATAGGAGGTCATGATATAGGAGCAAAGGCAGCCATTCGAAGTGCTTCAATGATTGCAATGCAGGAAGAGATTCCTCCAGTAGTTGCCCTCAGTTTTCCTCTTTATCCACCAAATCGTCCAGAAAAGTTACAAATGGATGAATTACAGGCGATCATAGGTCCAGTCCTGTTTTGCCAAGGGGATAAAGGAAATCAGGGAACATATGACAGACTTGCAAATCAGCTAGCTATGATGGCAAGCTTTGCGGAACTGAAGTTGATCAAAGGAGCAGACCACAATTTCAATGTACAGGGAAGAGAACCCCATATCGTCTCAAAATGGATTTCAAATGACATTGCCAATTTCCTTGCCAGTAATCTTTGATCATAGCCAATATTGATAAGCAATAAAACACAATACTAGTAATCATGCATTACAATACTTGTTCAGAGTGTAGAATTAGGCAAGCGGTCAAAAGATGCAGAGTTTGTGGTGCGTCCTATTGCAACGTCTGTGCGCGGTTCATACAAGGAATCTGTCAGCGTTGTTCCAGATTGGGTACTGCACCCAAGTAAACAAACACCATCCCAACCTTAGGAACATCGCAACACAATTAATGGGAATATGAAAGATACCCTATGAACCTCTTAGCCATTTTTGCACATCCAGATGATGAATTGGGATGTGCAGGAACTCTACTAAACCATGTTGAAAGTGGAGACCAAGTGCATCTCATGTTCCTCACAAAAGGAGAGAACTCTTCATTTCTTGGAGGAACCGCAGAAGATCGTGCACGGAAGAGAATTGAACATACGAAAAAGATAGAAGACCTTTTGGGGGTAAAGGTACATTTTATGGATTTCCCAGATTCAAGGGTTGAAGTAAGTGTCAATGGAGCATATGAAATCGCGGAAAAAATCAAGGAAATTCGTCCCCATGGTATCATCACTTGGAATCTTCCAGAACGATATGGTTCGGGACATCCCGACCATCGAGCCTGTTCAAAATTGGTCTATGACGCGATGCATTATGCAAGATACCGAAAAGAAGATTCTCCATATGAACCATGGCGAGAACAGATGTCGTTGTTCCAGTATCATGATCCGGCAAATGATCCATGGACTCATATGGTTTACGTGGATGTGACAGACAAGGTAAAAACAATCTACAAATTTATTGAAATCTATCAGGAAGCCTATGGAACATGGCCAGTCAAGGAATTCAAGGAAACCATGATGAAAACCTATGGAAGAATTGCAAATGTGGAATATGCCGAAGCATTCAGAGTAATCCTGAGATCATTCAAGGCACCAAAAACGCTTCCCCTCACCTGAAAAAAGAGGAACATGCACCAAATGTTGACAATGGGAGGGAAAATACGCTAGAACAAATCTGATTCCTTAAAAGCAAGGTTAAGGAATAAATATTGTGGAAGGACAAGTTGAGATGGGCAATCAAATCCAGATTGATCTGAAGGGTGTGGATTTGAAACCCATTGACGAGATAATGCAGGGGCGTCAGGGAGTTTTTGTAACTTTCTTTCCACATATTGACACACCTGTATCCAAATTCCAATTGGAAGATATGAGAAATTCCTATGCATCCATCGTGCAAAACAATTATGATCTTGTCGCAGTAACACTTGAAGACATCCCACAAGCAATAAAAGAGCTTGAACTACCTTTTCGCGTAATCAAGGACAAAAATGAAAGATTAGCGGAAGTCTTCAGAGTTCTAAAAAAAGGAATATCTGGAAAAATTTGTCTTCGGAGAACGTTTTTCCTTACTCCAGAATTCAAAGCCCAGATCACCATAAATGATCTTAATGAAGCCATTCAGTTGATAACTAAATCAACCAATAGGTGGAATGCTTTGGCTTAACTTCCATAATATTCATCAAACAGCGAAAGAATGAGGACAAGTGGATCGTAAAGTTCTGGTTCTCTATAATCCAAATGCAAGAGCAGGAAGAAGCAAAAAAAATGCAATGAAGGCAATTACCAAACTGGAAAGTGAAAGGATACCATTTGTCTTTCGGGAAACAAGATCAATCCATGAAGCTGAAGAAGCCATTGCTGCTGAAAAAGGGAACGGAGTCACAGAAGTGTTGGCAGTGGGAGGAGATGGAACAATGCACCACATTGCGAATTTTGCCATCAAATACGGGATGCGAATGGGATTAATCCCCTCAGGAAGTGGAAATGACTTTGCCAGTGCCCTGAACATCCCTACGAATGTCGATAAAGCCATTGATATTTTCATCGAAGGAAAAACAGTTTCAATTAATGCCGTCAGAGTGGATCTTGAAAGCAAGTCCTATTATTCAATTAACGTGACGGACGTGGGATGGGGGGCAAAAGTTGTCAAAGCCAGCCAAACCAAGTTGAAATGGCTTCCAGGCCTAATGAAATATTATCTTCTTGCCATATCGGAATTCATGAAGTACAAACCAAGGGAACTGATTGTAACCATTGATGAAAAAGAATACCGATTCAAGTCAAGGATTCTGGCGGCAGGGCTAGGCCAAACCTTTGGTTCAGGAATGCGTATACTTCCAGAGGTTAGGTTCAATTCAGATCGGATCAATATAGCAGTCCTCCATGGAGCAAGCAAACTGCAAGCCCTGAAGGCCTTGACTTTGGTTCCAAAAGCCAAACACATAGGATTAGATTATATTTGGATGGGATGGGGCAACAAGGTCACAATTGATGCAGAAATACCAACCTTGGTGGAATCTGAAGGGGAATTAAAAGGAATCACGCCAGTCACATTGGAGCTCGAAAAGGATGTCCTCCAGGTCATCGTACCCCAAGACTTCTCTTTTGAAAAATCAACACTTTATGCCAAATAATTGCACTTAACCTGCGTTATACGCAAAAAAGATCATTGAGGTTTGCTTGCAAGCAAATTTTCAAGAACATCATCTTTGAACTCTTCTAACGCATCAAAGAAATAATCTGGAAATTCACGTTCAGGAATATGCGTACCGGCAACATCAGGACGCTCATAGACCTTATACTTTGAGAAGGTATTGAAAGAAGCTGGGGAACCAATAGCATATAATTTTGCTTGGGGAAGTGCTGACAGGATATAGCTGAAATTGCTGATATTCACCACAGGATCCTTGGAATCCCAAAATACTGAAACTGGATTTTTCCATCCATTCAAAAGTGCAATGATTTCACTATTGACGGCCGGGGCGATCAGAAAAAGTCCATTAATACGATGGGGAAGCTCATCTGCAATTTTCATGGCAATGTAACCACCATATGATCGACCCACCAAAGTCAATGCGCCGACAGTATATGTTGTTTGAAGATGCATGATAAGTTCCAAAAGACCGATAATTTGCTGCTCGGGAGAAATGCGATTGGGAGAATCATGAAATTCTGATTCACCATGTCCTAGCAGATCCACAAAAAAGGGGTTAAATGATTCCTTGATCCGGCCTGCAAGAGGTTGCCAATAAAGTGCATTTTGAAGTTGCCTGTGTGCACCATGTATAAAAATGGCATAGGGTTTTGTCTCATCAAGGTCTTCAAAAGTTTTGAAATGGAATTCACCACTCGACGTCTTCACGAAATGTGACTGAAGGACAATTTCCATTAGGTATTCAATCATGATTTTATTGTTTATAATCTTTTAGGCAAATAAGATATTTTTTCAGAAGAATCTATCTATCTCTTTTCATTGGCAAATTTTCTTTTTGTCAAGACAAGTGCTGGGAAATAGAGAAGGAAGACTGTGTCAAAAAGAATTGGAAGTCCATCAATCGTAGAGGTAGGAGTGGATGTCTCTGCTGTAACACCATATGCAGTATGATGGATTTCTAGATTGACATTGACGGAAGGAGAATTTAAGTAATACAATACAATTTTAAAGGTAAATGGATCATCATTTACAGAGTTGAATTGTCCATAAGGATTTTCTTCGATATTTTCGATACATGTAGGATACAGTGAGACATTGGAATTGACATAATCCCTATTTGCAGCATTATTTAGCAGTCCAGATCTGTATCTCCAGAGACCATAATAGGGAATTGATCCGTTTGGAAGTAGGGAATAAGGAAAAGGAATACCCCCTTCAATATTTGGTGAAATAAAGATAGTTTCTTTTTGATCAGGTTCAACACCTTCGTAAGTTATATTGAAATATGATCGATGACGAAATACCAATGCGTCGGTTCTATTTTCATAATAGTCAGCATTTTCATAGGGAATGCTATTTTCGTCATAAAGAATAACCATGACAAAATCATTATATGAAACATCAACAGGGAAATTGGTTGTATTTTTTAAATTTATTGACAAATATTCGCAAAATGATGATTCAGGGAAAAGTATCTCTGCACGGTATATTAATTCAGCATATCCTTGATCTGCCAAAGTAAATTCATAGGTGTTGATATAATGATTTGATGCAAAAGCAGACCCTGTAAGAAGGGATATTAGCAAAATGATTGAAAAATATAGTTTTGACCTCATGCGCTTTCCTCCTAAAATAAGCAAAATGAAGAACCACAGGTGATGCTGCCGTATCCTTCAGAATAAGCTTGGTTATAGACAGATAAAAACGTAACATACCCCCAACCGTTGTTTGAATCATATCGATTTTGGGATGAAACCGATTTAAGAATTGAATAAATAGTAGCGGCTGAAGGATCTGAAAATACACCTCCAGCAGACAGATACCCTTGATTATATGCATACACAGCAATCAGGGCAGCTGCTGCAAGGTAGGGAGCACTAAAACTTGTTCCTACACCATATACCCATTGATTTTGATTGTAACTGACAATAGGAACTCCGTTGCCGGGCATTGTAAAATCAAGTGAATCAGCACGGGAGGCATATGGTCCTCCATAGGACGAATAAAGATCAGAAGAAACCGCAAAACCGGAATAGAAACCTTCTTTTGAATATTTGTCCGGATCCGAAGTAGTTCCTCTATCTTCGTGATCTACTGAACCTACAGCATAGATTTTGGAATGGGATTGAGGAAAAACATTCCCTTGATATATGCCTTCGTTGCCAATAGATGAAATCATGAAAATACCCTTAGCATAAAGATCCTCAATTCTTGAGGAAACCACGGCATTTGAAGTCCCAGAATTCAAAGATATAGTAATAACATCAATGTCAAAAACATTGGCATTGTCTCTTAACCAAGTCCAGATTCCTACATCCCGATCTATTTGAAATCCTTCTCCAACAATTTCACCATAACGGATTTGTGCATTAACAAAAATTATCTTTACATTTGGAACAATTGTAGCTAATGCACTAATAACTGCAAATCCGTGATCCTGACCAACTCCGTTAGGTGAGAAATAACCAAGATCGCTGTTGTCCAATCCAGTCAAAGAATCATCCCCATAATCCCCAAAGGAAATTGGAAATCCATTTACATCAGGGGTCACATACCTAACAATGTCGACTTGGAAACCAAAATATCCATTTTCCAATTTTTTCCATTGATCAATCGAAAGACCATCATCTATAACTACAACTGTTCCTCTATAATCATAATCAGAAGGAATGTGCAGTTGCCAACCTTGACATTCAACAAACACAAGAGCTTCGTCATTGCAAGACAGCACTGTTTGTGAATTTGCGGCAGTTCCAACGTAACCTAGGACTTCACTTCCTGAAGGAACAGAAAGGATGGTCGATATATTCAGAAAGAATTGGGGTGCGAAAAGCATTATGATCAACAATGATAGATTTACAACTCGAAGTTGCATAAAGGAGTACGAAAAAAAAAATAAAAATATTTCGATCATGTTTTGAAAATTAGGAAAAAAAGATTACACATTAAATAAAAAGTCAGAATAGAAATGGAAAAGAAGTTTTTTGAGATCAGTTAAAGCGGTATTGATAAAAATTAACGTGTTTAAACATTTTGGAAACCAGGATTACATTCCCATTTGTCGTCTTGGATTGATGCCGAAGATTCTTGTGAGAAGAAAAGATGTAAAAATAGCACTGAGGAAATACCAAAAACCAAATCCAGCCGCACTTAGATTTGGATCATTTGCATATTGACTGAACCATCCACCGATTAAAGGGATTGAGGAGGGGATTCTAAATGGCAAAATCGCTACAATTCCTCCTCTATCAGGAGTTAGATTGAGAGAGGGATCACCCATTGATCGACGAAGTATACCGAAGAATACGATAAATGTCACTGAAATGATGATCTGAGGAATGATCTGTTTCATCATCATTGATTGCTGTACCTCTGTCATATCTGCCTCATGGTATTTGACAGATATCCAGAGTTTGGGGTCTTTTTCTCGAATTGCCTTTGATTTTCGTTCATTGAATTCCTTCAGTAATGTTTGAAGGCGATTCAATTCCTTTGTGTTGATGAGGAGTCTTGTGACCCCAGCAGAGAAAAAGCTGATGAATATGGAAACAAAAATGAGAAAGATTGAGGAGAGAGGGGGTTTATGAAGATTCAGAGCATGGACAATTTCAAAAAACCAATCATCATACCAAGCCATGAATCAGGGATTTTTTTTGAGTTCAAAAATGATTAGACGAATACTTAAACAGGAGAAAGAAAATGAGGGTCAACCAAAAAGACTAGGATGGCAAGATAAATTGCTGCAACAACCAATCTGATAATGGTGGCCATTCCCACAGTCTTGAAAAATTCACCCCAACCGACCTTTTGTCCTGTTTCACGTTGCAGTATTCCCAAACCTAAAACACAGGGAGGAGCTCCAATTGGTGTCAACCCACCGCCAAGGTTCGTGCCTATAATCAAGGCCCAAACCAATGGACCTGCATCAAGCGAAGTAGTAGCGGCAATGTCTTGGATAATTGGAGTTAGAGTCACTGCCAAAACCACATTATCTAGAACCCCACTAATTATGGTACTGAATAAGAGGAGAATCAAACTTGCAATCAAATTGTTGGATCCAAGGAAAAAAACAAGAACTTCCGCCAAGATCCGAAGAACACCGACAATTTCCAATACTTTGATCAGCACAAAAAGAGACGCAAAGAATGTCAGTAATGTCCAATCTACCTTTGGAAGCACCTGCTCGAATTTTTTCCCAGAGGCATACATCATAAGCAAGCCACCACCGACAGAAATCACAGCGATGCTAAAGCCAATGGTATCCGAAAGGAGTAACATCAACATGGAAAGAGCAAACACGGCAGAGGTTTTATAGAATTTTACCTTATCATCGATTACACTCCATTCGTTGAATGAATTGATTTTCTCCATACGTTTTTTCGGATCCATTCCTTTCTCTATGGGGACGGCATAATACATGAACACCATGCTGATAACAAACAATATCATTGCAAGAGGTCCTGCAATTACTGTGAACCTAATAAAGGCAATTCCAAAGGGAATTGCAATTATCAGGTTGGTTATTGCAGAGATCAAAGTGGTCAATCCACCGGTATTTGTAACGACGATCTCCATCAGGATAAAAGGACGAGGGTTGTAATTAAGTTCAGAACATGCCACGATGGTCAACGCCCCTACAACAAGAATTGCAGGGATGGTATTGACAAGCGATGACAAAAGAAGAGTAAGTGTACCCAAAGAAAAATAAAGATATCGAGGGTCTCCTTTGGTTGCTTTCAGCAATTTAATGGAAATGAATTGGAAAAGACCCACTTCGGAAGCTACAACAACCATCAACAGGTTTCCCAAAAGGATTGCCAATATCAGATAATCATGACCAAGATCCACCGCAAGAAATTCCTCTTGATCAAAAGCAGACAGAATCTCTCCTGCAACAAGAGCGGTAAGAGCACCTAAAGCAGCAGCTATATTTTTGTCAAAGGACTTTTTGATTATCAGGTAATATGTGATGACAAAGATGACAAGCATGACGACTATGTTGAAATAATTGAGCTCCTCTGTACTCATGGTCATCACCCCTAGTAAGTGAGGAAGAGCGAGATTCCTTCAGATAGCAAAATTTTGGTTGCATCTGCTGCATTCTCGTCATAACTGTCCTCAGATGTGACTTTGGGGTAGACAAAAACCATCTCGACCTCTTTTTCACGCATGATTTTGAGGAGGTCTTCTTCTATTTCTCCAAATTTGATTGAGATTTCAGGAACCTTTCCTTGTATACGTAATCTTCTGAATTGGTCTTTCATTTTGATCTCGATTTTCTTTCTAACTTCATTCTCATCCGCTTCTGAAACCATCATGGCCATCTTCAATTGTTTTTGGGGTACTAGGCCGATGAAATGGATTTCAAGAGTGGAGGATGGGTTATTGAATACACTAAGAAGGGCTTGTGCATTCCTTAAAAGGGCAACCTCATCCTGTCCCCCAAAAATCAGGCAAGCAACTTTTTGGATTTCTTTTAATGGTTTGTTTCCTTCAAAATATACCCAAGATCCATCCGATTTTGATGAGAGAATTGATTTTTCCAATTTTCCAAATGGATCCGTTTCATTGCCATCTCTGTTTCGAAGTAATGGGGGTTTGCAGTATATCAATTGGGGATCCTTTTCTTTGATCAATGTTTTTAGGGCAGTTGAGAGCTTATCTTCCCGGTTGCTGTAATCTTCAAGGAAGAAATCGGTGAGCGCAAAAATATCTTCTTTTTCTAAAGTTTCCACATCAACATCCTTCTTTCGAACATCCTTGATTCTAAACAGTAGGTTCTTGAATCCATCTTCCAAAAGAATTAATGAGTTTTGTTGCTTTAGTTCCTTGATTTTTGCAGAATGATCCTGTAGTGCCTGAATGATTTGTTGTTCCTTTTTTTCTAAAGATTCTGGGGATTCTTCAATTTCATTTGTGTGGGATATGATGTCTTTCAATAAAGTTGATTCGAGTTCGTATAGATAAACCCGCACAACTTCAGATTTCAGTTTTTCCGCCAATCGATCCATTTCCTCATATCGTACCAAGAAGTCATCTCTTCCATCGGTAATGACCATGCTCAATCTAATTTGTCGTTGATGCTCAACATCAAGAATAGTATCTTTTGCATGCTCAAGTGAATGTTTCAGATCCGCAAAAAGGTCTTTTTCACTCATCTAACTTTATTAGCCTTATTTTTAATTTAACTGTTGCCATCCCAATTGTAATGAATAGAAGAGAGAAAGGGATACAATAATTTCGGCTATCGATGTGTTTTTTAACTTTAATAATGCAAAGGTAATTAGATGTCTGATTTGGAAGTACTTGAAAAACCAGGTGTTACAATAAGCGATAAGGCTGTTGAAATGATAAAACAGGTAATCGCCCAACAGGAAAACAAAAACCTATATTTGAGGTTATTTGTCCAACCAAGTGGAGCAGGTCTTTCTTTTGGAATGGCACTTGATACCCGCAAAAATTCGGATGACCATCATGAAATCCATGAATCAGGGATTGAAGTGGTGATTGACCACATATCATTCCCATACTTGAAGGGCGCTTCAGTGTCCTACACAGAAGGCGAAAAATCCGGATTTTCAATCAGCAGTCCCAATGCAGATTTACTTGCTGCCGCGGCTGGTGCAGCATGTGGAAGTTGCAGTGGGGATGCAGGATGCTGTGGATAAAATAGGTTGGCAAAATCAACTTCTTAACCTAACCAAGAATTGACTGCTTGTGAACCTCACATTCGATTTACATACACATTCCGGTTATGCAGGAGGGGCAGGAGTAGGAGAAAAGGAAAAAGAGAAAAGGATATTCAAAAGGTTCCTCGATGCTGCTGTTTTTTCCCCTTTGAAGGGGATTAATATCCTGGGTACAGGAGATTGTCAATTCGATCCATGGAATGCATTTTTGAAAAAACACCTAGATGAAACAGATGATGGATTGTTTGAATTCGCCATTTCTGAAAGTGAAATAGTGAAACATATCAATGAAATGAAGGTCGATTGGAACTGGAAAGATTATGAAAGACCAAAATATGTTCTTCAGACGGAAATCATTTTGACTGCACCTCCAAAAAATGGGAAAGGGAGAAAAAAAGCTCATGCATTGATTCTCTTTCCGACATTCGAAACGGTAGATCAGTTCGTCCTGCTTCTTGAGAAATGGGAAACAAAACATCAGAACATGGCAAGACCTTTTGTGGTATGTGAAAACAGTGAGCAGGTTGGAGAAAGGGTAAATGCGATTTTGGACATTGATGAAATGGTGGAACTGATACCGGCACATGTAATGACACCTGAAGGCGTTTATGGAGGGAATAACGGTGTCAATTTCCTTTCAGAATTTTTTGGGGAATCTACAGAACGGATCCATGCAATCGAAACGGGATTGAGTGCAGACCCATTGATCCTGGATTTTATTCCTGAATTAAGATCCAAGACCTTTATCTCCAATGCAGATGCACACTCTTCAGGATTGAACAAAATCGGAAGGGAATTCACCACCATTAGAACTTCAAGATTAAGTTTTGGTGCTTTGACTGAAGCTATCAGAAAAAATTCCATTGAGTTTACTGGAGAGTTTGATCCGACAGAGGGGAGGTATTTCCTTTCTGGTCATCGGGACAATCGGAAACATCCATATCTACATCTGAAAGGTCAGTATTGTTACTTTTCACCAAAATTTACCCCAAGGGGGAATATCTGTCCAATCTGTGGAAAACAACTGACAAAGGGAGTTCTGAACAGGTCATATGAAATCGCACGTCAGCAAGGAGAGACTCGTGAACTGGCAGAAATTGCAACCAAAAGAAAATTCGTGACCATGGTTCCCCTGATAGAAATTATTGCTTTTTTCTTGGGCATAAAATCCATAACATCCAAAAAATCAAAATCATTGTACTATCAGATAATTTCCCATGTTGGAACCGAAGTGGCTCTGTGGATATTGGATGAAAAGCAAATTAGAGCCATGGACATTCCAGAAAGGCTTATTGAGTTAATTATTGAAGTGAAGAGAGGAAATTTCTCTTTTGATCCTCCAGGACATGATGGAAAGTATGGCATTCTCAAGATAGGAGAAAAGATTGACTTCGAGAACATCAATGTTGTTGTAAAGTAAAAAATCAATTCAATCTTAGAAGGTTTTTCAATACATAAATGGTCATGTGTGGATTTTCCTTCATTCTTCTTTTCAAATAGGCTGTTGCATCTTTTTTGTTGATCACAAACGGGAGATAAAGTCTGACAGTGTATCCCAACCGTACAAGCTCCCTTTGCACAGAAAGCAAGGGAACACCCAAGAGCTGCTGAAACTCGAACTGAGAGGGAGGATAATCTTTGACGATCTCTTTTGCCCGTTCAATTGTTGTTTTGTCATGAGTGGCAATTTCGGTGTAATGACCAGATTCCAAAAGCATCTTAGCATATTCGAGCAACTTCTCCTTCATTTCTTTCTTATCTGTCAGAGAGATATCAGGAGGTTCATTGTAAATTCCAATGCAGATACGGAAACGGCCCTTGATGTCCTTAAATCGTTCAATGTCTTCCCTTGTCCTAAACAATCTGCTTTGAAGAACAGTACCGAAAGACGGATATGTTTGGACAAATTTCCGATAGATTTCCAACGTGGTTTCTGTCAGGGAAGAATCCTCCATATCCATAGTAACCTTGATACCACGTTCATCGGCAACCTTCAGCAATTCTTCAAGTTTTGATTCACAGTATTCTCGGTCAAATAAAATTCCCAATGCAGAAAGTTTAATGGAAACAGAGATATGATCGTTTTTGTCCTTGATTCTGTCAAAAACATCTTTGTAGATTGATACAGTGTTCTCTACTTCTTCTTTGGTTTTGACGAATTCACCCAATAGATCAAGAGTTGTCGAGATTCTTTCATTTGTCCACAACTCTTCTGCTTTCTTCAATGCAGCATCGATTCCATATCCCCCCACATACGGTCTAGAGAAAAAGCGGACAATAGACCCCGGAAGATGATCAACCACAAAATCTTTCACGATTTATGGTATTCTTGTTTGTGTTTAAGTTTAATCCTCTTAACGAAAATGAGTGCTTAAATTGTCCTCTAATTGTTATAGCCAGCTAGTCTTAGGCAAAGTTTTCAACGAATTGAGGGGTGCTATTTTTGCTACGCTCAAATTTGATCTTCTCAAACGCTTTCTGAAAATCGTGTATAGTAATATAGTCACGGTCGTTTCTGATTGCAAACATTCCAGCCTCTATGCAGACATTACGGATTTCTGCACCTGAAAAGCCTTCAGATTCATTTACCAGATAATCAAGATTAAGATCTTCGGGAATATTCAATCCACGAAGGTGCACTTGGAATATTTCTCTTCTTCCTTTCTTGTCGGCAGGAGGAACTTCAATAAGTCTATCAAAACGCCCGGGACGCAACAGTGCAGAATCTAAGATATCTGGCCTATTTGTAGCTGCAATGACACGAACATTGCCACGGGGTTCGAAACCATCCATGCTGGAGAGCAACTGCATCAACGTTCTTTGAACTTCTCGGTCTCCACTTGTAGCAATTTCAAGTCTCTTGGAACCTATTGCGTCCAATTCATCTATGAAAATGATACTGGGAGAATGTTCAATGGCAAATTCAAAGACTTCTCGAACTAATCGAGCACCTTCACCAATGAATTTTTGAACTAATTCCGAGGCAATAATCCGGATAAAGGTGGCGTTCGTTTCATGGGCTACAGCCTTGGCAAGAAGTGTTTTTCCGGTGCCAGGAGGGCCATAGAGAAGAATGCCTTTGGGAGGGACAACACCAACCTTTTCGAAAAGCTCAGGCTTTTTCAATGGAAGTTCAACTACTTCACGGATTTGTTGGATTTGATCTGTCAGACCGCCAATATCAGCATAAGTCTCCTTTGGCTTTGTTTCAACCTCCATTGCTTGAATAACTGGATCATGATTTTTGGGAAGAACGTCCACAATTGCGAATGAACGTTGGTTCATGGCGACTGTCACATTGGGTTGGAGTTCTTCGGGGTCAATTTTGGCACTAACATTTACAACCAATTGAGGGCCAGTACTTGATTTCACAAGAGCCTTGTTGTCACCTAGATACTTGATCAAGGTACCCGCAAAAAGAGGGGGGGATCTTAACCTCTCCAATTCACTTCGGATGTTGTTTACCTCCCTTTGGAGGCGAAGGCGTTCTCCCTCAACAACCTGCTTCTCCTTTTCCAGACGTCTTGTTTGACGTTCTAGATGACGAGTATAACTTAATAAATAAGAGGTATCTTGGTTGTTGATCCCTAGGTCCTCTTCATCTTCGATCGGCATATTTCCTAATTGTCAAGTAGGCATTCATGCTAATATTTGTTTCTTTTGAGTAAAGGAAACTATGAAGAAGGAATTTCATGGGGTTGCCCTTTATCGTAATATTGCTCAATTGGCTTGGATATGAGGGTTGAAAGACGATTCCCAAACTCCTTAGCATCTTCAACGTCTCGCCACAGTCCAAGTTGGTACCGTTCAATTGCCATTTTCTCCTTGAGGGATTGAGCTTTCTTCATTTTTTCTTGGTTTTCTTTAGTCTGGAACTCTAAGAAGTATCCAAAGGTTTCATTTCCTCTGACTTCCAGTTGCGTGATGTCATCCAATTCCAATTCAACATGTTTTGGTTTCATGATATTGGGATAACCGGTTTCATATTTCAAGATATGCTCATCCATGTCTACCTGGAGTTGCCATGTTTTTTTCATTACCTTTCTCCCCCGCATGACAAGTCGGAAATGGGCAAAAAGAAAGACAGGAATTGAAAAGAAAACGGTGAATACTCCAGTCACAAGATTCAATCCAGAATTGATCAACAAAGAGAAAGTCAAGAAGGTTACAAAAAGAATCAAGATTAATCCATTGTAATAATTTGATAGAAAACCCCCTAAAATTGTTAATGCAGGAGTGCGTTCAATATATCCCGAAAATTTTTCTGGCATCAAATCACCTTCTGAACAGTTTGGAGAAGATAGACTTTTTCTTCTTGACAGTCATATTTTCGAGTTGTTTTGTATCAAACTTTTGGGATGAGCCACCAGAAGATGAAACCAATCCATTACGTGAGGTCGATAAAATAATTATTTTGAGCTCTTTTACAGGAAGACCTTCTTCTTGGCATTTTGTTTTAATCTCATTTGTTAAGACCAATCCAGTTTCATTTCTTTCTTCGATTATTGGAAGAAGATCCATGAGATCATATCTCGAAAAAAAATTAGAGAAAATGTTCTGCAACCTTTCGAATGAGCCATTTAACCCTTCCAAGCGACTTACGATTCCACTTAAATTCAAACTATAACCATCTTTGGTTGGGATACCAGAAAAGTCAAAGCGTTGGAGCGTTCTTTCCATATGTTTGAGAAAGGATTCGAGTAGATAATTATTGTTTTAAGAACAAAAAATACATTGCAGTAGCTCATTCATTTTAAGTAGGCCGAGAGAACTCGACCCTGAACAAACAATGGAGACGGCGAACGATTTTCAAGGGTTTCGTTCGACATTCTTAGATTCTTTCCGAATTACATTAAGTCTAGTGGACAAATGTGTAACCGATGGACAAAAATGGACAAAATGGCGGAAATCATCAATATCTGCCCTTTTAGACGACATCTCAAAGACTTATTTTTTTACGGAAAACGTAGAGACAAACTAAGCATTCTATTCTTTGACTATTCGTAGGAATATTTTTCCTTTTTCAGTAATCCATTGAATCGCGTTTGGAGAGGTACAAAAGTTCATCATGCACCCTGTATCCGGAGGATTGAAACAGGTTCAATGAAGGGACATTGGTTTTTTCCACCAATGCTGCAAAAAGGTAAATGCCCTGGGTTCTGAGGAATTGTTCACATTTTTCGAGAAGGTGTTTTGCATAACCTTTCTTTCTGTGTTTTGGATGGATTGCCAATCGGTTGATCCATCCCCTTTGCCCGTCATGAGTGACAATGACTGCTCCAATTAACCCATCCTTAAGTTCAAGCTCATGTATATTATCGGTATCATCAATGGCCACCATCAACCATGTACTGGTTTGTTCCAGCCGATTGCTTAGAGATCGATAACTGTCCCTTCCTTTAGGTTTGAATGGAAGATTGGCTTCCGTCCAAAGAGTAATGAGTTGGTCATAAAGCCACATGCTTAACTCTTTGACAAAAACTGTCTTCATATTTTTCACCGTATTCGTTTCCCTTCAGAATCGAAGACTAGGATTTGGTCACTTGGCATTGAGACAGAAATATTGTCACCTTCATTTATATCCTTCACCGCTATAGCATCTGGTTCGTTGTAGAAGATGGTGACATTTGGTTGCAATTCAATTTCAAACTGCATGTAGGTACCCATAAAAGACTTATGCTTAACTATTCCGGAAAAAGTATTTGTTCCTTCGCCGAGGGAAAAGCCATCATATCTGGTCATTACAGTAACTTTTTCACCTTTGGATACAGCGGTTATGGGGACAGTAACAATCCCGCCAGCATCAAGCCTGATCTTCACACCCTCATCGGATTGCTCTTCCACAGTTCCTTGGAGGACATTTGATTCGCCAATGAACGTGGCAACAAAGAGATTTTCAGGATCGTGAAAAATCTCTAGAGGAGTGCCAACCTGTTCTATCTGACCTTTATTGATAACTGCAATTCGGTCTGAAATTGCCAAAGCCTCAGTCTGGTCATGAGTTACATAAACGACAGTAACGCCAACTCGTTTTGCAACATCTCGGATTTCAGTTCGAAGTTCGACTCTTAATTTATAGTCTAAGTTGGAAAGAGGTTCATCACACAGAAGGACAACAGGTTCGATGGCTAGAGCACGAATAAGTGCAACACGTTGCTGTTGACCGCCACTGAGCTGTGTTGGGTATTTTTTCTCCTGTCCTTCAAGTTGTACCTGTTTCAGTAATTGTGCAACCTTTTTCCTGATTTCTTCTGTGGGAACACCTCTTATTTTAAGACCGAAGCCTACATTTTCCTCAATGGTCATGTGGGGCCAGAGAGCATAGTTTTGGAAAATCATGCCCATTTCTCGTTTTCGGGGGGGCACTTCCGTGATGTCCTCACCATTGACCAAAATCTTTCCAGATTTAGGAATGATGAAACCTGCGATTGAACGGAGCAGGGTTGTTTTTCCACAACCACTTGGCCCTAAAAGAGTTACTATTTCAGAATCGTTGACCGTGAGGTTGACATCCTTCACGGCATGAAAATCATCATAAAAAATATTGACATTTTTGAGTGTGAGCTCGACCATTCGTACCACCTTAAATTCCTGTGAGAGCCTCTGCCCTATTCCTTAGAAGGAAGTTGGTTGCAATCAGGCTAATCGACTGAAGTATCATCAATAAAACACCGAGAGCCGCAAAAACACCAATCTTTCCTGTGGAGATATCGGCCAGTTTGTAAACTATGTTCCCATAATTTGGTTGAGTGATGAGTATCAAGGTCGTACTCACCTCACTCATGGTATATACCATTGAAACCAAGGCACCTCCAACAATGTTCATGGCAATCAAGGGAATGATGACCCGGGAAAGCACGCGAGGCTTAGAAGCTCCAAGATTTTCCGCAGCTTCCTCCAGAACCACATTTGTCTGTTGAAGTCCCGCAAAGACGGCCCGTACCGTGAACGGGAATTTCCTAACGGTATAGCTTATAATAAGAAGTGTTGGCGGGAATGCAAGGGGATTTAACGTGAAAATTCCCCAATTGGTGGGGAAACTCCCGAACATCCTTATGAAACCGATACCCAACACAATTCCAGGAATAGCAATAGGTATGGTGACTAGGGTGTCAAAGATCCCTTGCCCATAGAATTTCTTCCTGTTGGCAACATAACCCGCAAGGGTCGCTAAAATTACGATGAGAACAGTGGCAACACCACTATAAACAAGGGTATTGCGAAGGTTCATGGCTAGACCGCTGGATTCACTTGATGAAAAAATCACTTGGTAAAATTCCAAGGTGAATTTTCCTTCCCCTGCTGTTGTAAAGGATTTGTAAATGATTCCGATATGAGGCAATGTTGAAATAAAGAGAAGAAACATGAAATATAGATAGATAACCACCCTAGAAAGAACACCAGTTTTGAAGGTTCTGAATTCACCAGCACGACCCTTACTGACCATTGAATACTCTCTTAAAGATACATATTTTCTTAGGAAAACGAAACCAATGATTGCAGAGATTAGAAGGATAACACCGAGGGCAGCACTATCTTGTACAATCTCGCTTGATTCGGGGCTTGCAAAGATATTTGTACTGATGTAATATGTGACAGTTGACTTGGCAACAGAATCACCGAAACCCGCAAAAATAATTGGAGTACCAAGATCCTCCATTGCCAAAATGAAGACCAGAATACTTCCGGAAATGATGCCGGGCATAGCAAGAGGGATGGTCACCTTGCGGGTGACGGTCAGCCGATCTGCACCCAAATTTTCGGCACTTTCTTCCATTGAAGGATCAGCATTCATTAGGGCGGAAAAGACGTTGAGATAAATCAATGTGAAATAGTGGAGTGATTGAACCAAAATAATGGCAACAAGTCCTTCTAGCCGAAGTTCAAAACCGAACAAGGGAATCAGAAATTTATTATTGATTAGACCGATTTCTGGACCAAACAATGCCCGAAATCCAATTCCACTTACAAATGGAGGGAGAACAAGGGGAATGAGTAGAAGCCCGCTGATGATTCGTTTGCCGGGAAAGTCCACACGAGCCATCAGAAATGCAGTCAAGATGCCCAAAAACAATGAAAGTAAAGTTGTTGCAAATCCAATGATCAGAGTGTTAAGAATAATACCGAAATCAAATCCAGAAGTAGTTATTACGGTTGGACCACCACCTTCTGGATTGAATATTTGAATAAAATATTCATCAGGGGAAGGGGAAGGATCAAAAAATTTTGGATCTGAAAATACATCTCCAAAAACTTCAAGGCTAACTCTCCCATGGAAATAGACCGCATTTATTGTCACGTAAATCAAGGGCAAAACCAAAAATATGAAGAAAAATCCAGAAATGCCAAAGATAACGGACCATGAAAGGGGATCATTTCGGAATTGGGTTTTGATTTTTCCAAATACTCTCTCAAAAACTGTTGACATTTTTTCTCTTGTCATCATTGCGGGCACCAAATCGGCTAATTGGTCTGTCAATCACTATTTTATAATTCTTCTTTTCAAGCTCTAGAAAATGAATGAAATTAAGGTAATGTCAATTAATTCTTTCGTTTTCGTGTGATGAAGATAGCCATGACCAGATTGAGGAAGGCAAATATGAAACCAACGGAGGGATAGGGAACATTGGTGACCTGTGTATCAGAAATACCTTGTCCACCCAGTTCATTACTGATGGAATCCAGTTTTGAATTTGCGAAGTCCCTCCATTCTTTCTTCTTATCTCTTTGGAATGATTGATCGGAGAGGAACTGATCATTCATAGCAATTGCCTCCTCCATGGTCATAGCGGGCTTGGTGAATTCTTTGCGGAGTTCTTCAAATTTTTCCTCAGTCAAGTTTCCACTTCGTAGTCCTTGAATCATCAGGTTCCACGTGTTTCGATGTTTGGTGTGTACATCCGTTATCGTTGCTTCGAAGTGAGATCGCATGGGTTCCTCCAAGGAAAGTGCCAAACTCTCATTAAATTCAATCCCTTGGTTGGAAAGTGTCCTATTGTAAAGATCATGAATGTCGGGACGTGTTTGACCAATAGGAGTGTCAAAGGCATCTTCCCTTATAGGTAGCCTGTTGATATTGTCCCTCAACCAAATTGATTGACCTTCTTTAGAGAAGAGAAATTGGAGAAAGGCATTTGCAGCATCAGGATTTGCAGGGTTCTTTGCCATGGCAATCGGATCACCATTGACGATTGAGGCATTTTCTGGAACAATGTATTCGGTTCGAGGGTTTTCCTGCATTGCAATGACTCCGTAGAAGTCAATGGTCATTGCAGCAGCCACTTCGCCTTCAATCACGGAAGATCTTGTTTCAACAGAACCACCATAGATTTTTCCATTGGCAGCCATTTGATAAATAATTTCCCATCCACGATCCCAACCATAACGTTGAAGGATGATTTGGTAAATTCGGGTATTGCTGGTAGTGTCAGGGGCATTTCCCATACCAACATTCGGTTGCGCCAAATTCGTAAAGAAGTCAGGGCTTGCAAGATCCTCCCAAGTTTTTGGAACGGTAAGGTTCCTTGCTTCAAGGACATCATGGTTGACTGTAAAACCGAATGAGGAAATGGCATTTGCCGCCCAAAGCATGTCGCCATTGTCATCGAACTTTTTCATTTCAGCACCTGCAAGAGTGTCAGGAACGGCATCATTGATAGCAGCTACAGTAGTAGGGTCAGTAATGGGTGAAACCGCACCTTCAGCAATAAGGTTATTGAAAAGAGTAGGGCCTCCACCCCAACCAAGGCTTACGGCAAAAGTTGGATCAGTCATTGCCTTGTAGAAAGCCTCAAATGTGGTGGGTGTCAAGAAATGAACTTGAGACGGATCGGTAATACCGACAGATTGGCCATAAGAGGACTTTGCAAATTCTTCTGCAAATGCAGTATAGATTATGCTGTCATGCCGTGTGGCAATCGTCAGTACATTCGACTGTTGTGGAGTAACCACCTTAACTGGAATGGTATCCGCAACAACAGAAATGTTGCTTGTAGAAAGCAACATGAGTGCGAACAGGGTAAATGAGATTAATCCTATCCTTTTCATTGTTCGATATTAGTTAGATATTGTTTAAAACATTATGATGTTCCCTTGGCTAGTCTCTCCGCTTTAAAATTCACTGGTTTTCTCAAAGCAGATATCCCTTTTTTCGAGCTCCTGTAAAAATTGAGAGTATGGAACTGCAATTTCTCCAGGAATTACTCCTTTCATCTTTATTCTTCCTTCAACCACCATTTGACCGATGATGCTGATGGGGAAGGCTGTTGTTCTAGCCATTGCGGAAAAACCAGTTTTCGGATCCATGAGATCAATCAATTGGAGTTTATCAGTATGTTTTCTACCTCCCTTGTTTCCTTTTACAACGATGCGGGCAAGGACAGCATCAGGTTCATCTTTGGGAAGATACGTTTGAAGCAATTGTTCCGTAAATGCTCTTGGGATTACTCCACCGATTTCATGTTCAGAAAGGAATCCAAATTCTTTTAGAAATTGGAAAAATTGCACGTGACCCCTATATCGAATGGTCTTGTAATCCAATTCTTTGATCTTCCCTTCATAGATTGAAGGAAGTGAAGAAGTACCGCCCGCGGTTTGGAATGCCTCAAGTTCACCCCATGGTTCAGGAAATTCCAACGTTTCGACTTCAGTTAATGAGGGAACAGTCATGATCTTCCCATTGCGTATGACTTTTGCGTCCTCCAAATATTCATTTGTCAAACCCCTGATCGAGAAGACCTGTTGATATTTCAGCATAGTCCTAGGTTCTTGAGGGAGACCACCAACTCTTATCTTACAGGAATCAACTGCTTCAAATTCGTTTATCATTCCTGCTGCAATAATATTTACCATTCCAGGAGCCAAACCACAATCAGGAATGATCGTAACACCTTTGTTTTTCGCCAATTTGTCCAATGAATGCTGTTGGCTGACTATTGTTGGATTACCACCGAGATCAAGAAAATGAGTGCCTGCCTTAATGCAAGCCTCAGTAAGGAAAAGATTGAAGCTGTAATCAATTGCTCCGAAGGCCAAAATTGCATTTTGTTCCCTTAAAAATTCTGCAAGGTTTTCAACAGTATATGAAGTGACATCAAATGGAATTGCAGAAAAACGATCTCCAAATTGAGACAGACGTTTTTTGACAGTGTCAATCCGCCCATTGTCTTTTTCCAAACCCAAAACATCCTTGTTGTCGAATGACAGAAGATCATAGCATATTGCCTCTCCCATCATGCCTAAACCAAACACGACATATTTTGTCATCATGGAAAGTTTTGAGATAATTTTAAAATTTCAATGATGGGATCAGACAATTAATGGTCAATAGTTTCAGAAATATGCTCTGCAAGAGTGGGTATTAATTCATCAGGAACGGTAAGTCGTAATTCTGAAAGAATATCTTCGGAAGTGATATGTTTCAAGGCAGTACTTTGCACCAAGAAAGAAGGATCTGAAAGAAAAACGTCTTTAAGAAAATACTCATCAGTTATTCGTTCAACAGCCCGTTTGCGGACAAGATCATCTGAAGAGGTCAGTGCCAAATGCTTGAGAATATTTTGGTTTGAGATCTTTTTCACAACAGCTCTTTGAATATTTAAATCATCATTTCCCGCAAATCTTTCAAGAAATTCGGTATCGTCAATTTTTTCAAGAATAAGAACTAAAAGGGTCTTGTCAGTAACCGTTTTCGCCAATTTCTTCAGGTACTCTTCATTCTTTAGTCGATCCACTGCAATCAATCGAACCAATTCATCTGTTGATTCCTTGACCAGTCTGTAAAGATAGTATTGTTTTTTGATTTTGTAGACAGCAGCTTCCCTGATGATCTCATTTTTCTCATTAAGGGCAATTTCAAAAAGGTCTTTGTCAGCATCGATATGATTCACCCTAGTCCCAAACCTCATCTGCAAACTCTCCTTCTTGGAAATTTGATTTCAAATATATAAACTTTGTTATGATGTGGACGATAAAACGAGTTTATGCGTTCTTTTGAACCCGTTGTCTTCGACGGACGATCATCACGGAAGATAGAGAAATAGGAAGCACTAAAAGTTGGATGGAAACTTCAGATGAAACTAAAGATTCTGACGTAATATTTGTAAATGAGGAAACTGTAGAAGTTGAATAATTTTGTGAAGATACAACCGTACTTGTGGTTTCAGATACTGGTTCGGGAGGAACCCCTACGTCAACTGGACCATTTGTTCCATTGATTGGAGAAAGGGAAAAGGTTCCATTTGTTTCAGCCAAAGATGTATCAAAATAGAAAGAAAATCCTTGAGAAAGTGTTCCAACATAGATCCTAGTTGGCACATCAATTTTTTGTGCCGTGATCTCATATTGCGGAATACTTGAATTGACTTGGATCTCTTGCAATGGATACCATCCCAGATCTGTTTGGTTTTCACTTTCAAATGAGACAATAAGATCATTCCGAGTTGTGTTGATATGCAATGTGACCGAAATATGAGTGGAATTTGATTGCATGCTTATTTGGGGAATAGTGAACTCAGTGGGAACAATTCCCTGGAGAGGAACAGAAGCCAAAAAATCGATCATGGGTTGGACACCACCAACAGTGGTTTCATAGATATTTCCAGGTTCCGGATTGAAATAATTCCATATCCCTCCATATCGATCAATTCCTCGTACTGTTCGGATTTGCCTATAGGATCTGGAATTTCCAAAGGTTTCGATCGTAAATGCAAGTGAATCAAGTTCCCCATACATCCAATCACCCCATTCACCATTAACACCATAGCCACCGACTTCATCCCAAGTGGGAAAACCTGAAAGTCCCTTGAGAACATTGCTTATGGCAACGAAAACATCTTCGTCGGGTGGCGGTAAGGAAGTATATCCCCACGGATAAATAATTGCTTGAATCCCGGAATGCAATGAAAGGGATGTAAAGAAATGGTGTTGTTGTGCAAAACGAGCCCAAGATTGCGTCTCAGGTTCTGAGAGGGGGGCTGGACCACGATATGTATCATCCCGGGGATCTGAAGAAGACCCTGGACCCATAAATTCGAACGGATAGTTTCTATTTAAGTCAACCCCTCCAGGGTTATCTTCACCATGAGAGGTGTCATTGTCCATACCGTCAATTGATTCGTAGATCCACATTCCCAAATCAGGGTCATAGTATTCTTCAACATAGTTATCCCCATTGACATCCTTAATTTCAAACTCATCTTCAGAAAAACCATCCCCATCCTCATCGAAAGGATGCATGTTTTTCCTTTGCCAAGGAGATATGGCAGTGTGATCCAAGCCATCAGGATTTAGCAATGGCACAATATAAATCTCCGCTTGTGAAAGCAACTGGATAGTCCATGGATCACCATTTAGATAATTATAGAGAAGCCGATCCATGAAAAACAATGAATCCACAACAGTTATTGCCTCTCTGGCATGGTGTGCCCCTACAAGAGCAAACTCATATTTAACTGCCATCGGGGTTTCAATGGGGAGAGAAAGACGGACAGCACCGATCTCTTTTCCAAGATACGATTCACCTATTTTGACATATTTTGCTACTGAAGGAAATTGTTCAGCAGCAAGTTGTAATTTGGCAATTGTTTCAGTGCTATTGAAGTATGGACCTAGAGACGATCCCCAATAGACTGAATCATCACCAGCAATAGTTGCAGGTAAATTTGGATCAAGAAGATCATCCCAGATCCAGTGATATTCAGTTTCAGGATTTTTGAAGATTTGAATACTTTCTTTAGAGGAAAACTGTATGGAAGATGTCGGTAAAACACCAACCAACAGAATTAGGACGATAAAAAATTGTTTTTTCATTATTCTCTTGCTTTTTCAACGGGTATTATAAACCGCACTATTTTGGAGCATTTGTTTTCCCAAACTATCACTAGTCTCTAGCAGAGTTTTTGCAACTGGGAAATTATTGGTGTAAATCCCATCGACACCCCAGTCAATCAATGTTTTGATGAAAACAGGTTTATTTACGGTCCATGGATAAATTTCAAGTCCTGAATTTTGAATCTTTTTGACAGTTGTTGAATTAACCACCCAATATATCGGAGAAAGGGCTATGGCCCCATACTTTTTTGCGCGTGCAATATTGTCCTTGAATGGATTAATATAGTGAAGACCAGAAGGCAAACCGGTTTGGTTCAACTTCTTCAAGATATGTTGTTTGTAGGTTAGGATAAGGATTTCGCGGTCAGTGGGAATATGGGATTCTAAAATTTTGATCAAACGATCTGGAAAGGGTGTGGGTTTCAGCTCTATGAAAAATTTGATTCGTCGGTCAATTTCTTTGCAGAGGGAGGAGAAGGTTGGTGCACGATTGTTGTCAAATGTCTCACGGAATTCATCCAATGTTACTGAAGGAACCCTTCGAAAACCATTTCCATTCCAATAGAATGGATCATGGAAAATCACAAGTTCATGATCCTTGGTCATGCGAATGTCGAATTCAATTGCTTTTGCCCCATACCTTTCCGCCAATTTGAAGGCTTCTAGGCTATTTTGATGAATTGATGCAGGAGCATAACCCCTATGTGCGACAACAAGGGTATGAATTCCCATTTATACCACATCTAACTTCAGAATTTAAAGATTCTGTGAATAGGTTATGAAATCAGCAAATACCAAAGCGTCAATTGAACACTCAAAGGAATTAGGAGATTGTCGAAAACACGGATTGCTACTGCTTCCACTAAGCTAGCTACCATTGAGGCAAGAAGCAATGCCAAAAGGACATGAGATGTGATTTCATTGAAAGCCCAAAAGGAGAAGAAACCTAAGATAAAAGTCACCAAAAAGACAGTAAGTGACCCCTCCAATGTTTTATCCCCAAGAATTCGGTATTTAATCCTTCCAAATTTTCGACCGACCAGTTCTGCCAATCCATCCCCCCATGCCAATGAGAGAATAGCAGTTAGATATATTGAGGGAAACAAAGGACTATTGAACTTATTGTAGAAATAGAGGGAAAACAATGTGAGTGTTGTAATCACCAGATTCCCAACGGTTTCGGTCCAATGTTCATTTTCCCGTGCCGTCGCTTTAGCCATCCATTCAATAAAGTTCAATCTGGTCATATTTAGACCCAAGGCAATTGTCACAACAACTCCTCCAATAAAGAGGATAGCACCAGTATCCTGGACAATGACTGAGTAGATAGCAATGATTGTCATTCCAAGAGTGTGAACTGTTTTCCGGGGAATCCAATGGGGAGCACCCTTTTTGGCCAGAAAAGCGGCCAATCCAAAGATGGAATAGGAAAAAACACCCATCAAGAAATAGATGACAATCTCCCCTAAGGAAAATTCAAATGAACCCATCTATAAAACTAGGGAATATCAAGAATATGTAGTTATTGTTTCTAACCTGATTCAAACGCCATAGGGTGTCCAGATATTTTTGATTTGGGTAGCTTCGCGCAGGAATTCCCTGCCCTGACCTTCTTGATCAGACATCCAGTCACGAATAAAACCATGGTCAACAAAGGTTCTTTTTAGGTTGCCTATCGAATTTACTTCAACCATCCCATTGAGAGAGGGATTCGCAAAATGCCAGATCGCATCGACATTCAAGTGCTTCGAGAGAACGTCCATCAACTCTTTCACATGACCAGTAACAATGTTGACTACACCGCCAGGGACATCTGAAGTATCCAAGACTTGGTAAAAATCAGTGGCTATCAAGGGATACGTTTCAGAGGGGATACAGACAACCGTGTTTCCCATGGCAATTGCGGGAGCAACCAAGGAAACTAAACCAAGTAATGGATATTTTTCAGGACAGGAAATCCCAATAATCCCTATTGGTTCAGGCATGGCCATTGTGACATTACGGTAGGGGGTATGGTGAACCAAACCATCGTACTTGTCCGCAAAGGCGGCATAGTAGAATAGTCGTTCAATTGATTTGTTGAATTCAGCACTGGCAACCTCTTTGGAAACTCCTGTTAACTGAATTATTCGATTGACGAATTCATTCCTTCTGCTTTCTAGGTTTTCAGCAAGATAGTACAATACCTGAGCCCGATTGTGGGCAGTCTTGGTAGCCCAACCTTTGGCCCTGTCGGCAGCTTCAACTGCATTCCGTATGTCCTTTCGATTGCCTTTTCCAACTTCGCCGGCAAGATCTCCATTATAGGCATAAACTGGAAGGCTATATCCTCCATCAGGACGGACATGTCGTCCTCCGATATAGAGTTTTGGAGTACGATCTATTGATGAGGTAATCGGTTCAACAACTGGTTCAATATTTTGTGTGGTTTTTTGCCTCTTTTTGGAACGTTTCCACTTTGGAACAACATACTCCCATAATCCTTCCAGTCCCCCTTCTCTTCCATATCCAGATTCCCGGTATCCACCAAATCCAGAGGCAGCGTCAAAAAGGTTTGTGGAGTTGATCCAGACGGTACCTGCCTTAATTTGCGGTGCAACATGCAATGCCAAGTTCACATCCTCAGTCCAAACAGTAGCAGCTAGACCATAAACCGTATTGTTTGCCAATTCAACTGCCTCTTGAGGAGTTCTAAAGGTCATAGAAACAAGAACTGGACCAAAAATCTCTTCCTGTGCGATCACTGCACTTGTAGGAACATCTGTGAACAGAGTGGGTGGGAAATAGCAACCGTTGTTTTCAGGAAGTTCAATTGCAGGTTGCCAGAATTTACCTTCAGACTTT
The DNA here is from genome assembly GCA_964645535.1 of uncultured archaeon. Taxonomy (GTDB): domain Archaea; phylum Asgardarchaeota; class Heimdallarchaeia; order Heimdallarchaeales; family Kariarchaeaceae; genus WAKA01. The sequence goes on along the minus strand of CAZYCQ010000009.1, from coordinate 34,233 downwards.
CCCAAATCCACATAATATTGGATCCGTTGGAGTTGGACAGGAGCCACAATGGCACCTATGTCTGTTGATTTGTCAAGCGGATCACCCACACGTAGTTTTGACATACGTTCCTTCAGTTTACGTATGAATTGGTCAGCAATGCTTTCTTGGACAAGCAAACGAGATCCTGCACAGCAGACCTGACCTTGGTTAAACCAGATCCCATCTATCAGACCTTCGATGGCACTATCTAAATCAGCATCTTCAAAAACAATGAATGGAGATTTACCACCCAATTCAAGGGATATCTTCTTTCCGGTGCCGGCTGTTGTTTTTCGGATGATTCTTCCAACTTCAGTAGAGCCGGTGAAAGCAATTTTCTTGATCTCAGGATGCTCAACTATGGCCGCACCAGTCCTTCCATCACCAGTCACGATATTGACCACGCCAGCCGGCAATCCAATTTCTTGGCAAATCTGTGCGAAAAGAAGAGCTGTAAGGGAAGTAAATTCCGCAGGCTTCAAGACCACAGTGTTCCCCATTGCCAAAGCAGGAGCAATTTTCCATGCCAGCATCAAGAGAGGAAAGTTCCAAGGGATAATTTGTCCAACAACACCGATCGGCTCATAGTCTTTGAGCTCGGTTTCCATCATCTGTGCCCAACCTGCATGGTAATAGAAATGACGGGCCACCAATGGGATATCAATGTCCCGTGTTTCACGGATTGGTTTGCCATTATCCAAGGTTTCAAGGACTGCAAACAGTCTGGAATGTTTCTGTATCTTCCTTGCAATTGCATAGAGGAATTTTGCACGCTCGTGCCCTGAAAGACCGCTCCACTTGGAAAATGCTTTTTTGGCAGCCTTAACCGCAATATCCACATCATCGGCAGTTCCCTGCGTAATTGTTGCTAAGACTTCACCAGAACCAGGGGAAATGGTCTCGAATTTCTCACCACCTTTTGAAGGAACCCATTTGCCATTGATGAAAAGATCAAAGGATCGATTATATCGTTCCAGCCATGAGTAGGCTTCATTTGGACTTTCAGGGGCAGGACCATAACTCATCTTATCAAAAATCTCCTTTATTTCCATGTTCAACACCATTAAGCCATCGGATTTCTATATGTGGCTGAATACATGCCGGTGGCATGGTATTCGAGTTGTCGCTCAATATCTCCGAGCAACCCACTTGCGCCAAATCTGAATAACTGGGGAGAAAGCCATTCATTGCCCAATTCCTCCTTTATCAGGATCAACCATTGAATGGCTTGTTTTGCGCTCCGAATCCCTCCGGCAGGTTTAAAGCCAACCTTGTGACCTGTTTTTTCATAGTAGTCCCTAATCATCCGAACCATCACCAAGCTATTCTCCAAGGTTGCATTTACCTTTTCCTTTCCAGTAGAGGTTTTAATGAAGTCCGCACCGGCCATCATACAGACCAAACTGGCTTTTGCTACATTGGTTAAGGTACCAAGTTCACCTACCGAAAGGATGGCTTTCATATGGGCGTCTGCACAGGCATCCCGATATGCAGCAACTTCACTGTACAACTCTTCCCAACGTCCAGTTAGAACAAGTTCCCTGCTGATGACAATATCAATTTCCTTAGCACCAGCCTTTACACTTTCCTTGATTTGTGCAACCTTCAGTTCAAATGGAATTTGGGCAGCAGGAAATCCGGTTGAAACTGCGGCAACCGGAATCCCCGTTCCTTCAAGCGATTCCACCGCAGGACGGATTTGATTATGATAGACACAAACAGCTGCAACAGATAGTGGAAAATCATCTAATCCTATAGCTCTCAGGATGTCTGGACGCACGGGACGTCTAGCCTTTGCACAGAGACGACGAACTCGCCCAGGTGTATCGTCACCAGCCAATGTGGTCAGGTCAATTAAAGTAATCGCCTTCAGTAGCCATGCAATTTGCCATTGCTTCTTGACCGATCTTCTCTTCACCAATGTCGAGACTCTTCTTTCAACGGCACTCTTGTTCACATGGATCGAATTGACCCAATCCATCTGCAATGGAGTCCCAGGATTTCGTTCAAATTCACTATGGGTATACGTAGAACTTTTTGTCCGCGACATGCTATCAGACTCTTTCCATTCTTGAATTTGAAATTGACCTAATAAGCTTTGAGGACGTCTACACTTTTTGCTAGAGACTAATATGTCATTTTACCAATTGACATCTATGGACCTGCCAAACCATGTCAGGAAATACATTGCCCAACATCAAGTTCTGAATCTTTCCTATTCGGATCAAGAAGGACCACAAGCCTGTGCTGTATTTTATGCCCTGACGAGGGATAATAGATTTGTTTTCGTATCAGACAGAAAAACACGACACGGAACAGCATTGGCAAAAGGAGAGATTGCAGTAGCATTTACAATCAATGAAGACAATCAAGAGTGGGAAAACATTCAAGGGATTCAAGGTAGAGGAATTGTGAAGGAGCCCCAAGGAATAATGGCAGAGAAGTATAAGGCGATCTACCTCGATCGTTTTCCATTCATATTGAATTCATCTCGATTGGTCTCAATGATCAATAAAATAGAATTCTGGGAATTGACACCATTTTGGATACGTTTTATTAACAATCAGGTCAAATTCGGGTTCAAGGAGGAATTCAGTAACCCTGAATTTCCCTGATCCGTTTCATGATGGTTGATTGGAGTTCATTATCGACTTTTGGTCTCAGAGAGGAAAGAACATCTAGTTGATTAAGTTGACCTATTGCCTTTATTCTTACAGAAAGGTCTAGAGCCTTATCTAATATGATATCGCAAAGCAATTCCGGATCAATAAGATTCGAGAGAGCTTCTTTGCAAACCCAAACCTGTTCATCATTTTTGACGATTTTATGAAGGAAATCCTGATCCTTAATTTTGCCGACAGCTTCAAATCTAACCTGCCAATAGTCATCTTTAGTTGCAATCTTTTGCAATACCTTCTCATCATGAATTCGAGATGTTGCTTCCCTACGTATTTCCCAAAATTCATCGTCTAAGGCATATTTTGCCAGCACATCCTTATTTTTTGTCTCCCTAACCATTTTTCTTCTATATTCCAAATCTTCCTGACCAATATCGGCAGTAATTTCCGTTGTAGCCATCCCTAAAAAAAAATGAGAAGTAAAGAATAAAAAATTTTCTCAAGAAAGTTTTGGACTACTCTATGGTGAAAATTATTCTGGTTTTCTCCATCGTAGTCTTGCAGCTCCCTCTTTTGAAGGGTCAAATCCTGCTACAACTTCAATCCCATAGTCCAATTCAGTGACGGGAATTTCAACGATTCCGGTTAATCGTTCACCATTGTCGAATTCTACAATTCCTACAGTGTACGGGACATTATCCTCATATGAAGGGGGACCTACGTGAATTGTAGTCCATGTCAATAGTTTTCCCCTTCCCTCAATCGGATGGATTTCTATGTTAGTGGATTGGCAAGCTCTGCAAACTGGACGAGGGGGCACCATTACATTATTGCAGTCCTTGCATCGAACACCAACAAGTTTTCCTTCATTGATGGCCGCTTCATATTTTGCAATTACTCGATTGACTTGATCTTCGCTCATTTAATCACCTCTTTCCAAAATATGGGTGACAATGGTTGATCCAGAACCCCCTAGATTTTGTGTCATCCCAATCTCAACATCTGCAACTTGTCGTCTTCCGGCAGTTCCTCGAAGTTGATTTGTGATTTCAACAATTTGAGCCACACCGGTTGCACCGATTGGGTGACCCTTTGCCTTTAATCCACCAGACACATTCACTGGAAGAGGACCATCCCTTGTAGTCTCGCCATCAAGGGCGGCTCGCCCTCCTTCTCCCTTCTTATAGAAACCCATATCTTCCAACGCCATGATCTCTGCGATGGTGAAACAATCATGAACCTCAAGGATATCGATGTCTTTTGGTTCCAGACCTGCCATCTTGAACGCTTTTCTTGCAGCAACTTTTGTGGTAGTAAAGCCGGTCAGATCTTTTCTGTCATGGAGCGACATGGTATCACTTGCTTGCGCAAATGCCCTCACACGGACGGCCTGTCCCTCATATTTCTTCCGATCCTCCCAAGGAACAACAATGATCGCGGCAGCACCATCCGTAATAGGGGAGCAATCATACAAAGTCAATGGATCAGCAATCATGACTGAATTGATTACCTTTTCAATTGTTATTTTTTTATGAAATTGCGCTTTGGGATTTAGCAAAGCATGATCATGGTTTTTTACGGCAACTGCGGCCCGCATCTCCGCATTTGTTCCAAACTCTTTTTCATGGGCACGAGCCATCATTGCGAATGCTCCTGGGAATGTTACTCCCAAAGAAACTTCGAAAACATCATCGGCACACATGCTTAGTGCTTCAGTGACATGTGATGTTGGCAAGTTCGTCATTTTCTCAGCACCAGTTGCCAGAACGGTGTCATAAAATCCACCAGCCACTGCCATTATGGCATGCATCACAGACAAACCACCAGAAGCACAAGCCGCTTCAACACGTGTGGAAGGAACATTTTGGAGCCCCAAATAATCAGGAACACCAGGAGCAGCATGCATCTGATGTTCAAAAATATCTCCCGATAATTGCCCCACATAAATTGCATCAATGTCAGAAGATGCAACTCCTGCATCCTCCATTGCTTCACGGGCAGCAGACGTTATCAACTCCCGGGACGTAACTCGTCCGAGGGAGCCAAATTTCGTCATCCCTGTCCCTATAATTGCAACATCTCTCACTTGTCAAAAACCCACTTAGCAATATTCAAAATTTATTGTTTGAACAAGGAATTTTGATTTTGATGAATTCATCTATCCATTTTTTGGGGAATAATGGCTGAAATGTACGTCTAGCCAATATTCTATGAAAATAGAATTTTATGCCCAAAAAAAGGTGATCGTTAACTTTTCGTAGATGGTTGAACCCTAGTTATTTTTTTCAGCACGATTTGTGGCGAAAAATACGGATGATGAATCATTTTGTGAAGTTTAGATATTGATAAGTGAAAGAACGCTAACTGAGATAAAGAAAGCAATAGTATCAACAATATGATTAAAAATTTGCCTGATAAGGAATTGGCAAAACGATTGGGATGGCTATCGTGGTCTACAGGGATTCAATTTTTTTCCCTAATGATTCTTTATGCAGCAATAGCGGATGTGAGTGGAATCGAACTGCGTTTTAGGCAGGCACCACCACTAGGAATAGGAATCATCTTGGGTTTGATTTTTTTAGGCGATTGGGGGATCAACGCATATGTAATCCCTGCATTGGTGCTAAAAATGGAAAAGCCGAGAGAGGCGATGGTCATGACTATCTTGTTTCTCCTTTTCTCCTTGTTATCGAGGTTCATAACCGTTTTTTCATTACTTATCAATACAGTTCGAATAGAAATAGATTTCATTTGGCTTTATTGGTCCGCACCGTTAGGAGCGATATTTTTTTCCATTGTTATATTCATGCTCTCAAAAACACCTATCGCATATTCTAGAGGAAGAAGATTACGTCTTCTTGCTACCATCAATTTTTTGGTGTCCTTGTTCATGTTTGTAACAGCTGTCATAAACTACTACATAGTCCCGTTAGATTTCAATTTCTGGAATATGGCAGTTTTCATCTATTCTTACAAGGTTGGAATCATGGCAATTGCGTTTGCCTTGGAATATGATTCTTGGGCAACTGAGATAGAAAAGGTTTCTCAGGTCCTTGAAGATGAAAAAACTAAAGACTAACTTTTTCGGCTTCTCGGAGATACCAACCGATATCAATCAATGGTTGAAATTCACCAAACAAAACTTGACCGAAAGCAAGAGGATATCCATTATGCGTAACAATGATTTGTTTTTGTTCGAATTCCTGAAGGGAAGGTAAGGCAACGTTTTCTCCTCTTGAAAATTTTATTGCCTTTTTTACGGATTGGATTTCAACAGTTGGATATCCAGAAACTCTATCCACAATTGAAGGATACACCAATTTTTTCTTTGGGGAATATGCACACAGCAGCAACCCGTATGAAATGGCATTTTCCATTGCTGGAAGGGAAGTCAGACTCCAGGAAATATATTCAACATCCTCTCTTCTAAACAAAAAATAATGTCCCTCTTCTTTCAATTCCAAATAAACGCCGAATTGTTCAAGAATGAGTGAATTGACCTGTTGTGCGGTTAGTTCAGCAATCTCCATAATTATTCCACCTTCCTCATCAATGCAATGAAAAAGCCATCGCACCCATGAGTTGAAGGAAGAAGGCGAATTGCATTTGGGATTTTTTCTGAACTCAAGGGAGCAGGGATGGACTGATGAATTTCTTCAACTTGCAATTTGTCAAGATATGGATCAATAACCTCCTCATTTTCAACTAAGTTGAGTGAACAGGTCGAATACACCAACTGTCCACCTATTTTAAGATGGGATAGGGCTTTTGCCAGCAACTGCCGTTGAAGCCTTTGAAGAATGTATGGATCCGAGATATCTTTGGAACGGCGTCTTTTGGGTTGGGATACCAATAATCCTTCGCCAGTACATGGGGCATCCAAGAGTATCCTATCAAATTGCATGCCTAGATCAATAGAAGTTCCATCATGATTTGTGATAATGACGTTGGACAGTCCATGGCGATTGACATTAGCTTGGACTGCCTTCAATCGAGCACGGTTAATGTCATTTGCAACCACAACACCTTGGTTGCGCATCCGTTCAGCAATGAATGTAGTTTTTCCCCCCGGTGCAGCAGCTAAATCAAGGATATTTTCGCCAGGTTTTGGATCCAAGATATGGACAGCCAACATTGACCCAAGACCTTGGGGAGTCACAAGCCCTTGAAGATAGGAAAGAGAATGACCCAATTTTGGTTTTCCCTGAATGATTTCAATACCTTCGGGAACTTCCTTTATAGGAATTGCCCGAATACCTTCCTGCAGGAGGAATTCAATTGCGTCTTTTCGGCTCGTTTTGTGAAGGTTGACTCTAGCAGTTGGCCTTAGGTCATTTGGATGCATTTGCAGGATTTCTTCTGCACTTTCATATCCAATGGATTGGACAAGCGATCGCACGACATGGAGGTCGGTTTTGTACCGCCTACTGAGTTTTCGTTCCCTTTGCAATTGACTTCACTTGGGTTGAAGAGTTACTCCATGACATTGTGAGCATCCTTTTATGAAGTGAGATCGGCAATAAGGAGTGCCACAGTTGGCACAAACCCCGTCAGCTTTTTCTCCTCCAATGCTGCAAATGTGACTTGAACGGTTAACTAAACTTTCGTTAATGAATCTATACACACCAAAAAGAATAATGGGAACAAAGACTATTCCAAACGCCCAACCGATCACACGAACTACAGTGGTGAGGAAGTTGGGAGAAACAGAGCCAGAGGTGTCTGAAGCCGGATCATAACCTTCGATTCCGAGAATCTCGACAGTGAAAATCAATGTCAATCCATGAAGATAATGATTGGGAGAAGTATACCCTTTTTCAGGTGGAACCTCAAATGTCTTTTTTTCACCGATTTTCATGCCGAGAAGCTCATCCACAAAGCCATCAATATAATTACCGTAATCGAGATTCCGGAAAACGGTGTCATCACTTCCGGGATCAAACACGGTTCCATTTTCCAAGACACCCCTATAGGCAAGCCGGACATCGTCACCTCTCTCAATACCATTTTTTTCGCTGTAGGCATGCGTAGGGAGAGATGACATGAACATAAGAAGAAGCAATGTAGCAATAATTACTTTTTTCACGTATTCTAATGATTATTACTCACTTTTTATCTCTTCCTTTATTGCAATTCAATGCAAGAATGTAGGTAGTGGAATGATACCCAATCAATTCGTATTTAAGCCGTTCATCAGAAAGATGAGTAGATGAAACAGTTATTGAACTTCATTTTGGAAAGGAAGAGTTATGATAACCTAGATATTTTGTTCATTAGGGTTGGTAAAACGACTCCATTACTACAAAAGCTGATTGATCTTTCCCCAATCATCAAGGAAGAAAGAAAGGTTAACTGGGATCTGATTGAAGTCAGCCGACTGCATGATTTAAGGAACTCTGGAAAGTTAAACAAGGCAGATGCAGTAGTATTGGCATTGGAACTTACCGATGAAAATATAGGGGAAATCAGGCGAGATTTCTGGGAAGATTTTATATGGAAATACAATCCGAAGCCAACTGCAATAGTAATTCCTTCAACCACTAAGCTGGGGAGTTTATCAAAATCCCAAGCAATAGAGGCACTAAGTCTTCAACGTGTAACTGACCGTGTATGGGAAATATTTGAAATGGCAGATGGCGTAGATGTGGAAATACATGAATGGCTATTAATGGCAGCATCTAAAGTGGTTTCCGACATCCAAGAAGAATTGAAAGATGAAGAAGATCAAAATTCAGAATAAGGGATCAAAATAGTCGAACAGAAAGAGAGGAAAGAGAGAGACTATTCCCACAATATAACCACCAACAATGTCGCTGACATAATGAACCCCTAAAAGCAGTCGAGAAAGCATAATTGCCATACCCCACAGAATCCAAAACCAAGCAAAATTCGGAAAGAGAGAGGGCATGATCATCATCACAATTGCGGCACGAGCACTATGACCCGAAGGAAAACTGTGCACATCAAATTTAACAACACCCATTGAAAAATCACCGAATTCAGGCCTATCACGTTTGACAATACGTTTAATTGCCTGAACTAACAGCATATTCCATGTCTGCATTATCAAGAAAGGAAACTGCCAGTCATCCGGAAAAAGAAGATTCCAAACCACTAAAAGGGGGAACCAGAAAATGTAGGTGCCAGTCATGGTAAATATTCGAATAGGAGTTCTCCATTTTGAATTTTTGTGGATCAGATTGGCAATTTTTTCAGTAAGTGAGTAATCGATACTTGTCAAGTCCACAAATCAGAAGAATGGAAAGGAGAAAAAACAATTTCGATGGAACAAGAACCTATATGTCATCAAGTATTCTCAAAGCTTCCATAAGTTCTTTTTTATCATCTGAATCAGCAGAAACTTTCATAGTTGATGACGGGGAAGCAGGTCTCTCCTTTGTTGCGGGAGGAGGAGAAGGAGGATTTGAAGATGGGGGAGGAGGTGGAGCAGGAGCAGAAGATGATGTTGCGGGAGGACTCCGTGGGATAGGAGATGGTTGAGTTGAAGGAGGAGGTGGGGAAGCGGAAAGCCCAGCACTAGGTGGGGGAGAAGGAGGATTTGAAGGTGGGGGAGGAGGTGGAGCAGGAGCAGAAGATGATGTTGCGGGAGGACTCCGTGGGATAGGAGATGGTTGAGTTGAAGGAGTTGTTGTGGGGGGGATGGCTGGACTGGACTTCCTTACAGGAACAGGGGGTGAAACTGGAGGTGTGGGAATTTGTGATGGAGTAACGGATGATGAAACGGAGGATGTAGAAGAAATGTTTGATTTCAATCCTGCAATAGCAGTTTCAAGTGATTGGATCCGTTGTGCCAGTTGAGTAATTTCAGTTGTGGGTTTTGGTTGAGAAATGGAAGCCTGCAACCGTTGAACTTCACTTTTAATGGATTCTATCTCTTGTCCAAAGGAAGCCAATTGCTCATCGATTTGTTGAAATTTCAGACCAACTTGCTCCCGAAGCTTATCGATGTTTTGTACTATGAATTTTAGGGTTCGCTTTACTGCGCCTTGCTCTTCGCTCATTTTCTAAATAATAGGGAAATTACTTATTCTTAAAGGTCTCTATAAACAAACATCAGAAAATAGATCGGGATATGGATCATTGAAGGAAGCCTATCCATAAATAATAAAGTCATCAGAACAGATTGGTGACAAAAGATAAATCAAGAAGACTTAATCAAACTAATCCAAATAGAACTGAAAAATAAAGGAGGTGCCATTAAACTCTTTGAAGAAAGAGGTTATTTGATTGAATCTGTTCTTGAGGAAATCAGAGAAATTTTATGGAATCTGAAAACTATCGAGCAGATAGAGCATATTCAAGAATTGGTGCCCATATCTTTTCTTCTGTTCAAAAATGGTTCTCTGATCTATGAAGAGTTTGTAAGTTTTGTTAAAATCCTCGCATCAAAAGGAATTTTCAAACCAGAAGAGATCCCCTATCTCATTTCATTAATTCAAGATACAGATAAGGATTGGTTCAATCAACAGAAGAAATGGCATTATGAACTTTCTTTCGGCATACCTAATCTCTCGTTTCTGGTTTCAACATTTTCGGAAATCTTTCCAGAGAGGGAAATCCCTGATTCCTTGAAATCAATATCAGCATTGGTTTCTACAATTGAAAGAAGAGAGGGCGAATTCTTTACTCATATTGGAGAATATCCAACAGAAACGCTTAGGGAATTATTGAATTGGGTAAAACCACATCATTCCTCCATGATTGCGGAGGAGCTTTTAAAGAGGAACTTTAGGCAGTATAAATCTTGGAAAGAAGTTGAGGAGGACTTTGCAACAAACGAATTTTTGAAGTCATACCCACCTTCTTTCAAGACCCTTGGAAATTATATTAGTGACATTCCACAAACACCTTTTGATGCAAATTTGGCTGAAAAGATCCCTCAAAGTCTGTTGATGAAATGGTTACCGAAATTCACCTTTTCCAGGCCAGAAATAGAGGAGCAAATAACCATACATTTTCCTGGGGGAGAACATATTGGCCATTCTGCGATTTTGCTTAAAACGAGGCATGGAATGATTCTTCTCGACTTTGGAATGAGTGTGCTTAACAACAGAATCCCGCATTGGAAACATATATTTCATAAGGTGGACGCAATTTTTTTGTCTCATGCACATTTGGATCATTCAGGTGCCCTTCCCATTTTCCATTCGATTTCACCTGAAACACCAATATTTTCTACTAAGGAAACGAAGATTCTTTCGGAAATCCTTTGGACAGATACAGCCAATGTTTTGAAATCAAATTGGAATAAACATTTCCTTAAGTCAAGTTATTTCTTAAGCGAATTGGTTCGTGAAAAGAATATCATAGGAACCTTACAAAACATTAATGAAATTGAAATTGGCAAGCCCATTGCAATTTTGCCCAATGTAGAGGTGACTCCCTATCACGCATCCCATCTATTCGGATCTGTAGGATTCGACATCAATATTGCAGGAAAGAGAATCTTCTATACCGGAGATTTCAATGCCGATGGAACCGCATATTTTCAGGGTGCAAAATTTCCAATAGAGGATCAAACGGTTCTCATGTTTGATGGAACCTATTATGGAAGGAAAAGAGATCCAATTGATAATCAAAGAATTGTAAATCAAATGATGAAAGAGAATAAAAGATTGCTTATTCCTGCGTTCAGTGTAGGACGAACACAAGAAGTCCTGTTTCATCTCTTGAACCAGAAAATTGATTCAAAATGGAAAATCTATGTGGCGGGAATGGGTGTAAAAGTAATTAGAAGGCTACAATTCAATTACAATCCAAACGGAGCAAAGAATGAGATTGAAATGGTTCCAACGATAGACCCTGAAGATTTTACCGAAAACACGATTGTCATTTCAGGAAATGGAATGTTGCAGGCAGGAACCATTAGGAAATTGCTTGATGCAACGGCAGATGATGAAGAAACTGGAGTTCTATTGACGGGATATCAAGCACCAAACACATTAGGATATCAATTACTTACCGGAAATCCCAAAATAAGTACCCGATATAAGCAAAAGGTTGCAAAAGTATCAATGAGTGGGCACACGTCAGGTGAAACTCTGAACCAAATGATACAAGCCTTTGAAGGAACCAAAGTTATCGTTCATTCCCCTAGAGGAACGGAAGCAAAATTGGATTCGACAATCACACCACCACATAAAGCAGAAAAATTAACTTTTTGAATACTAACACTTAATTTTTACGTACAATTTCAAAGGAGAAAGGACAGACATAAATACGTAAGAATCAAGTAATGTATGAAAATGGCAGATGATGCAGTTCTTAGCAAAGAAGCATTTCTGATCTATAGATATAACAGTGGCTTCAGCCCAAAAAATGGAAACCTCTACAAATGGATCGGAAGAGTATCAGACGCTTTCGGACAACCCGTCGAAGTTTTGGTTGAGCTTCCAGACAATTTCCCGTTTCGTCCTCCATCAATCCGTATATTGAATGGCGAACATCCTGCAGCAGATCCAGAAGGTTATCTCCATACTCGAAAGATGAGACGATGGAAATCAGAATACCATGTTTTTCAAGTGATTAAGGAAGCGGAAAATTTGATCAAGGGGGGAAGACTTAATCCATCAAGATCGGCAACCCCGATCAATGTTGCTTTGGACATGCAAAAGGCCGCGTTGGAACAACAAAAGCAGCAATTGGAAACAATCATAGCCCAGAAGAAATCAGAACTGGCTCAAACAACATATCAACCAGTTACAGAAGTAAATAAGCAGCAATTGGTTGAAGATACATTGTTAGGGATTGAAACAGAACTGGATATGCTAGAGGACAAGTTTGATGCAGTTGAAATAAGTGAAACTGAGTTCGCTAAAAGATTTTTCAAACTCAGAAAGAAATACTATCTGCTAAAAGAAGTTAGTTGAGTTTTAACGATTTGCTTTTTCCTTACGACCAGTTACAAGCTCCGAAAGAGCAACACCATTGACTTTCATGACACGCCACTTGATACCTGGAATGTCACCTTTTGCACCCTTTTGTGCACCACCAATACCTTCAACAGTAACTTGATCATGAACATTGATATAGAGAAGACCACCATCATGAGGAACGTAGGCACCGATTTGTTTGCCGTTTTTAATCAACTGAACACGGACGCATTTTCTCAAAGCACTGTTGGGTTGTTTGGACCCTACACCATACTTGTCAAGAACAACACCTGTTGCTTGAGGTGCTCCTTCCAAGGGATCAGCTTTTTTGTTCAGACCAAGCATTCTCCTCTTATAGTATATGTCCTTCCATCTCATTTTTTGTCTTTTTTTGAGGAGCTTCCTAGCAGCGAATTCTCCGTTTGGACTCTTTGATTTTGCCATGTTGCTTCTTATTACCTGAAGGATTTCGCGTTTTTATATATTACTTAAGATTACGAGGGTTATTTTTCTTTTTTAGGAGCGAATTCTCGGTAGTTAGGTGAAATAGTCAGATCCACCATTCCAGTACCAATCGCGATTTCTTGACCAACGATGACATTTTCGATAATACCAACCAAATGGTCTTCCTCACCACGTACTGAGGCATCCAAAAGGTGTTTGACGGTAACTTCAAATCCAGCCCTTGCTAGAATTGAAGCATTTTCACCAGAGATACCATGACGCCCAATCTGTCGGATTTCTCCAGAATAGGTCATAAGATCCGCAACAAGCATCAGATGTCTCTGATCTACCTCCAGACCCTGTTTTTCCATCACTTCTTTTGCCTCTTTGATGATGGCATTTCTTGCTGCTTCAATGCCCAAGGTTTCTGCAATTTCGTGGATATGATTGGTATAGGAATTACGAGGATCAACACCCAGTACCCTCATCAACTGCTTGAAGTTGCTTCCTTCTGTAAGGATCTGGTATTCTACCTTCTCTTCATCACCCTCTTCAATTTTCTTTTTGCGGATCATGACACGAGCCACACCTCGAAGCCCCTTGATCGGGATCATTCTTAGCTTCTCTGAAAGTTTTTGAAGATCTTGAAGTGTGGGGTCTTCCTTATCAGGGGTGACAATGATCAGATTGTCTTCAACTTTGACCTTACTGGCAACCCGTTTTTCAAGGATTTTCTGACGCACATCTTCAGCAGTGATGCCCTTATCCTCAAGAAGCTCCCTATCCAAGAGAATATTCACTCGGAGATGGATTTGGTCAATTTCCAGACCTGAGGCAACGCTATGAACTGTAGTAAGCTCAATGTTTTGGGCAACCTGTTTTGCTTTTGCCTCATCATGGGCGTATTCTCCCTTCAAGGCAACGGTCATTGAGGGGGTGCTAGGATTACGTCTTGCATCAACCAATTCAATGAGACGAGGCAGACCGAGAGTGACATTCATCTCCCTGACACCCGCAAAGTGGAAAGTACGTAGAGTATTGTGTGTAAGAATACCATCAAATGTGGTGAAGGTTTCAAAACCATCCACAGCAAAATCATATACATATTTTGTTGGTGATTCTATATGTTCAATCATTAAGACAGTATCCCAAAAGACGGGGCTCTCAGAGGCACGAACAAGCATTGAGATTTCATTGGAGATGTCAACACCTTTCTCATTGGAAATTTTCTGCGATTCTTGGATAATTCCAACAATTTCATGGCGGGGAAGAGCATCGGCAATCGGAAATGAAGTTCCAAGTTTTTTATTGAACTCCTTAATTAATTCTTCCAATCCTGGAACCAAATCCAATCGTTTGACGTGTTCCACAAGGGAGAGTAATTTATTAGATTTTTTGGGAGATCGGAACCCTATATGATCATTGAAGGAAAGGAGAAATTCGGATGGAATGATTAATTCGGAAAATTCAGGGGTTCTTCTTATTTCCGTGAAAATTCCAAACTTACCAATTAAATGGGTTAGAAGCATGATGAAATCATGGTTTGCAAATTTGAATGAGATATGCCCTTCCAAAATTTCGCCCCCATGGTCAAATACACCATGGAGAAATGCCTTTATGAAATCATGAGGGGTATTGAGTATCCAAACCGGGGTTGAGGTTCCATCATCAAACGCCTCAATGAGAAGATCCACTGCGTAGGCAAGATCTTCGTTGTGGACACGAATTTCATACAGTTCCCCTTCAAGAATGTCTTGTGCAAGATCCACTTCAATTCCATTTGTTTCAAAATAAGAAAGAAGATCATCATAGAAATTTGGACGAGGGGTAGAAATAACCAAATCCTCGCCTTCATTGAAACCTACCGTTATTAGTGTACCAAGGAAATACCCAAAGGTCTCATCAAGAGAAATTGAAAATGAATTGGATGGGGATGAGGCTCCAACGATCTCACCTTGAGGAGTCACTAAAGCCTGTTCCACTACGGTATGACCAAGACGAATTGAATCTTCCTCAAAGTAAATTATAGAAATTGGGTTGACTGATGGAATTCCAAGTGCAATTGGAACAAAGTCCCCTGGTCTCAATTCGGAACCTCTGATAGGGACAATTTTGTTGTTTTTTCTTGCAAGGAAGGAATGGCTTGGAGTAGCAATTATTTGACGACCAGATTTAGTTTTAACTCGAATGAGATCACCATTTGGAGCATGTCGTGAGACCTGCCTCAATCGTTTCCAAGCGATGGTCTCATCATCCGATATTGCAGGAACAAAAATTGGATGATGAGGAGGGAAATCCAGTATTGCAGTCTCTCCATTCACCTTTGCAGATTTACTCTCAAGCAATTCATCAATGAACTCACCGATTCTAACACTTTGAACAACATTTTCATCCATAATCAAGACAAGTTCATCGCCACTCAGTGACATTTGGGTTCCCGGTTCTCCAATACTTTGTGCGGAAACCACCCCAGCAGAAGTCCCAGGCTCCATCTCCGCAAAAGTATAGGAACGAAAGATTTCGATCATCAACTGATCCAACTGCTCTTGGGTGATGTATGTTTTTCCGGCAGCATTCTCTTTCTTTTTCTTGGCAATTTCCGAGGCCCTTTGGAGGATTTTATCCTCAAGCTGTTCAATAATTTCGACAGGAACAAGACGATCCTCTCGTTCCATATAGGCATTCAGTTGATCCCTTAATTCAGTCACAGTCAGATACTTTTTTTTAGCCATAGAACATTATCCTCCTAATTTTCATCCTCATCATCCAACACCTTCTGAAGGATGACATCGAGGTTGACAGCCTTCCCGAAATCACTCTTTGCAGGATCGACATTATCTTCCCCAAACTTAAACTGAATGATCTCACCGGTGGAGTTCCGCACGGTTCTGTCATAATGGGAGGCTAGATCTTGCATCGCATTCACAAGCCGTCTTTGCATATATCCACTGCTACTTGTACGAACTGCCGTATCCACCAAACCTTCTCGACCACCACATGCATGCATAAAGAATTCGATGGGAGTAAGCCCAGATCTAAAGCTTGAATTCACAAAACCATGGGCATCTGCGGAAAGATCACCCCTCTTGAAGTGAGGAAGGGTTCTATCTCGGTATCCTCTCATGATTCGATTCCCACGAACGGATTGTTGACCGACACATGCACTCATCTGTGCAAGATTGATCATATTCCCTCTTGCACCCGTTTTTGCCATGATAACCGCTTCATTTTTCATACCGAGATATTCAGCACTGATATTGCCAGCCTCATCACGGGCTTTTGCAAGGATATCCTGAATATGGGCTTCAAGGGTTTCCTCCATGGTATTTCCAGGGATACGTTCAAGTTTGCCTTCTCTGAATTTTTTAATTAATTCGTCAACCTCTTTTTTACGTTCCTCAATCTCTTTGTGGATTCTTGCCTTACCCTCTGGCGGCACTTCGACCGCATCAACACCAATGGAGAACCCTTTTCTTGTGATATAGGCCGCAAGCATCTTGGTAACTCCATCAAGGAAGATACGGGTCGTATCCGTACCATTCTCTTTCAAAATTCTATGCAAAACGGAATTCGGCACTTCAGCACCAAAACCACTCTTATCAATCACACCAGCAATCAGTTTTCCATTCTTAATGATTACATATCCATCAGTGGGGCAGTTCTCCTTGAGACATTGACCATCAGGTTGTGTTTTGCTACATTCACATAGCTTGTTCTTCATTTGGAAATTGAGAGTTTTGGGCAACAATGCACTGAAGAGTGTCCGACCAGACCACAATGGCTTGCCATCCATATCAACCGTATCTGGTTCGGGCATTCTAGATACACCAGCCGTGGTCATCAATTCACTTGCAACGCTTTTGTCAAAGTAGGTTCCACTTCGGGTCAGGAAATAAGATGCGGTAATGAAATCCTGGATTGCACCGATGATCGGACCCCCATATCTTGGAGTACTAATTTGTTCCTGAACTTTCATCAGGATGGCTGCTTCTGCCCTAGCCTCTTCACTTTGAGGAACATGAAGATTCATTTCGTCTCCATCGAAATCTGCATTGTAAGGCCTACAGACGGAAAGATTTAATCGGAAAGTTTTGTATGGCATGACCTTGACTTCATGTGCCATGATACTCATTCTGTGAAGACTAGGTTGCCTATTGAATAGAACAATGTCACCATCCCTCAAATGTCTTTCAATGATGAAACCCGGACGAAGGGAATTGGCAATTATTGAAGGGTCTCTAGCGAATCTTAGATCGACACGTCTTCCATCATCACGAATGATGTAATTAACACCTGGAGATCCCTTAGGTCCCTGCATAACTAGTTCTTTCATTTCTTCAATGTTCCATTCAGTGACACGTTCAGGAACGGTCAGTATCTCTGCAATCTCCTTGGGAACACCAACCTGATTGATTGACAGCAGAGGATCTGGGGAAATGACAGTCCGTGCTGAGAAATCCACACGCTTACCGCTCAGATTTGAACGGAAACGTCCTTCCTTCCCTTTTAATCGTTGGGCCAAGGTTCTTAATGCACGTCCGCTTCTGTGACGAGCTGGAGGGATGCCACTAACCTCATTATCAAAGTATGTGGTGACATGGTATTGAAGAAGTTCCCAAAGGTCTTCAACAATAAGTTGAGGGGCACCTGATTCTCTATTTTCATACAATTTCTGGTTGATTCGTATGATATCAACCAATTTGTGGGTAAGGTCATCTTCAGACCTAATACCAGAATCCAAAGTAATACTTGGACGAACACTCACAGGAGGAACAAGAAGAACATCAAGCACCATCCATTCTGGCCGGGCACTCTCAGGATCAACACCCAACAATATACAGTCATCATCAGGGATTCCTTTCAAACGGTTCTGCACATCCAAAGCGGACAATTTATCGGAAACCTTGCTCCCGTCTGCTGTTTCAAATTCCTCATAGTATGTAGTGGGCTTTTCCAACCTGATTTTGTGCTGGAATTCTCCACAATGATAACACCCTCTTCCCACATCCTCCCCCTTGGGATTGATCAGCTGATCACGGTTGCGTTTTGCCCGTTTCCAAATCTCTTCCACATAATCCATATCAAGCGTGCCGGTTTCTTCCCTTTTTCTTCGTAACATCTTGACATAACGATTAACCTCCTTTTGAGGCAGCATTATCCGAGAACATTTCCCGCATATTACTTGCAGAATTTTGTAGATAGTTTTGTTGAATCCTACATGGATTATGGGACGTTGCAATTCAATATGTCCAAAATGTCCAGGACAACCACCAATACGATTGCCACAGGTTGTACATCTTGTTCCCGGATCGATGGTTCCCAATGCCGAATCCATCAATCCGTTTGGTATTGGGGTGCCGTCTTCATCGAATGTGTCAGCGGTAACGATACGCTGTACACTCAGTTTTCGGATCTCATCAGGAGAGAGTAATCCGAACTTTATTGCATCTATTTTTTTGGGTAAAGTCTCAGCCATGGTCCACCAACAGCAAATTTGTAAAAAAGAAGCTCTTCGCTGTGGAAGAGCTCACATTATTCATACATCAATCATCCCTTGGTTTATTTAATTCTTCAGATGGTGCACACAAAACGACTTTTAAATTAAACGCTTTGAAAATGTCCCAACGACAAAAAATACGAACGGCAACATATTAACCATTAGTTTTATTGATCGTGTTGCATCGTAAATAAATGTTTTTCATCACACTTACGAAGAATAACCGCCTAGGTTTCTTTGAAAATACTGAAAAAAGTACGCAAATCCTTATTTTTTCAAAAAATAACCAAAGAATACCAATGGAAAATAACCAAGGAAAAAAGAAGAGAACGCGACTTGTCACCAAAGAACAGAAAGAACGTCGAAAACAAGAAATTCTTAGTCTTGCCTCTCTTCTTCTCGTTGAGGGAGGATATAGAAATGTCAAAATACGGGATATTGCCAAAGATTTGGGAACCTCACCTGCTTCAATCTATTCCTATTACAACAGTAAGGAAGAAATACTGATTGCATTAATGGACAATGCCATGAGTGAACTTGAACAGACTTTCGAACTTATCGAACCTGAAGAAACCACAGACATCAAAGATAAACTCTTGGCAATTTGCAGACAATACTATCAATTCGCGTCCACTCATTCTTATTTCTACAAACTCATGTTTGAATCCTCCTATGAAACACCCATCTATCCAGATGCACCACAAAAGGTGTTCAAAATTTTCCAATACCCAATAATCCAAATCTTCAACAATGAAGCAGGGAATTGCAAAGCGTCAGTTGATGAGATCAAAATCCTTTCCATGGGTCTTTGGTCCCTCTTGCATGGAGGGAGAACATTATCTGAAGAGATTTTCAAGGAAACAAATTTTGAGGCATACCTTGAGAAACCGCTCAGCCTCTACATCGAAAGTTGGATTGCTAAATTCTGCCCCTAACCTGTCCCTGAGGATAAGATTTTTTAGGGAACATTCGATGGGCAAATTGTGATCGATTTTACAGTAGTTAGATACCTGAGCATAGTTGCATCAATCATTGCACTTGGACTTGTTCTTGCCTACCACTTCTTCGCAATGGAAGAGGCAGATATCAAGGAGAAATAGGGGAACCCTACATGGATCAGAAAATACCCGCATATATCCCAGCCGGATCTGATCCTAATAAGGTTGACCCCCTCTGCCAGGCGGCAGGCGTAGAAAATAAGGCATTGATACCCTTGGCAGGCAGACCCATAATCTCATATGTTCTTGAAGCGCTGGATAAGGCCGAACGAATTGAATCAATTACAATTGTGGGATTGGATGAGAAACAAATAGATATCCAGACGGAAAAAAGCCTGAATTTCATTCCTTCATCAGGAACTAATTTTGACACAGCCATGAAAGCAGTCAATTATTTCACCTCACTTCAGAATCCACCACAATATGTCCTAAGTCTGTCTTCAGACATTCCATTCATCACACACGAAATCATTGACCGAAATATCAACCTTGCTGAGAAAATCGGAAAAAAATTTGAGAAAAAGACCGGGAAACCAATTGAACTATTTTATCCGTTTGTACCAAAGAAAATAGTGGAAAAACGGTTTCCTCAAGCAACGAAACGCTTCCGCAAATTTACCGAAGGGGTTTTCGCAACGGGCGATTTCTTTGTCTATTCACCACAGGCAGCACTCAAACCAGAAGCCCAACAGGTTGCGCATGCCATAATGAAAAACAGAAAAAACATATTAAAGATATTGGGGGGTTTCTCGTTGATTGCAATCTTCAAATATCTTTTCGGCAGACTTTCCCTTGAAACTGATGTCAAGCCAACACTGAAACGAGTGATGAATATCGAATTGGAAACATTAATTTCAAAGGACCCAGAAATTTGTGTAGATCTAGATTATCCTGAAGACCTTGAAAAATTTGAGTATCTTATCAAGGCATTGCAATTGAGTGAAGCTTAAGGCAATTTCTTTTAGCTGAATGGAAAAACCACTAGTTGTGATCACTTACATTGATGATCAAGTTGCATTTGTGGAAGGACCGGTAAACATAGGCATTATCAATTCAGATCAAGGAACAGTCCTGATAGATACAGGAATTGACAATAGTATAATGAATAAGGTCATTAAACAAATTGGAAGAAAGCCAATTGCGGCATTGGTCACACATCACCATGCAGACCATATGGGAGGGATATCTAAACTCAATTCCTTGGGCATAAGCCATATCTTTACCCCTCCACGAGAAATCCCCTTTTTTATGGATACGTTCTTGGAACCTCTTATTTTCTGTGGTTTTCATCCACCAAAGGAATTGACAAATCGTCATTTAATGGCTAAACCAGCAAAAACGATACACCCCATTTCGGAACAGCCATTTTCATCAATTAAGGCAATTTCGACACCAGGGCATTCCATTGATCATTTTGCATTTCTGGTCGGAAAAACACTCTTTTCAGGAGATTCCGTTTTCAAGGAGGAGACAATAGAAAAGCATAAACTTCTTTTTGCATCGAATCCAAATGAGGCAACAGAATCAATAATCAAAATTTCAAAATTGGATATCGATCACTTAGCATTGGGACATGGAGGAGCGATCACGGGAAAAAAGGAAATTAAAGATGCCTGCAAAATCAATATCGAACATTACCAAACTGTTGCTCAGTCAATTTTAAGACAGATACCAGAACAAGGAGGAGAAATCCACGAAATTGTTGGATGGATCTATGAAGCCCTAAAACTCAAAAAAGAAAAAATTACCCAATATATCCTTTATAGACATACAATTTTGGGCCATATCTCAAATCTAATCACCAAAGGAAAGTTAGAATTTGATGGAGCACGAGCAGTTCCAACTTAAGGTATTGCAATCCCCATTCAAACTGGGAAACAAAAAATTTGTAAACTACCAGTCAGCAACTAAAATCAACAATGAGTGCAATCTTCAATCCAAATATAGATGAGGTCTGTTTAGAATCTGAAATAAATGACTTGTGTATCCGTGAACCATTCATTTTTATCTTCATTAAGATGTAAGGAACACAGACCACACACAAATACCCAAAAAAATACATTGAAAATCAAGCAGAAAACCGAAAAGTAGACCACATTCATTAAAAATTGCCACGGAAGAATATTAAATATGAACAAACATGGATTTTTTGCATTGATTGTAGGATTGCTACTTGCAACCACATTGACAACACCATCCCAAGCATTGAGGAAGAGTGTAAATACCTCTGTGACTACAGAGGCAGGATCGATTTTTGACGTTGAATTACTGATCGATTCCAATTTCTACAAGAATCAAAATTACTGGATGTGGGTAAATGTCACCTGCGATGATTTCGGAAAAGATGTTACCGCCCTTTACCAAATAGACCTGAGTGTAAATATTTTCAAGGAAAAACCAGATCAACCAGATGAGTTGGATCATGAGAACTACATAACCGGAGGTTACAAAACATTGAATTTTGACAGACTTGACGTATTCGAAGGAACGATTTTTTCAAAGGCCGTAAATGTAACAGTTGAAACATACATGCTTAATGCCACTGCACAATATTATGCAACTGTCCTGCTGATTATAAATGAGAAAGCTTCATATCAAGAAGTCACAGCAACAAATATGCTTACAGTATGGGAGGGATGGATTTCTGGTGAAGAGTACACATCCATTACTCAGGATACACCAAGCCCATTTTTTGAATTCATTGTTTCAAGTGTAATGCTTGCACTATTTTCAAATCATCTAAGAAGAAAGAGAAACAAAATAAATGATTAAAGAAAATTTTACAAAAGTAATCCCCTATTTTTTGTTATTGGCGGAATGATTCAGCTTCGGATCATCATCACACAAGAAGATTTCCAAGCAAAAGCAAACATACCTCATCTTGAAAGAGATGTAAATAAACAAAATATTTCCAAGAACATTACAAAAATATAATTTGCAATTAGCCAAGTCAATCTATTTCTTGGTTTTTCGCCGGTGCATAACGATTATAGGTAAAATCAGCAATCCCAGCAAGGAATAGGACGATTCATCTCTTGAAGACGAGGAGTGTAAGGAAGTTGAAATTTGCACAGAATCTTGGGTTGAATTGATTACTGAAGATACAAGAGAAGTTGAAGGGTAAAATTGCATATAACGATCCTCCATTATTTTAAAGAATACGGGATTGTGTACCGTTTGGATTTCTACTTCAACTCTTGCAGAATATGTCCAATTGTTATTTGATGTGAGAACCACCTGGAACATTCCATAGTTTATCGTGGAATTGGTAAACTTCAAGAGATAATTGTAAGATTCCTGCCAGATTTCACTTCCATTAGACAATTGAACAACATCATTGGCAGTGGGGAATTCAAAGGCACGAGTCAAAGTAACGTTAGAGGCCATTATTTCGGAAAATATCCCCCTCCATGTAGTGGAAGAAACAGTAAAACCCTGTTCAGGAACCAATGAAACAGTCCTTTGAACAGCCAATACAGAAATTTGAAGGGATGTGTTTCCATCAAATGAGATTAAACGAACTGAAACATTTCCATACATTAGATTTGGTCGTTTCGTAAAATCCACATCATCCGCAATACCTTCAACTAAGGGGAAACCACCGATCCAAATTGTTTTCGCAAGAGTTGAGGAGGCATTGTATCCTGAATCGGAAAACGAATTGGAATCGATCGCCTGTCTATCATATGGATGAAAATCAATCAAGGTGGAAAGGGTTAGTGGTTCCACCTTGTCATTCAGATCAACTGCATTCACTTTGCCCAAAGAAAAAAAGATCAATAGAACTAAAATCAGCCCTTTTTTCATTTCAGTCGCCTCCATAGTATAACAACAGGAATAAAGATACCAGAAAGCAATAATGAACCAAGGGACATAGTGTTTTCAGACCTTGATATAGAATGGTTTAGGTAAATTGGATCCAAATTATTGACCTTTGAGGAATTGAAGGAAGTCCAAAGAGAAATTTCCAACTCGACATGATTGTCCCAAAAACCGGATTCCTCAAGTTGAATCGCAAAGTCCTCAAAATAATGGAGTTGAGAGGGTTGCGGAATAAATCTGGAAGGTAAGTCGGATCGATTTAAAGCACGATTCCACATGAATGAAAGCTCGACTGTGTCTCCTTCATTTAACAGGGGAATTTTCATCTTGAATTGGAGAGAGAACATAGAAGATGAACCATTATTTTTGGAAACATATTTTTTCTCAAAAATTAAATTAAGAGAAAATTCATCAGTTGCAGAAATAACCATGACTTTTGCATTCATTACTAAATTGGGTTCATCCAGAGATTGGTTATGAAGAAACCATAGCATTATTGGATATGTTGAATTTCCCAAATCAGATCTGTAATAGGTGTCGATTACAATGTTTTCATCTAGCAAAATCTCTGCAGATGCTGGCGAAACTCCAACTAGCAGGAGAATTATGAACAGAAGGCCAAGTCTTTTCATGATTAAACAAAAATTGTCGGGAAAAATAAGCTTTTCGAGCAGACTATATTCTTTTTCACACAAATCAATTGAAAAATCTTTTCTTGAGTGGTTGATAGACATCTTGATTGAGAACATCAATCCAGATGGTGATAGGGTCAAGTATCCTGACCTGCCGTTTCTCGATCATGAACGTGAAGAGAATGGTACCTACAAATCCCAATGGTTCGCCCATTCGGTCGTGAGCCAAGGTCCATGCATATTCATGACCTACCCCGAAATCCTGGGTCAATATCGTCGTAATTGCAATCATCGCAGCGATTCTAAGTGTATTGCCGATATATAGGACAACAAGGACGATGAATGAGGCATTGATCCGATCCTTTAACTTTGCAGGAGTTGACCAAATCAAACCAAGAAGCAAAGCGCCAGCTTGCATGCCGGTACATGCACGGATGATGATGTAGTAATTCGGAACACCGGTTTTTCCTTCAATTGAGATGGCAGGATAGGTAGCACGAGATGAATCATACAAGTTGTATAACGTCCGATCGATAAAACCTAAAGTCGATGTTTGGTCTTCATAGATAAACAACCGAGGATTAAATCCAAAGAGATTAAGGAAGAAATAACTCATTTTAGTTGTTAGCATTTCCAAGGCAAAATACGACGGGAAAACATACAGGAGCACCGTAATTGAAAAAGTCACACCAAATGAGTAAATAGCATAATTACGACGTTCCTTGCCCTTCAATGTTAACAAAGGATGTTTTTCGTCATCGGTTGGAATAAGACGCTCGAAATCCGGAAGTTCTAGCATACATTTTTATCAAGGGTTCTGCAACTTATATAACTATCCTTTCCTGAAATTGACCACGTGCAACAACTACAATAATTGATTTTATAAAATTAGTCTCAATGAAAACAATCTAAATCGTTAGAATTATCATCATTCCATGGAAGAGGTAGATCTGCTTGAGTTGATCGGAGGAGAGAAAACAGTAGAACGATTAGTTGAAATCTTTTATTCCAAAATCGAAAAAGACCCATTGTTGCGCCCTCTTTTTCCTGACGATCTCGAAGAAGGTAAGAAATGGCAAAAGCTCTTTCTGATTCAGAGATTCGGAGGAAAAAGAGATTATGAAAAGCAAAGAGGGCATCCTAGGCTAAGAAAACGGCATATGCCATTCAAAATCGGATTCAAGGAACGAGACAGATGGGTTCAGTTAATGAAAGAAAGCCTAGATGAGGTTGGCATAACCGAAAAACACCCTGCAAGGTTCCAGCTTGACAGATATTTCGAAATTGTAGCAACAAAAATGGTCAACCAAAAGTAGGAAAAGCCAAACGGGAGAAATGCGCACGCCGGGATTCGAACCCGGATCTAGAGCGTGGGAGGCTCCAATGCTGCCATTACACCACGTGCGCTTGATTTCAGAAAGTTCATCATCATTTTTAGGTTTTTCATTTGGATACTGAACAATGCAGGCAACTTCACAAAAAGTGTAATTTCCAGAATGAGAAAGGACAAGAAAAAAATTGATTTCATATGATGGAAACTATGGATGATTCACTTCCTTCAGTCCATGGCCATTTTAGATGCTCTATTTTTGGATGAGGGAGGAGCAATATGCTCAAATTTTCCAAGCACCACCTCAAGGGGATTCTTGCAGATGGGACAATTTCCATTCATCCAATCTTTTAGATGATCCAAATGGAAATAACTGTCACAATGGATACATCTCGCATAGTTATCTCCTGGATGAAAGGGTTGCATGCTTATCGGACAGATTCGGATTGCAGATCCACAAGCAATACAGAATTTACTGCCTTCAGGGTTCATCTTCCCACATTCAATGCACATTACCTCGGAAGAACGGAAGATGTGAGAGGTAGCTTTTTGAATGTGATTCTGCTGCACTGTTTCCTCATGATGTCGATGCACTCTTCGGGCAAGACGTGATCCGCACATTTCATGCACCGCCTGGAATTTTGTTTCCACATTTCTTGCAAAAGACTGCATCATTTGGATTTGGGGTTCCACATATGGTGCAATAAATTACATCAGTAGGTGCAGTGCTAGGAGCTACGGCAATACTTGTAGAAGGGTATTGTGTAGGAGCAGGTTGAGAGGTTGTTGGAACCTTTGTTTGAACTGGAACCGTTGTTGAGGGAATGGAAGAAGTCTTGATTACCCAACCAGATCTTACAATAGCGTAAATCAAGAGACCCATCATGGGCATGATGAAAACAACAAATCCCCAAAGGAATCCGTTTTCACCAAATTTTGAGGCATCACTTGCAACAAGCAAAGCGATCACCAATAGTACAAGGATGCCAAGCATCCAAAATCCGAAAAATGGGTGGTAGTTGTCGAACATCATTATATCATCACCCGACATATTAAATTACGACATATCAATTATTGTACTTTTGGTTCAAAATTACTTGAAATTTTCTTGAATGTTGAAAACATCATATTATTTGAGCAATTATTCACCCTTTTGACGCTTCCACATCCATCTTAATGTAACCATGAATGAGATTGTCAGGACAAGTATACCAAAAATGAAGAAACGGTTACTAGCTTTCTGGGCAGGAATTACCACATAGGGGTTTCCAACAGCTACATCATAGTTGAGAAAGTCAGTATCAGTGAAGATTTTCGAATTAGGAAAGAAAACAATTGCAGCATACCAATATGAGACAAAAGTTGGAATTACATCTAATTTATCCTCATGGTTGATGATTCCCTTCCCAAGGACATCATATCCCTTACCTTCCTCATCTAGGAAATACAACCCTTTCTCATTCCGAAAAGGTGTAAATTTTCCATTGGCCTTGAAAGCCTGCAATAGTCCAGAGGAATTATCATGGAAAACTACATAATCTTCGTTGCCCTGTGAAAATTGGACAACCATATCCGTTGAGAATTCCTCGCTTGGAAAGAGAAAAGTCTTATTGCCCAGTTCGATAACCATTGTACGTGTCTTAGGATGATACAGATTGTATGGTTCATCATCCAAGAAATTTGCAGGATATAGAATTGAATTGTCTTTGCTATAACTCCGGTATTGATCTTCAGCATAGTATGCTGGATCGAAACCGCTGTTTCTACTTAGTATCATACTATCGGGGAATAGAGCCATCCAGTCATCCCAAAAAAGATCCACAGTTGGAATATAGGTCAATCTTTGTCCTAACCTTTCACCGGAAAGACTAAGGCTGAGCATTTGAACAAAACAGCTATCAGAATGCCTATCATAGAAAACAAGATTCGATTCAAAAAGGTAACCAGTAACTCCAAGAGTGCTACCATCAAGCTGATTCAATGGATAGACCAGTGCAGAACCTGTCAGAGGACAATATGTAATGGACAAGCCTAATTCAAGATCATTCACTATTTCATGCCGATTCAGTATCCGTATGGGAAAACCATACCAGGTTCCATCAATGAAAAAACCGACAATGCGATCACCACGGTCAAGGTAGTTATCTGCTTCAGGAACAGTTTCATATGTGGGAGCATCTATTGAAGGTATCGCTTCGCGGTAATATGTCCCTGTTGGATCTGAACAGTCGAGGACGGATCCTTCACGTCCCCGTTGCTGGTGAAGAGAAGGTTGGCCTTCCACCAAGACCACTGAAATAATCAGGGTCATTTCAATTCCGACAAAAAGAATTTTCCACATCCTTCCCTCAATAGGATGACTTAATTTAAACACTAACTCCTTAGAAAAGAAGAACCTTTTTGCATCGAAAAGGTTAACTACACACAAACCATCCCTATTCTGAAAGACAATGCAAGCAGGGGTAGATGCCGTTGAGAAGGCATATGCAACTTGGGAAAAAAAGGTCAAGCGCGGTTTCCTCAGACTCATCATCCTGAAAAGGTTTCGTGACAAGGAAGAAGGAAATTTCCCAAAGCTCACAGGCATGGACATCATCAATTTCATTGCATCATATTCCCATAACAGATGGATTCCATCACCAGGTTCGGTTTATCCAATTCTTAGGGAAATGCAACAACTGGGCATGATCGAGGAAGTAGAGACGGACAACAAAAAAGAGAAGGTATATCAAATCACATCAATTGGCCTAAAGGTATTTGACAGATTGAGAACCAATAGTCCGCTTTTCCATGGAGAAATGCCAGATCTTTCAGATCCCAAATCATTGGAGAATTTCAAGAAGAGGATAAGGAGTTATTTTTCAAACAAGAGTTCAGATGATTTGAAAAGATATCGAAACCAATTTTTGACCATGATAGATGTCATTAACGACTTACTTGGACAAAAAGAAACTATTTCTTTTGATCATTAGTCCATTGCCTTCTGAGGGGAGATATCTGTTGGTACTTGTCCACCAAATCAAGAATAACTTTCAGGGCTTCTTCAGAGGATCTTCCCCAAGTAATTATGCCATCTTCATGACCAAGCATGATGACAGCGACAGGATTACCCTCGGCTTTACGAAAGGCATCCTGAACTGCCCGTGCCATTTGTGGAGTGCCGTATTCAACACCCTTAGGTGTGACTAGTGTTTTAAGTTCCTTGTAAGCCCGCCACATAGCATTGTTATGGATATGGATCACACATTGCGTTTCAGGGGAAATCTCGTAGATCGCGGCATGAGTCAGGCTTTCTGAAGATGGTTTTATTGGTCCTTTCGAGACCATTTCATTTGCATCAATGTCAAAATCCGTCACAAGAGCCACGTGATCTGCATCAAGCTTAGGAAGATAACCTGTTTGAGATCCAGTGACAATAAATTGGTTATCTTGGGAAAATCGGAGGCTTACATTGCCATAACCCAAGCCAGCGAATTCTGGATGAGTATCTGGATAGCGACCAATCAGACCCATTTCCCATAATTTATCCCGAACAGCAATGGTTTGTTGGACCAGTGGTTCAGGAAGTGAGATCGTCTTTTGCCTATAAATTAGACCATATTTGATGACACCATCCTTTGGTTTCAGCGATCGCAGGATGTTTTCGATTTCGCCAAATGTAGAGGCACGAAGGGCTTCCTTGTTGCGATATTTGTTGCGATGGTCAAGAAGGATTGCCTGCATTTCCAGAAATTTTGCGGGTTCGTAGTCAGCCTCATAGGAATCCCCGATCATGATTGCCTTTTGTGGAGGAATTTTCAATTTGTTGAGGGCATGCAGAAAGATATGGGGATGCGGTTTTTCCTTCCCAACCTCCTCACTGGTGACCATAATCTCGAAATGGCCATCGATTTCGAGAGCGTGAAGCTTTCTCAACTGGACTTCTGCAGACATGTTGGTAATTATTCCAAGCATGATTCCTTCCTCAGATCTTCGCTTGAGGAACTCCATCACATGCGGGAAGGGCTTGATTACCCGAATGAATTCATCCCAATACCGGGCAGTCAATTCAGCCGCATGGTAGGCCAAAGACCTTTTGAATTCCTGTTCAACCATGGTCTGGAAATACAATGGTCGAGAGTGGCTTGCGGCCGTATCTGAAAGGAACCGCTTGACGCGGGTCCGTGCATCCCTGTACTTCTGCCTGAACGTCCGGAAATCATCGCCCGTCAATTCATACCAATAATTATACGCATTTCTCAGAGCAAGTTCATGGTTCTCCTCATATGGGTAAAGCGTATCATCCAAATCGAATAAAATAGCCTTGATCGGACTCATTAATCGTAGAGGGAAGCTTCATTAATAGACTATTTGACCGCGGCGCAATAGTAGAAAAGAAATGCAAATATTTACAAAAAATTTAAATAATTTTCAAAAATAAATGCGATATGATGCGACAGAAGTCATTTTTCCTGAAAAGGATAATCCTAATCATTCTAGTTATAGGAATGGTGCAATTTTCACCTATTGGAGAAACGCATGCAGCGAATAGTGAACCTTTCAAGGTTATGACCTATAATATTGAAGAATCTGGAAAAAATCCAGATTGGATACAGGTAGTCAAGGAAGAAAATCCGGACATTGCAGTCTTTATTGAGACTGGAGCATGGGACGACAACAACAATGCACTCCTTAACCAGTACTGTGATGAATTAAACCAGTTTTTTTCGACTGAAGATCCATACCAATGTGTGACAACACAAAATATTGAATATGAAACTTCAGGAGAAGCGGTGTTTTCAAGGTTTCCCATCATTAATGTAACCCAGATCCCGGAAGTTATTCTTGACGATGGAACTGTTTTCGACGTTTCCCACGATTTTTTCGATGTGACTGTTGACATTGGTGGGTTTTATGTGCATGTCATTGCTTCTCACCTAAAATGTTGTGCAGGGAATCCAGAAAACGAACAAAAAAGGAATAAGCAACAGGAAGGCATTATAAACTACATGGATAGTTTGGGAGATGTGCCGATCATTTATGCAGGAGATCTCAATTCATTTTCGCCAATAGATGTGGAAGATCCAAATTTGGCGCCCGACAGCGATGACTTGGGATGGGGTCCGATGACCATGATGGTTCGCCCAGATGATCCCACCTATGGATCTTCATCATCTAATATACATAGTTGGATTGATATTTTTAGAGAATTGAATCCCGCAGATCCTGGGTACACATATGGTCACCAAGCAAATAATCGAGACGGAAGAATTGACTTCCTTATAGCCAATCAGTATTTTACTCTAGATAATTTCATTTCCTCGACTGTTGGAGACACTCCCACAGCAGACACAGGATCGGATCATTACTCTGTTGATGCAGTGATTGATATAACATCTACATCAGATGACACCACACCTCCAGCAAAAGTCACAGGGTTAACTGCAACAACAGCTTCATCGAGTCAGATTGACTTAGGATGGGATGGAAATACTGAAAACGATCTTGCATATTACAAAATTTACAGGGACGGGATATTTATAGACACCAGTTCAACTACGTCATATTCAGATATCGGACTTGATGCAAATACCACATATACGTATCAAGTCAGCGCGGTGGACACAAGTGGAAATGAAGGAGATCTATCAGATCCAGTTTCTGCAACTACAATGGAAGAAACTACAAATTCATCATATATTTACGTTCAGTCAATAACATGGGACTTGGATTACATTCGAGGAAAGAATCCTCATTATAGACTGGATGCATTTATTTTAATACAGGATCAAGATGGAAATGTGGTAGCTGGAGCTACTGTTGAAATTCTTTGGGAGTTCCCAGATGGAACTAGTAAGATAATGACTGCAACCACCGATTCAACGGGAATTGCCAATTTTCAGGTTGATCCAGCTACCGAAGGGACACATGTTGTTTCCGTGAGGGACGTCATAAGCTCAAGTCCGTACGATGCCACAAAAAATGTGGAAACTACCGACAGTTATACCATATAAAACAGTTTTATTAAACTGAAACCAAGATGTTAAAGCCCAGAAGGTACAAATTCATCATTAAAAATGAAAAGGTACGAAACTGTTCTAAACTCAAAAATTCCAAATCGACTAATAACCAATTACCCATATTCAGGTTAGCATGAAATTCATGAAACTTGTGACCTCCACTGTTGGAGTTATGATTTTTTTAGGAATGATGCTTGCAGCACCATCCAATATCAAAGCCGAGAAAGTCGTTATGGAAACACCTCCAGAAAACCCGAACTTTCCCGGGAACGTTAGTGTTCCTGTCAATGTAACATATGGAACCCCTGTTAGCGTTGCAGGAAATGAAAGCGTAGAATTGGTAACACCCACAGGAATTTCAGTCAGTCTCATTCCAGGAGACAATTTAGAAATTACCATGGAGGAATTTGACGTTAATCCTGCTGGACCTATCCAAGAAGGTCTAGTGTCATTTGACTTTTTCCTTTCAATAGAACCTAATGATACCAATGTTGAGGTAGAAGCCACTATTGCAGTACCATATAATGGAACTAATCTTGGAGAAGCGAATGAAGAAGACCTTGAAATGAGGTACTATAATGAAAGTACCGGACTCTGGGATGCAGTTCCATCTTGGGTGGATTTGGAAAATAAGGTAGTATACGGAAACACCACACATTTCAGCATCTGGACGTTTACAGCCAATGGAACCCAACCGCCAGAACCACCAACAGAACCACCAGTCAATGATACCCGAATTCCAATCAATGTAACACTTGGGAATCCGGTATCCATTCAACCGGGTCAAGAAGTAGAACTGATAACACCATCTGGAATTTCAGTCTCTCTCACTCCAGCAGAAGGACTAGAAATTACAATTGATCAATTTACATCCAATCCAGCAGGGGAATTGCAACAAGGAATTGTATCTCTGGGGATTTATCTTTCAATTGAGCCAAATGATACTTCAGTGGAACTTAACGCAACTATTGCAGTTCCATACAATGAAACCATGCTCAATGGAACCAATCCCGAAACTCTTGAAATGAGATACTATAATGAAAGTACTGGACTTTGGGAAGCTGTGCCGTCATGGGTAGATTTGGAAAATAAAATGGTTTATGGAAACACTACACATTTTAGTGTTTGGACAGCGACTGGCGAGGAAGAAATACAGCAGATTCCAACCAATCCAGCAACTCCTATCGCTCAACCAGGAGCACCTTTGGAAATTCAACCCGGAAAACCAGTTGCAGTTCGTCCAGGAGAACGAGTTGAGTTGGTAACGCCCTCAGGAATTATGGTTGCGGTGATTCCAGGAGAAGGTGTTGAAATCACTATTGAAGAATTTACATCAAATCCAGCAGGGGAACTTCCTCAAGGCCTCCAATCTGCCGGGATATTTATTGACATTACAGTCAATGATTCATCGACCTCGATCGATGCAACCCTAACCCTACCTCTTGAAAACCTTGACCTAAAGGGAATAAACCTCAATACATTAGAATTTCGATATTTTGACGAGAGTGCAAAGGAATGGAGAGGAGTGCCTTCATGGGTTGAAAACAATGCAGTTTATGCGAACACAACTCATTTCAGTCTATGGACAGTAGTAGGTCAGACTGACGGAGAATCTTCTGCAAACTCTGAGGTTTCTGTCCTCTTTCTGTTTGGAGCAATAGGGATTATGGTTGCAACCTTATTTAGAAAAAGGAAGAATTAGTTCAATCATGCAAAAGAAATTAAAAGACAAATTAAATTAGTAGGTGATCAAGTGAGGCACCAATACATTCTTATCATCCTTTTAATCTTATCGATGCTTGGAACAGCGGAATCGCAGGGTTTAGACCCCATAATCGCAAACTATTCCCATACACCAATCAACCCATTCCCTGGCGTGGAAATAATTGTTTTGGCAACGTTGAATATTCTTCCCCAAGGGTTTGATAACATCACAATCATATTTTCCATCAATGACCAAAATGAAACAAGAGCCATGATGCAAAGTTTAGGAGGTACACAATTCCAATATGTATTCCAAGGACAAGACAACGGGAGTGTGATCAAATATTGGCTGGAACTCTATGTGCAAGGATCTCTAGAAGATAGAAAACCAACAAGCGGTTATGAGCAAATCCAGATCATAGACCCATCAGCAGTTCCAATCAATATCAGTTATGGGCGGCCAATCGATCTACCCACAGGAAATTTTTCACTTATTTCTGAAGAAGGAAATTTTAGATTGAATTTAACACTTTCTGGAGCCATAAGTATCACGATCACCAGACAACCACTTGCAGAGGTAGTCGCACCAGTAAATTTCCTTGCAGTGTCAGACAAGTTCATTATTGAAGTGAATTCAACAGAGCCCATCAAGAAAGGAACCATCAAAATAACCTATAGTCAGAACGAAATCGACAGAGTTAATGCTGACGAAAATCGGATTAAATTGCTTAAAATAGATGATGGAAATACCGAACAGGTGGATGGAATAATTGATCCCTCAGCCAATACAATCACTGCAAACACAACAAGCTTTTCAGAATGGATCGTAAGTGTCGAAAAACCAAATTTGAAGATACGAGACATTTCGGTACCAGAGATTGCGAAGCAGGAGCAACCATTTAGCTTAAAATTTGTCCTGACAAATCTTGGAAATTCAAAAGCCACAAATGTCACACTTCTAGTTTTTCTCCCTTCGGGGTTAAATATGGTCAATAACAGTTCGAGATTCCAAATCAGTGAGTTGAGTCCATTGCAGAACATTACATTTTCTTTAAATCTATTGGCAGAGCAAATTGGCAACTACACCATTGTTATAACAGTGGAAGCCCAAGGAGGAATCCAAGAATCAGAACCAATAACTCTTCTCGTTGGCAATGAAATCAGATCAAACAATGAAAAAACCAATGCACCCTTCATATATACACCAGTAACTGCATTTTTAATCAGAAGAAAACAGGAAAGAAAGCGAGATACTCGTTATTGAAAAGCCGAAAA
>CAZYCQ010000008.1:0-82695 GCA_964645535.1 uncultured archaeon | reverse complement strand
CATCTAATTTAATTAATTAAAATGAATTGACTTTGTCTCACTTCTTTGACATGTTGGTCTGATTGTGTTCAATATTTTATTTTCGTGCCTCAAGCTATGTTTCGATCGATTTTTGGATTTTTTTATTAGTTATGTGTCTTAATAATTTATGTTTTCATTTAACAATTCGCAAAGTTTTCTTTAGCGGGTGCTTCGCAGGTATATGGTTTTATATTGTTGTTGATGTCCATCGGTGCATCCTTTACGTTGGGGCTAGGGCGATTCTGTTGGTGATATGTTTTTCTGAAATGCTTCTGTGATTTCTCTCTTTTTTTGGTCTTGGGTGGGTCGGGTATTTGGTGTTTATTAGGTATTATGATTTTCCTCTGCGGCTCTATCATTTGTCTTCAGGCTGTAGTGTGGTGAACCTTCATGGTTACTTGCTCGTTCTGATTCTTGTCCTTTTTCTCTTGCAAATGGTTCTTCGTTTCTTTGTAGTTGCATTTTTCACTGTTTCATTCGCCATTTGTTTCATGTTGTTGCATGTGTCTCTGCCTATTGTTTAGGGGTTGCTCATAGGGTCGTTTTTATTTGCGGATTTTCGGATGTCGATGATCGCTGATTCCATGGTAGTTGTTTTTGGTGCAGGTGTAGTTTCCGTTCATCTTTTTATGGTGCTGTATGGTTGTTGGGGTCTTGTGGATTCTCTTGTTGGGTTTCGTATGCGTGAAAGTTCGGGTGTCGATTTCATTGGGGGTCGGTGCTGGATCTGGGGCTCTACTTGTTTTCCTCTCGGGAAGTATGTCTAATTATGTGTAAGGGGATGAACCGTCAGAAAAATGTATGCTGTGGGGTTTGGGTGATTTTCAACTATGGGTCTTGTTCAAGTTTCCTCGTTCCAATGGATTCTTCCTTTTGGGGTATGGTGCTGAAACGGGGGGTTGGGGATATTTTGTCCAAACCGCTAGGTTCGTTGATCATTTGCTGCTTCTGAAAGGTCGGTGCTGGCATATCTTGTAATTCCATGTCCCTGTGGGGATGTGGTCCGCTTCCCGCAAAGTTTTCCAATCCGATGCTGCATTTGACTAGGTTATCGGTCGGTGATGGTGGGGTTCGGCGTTGATGTCTTGTTTGGTGTCCTTGTAATATCCGCATGCTATCCTGGTGGTGCAGTGTTTTATTTTTCTGCTTATCGAATTTGTTTTGACGGTTTGTGGAACCTTTCCGGATAGGATTCGTAGCTGTCGACTAAACAATTTTTGGTCATTTTGCCAATTGACTAAATGATGTTTAATGTGTGTCTCTGGGTGCTGTTTTCAACAAATGTTTGACTCTATATTTTTTAGTCTGTCTAAAAATTGACTAAATTCTTTTTGCGGATAGTAAGGTTTTTCTATTTCCCCAATGAAAGTGATGCAATGTCGCGGGCAAATCAGAAAATGATTGGCATCTATGTTTCCGCGGATGTCCATCAAAGCATCAAAAAGGCTGCCCAAGACCGGGGAATGACCGTAAAGGAATACCTGCTCTCTCTTCACCGCAAAGAGGCCATTGATGCCACACCCAAACTATTGGAGGAAATCCGGCAGAAAACAGATCAGATCCTAGCAATCGTGGGTCGCTCATCCAAAAGGTCTCTTCCTTCTGAACCACCTGAGACGAAGCAACCACCTCCTTCGTCCACTTCATCAATTCTATCTCCCAAACTGCTCAAGTATCTTGAACAATTCAGATCTGTTCCTAGGCAATATAATGCCTTGAAGGAAACCCTTGAAATCATTCTTCGTCATGGGGGGAAGGCAACCAGCGTACAAATCAAGGAAGCGCGGGGGTTCAGCCGAACCACATTGATCAAAGGTCAGGTAGAACGCTTGGAGAAGGACGGGATCATCCAGGTTGACCATGGTCGGAAGCCCTTTGTGGTGGAGTTGGTCGAATCCTATCGGCAATGATATGGTTGACATATCTTGATAACATCTCTCTTTTTATAGGAACGATCGCTGTTCTGTTTGTTGGTTCGCCAACATATCCATTCGAAAGGGGCTGACTGCGGCCCCACCTACCACCCTTTGCAAAATCCATTGGGCAATTAAACAAATCTAAAATAGTAAAAAAAAGTTGATTCGTTGATGGCCGACGATTCTCCCAATGTCCGTCTGACACTTCTGTTCACCTTTCTGCAATCCTTTGGAAGGGGGATTTGGCTGGGCAATGTACTCAGTGCATTCATATTTTTCCTTGCCGGGGAATCCCATTCCCTTCTGGGGTGGGTCTCTTCTGCTACAGGTTTGGCAATGACCTTGGTTGTTTTTCCGGCAGGTACGATTGCGGACAAGGTGCGACGGGACTTGGTTCTCAAGGGTGCATTTCTTGTCGGCCTCGTTGCCCTGTCCTTGATGTCGATTGCTTCGACAATATTTTTGGTGGTTCTTGCCTTGATCTTCTGGGGGATGTTTCAGGGGATGGTTCAACCCTCCTTGGAGGCGATTTTTGCAGATTCATTGCCTTCGGGCGGTCGTTCCGCAAAATATGCACAGAAGCATCTCTTGCAGCAATTGGGTATGGCCATTGGTCCCATCGTGAATATTGTGCTGTTCATGATCTTGGGGGATGAATGGGATCTTACGATTTTACGGAAGGTGATGCTTGTGGGACTTGCGATTTCCGCGGTCTCGCTTTTCCCCCTTCTTCGTTTTGATGATCGAAAGGCCATTGGAAAGGCAAGTGAGGCATTTACAGAGACAGAATCGGGTGGTTCTCGTTCCCGGAAGGTTCCCTATATCGTAGTTGCCAGCAATCTCATCATCGGGGTGGGTGCCGGCATGACGATCCGTTACTTTCCGATTTTCTTCTATGAGGTCTATGATCTTGCTCCGGTCGTGGTCAATGAGATCATGGCAGGGCTGTTCATCCTGACCGGCACCTTTGGTCTGCTTGCTCAACGACTTTCATTGGAACGGGGTCGTCCCCTGATGATCTTCATTGTGCAGATGCTTGCCATTGCCTGTCTTTTCGGCATTTCAATGTATCCTCCGTTTCCCGTTCTGGTGGTCTTGTTCCTTCTCAGGGGATCCCTGATGAATGCCTCACAACCATTGTCCCGTTCAATTCTGATGGACTATATTCCCAAAACACAACGTGGCCGTTGGAATTCGGTACAGGCAATTGCCTGGGGCTTGTTCTGGAACTTTTCGGCAGTGATTGGGGGTTATCTTATTGAAGGTTTTGGATATAGCACCACATTTGTCATCACGGCATCCGTGTATACATTGGGTACGCTGCCCTTCCTTTTCCTCATTCCTCTGGTAAGGGGTGAAGACATTCCAAAGGTGAAGATGGCTCCACCCCTCCTCCCTACACTTTATCGTAAGCGGTAATGTTTCAGCATAATCCCAATCTGCCCATCCATCCATTACTGATGACTGGGGGGATCAATAGTTTCTCCACTCAAATCTCATAAATTTAATAAAAATTCAAATGTGGTTTGCCTCAAATGGTCGTTCGTTACCGACTTAACTTGTTTCTGAACCTTCTTCTAATTGTTCTACAACTCATTGCTATTTTTATGAGAATACGTATCCGTATGCTTTATGTTGACAATTCTTCAGTAACCTCATTTTCCCCTTCACTGCATTCCTTTTCTGTTATTCCTCCGATGAATTTTGTACTTCTGCTGGGTCTGGTTTCCAATTTTTTTCTCCTGCTTTACACGAAAAGATCTGACACCTTGGCATATGTTCTTCTTTTCTTACTCCATTTGGTTTTTTACTTTCGAACCCTTATCTTGTTTAGGTACGCCCCCCTTGTGGAGTTGCCGAATGTTGCAGTCTCTCCGTTCTATCTCCTGGCCGAAACTGATTTACTCCTATTCAATTCAATCCATGTACTGTTTTCTGCGATCTTATTTTATTTGACAATCGATTCCCTGATTAGGCATGAAGGGACGTCCCGTTCGGGGTATGGTTTCCAGAATGCCGTGCTTATGTTTGTTTTCATCGTGCATGCAACACGTATGGATCGAACCCTGTTTTATTTCGGACTCCATGTTCCTCGCGAAATGCTTTTGTCTGTTTTGATGATTTTTCCCTTCTTCCTTATCTTTCATGGGGGTTTCCGAACCTTTTACATAACAGTTTTGCATCAAGTGACCGAGTTTGCTGAAGGAAATGGTTGGCGAATTGGTCTTTTAACTCCCTTCATTGTAGGTGTTTGCTTCTCAACTTCAATTATTTTGATCATTATTGTTGTTTTTATAATCAATTCAACCATGGGTTCGGCTTTTTTCCCCGATTTTGCGTTTTTGGGATTGCCATTAATTCTATTCTTTACAATTGTTTCCCTTTTGTCTACACCTCCACAACGAAGAAAATCCATGGTTAAGACTCCCACTTTCCCATACCAAAAGGGAGTTGTGATAGCCATTGTGCTGTTGCTTCTCACAGGCACCCTCGGTTTTCAGTTGTCTGCTGTTAGTTCTGAAAATACATCTGCAATGTATACGATTTTCAATGGGACTATTCAGGGGTCTACGATTACTGGTCGACTGTCTTTCACAAACACGTTCATTGGTGCTTCAGATGAGTTGCATTATGTATACTATGATCGAGTGATTCTTTTTGAATTTGACTTTGAAAGTTCAGTATTCCTGCCTTTGGCATGTCTAGAAATCACGAAAGTTACCATTGATGGTGAGGAATTCGTCAATGAAACATTGATGGTTAAAGATGAACAGATCTTAAGTCTCCAATTGAATGAATCCATCGTTTCCAACTTCTCACAGCCGGTCTTCGTCTCGCTAGGTATAAACTCAGCTGGTGCATGCTTCTTTTCCACCCTGCCGAGCAGTGTTGTCAGTGCAATTACGACCTAGGGTGTTTACTGCCACTATTCCAAGAAGGGCTGATCTCAGAACGCTTTGGAAAATGAATAGGGTCTGGAAATCAACTCAATGTTGTCCATGAGGCAGAATCGTTTTCCCTTCTCTTGGTTTCATGCGGATGATGTTTTGACATATGGCAATCTTCAAGAGGCTGACCAAAGGGGAATGTAGTCTCTTTTCAGTCAGAATGATCGTGGGGAGTCATTCAGGAGGGTTCTGGCTGAAATCGAACCAATTTTGAAAAAGAGGATAGGTTAAATAATTCTAGTTTCAGTGAGGGTATGGACATCTTCACCCAACATGAGATCTCTGAACCTGAGGATGCACTAAAGTCTTTCTTGCAGAGGGAACTTCGAATTACTCATAATGGTGTAGTGGTTCCTTTCAGGTATTACTACCGTGCAGGCGAGAGCATTCCATTGATTTTTGTTCATGGATGGGGTGCCTCAGCTACCATTTGGTCTTACCTTGCGTTGTATCTTCCACCTTCCACTCCTCTTGTCATTTTGGATCTTCCCGGTCACGGACAGAATCGGAACCTTCCGAATTTAGAGGCACTCATCGCCTTTGATTTTATTTTTGAGGTGTTAGATACCATTCTTGACCTTCTTGATCAAAAAGCGATTTTGGTGGGTCACAGTATGGGTGGCGGTATTGTACAAAACTATGCGTTAAACCATCGGAGTAGGGTGGCGGGACTGATCTTGGTGTCCACTGCCCTGACATTCCGTTCATTTTTGCCTCCTGCTCTTGTGGATCTTTTGATCTCTTCAGCATCAAGATTGGCAGAATCCTTGGGTGAGCAGTTCGCCTCATATCTTGCACCTCGTTTTTTGAGAGAGTCCGATCTTCCCGAGGAAATTCAGGTGACCACGACCAGAAGTCTGGTAAACACGCTTTCGACAAATGACGATTCTGTCATTGTACTGGAATATCGTAATTTGATTCGTCCATGGGATGGCCGAAAGACCACTCCCCTCACCTTTCCCATCTTGATCTTGGTGGGTGAACTTGACTTGCTGACCCCTTTGACCCAAGCAGAGGAAATGAACATGCACTATCCGAACAGCCTTCTGAAGATTATCCCTCAAGCGCACCATAACCTCCCCCTATTCAATTTCAAAAGGGTTGGTGATGCAATGGAAATGTTCCTGAAACTCCTGTCTCCTCCCTCTTGATGAGCACAACCCTTATCAAACTGATGTCACTAATTGGAATCATGACCGAAGTTCTCAACCTGATCGATTTTTATCGAGCCGTCCATGAGCGTCTTCTTGAAGCATTGGCCAAACTCCCTAATTATGGTGGCTCCCATTCCTGTGACAAGAAGTCTCCTGCTCGTCTCCCTTTGGAATCTGAATTTTTGGAGATTTGTACCAACTGTGGTGGAAAAATCTAGTAAAACTGTATAAAATACGCTTTTTATTTGTGTTTATCAATATTATATACATGAAGTTCCATCAGATTCTTCTTGTTTCGATGCTGGTTCTCGGTGGTCTTTCGATACTTCCTTCACAAGGTGTGACCGCACCGATTATCGAAGATATCCACTTCAACTATGCGAACAACTCAACTGTCGGTCCAGGCAGCAACATCATGCTCCAAGTGAATATTACCCATAGCGGGACTATTGATGTTTCGGCTCAAATCATTCTTGAGTATTGGGATCCGATCTCCAATTATACAAATACCCGGTATCTGGATTATTTGTATCTTGACTACAACTCTTCCACCGGATATTATGAAGGTGGCTTCACAGTCGGTCCCTATTGGCCAGAAGGAACCATCTATGTTCAAAACATTGATGTCAGCACCACAAGTGATTATTATTACTTCTCTATGTATGATAACGATTACACTTCTCCATTTCTCCTTGTTTCTGGCACTGATCCTGACTTAACTGGTCCAGAACTGGTCAGTTTAACAACCTCACATCCCTATGGTGCCACTCTTGGACCTGGCGATAATATTTCGTTTACGATCAATGTGGTTGATAATCAAAGTGGGTTCAGTAATGGGTATATGGATATCTACTATGATGATGGAAATTACAGTTCTTGGGTTGCATACCTCGACTTTTCTTCTTTCCAAGGAGAACAAAACTATACTGGAACTGCTTCGTTGACTATTGGTGAATTCTTTACTCCAGGCACATACTTCCTTGACAATCTCTATATCTATGACATGGAAGGGAATTGGAGATCTTATTCCGCAAACGAGCTCAATTTCAGCTTTATGGTTAATGGAACTACATTGGATGATACTCCGCCCGTACTGAATGGTATTGATATTCTTTCATCTACGGTTACCCAAGGCGACTTCTTCGATGTTTGGGTCAACGTCTCTGATGATGTTTCTGGTCTTCAGTATGGTTGGATTAATGTCTATGCCTTGTCCGCCAATGGCTCCACTACCTATGCCGGTGGAGGGGCGTTTTATGATAACGGAACCTTGGATGCTACCTTGACTGTTCAGATTTATGTGGACAACTATGTGAACCTGACTGGATACGACTACCTGTACATCGACAGCATCTATCTTGAGGACATGGCCTTCAATTCCTTTACCTACTACAACGGTACCGATTTCACCTCTCCGATGGTTCCTTTGGTTGTTAACAGGCCTCCTGCCTTGGTAAATGTCTCTGTTGATTCTACAGTTCATCGATCCGGTGAACTTGCAGTTTTCGGCTTTGAAATCCTTGCAGATCAACCATCGACCATCGGTACACAAAGTGACTTGTGGGTAAGTGTTTCTTTGGAAGAAGATCGCCCTGATGGACAGACTTTCGTGACGTATGTGGATGCCTTCACAAATGGTACTCCTAACATGTACTATGCCTCATACTTCATCGATTACAGTGCACCGACCAATACAACCATCTATGTGTCTGATATTGTAATCTATGATGGTTTCTATACCCTCCTGTATGTAAACGGTATCAACATGACCAGCCCCATCGTGACAGTTTCAAATGACGAACCGTCTCGTGAATACATTGAAGTCATCATTTCACCAGATTATGTGTCCACTGAGGTGAACACTCCTGTGGACTTTTCCATCATGGTCACAAGCTACTTCACTCATGACATGCCGAACGTGACATTGGTTGTGGAAGCTTTTAAGGATGGGCAGGCATTCATGGTCTTCCAAGGTAACTATTACTTGATGGCACGTTCCAGCTTCAATGTGACCATTCAGCAGACCTTCAACGAGACCGGCAGTTATCGTATCGTCGGCACCCTCTATGATGATATTGGTGCACCTTGGACATATAGCGTACAAGTTGATGTCACCGATTCGGGAACAGGGGGAACTCCTTCTGAACCAACGGAGCCGACTTCACCCAGTGACAATTCCACCTCCCCCGTCGAAAATTCCACTGAAACAAACAGTACTCTGGCGAGTCCCACGTTTGAACTTACTGGTCTGGCAGGTCTTCCCGGATTTGAGTTTTCTATCGGTCTTTTCACTTTTGCAATAATTGCCTATGGAATTCGAAAGAAAAGAAAATTCTAACATTGATCGAGGTCAAGTTAAGGTAAATTTATTTTCGATGAAGTTAAACTACCGACATGGATGATCGCTCTCAATTTCTTCAATTGCTTGAGGAGTTGGGAGTGAATAGTGACGATAAATCCAAGATAATTTCATCACCGTTAACCAAATTTGAAAACGATAGACTAATTTGGTTGGATCTTGGCTGTATTAATATTACCCGACTCCCCGAAGGGATTTTCGATGGGTTTTCTGACTTGGTGTATTTGGGGCTTTACGGCAATAAAATTTCCAGTATTCCTGAAAGGTATTTCTCCTGCTTGAAGAATCTAGAATATTTGGATCTTGGGGAAAACAATCTTACGGAATTGCCCAATGAACTTTTTGATTCGGACAATTCCTTGAGATATCTCTGGATTTATTCAAACCGATTCGAAAATCTTTCTGCCTCGATGTTCCGCAATTTATCTGGATTGAAAGAATTGAATCTTAACTCTGCAATTCAAGGTACAATCGATTGGAATCTCTTCTCCTATCTCCCAAATCTGGAACGCCTTGAAATTGCACTGAACCAGCTTGAAAATATCCCTATGGACAAACTTCCCTCCTCCCTGAAAGTCCTTATCATCGATAAACCTCTCCCTTCTGGTGGAATCACAATTATCGATCTGTTACAGGAAAAGAAATCTAAAACCATCAAAAAAACCTCCTATGACACATTCTGCCTTGTCACCGGTCTCATGGGATCTGGAAAATCCACTATCATGAAACAATTGCCCTACCAAAAGTTTGATGGCTACCCTCCTAAAACAGATACTCCTCTGTTCTTTGACAACCTGTTTGCACTTGAGCGGCCAGA
Source organism: uncultured archaeon (assembly GCA_964645535.1). Taxonomy (GTDB): domain Archaea; phylum Asgardarchaeota; class Heimdallarchaeia; order Heimdallarchaeales; family Kariarchaeaceae; genus WAKA01. Next base: position 73,480 of record CAZYCQ010000008.1, on the reverse strand, counting down.
TGGTTACAGCACAATCTTTTTTGAATTGGATGGGCCAACGATTCTTTCATGGCATCAATTCATAGGAACCTCTGATGTTGTGGTTCAAGTCATCCGTTTTGACGATATCCATAACAATATTGATGAGGTTGTCCAATTGGCGGAGCATATTTTGAAGCATAAATCTGAAAAAGGCAAGTTTTTCTTGGCAATCTCCTATTTCCCTGAGGATATTTATGATGACAATGATCTTTCATCATCCATTCCGCAGGAACTGACTTCACAAATTGATGAGATTTTCAAAATCCCTCCTGGCAAAATTCTTCCTGATGTCGGAGGAAACCGGAAAGTTATTCTTCAGAAAGAGTCTCTTATGGATCTTTGCAATGCTATTTTCCAAGTCAAACCTTCCCGATGAACCAACGTTTTCGGTAATGATTTTTATGGACTCCTTTTCTCTAATCATACATGGAAGACGCTACAGAGACATCATACGATTTCAATGGTGCCGATGTTCCTTATCTCAAATTGGATGAATTGGACGAGAAAACTCAGCTGAAATCAAAACGTTATCATGATTCCAAGCTTCAGCTTCAAATTTCGTCAATGCTGTACGGTCCCTTTGTCTTATTGGTTTTGTGGGTGGTAGGTGTTCCTGAACTATTTGCAAAGATTACTGGGACAGAATTCTCATTTTTTTCTGCCTATCTGATGTTCGCTCTGATCACTATCACCTCGACCGTGCTCTCATTTCCATTCGATCTTGCAGGGAATGTCCTAGAACGTAGATATGGATTTTCCACTCAAACTTGGGGACAATGGCTGATTGACCAGTTGAAAAATTTATTGATCCAATTGATCTTGCTTGGTGGGTTGATCACCTTAGTGTACTCTGTCATTGACCGATTCCCCCTGCTTTGGTGGATTTATGCTTTTCTTGTCGCTTTTGTCTTTCTATCCTTCATTCAGTTCATTGCTCCTGTGATACTCATTCCCCTCTTCATGAAGATGGAATCCTTTCCGGAAGGTGAGCTCCGCACAAGAATTGAAAAATTGGCTCAAACCATGGGAATAAAGTACAAGGATATTTATCTCTTGCAAATGTCCCAACAGACAACCAAGGCGAACGCCATGGTGACGGGTTTTGGTAGTACTATCCGTATTGTTTTGGGAGACACCCTTGTCAAAAATTTCCGACCGGATGAAATTGAGATTGTCATGGCTCATGAAATCGCCCATCAAAAGAACAGGGATGTTTACCGCATGATTGTCTTTTTGGGGTTCCTTTTGCTTGTGGCCTTCTTCCTTATAGATCTTGGATTCCAATGGGTGATTGATTGGTTTGATTACAACGGAAAATCAGACCTCCGGACAATGTTCTATTTTGCCTTTTCATTGGAGTTTTGGACCATGCTCTTTCTCCCGATCCAGAATTTCTTTTCCCGATCCCGAGAAAAAGCAGCAGACATTGCAGCGATCCAACAAATCCCGAACTTGAAGGTATATGAATCGGCCTTTACCCGCCTTGCCCTTCAGAATCTGTCCTATCTTCATCCTTCCCGTCTGGAGGTTTTGCTGTTTTATTCTCATCCTCCCATTCGTGAACGAGTAAAATATGCTCAAACCTTTCTAAACAAGATCAATTCTTAGTGTATAGATATCAATATGCTTGAATTTTTCAGGATTTTGAATGAGTAGATCGATCCATTCCAGAATTTTCTCGGGAGGAAAATCACCCAAAATTCCTCGAAGGTGATAGAGGCTGGGTGTTCCAATTCTAATCAGGGTTGTATTTTCCTCAACAGGAATCTTGCCTGCCTCAAACATCAATGAAAGTTCCTGATCCTCTTGCCATAGGCGAAATACAATTACATCATTCCTCACTCCATCATATTGTTTCCCGGCGTTGGTAAAGGGTGTCTGCCAATGAACATCTCTATAATACCAAGTTCCTACCGTAAAAATGGTCTGGTTAAGTGTCTGATTATCATGGTGCGGTGTGGAATAAATTATGTTTTCTAAAACCTCTCCTGCAATGGCTATGTGCCGGGGCATGATTTCTTCAGCTTCTTTCAGGGGAAGCCTAAGGAGCCGGTCAAATTTTGGAACGTCAAATTCTCCTCCGAATGTCTCCATTCGAACCGTCAAATCGTCTGTTTTGATGTCCCTGACCACTGAAAGGGTGACTTCGGTTCCATCCACTCGTTTCTGGAACGCTGCATCCAAAAATATGCCTTCTGCTTCAAGGATTGTTTTTTGAAGCAATTCATCGATCATTGGTCTCAGATCTTCAGGTAACTCCTGTGCCTGTCTCAATTTATCAATTCTTTCCATCCCCTCCTCTAATCTTCCGGATCGTAGCATTCCTTCAGCAATCATGTATTCTCCATATGGTCGTATTTCCTTTGGCAATCTGTTTAGCCATGGTTCATAAAACTTTGAGGGATTCAAAATCTTTGCCCATTTCATGTTCCTGAAGAAGATCTCTATGAATCTTGACGGCCTGAGTGGAAGCCAGAATTGGGGTGGGATGAGGTCTTTCCATTGGAGAATGGTTGCATGCCCTTGAAGAATGGTTCTCTGGGTCAGATCCAAATCTGTTTCTACCAATGGTTCTTCGTACCACATGACCCCGTTAAACATCTGTATGTATTCTCTTAACTGAGGGGCATAAAAGGTGGGGTCGTCCTTGGGACTCATTTCTCCCAGCAGGATCACAAATTTCCCCAACGTATGCAGTTTTTCAATCGTTTGAGTGCTGAACGTACTTTCTGAGGCCGCGATCTCCTGTTGGATCATCAAGCTCTGTACAAAACATAGTCTGTCGAGGCGAGGGACACTGAAAGCCGAATCTTGAAGTCCTTGGAAAAAAGACTTGTGATCTTTTTTAGCAATCAATTGCTGAATATCCTTTTCCATAAGGGAAAACATGTGGGAAACAGCTCGATCCAAATCAGGATTGGTTTTCTCCTTCATGAATGACTTCAATAAATTCAAGGTTGCCTCAATTTCCAGATTATCGAATATTGTGGCCAACTGTTCTGGTGGTCCATAGGTTTGGAGCTCCAATCCTAGATCTGTCCCTCGAATCTGTTGCAGATGTTTCATGGCTTTTTCAAGAAAGCCTGCTCGGATTTCCTGCTGAGCCAAACGTAATGTTGTTTTACGTATCGCCCATTCCTCCCCTGTTCTTTGAGCAAGGGCATAGCCAAAATCAATCAACCGTTCTGCTTCCTTCCAATTGTATTCTGAGCTTAAGAAATGCATTTTTTCCATTCCTAATGCACTGAGGGCAACTGCTACGCTCGGCCGATCCATTTTTTCCAAACCTAAAGCAAAAAGAAATTCTCTTGCATCAGGCTCGTCTCCAATGACCTTGTCTGCAAACACTTCCCTGAATTGCACCCTTTCCTCATATCCTTCTTTTTTTGGTACTTTAGCCACTGGAATTGGAATAAAACAGAATTGGCAATATGTTGGTTGTTCCACTCCTGAAGGGCGTCCACAGGCTAGGCACACATCCATGAGTTGTCTTTGGTTTCTTTCCTTATATATTCGTTCAAAAGGTCTACATTTAAAAAATTCGATTTAATTATTCGATTTTCAATTATTCATTATTTGTTTACATATTTATATTCAATAATCTTCTAAATAAAGATATTATTATAGGAAAAACCTCGAAAAAATGCGTATAATCACCCCCACAGCTAGTTTTTTATAGTAGTGGTCAATAGAATCCTTAGACACAATCACAAGTTGGTGGTGGTTCGAAAGGATCCGTCAAAGAAGACCAATCCTTTTCGTCAGGGGCCTGCAAAATGGACACTTTTTGAAAGATTGGTCTTCTTTTTCCTTTTCCTAATATTTTCATATCTTTTACGCGCAATCCTAATAAGTCAACGATTTGTCCGTTTATCACCAGCATGTGATGATTATGTCGAAAAAGAAGCTAACTTTTCTTTTTATGGTTGGTATTTTGGTTACCCCAGTTGGGAATATTTTTGTGGCGAATGTCAATCGTCATTCATCCGATATGATCCAACCTGTTGAACATGTGTATGCCAATACTCTACGTCCTTTGGGATCTGGTGTAATGCTTCAGGCATTTTATTGGGACGTTCCTCTCGATTGGTATACCGAAGTCACACAAAAGATACCTGAAATTGCTGCTGCCGGCTTTGACAACATTTGGTTACCTCCCCCTTCAAAAACCATGAATGGTCGTTATTCTATGGGGTATGATCCCTATGATTACTATGATCTAGGTGAGTATGACCAAAAAGGAAGCATTCCCACACGGTTTGGGACAAAGGCTGACTTGATTACCCTTATTTCATCTGCCAAGGCCGCGGGACTCCATGTCACTGCAGACATTGTGATGAATCACAATTCCGGTGGAGATTCTCAATGGAACCCGAACACCAATTCATATACCTACACTGATTTCAGTGGAGTTGCAAGTGGCAAATTTCTTAGAGGATACAACGATTTCCATCCCTCAACATATGAATGGGCGGACGAAGGAACCTTCGGTGGCTATCCTGATGTAGCTCACGCCAACCCTTATGTCTGGCAGGAATTTATTAATTGGGGGATTTGGCTTAGGGATCAAATTGGGTTCACCGATTGGCGATTTGATTATGTAAAAGGTTATCATGGTTGGATGGTGAGGGATTGGCTAACTTACGTTGGCGGATATGGTGTCGGCGAATATTGGGATACCAATTTAGATCTACTGAAAGGCTGGATTAGTTCAACTGATTACAAGGCTTCCGCATTCGATTTTCCATTATACTACCTCTTGAGGGACATGAGTGAAGGTGGTGGTTATTTCGACATGAGTCGTCTTGCATATGCAGGTCTTGCCGGTAGTGATCCCTTCCATGCAACGACATTTGTGGCCAATCATGATACCAATGAAATCTTCACCATGAAAGAAATGGCTTACGCCTACATTCTTCTTAGTGAAGGATATCCTACTGTTTTTTGGAGAGATTATTTTGATTGGGGTTTCAAAGATGCCATAAACCTCCTGATCTCTCTTCGATCAGGTTATGCAGGTGGCTCAACCTCCGTTCTGTATTCTGACAATGACCTTTTCATCATGCAAAGGAATGGTTATGGTTCTCAACCTGGAATCATCTTGATGATGAACGATGGTGATACATGGAAAGGTCAATGGGTTCAAACCAAATGGACGAACCAAAGACTCGTTGACGCGACTGGTCGCGCATACGATGAATGGACAAACGGTGATGGTTGGGTTGAAATTTGGGCTCCTCCCAGATCCTACACCGTTTGGATTCCCTCTTGATTACCTAACACTTAAAAGATTCAATTCAAAGAATAAATTGGATTCAGCAATTTGAAGAGTAACTTCGAAAACAAACTGATCAGAACCAAGGACAAATTGGTTCTAATGCGATTGTTGGCACTGAAGGATCTTCAGGAAATTAGCAAATGGCCACATTACACTGCAAAAGAATTTCTGTGGGCGAATTTCAATTATCAAAGCCCCCAGGATCATAGATTTTGGTTTAGGGGAAACAGTACCGAGAAAAATTTTTGGTTTTCCGTTTTCATTGACTCCACTCTTCTTCAAAACCTAGATCAAACAAGACAGTATTTGAAAGCCTTAAGTTTTGGGGAATCCGTTGATTTGAAAACCAAAGAAGAACCAAAAAAAGGTCTTTTCCGTCGAAAAACAGCGGATCCTTTATTGGTTGGCAGAATCTCGACCCTTGTACCGGATTCCCTTGATGAACTAATTTTCGGCATTGCCCTTCATCCTGATTTCTTGGAATTGGGAATAGGTACCATCGCCACACAGATGTATCTATTCGCAACCTTTGAACTGACATCCGTTAAATCGGTATGGCTTGAAACCCAATCTGGCAATGCCCGTGCGCAGCACGTCTATGAAAAAATTGGCTTTCAAAGACTAGGGTATCATTACAAGGCCAATTCAATGGGACGACAGGAGAAACGGTATTCTTATGTTTTCCGTAGAGAATGGAGGGACAGGTTGCCTTCGATTTTTGAAATCAGTTAAATGATCCCCGTTCCAATTGGTTCAAATGTGAAATGAGTTGGGGATATTCTTTGGCCAATTTTTTCTTTCCTAGTTCATAAATGTCCTTATGGGTTGCCTTGATCCTTTTCAGCTGTTTTCTAGCCCTTTCACGATCAAACTCTGCAACAGTGCAGAATAGGATGTCTCCATAGATGTCCGTCATTTCCTTTATTTTTTCTGCAAAAAAGATCAAACGATTTTCTAGGGTAAATTCAGTTGCTTCACGGAATATTCGATAGATATACGATGAATTATCCGTTTTCTGGCGTTTTTCCCCTAATTTAATAATTTTGAACTTCTTTTTTTCCAAATGTGTTTCCAATCTGGGATGGATCAAAATTAAACCATTCCTTTCCACGAATAAATCCGAATCCATAAAATATTGGATTTGTTCAGTTAAGTTCGGTAGAAAGTGCTGAAACAATGTCTTAATGGCAAACGCAGCGATTTCTCCACATACAATTGCGACCTTTTCTCCTGTAAAAACTCTCTCAACTGCCACTGCTAGGTCACTGCCAAGCAACTCAAATGCTAGAACTCCGAACTTAATGGGGTTCATGTCTGGAATCTGTTCTTTGAACGTATTTTCCTGAGACTCATGGTCATGCTTAATCTCTATGGGAAATCGTAATGAAAGCAAATATTCCTTGATCTTTTCCAGATCGATTTGAGGATACATCTCAAAAAGATAGCTAAACAGATTTTTCAATCCAGTCTCTATATTTAGCAACAGGCTATCCCTCTTTTCAGGCAATGCGATTAAAAGTTGAAAAGAATAAGTGGGTAGGTACAAGAAAAGTACCCCCGCTTTGGTGGTGGAATCACTTATCAATGTCTGAAAACTTCCATCTTCCGCCTTTCCAATGTTCATTGCTTCAAATTGATCCCTATTGTCGAACAGTTCCTTGAAGCGAGCTATGGCCTTTGCAGACCAGTTTCCTGTGTGTTTTATCTCTATCTTGTTTCTTCGCATCAAGATAAATGCATCCTGCAATGCTCTTGGCACTTCATGTCTCATAAGAATCTCTAGTTGCCGTTCATAGCTGAATATCTGCCCTAGGTCAATACTTTCCAAAAGGGTAATGGCAAGATTGTAGTCCGACTTTGCCTTATCAAAAACCGGTTTCATGAGATCCAAAAGGTAATCAAAGAAAATCTGTGTGCATCCCTCATCAACAAATGTTTCTAGTTCTAGGATTATGAGATAATTCCCATATCTTATGAAATTGATCTTCCGATCTGAAAGCATGATGGATTTGACATTTCCCCCATATTCTTCCTTGATAAATAGGAAGACGGCGGAGAGCATCCCTGAAATCAATTGTGGATTTTTCTTGAAGGTATCTGGATAGTGATAGATTGTCAATCCGTCCTGAGAAATTACTTGCAGTCTTCGGATGTATAGGCTTACATCCGTGGGTTCCGCCATGTTATTTCCTTCAACTCACTCATTATTAAATTTCTGCTAAACAGAAAAGGATCATAAATGGACTTTTCAAAAAGTCTGTTTCCAAAACAATGAAAAATGGATGGTCGATCTCGTCTTATGTTACGGAAAAAACTCTCCCCTCCGATAGCCCCGAAAAAACCTAAGGTCATAGAGATTCACGGGCGAAAACTGGAGGACCCCTATTTCTGGTTAAGGGATAAAGACAATGAAGAGGTCATCAACTACCTCAAGGCTGAAAATGAATATACCGAGGCATTCATGAAAGACACCGAAGCTTTTCAGGAGCAACTCTACTTGGAGCTGAAAGGTCGAATCAAGGAAACCGATATGAGTGTTCCCGTTCAAATTGATGATTATTTCTACTATGTGCGAACTGTTGAGGGATTGAACTATGCAATCCATTGTAGAAGGAAGGGATCCATGGAATCTCCGGAAGAGGTGATTTTTGATGAGAACGAGTATGCTGAAGGTCATGAATACTTTCGATTGGGGGCACTGAAAATAAGCCCTGACCATAAACTGATGGCATATTCAATTGACACGAATGGATATGAAACCTATGATCTTTTCATCAAGGATATTGAAACGGGAAAAATTTTGACTGAAATCAATGAAGTTGCTGGAGCCATTGAATGGGACAACAACGGCAAAGCCATCTTCTACACGATATTGGATGATATCCATCGATCCTACGCACTCAAGTTTCATGAATTGGGAAAGGCTGTTGAAGAAGATCAATTGATCTATGAGGAGGCGGACAAGGAATATTTCGTTGTTTTCGGCAAATCAAGAAGCAAGGGTTATCTGATGGTTTCAAGCATCTCATCTGACACCACTGAGACTTGGTTTGCCCCCTTGGTTCCCAAAGGTGATGCCGGATTTGGTTTACAATCTGCCCTTACTGTTTTTGCTCCGAGGACAGAGGGTGTGGAATATTCAATCACCCACCATGAAGACAATTTCTATATTGTGACGAATGAGGATGCCATCAATTTCAAAATCATGAAATGTCCCATCAACAACATTGATCGATCAAATTGGACTGAGTTTATTCCTCATGATCCCGCAGTCCGAATTGTGGGCATTGATGCATTCAAGGATTTCTTGGCAATATTCAAAAGAGAAGGGGGATTTATGGCAATCTCGATCTTTGATGTTGGAAAGGGTGAATTTCATGATATTGAACTTCCTGAACAGATTTATGCCCTTGGATCCGGGAGCAATCCAAATTACGAAACCAAATACTACAGGTTCCGTTTTTCCTCACCCATTACTCCTCCAATAACCTACGACTATGATGTTTCTGAACAGAAGCTAATTGTCCGGAAGCAAGAGGAGGTGAAGGGTTTTGACCCAAGCAAATTTGTGACAAAAAGGGATTACGCTACTGCTGAAGATGGAACTCAGATCCCTATCTCAATAGCTTACCGTAAGGATGTCCCTCTTGACGGATCCGCTCCCGCCTTACTTTATGGCTACGGTTCATACGGTTACAGTATCGATCCTGGATTTAATTCTCCCATTCTCAGTTTTCTTGAACGGGGGATGGTTTACGCGATTGCCCATATCCGTGGAGGTGGCGAGATGGGCAAGCCTTGGTACCTTGAAGGCAAGCTCAAGAAAAAGAAAAATACCTTTACCGACTTCATTGCAGTTGCAGAACATCTCATTAAGAAAAAGTATACATCCCCTGATCGGCTGGCCATCATGGGTGGTAGTGCGGGAGGGTTGTTGATGGGGGCTGTGGTCAACATGAGACCTGATCTGTTCAAGGTAGTGGTGGCAAGGGTTCCTTTTGTTGATGTGGTCAATACCATGCTGGATGAGACCATTCCCCTGACAACATTTGAATACAAGGAATGGGGGAATCCCAATGATCCTGAATACTTTGAATATATCCTCTCTTATTCTCCGTATGATAATGTCGAACCGAAAGAATATCCTGCAATGCTTATCACTGCCGGATTGAATGATCCAAGAGTTCACTATTGGGAACCTGCCAAATGGACTGCAAAATTGAGAGCAACAAAGACTGACAGCAATCCCCTGTTACTTAAGACAAATATGGGTGCAGGTCATGCCGGTGCTTCTGGAAGATATGACTATCTCAAGGAACTCGCATTTGTCTACACCTTCATTTTCAAGATGCTAGGGCTCATTTCTGAACAAGGCTCTTAAGGAATGAAACAGCTTCTTTGCGGCATCCCGTTCCGCTTCTTTCTTTGATTTCATCGGTTCTCCTTCTATTCGGATATCCTCTTCCGCAAGTCGGGCAATTGCTGTTGAACGGAAGATTGGTTCATGATCCTTTCCTCCAATTCTAATGGTTTCATATTTGGCAGGCGCACTCCCTTTTTTTTGTAGAATTTCATTGGCTTTACCCTTAAAATTGCTTTCCACTGCATTTCTTTCAAGAAGACCGATCAATTTTTGTGCTATGGTGTAGCCTTTTGCGTACCCGTTAATCAAATAACAGATCCCCAATAAGGCTTCAACACTTTCCTTTAGTTCATTGTTATGTATCTTATGTTTTGGTGAAAGGGGTTTCATTAATTCGTGCAATCCTAAATTCCTTGCAACCCTTCCCAATGTGCTTGCATTTACCATGGTTGCTATTTTTTTCGTAATTCTTCCAGTATTCAGGATCCCTTTTTCCCCGAATTTTTCAATTAGAACCAAGTCAAGGAATTTATCACCTATTAATGCAAAATATTTGAATTCTTCGCCCCCTCCACATGATTTGGGTTTGATTCCTAATTCCACGTATCTTGTGTCCCGAATTCCAAAAAAATCTGCCAGACCTGAAAGTGACACATACCGATTCTTCATTCAAATTATGTAAACTCTCGCATAATCCCTAACACTGCATTCAAATGCTGACACCTGTTGATTGGTTGGATGTCCCTGAAAAAACTGAAAAGCCCGTATCTCGTGTTAATACTTTTCGTCATTCTGTTGGTCGCCATGCTTTCGCTTCCCTCGATTTTATTGAATTTCAGACCGCAATACCATGAACAGGTTGCCATCAGAATTGAATTGAGTACGCCCGCATCATTTGTATTCAAAATGCCATTTATCCTGATGAATGAAAAAGTCACCCCCTCTTTTGTACAATTAGATCTTGAAGATGATGACAAATTCTCTGGGAATGAGGATTTTATTCTTGATGCAGAGAAAATCAATGACTCCTTCTTCTTAAAGTTTCTTGGATTTGGCCAGAAACTGAATCTGACTTCACAGTTTTCATCATCGCCATTGTCCACTCAAAACTATACCGCATTGATGAAAACCCATGATTTTAGTCTGCAAGAATCATACAATCAAACCCATTACCTTGTTCCACTTTTTTTCAATTCGACCATTGCGGATGTTGATGCTAACCTTTCACTTCTCTTTACCTATTCATACAAGACCTGTTCCAATGGAATTTTGGATCCAATTTCCCTGACACTCTCTCATGGATGGGCAAATTATTACCTCCCAAAATCTCTTTTCCTGACTACCTGCAAATGAAAGGAATAAATATCCATTGGGGAGAATGCCTTTGTGCTAGAAGAGATTGCGAAGGCCATGCAACGATTGGAGGGAATCGCAAATAAGACTCCTGTTATGACCTCTCGAACCCTAAACCAATTAACTGGACACAATGTATTTGTCAAGGCAGAGAATTTCCAGCGTATGGGTGCATTCAAGTTCAGAGGTGCATACAATGCCATTTCTCAATTGACTGAGGAAGAACGGGAAAGGGGCGTCATCACCCATTCCAGCGGCAACCATGCCCAAGCCGTTGCCCTCGCTTGTAAGCTTTTGAATATAAAAGCAACAATTGTCATGCCAAACAACGCCCCTCAAGTAAAAAAAGATGCTACTAGGGGATACGGTGGAACCATCATCGAATGTGAACCTACACAGGAGGCAAGGGAACAAACCTGTCAGCAGTTAATCGATAAGCACGGATATGTGTTTATCCATCCATATGACAATGTCAAAGTCATTCAGGGCGCAGGAACTGTTGCAATGGAACTTGTCTCACAAGTCGGAAATTTGGATGCAATTATCGCTCCTGTTGGTGGTGGGGGTCTTTTAAGTGGTACATCTGCCTATTCAAAACTTTCTGGAACTATTTCCCAAGTATTTGGTGCTGAGCCGAAGATGGCCGATGATGCCTACCGTTCTTTCCGATCAGGAACACTCCTCCCCCAAACCAATCCACAGACAATCGCCGATGGGTTGAGAACAAGTCTTTCTCCATTAACCTTTGACTTGATAACTAAATATGTTGATGACATCATCACCGTTTCGGAAAAAGAAATCATTGATGCGATGCAATTTCTTTGGGAACGCATGAAACTCGTCGTGGAACCATCCGGTGCTGTTTCTCTTGCAGCTCTCCATAAACTTGAGGCTGATTCAAATCTCCGTATCGGCTTGATACTTAGCGGTGGTAATGTAGATATCAGAAACTTAATGGATGGTTTAAGAAATGATGCCAATCTGAAATAAAGCTTCCACAAAGGTTTTTTATTATAAAACCTATGTGTTTATTGGTTCAAGGAAGGTGTGTCTTCATCGAAAGATTGTCAATTATCCATTTGAAAGTACATGATCTTGTAAAAGCTCCAAAAATTGATGAATTCCCGATTTATTCGACCACCTCTGGATATGAGGCAGCCTTTTTGGTCGGCAAAACCCCTTCCTTTTGTGTCTTGATTGATCTGAAAGATTGGGAGGATGAATTCATTGCAAATTCCATGGTCTTTCTATCCCATCTCAAGTCCCGATATCCTGATCGATATCGATATTTCATCAATGTCGACGAAGGCATCAAACCCACAATTCTGAATATGGAAGAAGATGAACTAATTCATGGTTTCTTCGAGATTGATAATACCGACACCCAAATTGGCAACTATCTTTTATCATTGCATGATGAATACCTCCTTCGATATTCCAGATCCACAATGATAGAGAATTTTTTGGCTCAACGTGTCAAGGTTCAAAGAGTTAGAGATGCCTTGGATCAACAATTAATGGAGGAATATCTTGAAACGGTAATTGATGCAAATTTCCTTGAACTTGCCCTTGGACTCAATGAGGTCAAGGAAAAAAGGAAATTGGCCAACCTCTTGATTGATTATGTCAATGGATTGAAGGCAATGATAGGTCTTGCAGCAAAAGTGCTTTACCAAAATGGTGTATACCAACCTAATAAGGAAACCCGTTACTTGAGCACAATCTTCAATGCTCTGAACCAGATTGAAATAATTGGGACGTATTTCAACCAAAAAATTCTCATGATGTTTTCCCTTTATGTCAGGTCATTGATCTACCATTCAATCCATGACCGTGAGAATGCAGAGGGTACATTTCTTGCCGCAGATCAAATGAAACAATGGTTTCAGCACAATGATTCAGAAATAGACGTCGTGAATATTTTTGATACCATCGGCTTCTTCTATCTTTCTTTGCTGGAAAATGAGATTCTTGACATGGATGAGGCCGAAAAGGATTTTCTTTATGCACTCGATGCACTTCTTTCTATTCCCGTTGAAGAACTTGTTTGGTTAAAAGAACCATTTTTTGGGCTTGATGAACTTATCCCCGAAGGGTTACAACATTCCATTATCATAACAACTAACATGATGACATTGTACTACCGTTCTAATATCTCATCTGCCAATCAGGATTTCCCAATACTGTTGGGGAACTTCGTCAATGCACTGATGACATTGGTCAATGAATTTGGTGACAGTGAGAGCTTAGAACGAATCTACTTCAAAAAAGGTGCAATTTATGTTTACCCTGTCAGAAAGTTGAACTTCATTCTTTTCACAATGAACAAGGAAATACGGGATAAGGTCGCCCTTAAGGAATTTTCCACAAAGGCTGTAGATGTTTTCAAGAAATATGATGTGACCTCATATAATTATATCCCCAATGAAGTGATTGACGAACTGAATGACTTGGCAAAGTCATACTTTGGTATCTGAAAACCTTCATATTTAGGGAAGCATATTTTCAATCAATGAACTCCTTTGATTTAGCCTCTGCCAAAAAATTTGCATCGTTGTGCCTTTTGGCTTTCAAAACATCTCCACAACAGATTGAAGAAGGAATTCGACCATTGGGATATGAGCTGTTTCATGTGTTTGATAATAAAAAGAGCGACATCCAAGGGTATATCGCTGAAGGATCCAAATCCATCCTAGTTGTTTTCAGGGGAACAGATTCTCCCCAGGATTTTCTCACCAATATCAATATCCTTCTGACTCCCTATCCACATCAACGATGTCCTTTCTTTCGACCAAAGGTTCATGCCGGTTTTTTTCAAGCCTTCCGATCTGTTGAAGCTGAAATCTATCAAAAAATAGAGGAGCTGAAGGCATTACGGCCTTCTCTTGCAGAAATTGAGGTAATTGGCTATTCCATGGGAGGTGGCATTGGCTCAATCGCGGCAATGTCTCTTAAACAAAGATTTCAGTTGCCGATTAAATTCTGGTCCTTTGGCATGCCTAGGACTGGGAACCGATGGTTCAAAAGGAAATTCTCCAAAGAGATCGATGAAAGTTTCATCATCTTGAATGACAAAGATATTATCGGTCAAGTCCCCCCCAAAGGGTTTGGCTATCGTCATCTCCTAACACAAGTTTTGCTTGATAACAATCAAAGGATCATTATAAACCCTAAATGGTTTGATAAACTGGAATCAACATTGGAATCTGCCATCAAGTTTCTGAGCACCCTTTCTTTTGAAGAGCATATGATTGAAACCTACATTTCAGTCATTGATCACATTATGAGGAATGAATGATTTCACTCATAAGTTTAGGAAACAAGTAAATATTGAACGGAAAGGGGGTTCAAATTGCGCAAAGATACTATTTCTACCCTCAAATTCTCAAGTCATTTGCATTGCCACATTTCCATCGGAAATGATGGTTATATTTGCGTTTAACAGTTTTCTAAAAGTTCCATCGGACGCATCGGAAATCAAAAATTCCCCATACGGTTGTAGAATAAATTTATTTAATCAGAAATCATGATAGGTTGTGATAATCTTTCCTATGTGGTGGGATTGATACAAGACAATAAATATTTTCAACTTTTTAATGAAAAGTGCTTCAATAATCAGATTGCCTCAGCTTATCCCAACTCGTCTAGTTCCTCAAAAAAATCCTCTACATCCGACTATTCTTTTGCAGATCTAGAGCAATTGATTGACTCCTGTTCAATTGACTTCCAGAAAATCTTTGGGTACAAAATATCTTCGACAGAATCCTTACATGCATTTTCGATTATGGATTTGGGAAGTTTTCGAAATGAAGAGACCTATTGGTTGATTGAGGGGCGAATTGCCTTGGGCAGAATACTCTATCAACTCCTTAAGGAACAAAATGACATCGTTTATGTCGATCTATTGAATGTTGCTATCGGAGAATTACACGATCAATTGGAAACGCATTCTCAGTTTCTTCTTTGTGCATACCTCCTCATCATTCAAGGATTGGTCAATCACTGTTTTGGGAGAAAAGAGCTGACCTCCCAATTGAAAATAAAAGCAGGAGAACTTTTGGACTGGCTTCTTCTGTTTGATCAAAGCAAACTTACACAGGGCTTCACGAAGGAATTTCAAATAGGGTTATCTTATCTTGAACAGGAACAATTAAGCTTGGCTGATATTGATCCCATAATTGAAAACCTCTTTCAATTCAATTGGATGATGCTTTTCATCACCAATCCCTATTTCATTCCCCCTCCCAAACATCCCTATGAATCGATATCCATTTCCAAAGAAAGTCTAACATTATTTGGTTTCAATGCAGGAGGAAAACGGAACCTTTCAACATTGTTGGGAACATTCGTGGTTGCCCTTTCAGAATTGGTAAAGGAAATTTATGATGATGACGAATGGTTGGAGGATGTCTGGTTTGAAACTGGAAGAATCCTTAATTTCCATCATGACGAATTTTCATTCACCTTGCTTTCAAAAGAAATCAACAAAACACAGGATTTACGATTGATTTGTTTTGCTCTAAATGTTCTGAGACATTTTGAATTCCACCAAGGTTCCATAATCGAGGAACATCTGGATCGTGATCTGATGGCCTATTCTTACCGATATTTTGGTTTAGGCGATCCCCTCCCGGTCTCCCCTGAATTCAGTCAACTTTCAGGGAAAAAGGTTCGTGCCAAGGGTCAACATCCCTCCTTTCCCGATATTGTGTTTATTCTTGAAAAAGGAACTCCTGAATGGATCCGAATTGCAAGTCTGCAACAATTGCCTTACCTTTCAAATCGTTTCCTTCTTGTTGAACACCCCGATAATATCGATCCCTTTCACTATCTCACCTTCAATCTCATTGTACCTTCTAAAAGAACACCTGACATTGACAAATTCATTGAAACAATCTTGTTCCTCAATCCCTCAATCAGGATCAAATCACTTGACGAATTCCGCCAAGACTATCCGAAATTTGATTTGAACTTTATCCTCAATGTACTTTGGGACGCAAATATGGCCAAGCGGGTGAAAATCCATTCCCTTTTGGTGAATGACCGTTCTCAACCTGTTGCATTGGCTTCAAGAAAGTGGTTTGAGACAAACTATCAAGAGTACACACAGAATCTACAAAAATTCTTTATGGAAATAATGAATATTGATATTTCAATTCTCCTCAAAAAGAAAATCGTAAGAGAACTTCCTTCATTAATCAACTATTATTTCAACATTGTCCGTATGTGGTTTAAATCCCTAGGGACAGTTCAACAAGAAACCAGGGAATATTCTCTTCTGCGTACCCGTCTTGAATCTGCAATACAAATCTTGGAAACCATCTCGTTAAGATATGGTCAGAAGCTTTTGCATACCTATGTTCTATTCATCAAGGGACTCTTCTATCTTAAAATTGGTGAGACACGTCGTGCAGATGATAATTTCAAGGGATGTCGTGATTTGGTCAAATGGCATATCCTTAACGGAAAAAATTATGACTTCATACAAATCCTCAATTTCTTTCTCAAAGATTCAAATTATTCGATAATTCAGAACATTACCGATCCTTATACCTTAATACGCAAGAGTGCTGAAGACCTATTGATATTTTCTCCCACTCTTTTTGGAGTAGAAGGGCATGAAAAGAGTACTGACCTCTTCATTAAATACAAGGGGGAATACATTTTTCGATCTTCAATCAAAGAAAAAAACCAAGAGCTCATTTCAATCCTTGTAGAGCATTTTATCTCCAGCATCAACGGTCTTGTCGAAGAAATACGTAATTCCAAGGAGAACGTAAATGCCATTTTCTTCTGGCATTCCGTCATTTTCATTGAAACAGTAGGCGATTTTGATGTGATTCTGTTCACAACTCCTCGACAAAAAACAGACCAATTAGCTTTCCAAACCCTCATCAGTTCCTTGCTCCCTCTTATGGAGGTTGGTGTGGCTGATGGGAAGCTCATCAAGGAAAATGAGATTCTGAACCTTTTTCATTCATTATACTAGTCTCTGTACATCATAATGCTTCCCCTTTTCAAATCCTATTTCTATACCCAGATTGTCATACAGGGACTCAAATATCAGACTGTCGAGTGTGTTCCCAAACTCGATTGTGTAATCCTGAATGGCTTCAACCTTTCCGTTTATTCCATCTGTCCCAAATTCGATGAAGATTGAAAAAGAGGCAATTATGGCTTGATTGATTTTCTGAATGATATCATATCTGTTTGAAGTGATCAAGGGTGAGCTATAGGGAACTAGGGTTGCAATGGTGAAGTCTCCATGGGTGCCGATAAACCATCTGGAGCAGGACATCCCGATATCTTTCAATCTGTGCCTTCCATCCATTTCCCAACTGCAATAACGTGTATCGTTCGTGTCATGTTGAACCAGAGTCAACATTGCACTCAGCAATCCTCCAATAAGTTGAGGGTCTGAGGAAATGCAACTTTGCTGATAAATCCTAGAAAGAATGACAATCCCAGATTTGTGCACAACAAAAATTTGGTTGATAAAATCACCCATTCGCAAAAAATCAGAAACCGATTGATCTGTCAACATCCGTCCTACAGTTCTGTTCCCTTTATGCTTTGCGATGATAATGTGTTGCAAAAAATACGCAAAAAACATCTGAAAAAGATCACTAACTTAGAAAAATGGGGTCAATGCGCGGAAAAAATAGCCTTTTTTCGTCTTGCAATTATCGCCATAATGGTTGAACCCATCACCATGGAAAAAGAAATTGCCAATCGGGATTCTGAAGGAATAGTCGACGAAACATCGTTTGATGTAAAGTTTTCGGTTTCACTGGTTGTGGTTATCCTCGTTGAAGGTTCTGATGGGTAAAGTGGAGGAACATAATAATATCTTTGATTGTAGGTTGCAAGATTCTGTCTTAGTGGATCAAAATAGAAATCCTCAAAATAGGGAGATTCAACTTCCCACACTCCACTGATATTCCCATCCACAAGAATGCTTTTTTCAAAAGGTGCAGGAAATGCGGACGTATCCAGTTCAATTCGTTGCGGGACTCCTGGCCAAAAATCAGTGAAGTTGACTTGTACTGTGGTAAAGGTGGCATTGGATTTCAACACGGAAATTTTTGTTTTGTAGTGGGGGATAAAATGAGTATTCAAAAAGGCATCAAAATAATCATAGATCCAATCGCCATTCAGGGATTGGGCGAATTCGTCAATCATTTCCGTGGATTTTCCAATTCCAAATCTATTTTCCCTATAGAAGTTCTTGAGAATCAACTTAAAGAGGTCATCCCCGATCAAATGTTGCAGATCATGGAGAACCGCAGGCATCTTGTAATAGCTCATCAGAACATAGTCTGTGGAATTATAGATGGTATGGTTGATGATGTCTGGCGACTGTTTGAAGTCTTTGATGTATGCCTTATTGTATCTGTTGCCAAGACTTTGGCGTGTCTCAGTTCCATCAAAAACATGGAATTCATCTGTCCAAAACGAGGTCAGCCCTTCATCAAGCCATGTTTCGTGGGGCTGATCCATCCCGATGATTCCCCAGTTCCATTGATGGCCTGTTTCATGAACAACCACGCCACTTGAACTTGCTGCATTCAAAACCAGTTGGGGATATTCCATTCCCCCATAGAACACACTTACAACTTGGGCAAGGACGTAATCATCATAGGGATATTCAACACCTGTCTCTCTTGAAAAAAAGGCTATTGCCTCAACTCCATATCTTTTCTGTTCAATTCCAAATGCACTGTCTCCACTTAGATAGAACGACTTGATGGAGACCTCCCTTCCACTAGGTAGGGCAACGATTCCCTCACTCATTTCGTAATTCAGAGATCCGACCATTGCCCAATCCCGGACTGGATACGCCTCATAAATTCTTGTTTTTGTCCCATTGTCTGTTTGTTCGGAAACGATATGGCCTGTAGCCCCATAAACAAAATCAATTGGGGTTATGACTTCAACTCTGAAGAACGATGCTTCAGAATAGAATGGTTCTCCCCGAAAATCAAAAGGATCTGCTCTCCACAGCCCTTCCTCATATACTGGGAGCAAGGGAAGGATGTGGGGCATGGCATAGACCACGCTTCCATCCTGTCCGATGAGCTTAGCATATCTTCTCGCAGAATTTGGAACATCTGCATTAAATTCCATAGAAATTGTGACAATCTCCCCTTGAGGAATGGGATCAAAGTTCGTGGAATTAAGGAAGAGTTCAAGATGTGTCAAAACAATTGAATAATTGACTGGGCTCCCATTGACCGAAATGTTTCCATATTGAAGAAAAATGTCATCAAAGCCATTGGGGTAAATCCCTCGATCGTTTTTCTGTGCGCTGGACAGGAATTCATCGGTGAATGAAAGTAGCCAATGGTTGAGTGGGATGGTGTGTAGCTCATTTACCGGGTTTCTGAAGCTGATGGTCATTTGAACGGTATAGTTGGATGTTTGGGGATCGAAATTTATGGTTGCCGTATAATTGGCCAAATCCGCTCGATCTACATCTGCAAGGGGAGACAAGGGGATTGCAGATGAATTCAGGAACTGCGCACTCATGTCAGAAATTCCCGTACTTTTATAAGTGATTGACATGACGTGGTTATTTCCTAAGGTATTGCCTGTTGTTCCAATCAACAAAATGGCAATTAACCAAACCAAAATTCGAAAGTTCATGATGTAGTGAAAATTCTGCATAATTTAAAGATATTCGAATTGTATTGAATTTTGTAATCTGGTATGGCCGCTGACATGATCTTTAAGTTGAAGTGTTTCCTGCCTCCGTCGATGAAAAAATATCTTATTGCCTTTTATCTCCTTTTCTTGCTTCAGGGTATGTTAATGCCGGCAAATGCTTGGGGGTATTCCGTTCATAAGGAAGTTGCAGAAAGAGCCATTGAAAAATTGCCAGAAAATTGGAAAACTTGGCTACAAGCTCATGTCCAAGAGTTACGTGAGGGCTCTATCTTCCCGGACGAAAACAAGGATAAGGATCCGAATGAAAGACCGCGACATTATGATGATTCAGATATTCCCCATACAGACATCAATGTTTCCTCAACCTCTGAAAACTACTCGTTAGGTGTTGTTTCATGGGCAGCAATGAACACTTCCTTGAAATTAGTTGAGGCCATCAAACAGAACCAGGGAAATGAAGTCCTTCTTCTAATGGGATCACTGTCCCATTACCTGTCGGATGCATCACAGCCATTCCATGCCACTTCTAACTTTGATGGACAATTGACTGGGAATGATGGTATCCACTCCCGGTTTGAAACCATTCTTCCTGACAAATATTGGGAAGCCATCTGGCAACAGGTAGAAATAGGGGAACCCAAGTATGTCTCAGATATCTATAATGCTACCAAAGCTGCAATTGCAAGCGGATTGGCTGTTGTTCCCCTTCTATTGGAGGCAGATGACAAAGCAAAAGAAAGTGGTGACTATTGGGGGACTTTCTACAATGAAACATCAGAAATTCTTGTGGAGAGGCTTGAATTAGCCATTCAA
Source organism: uncultured archaeon (assembly GCA_964645535.1). Lineage (GTDB taxonomy): Archaea > Asgardarchaeota > Heimdallarchaeia > Heimdallarchaeales > Kariarchaeaceae > WAKA01. Next base: position 52,985 of record CAZYCQ010000008.1, on the reverse strand, counting down.
TTGACAATGGACGCTTGGTTTTCCGCAATTACGGATGCAAATTCCCTCAATAAAGATCTTACACAGATGATCATCACCACTCCAAAAGTAACAAAGACCTCATCCTCCGCATTGGAAGCAGATGCGAGTTTTTACCCTGCACTGGTAATTCCCACTTTTATTGCAATGGCTCTGAATAAAAAGAAAAAACTTTGATAGAGGCAAAACAAACATTTTTCCTTTGAATCAGAAAAGAGCTTTAATCATATTGGATTTTACTTCCTTTTGATCAATGAAGAATCAAAAATCTTTTGCAATTCTCTTGTTGATAGGCTTGCTTGCCTCTCTCCCTAGTGGTTTTGCCACCAATAAACTGGCAATTGTTAAAAGCCATATTGCATCAAACGACAACAATGTTGAATGGGATGGTATCCTGCACGATTCTCGAGACCCATTCTACAGAAATCCTGGTTGGGGAACACAGCTTACTGGTGCAGTGCCTGTGGGGACTGATGTGACCCTCAGGATTCGGTCCTATCGAAATGATCTGACAGGCGTCCAATTGAAATATTGGGACAATGTAAAACGAACAGATAATTATGTCCCGATGTCCATAACTTCTTCAGATTCTACATATGATTATTGGGAAATAACACTTCCCAGTCCTGACGAACCAACAGACATCTATTATGCTTTCTTGCTTACTGATGGAACAGATACCGACTACTATAATGATGACGTAGTTCGATCTCAATTTGAGGATAACAGAGGCTATCAGACTGGAGGGGTTGGAAGAGTTACCGATACCCATGATTCTGAAGGAGATTATGCCATTGTTTTCTATGATCCGAGTTTCACAACCCCTGAATGGCACAAAAATGCAGTGGGGTACCAAATCTTCATAGATCGATTCTATAATGGAGATTTGTCCAATGATCCTGTCGGTGATGGTTCAAGCGGGGATGTGGTTTGGTATGAATGGGATTCAAACGGAAATGGTATAATGGACAATGATGATGAACCGCGAGTTTATGTAACAAAACATCAGTCTTGGGATGAAGAGCCTCAAGGTGGGTATGACTATTTCGGGGGTGATCTTCAGGGGGTAATGGAAAAACTTGATTATCTCAAGGAACTTGGAGTTGATTTCATCTGGTTTAATCCCTTTACAGAGGCTCCAGATAATCATGGCTATTCCGTAGATGATTATCGCGTATTGGACAGCTATTATGGTGTTTTAGCAGGAAGGGATGGAGGAAGACCATTAAACAACTACACTCTGAGCATGGAGTTCTTTGATAATTTCTCATCGACTTTGGAAGAGAATGGCATCAAAATCATCTACGACACTGTGATCAACCATCATTCTGCACAAGGAGTTTATTTCCAAAGGTATGAGAACCAAAATATTTTCGATCTTGAACGTGCCCAAGGGTTCAATGTCCCTGATTATTATCCTGACATCTGGGGTGCATTTGAACATCCATTTCAATCCCCATACTATGATTGGTTCCGTTTTTATGATTACAATGAAGATTATGACGCATGGTTCGGATTGAAACACATCCCAACAATAATTTATGAAGGAACAACTGCCTTGGAGGAGTTGGTCACCGGTCCAAACAATATCTTTGATTATTGGATGAGTCATGGTGTGGATGGATTTCGGTTGGATGTCAACAATATGTACCAAGATGGGCAAAACAGTCGTCTGGTGAACCGAGCCATTCGTGATACTGTTAAGACCACCAATCCTGATGCAGTTGTTATTGGTGAGATCTGGGAAAGGGCAACCCAATGGCTTACTGGTGACCAAAATGACGGTACCCAAAACATGCCCTTCCGATTCAACACTCTTGACTGGATACGGGGAAATTATTTGGATTCTACATATGCCGAGTTGATGCGTGCAATCCAAGAAAATTATCCCAAAGAAGCCTTCTATTCCCTTTGGGTAAACCTCGGGAATCATGATCGATCTAGGGTCCGCAGTGTTCTTGATGGCAATTCTGATTTGGTTCTTGTTGCGGCAACTCTTCAATTCTCATTCCCCGGAACTCCGGTTATTTGGTATGGTGATGAAGTGGGAATGGAAGGTCTCGGTGATCCTGGAACAAGAGGAACTTTTCCATGGGATGCAATGAATACAACCATGCTGGATTTCTACAAAAAACTGATCCATGTCAGGAAATCCTATCCTGTCCTTCGACAAGGTGATTTTCTCATTCCCGAGGATACACAGGATGGTGTCATGACCTTTTATAGGCATCTCGCCAATGCTGACAATCCTGACGCGGTTGTCGTCGTCAATCGTGACCCTTACTCCAAAAGAGTACGTATTTTCCTTAACGATTCCTATCTTCCAGAAAATGCAGTTCTTGTAGATGTCCTGAATGGAAACGCGACCTATTTTATGGATGGCAACGAACTCTCCCTGACTTTGGATGGATATGCAAAGCTAATCCTGCTTAGTGGGTTTAACATTGACATTTCTTCAGTATCCTCGACCTTTTCCGGAACATCCAATGCCATCACTTCTGAAACAACTCCGACCGAAACTGGAGGAATTGGATTGCCAATAACCACTCTTCTAATGATGGGGACCCTGATTCTCCTGATCCGAAGGAGACAAAATCAATCTCGATAATTCAATAATTTTTCAAGAAAATCTTCTTTCGTTGGTTCAATTTCTTTATAGTAGACTGATCTTTCAAGCATTGCTCGGAGCTGTACAGGAATCTCCACCTTCCTTTCAATTATTGGTTCCACTATTTCTTTGAATTTTGCAGGATGTGCTGTTGAAACGATGATTGCAGGTTCTTCCGGTACACAATGGACTGCTGTTGCAGTATGTGGATCAATAACGATTCCCATCTTTTTCCAGACCATTCTTATTGTTTCAGTGATTTTTTCATTACTGACTGATTTGGCTACAATCCTCTGTGAGTTTCCTAAATGAAGAAATCTTTCCATATTGCTTGGATTGCCGACATCCATGGCATTGGCCAATGTCTGAATTGAAGGTTTGGGTGTAAACTTCCCTGTTTGGAAGAATATTGGAATGGGATCGTTTGCATTGGTCGCGAGAACAATTTTTGAAATAGGAAAGCCCATTTCCCGTGCCCAAATGCAGGCCAATGCATTCCCCATATTTCCTGTTGGAACAACAATGGTGGGCTTAATCCTCTTTCTTCTGAAAAAATCCAAACTTGCAAAGGCATAATATGTACATTGGGGTAACAACCTTCCAATATTGATGGAATTTGCAGAACTGAAAGAAAATCGTTCATTCAATTCGTGATCTGCAAAAAGGTCTTTGACCAACTTCTGGCAGGAGTCAAAATCTGCTCTAACCCTGAAAGAATAGATATTGTCATCCCAACATGTTAATTGGTGCTCTTGGAATGGGGAAATCTTTCCTTTTGGAAAGAAGACAGATACTTTTGTGTACTGAAGTCCATAAAATGCAGATGCCACTGCACTACCCGTATCTCCTGATGTGGCTACCAATACCATTCGTTCAGTTCCCAATGCCTCAAAGCATCGTGCAAGAAACCTTGCTCCGACATCCTTGAATGCACCCGTTGGTCCATGAAACAATTCAAGCATCTCAATATTTTCACGAAATGGGGTGAGCGGTAATGGGAAGGAAAATGCAGTTTCAACAATATTTTGTAACTTGCCGATCAATCTATCTCCTTCAAAAAATGGTGTTAGCATCCTCACAGCTATGTCTTTCCAAGAATGAAGGTCATCAAAGTCATCCATGGAAAAAACGGGAAGCATTTCGGGAACAAACAACCCCCCATCGGCAGCTAATCCTTGCAATACGGCCTCAGATAACGTGGTCTGTATCTCTGAAGACCTTGTGGAGATGTACTTCACATTGTCATGTTGGGCATTCCATTTTTTACCTTTCCCCTGATACATTGATGAATTTTTTTAACGGCTCAGAAAATCCAGATATGTGAAACCCCTGATCAAATGGCCTGGTGGCAAAAGCCGTGAAATCAAAAATATTGATGGCTTAATTCCACAGGATTTTGACAGGTACATTGAGCCATTTGTAGGGGGTGGTGCCCTTTTTTTCCATCTTGAGCATCGTAACAATGCAATCAATGACATCAATCAAGATTTGATGCAATTCTATCTGCTTGTTCAAAAACAAGATGAGGCCTTCCTTGACAGTCTTAATCAGATTGCTGAAGACTGGGAACTTCTGAAAGATCTGATCACCCCTTTTTTGGATCCATTTCTTGAATTAAAAAAACGAAACTTGGAAACAGGTGTACCCCCTACATTGGGTGACCTAGAAAAGGTTCATCTAAGAGAGGGTATCTTGGAAGTCCAATCTTTAGATCTCCCATCTTCATTGTCACCTTTCCTTATCAACTCATTTCGTTCCAAAATAATTCGCATTTCGCAGTTGGAAAGCAAACATGGACGGCCAATGACCGACCGCTGGACCTATCGGGATCATGTTGAAACGGCTATTCGTGCCGCCTACTACACAATGCTTCGAGATGCGCCCCCTCAAAATCTCCACCCAATTGCGGTTTTCTTCTTTATTCGGGAATTTGCGTTTGGTTCGATGTTTCGATACAATTCTCGAGGGAAATTTAATATTCCCTATGGCGGTATCGCCTACAACCGCAAATCCTTCCGTACCAAAGTAGAACTTCTCCAATCCCCAAAGACAGTGAAACTTCTTTCTCAGACCACAATCCACAATTCCGATTATCTCAAATTCATTGAAAAGGTAAAACCAACTTCCGAGGATTTTGTGTTTTTTGATCCCCCTTATGATTCTGATTTCACAGAGTATGGACAGACTCCATTTGGAAAAAGCAACCATCTGGATCTTGTCCATGCCTTTGCCAAGTTGGAGTCAAAGGCAATGATGGTGATTGGAAACAGCCAATTCATCACCAAAGTCTATGAACGTGCCAAGCAGATCAATCCCAACATATCTATCCGTAAATATCCCAAAAAATACGCTTACAATGTCAGGGGTCGTAATGACCGGGGGGCTACACATTTGGTGATAACCAACTATTCTGAATGAATGACTGTTGCTCCCTGCCTGTCGATTTGGCAAGTCCATGATTGAAACCCCATATTTTCAAACAATTGTCGAGTTTTTTGTGCCTGTTCTGAGGTTCGATACCATCCAAACATTGTAGGACCTGCTCCTGCAATTGAAAATCCAAGTGCCCCATTTCGTACTGCTACTTCCTTTAATTTGTAAAAGGAAGGAATCAGTGATGCCCTTTGCGGCTCGATCACGATGTCCTCAAAAAAATTGCCCAGAAGGGTAAGGTCTTCTGTAAAAATCGCCATCATGAATGCGGCCAATCTCATGGATTGATTGACGTGATCTTTGAGGGGAATCTGCTCTGCAAGTATTTTCCGTGCTTCTTTTGTTTCTATTACTTGATCCGGATGAACTATGACACAATGGATATCTGGTATTGGAAGAGAGAAAGCAGTTAAGTCTTTATCTTCGCTTTTTGGACGGAGGCACATGGTCAATCCTCCCAACAAGGCTGCTGCAACATTATCTCCATGCACAACTCCACCTGTAGCTGCACTCTCTCCAACCAATGCAAATTGAAATAACTCATCCTTTGGCAGAGGGCGATCCAGAAGTGCATTTGCAGCTACCACGGAAGCTACTGCCGAAGCTGCCGATCCGCCGAGACCTGAACCCAAAGGTATTCCTTTTTTGACTTCAACCTCGAACCCAAATGGGAGATCAAGCACTTCAATCATTTTTTGGAGACCACGACCCGCGGTATTTTCCCTAGCTTCTGTGGGCAGATTCATTCCAACAACTTTCTTGATAACTACCCCTTCACTTGCTTTCGAAACAATGACTGTGTCCTTCAGAATAGGGACTGCAAAGCCAAGAATGTCGAAACCAACACAGACATTTGCAATTGTTGCAGGTGCTTGAGCAATTGCCCTATCCATGTCTTCCCATTATTCTTGATCTATATTAGGCTACTCTGAAAGCTGTGCCCGTTTGCCTTGAAGTTCGGATTTTGCCACCTTCAATTCCTCCAGCTTGTTCTTTTCTTTTTCAACCAATTCAGGAGGTGCTCGTTTTGCAAATTCCGATGAAAGCTTCCTTTCAATTGATCCAATCTGTTTTTCCAGTTTCTGCAATTCTTTGTCAATTCTCGCAATTTCTGCATCAATCTCTATGAGTCCTTCCATAGGTATGTAAACGGTAATGTCTCCTGTAACTGCTGTAATGGATTTTTTGGGTGCATTGATTGTCTTTGAGATCTCTAACCTTTTTGTCTTGGTAAGGCTCTTGATCTCCGTCGAAAGAGATTGCAAGCCTGTTTCCCAAGGGCCAGCAGAAACCAGTACTGTCATGTCCTTGTTGTAGGGGATGTTGAATTCTCCCCTGATCCTTCTGATCATTCCCACAGTATCCATGAAACGTTCGAAAAGTTCTCCTTGATCAAAAGACAGGAATTCCTTATCAATTTTCGGCCATCTGGCAACCATTAAGGCTTCCTGGTCGTGAACCTCTTGTGGAAGTGCTTGCCAGAGCTTCTCAGTCATGAATGGCATGAATGGATGCAAAACCCTCAGAATTCTGTCGATCGTGTAGATCAGGACATGTCTTGGGTCAATTTCTGTGTAGTTTTTCTCATAGATTCTGAGTTTGCTGATCTCAATGTACCAGTCTGCAAATAGATTCCAGAAGAAACGACGGATTTCTCGTCCTGCTTCAAGGTAATTGTAACCATTCATGTAATCTGTGACTCTTTCCACCATCTTGTTGGTTTCATAGAGTATCCATCGATCAGCTGTCGTAAGGTTGTCTGATGCCTTTGGTGGTGTATATTTGAAATCTTCTTGGAGATTTCCCAAAATGAACCTGACTGCCTGCCAAATCTTATTCCCAAATTTATGGCTCCCCTCAATGTTTTTGGGGTCAAGATTCGTGTCAAGACCAGGGGTTGAATAAATGACCAATGTGTATCTCAGTGTGTCTGCACCGAACTTTTCAATGAAATTGAGAGGATCATACTCATCTATGTTTTCCATGGATTTGCTGATTTTCTTCCCATGCTCATCCCTGATGAGGCCATGATAATAGGTGACCTTATAGGGAAGCCGCCCAGTCAATTCTGCCGAAAGCATGAGTTCCCTTGCAATCCAGAAAAAGATGATGTCATATCCGGTCTCTCTAATGTCATTGGGGAAAAATTCCTTGAAATCTTCAGTTTCCTGAGGCCATCCCAATGTTGAAAATGGCCAAAGACCTGATGAGAACCATGTGTCAAGAACATCCTCTTCTTGGTAGATGTTGGGTCCGCCACATTTGGAACAGGTTGTTGGGTCTTCTCTTCCTGTTGTCACCCCGTCACAGTCATTGCAGTACCAAATTGGTATCCTATGTCCCCACCAAAGCTGGCGGGAAATACACCAGTCCCGTATCGTTTCCGGATTGATCCATTGGTATAATCGGTCTTTCATTTTTGGCGGAATGAATTCCATTCCTTCCGTCTCAATGAGATCGATGACCTTTTTCGCAAGAGGCTTGGTCTTCACAAACCATTGAAGGGAATTTCTTGGTTCAACAATAGTATGACATCTCTGACAGTGGGGAACCATATGCGTATAATCTTCTACTTTAACAAGCAGGCCTTCCTTCTTTAGATCTTCCACAATTGCCTTACGTGCCTCAAAGCGATCCATCCCAGCATATTTTCCTCCATATTCCTCAAGGAGAACTGATTTTTCATCAAATATGGAATACATCGGAAGGTTGTGCCTTTTTCCGATTTCATAATCATTGAAGTCATGTGCAGGTGTAACCTTCACAGCCCCAGTTCCAAATTCCGCATCAACATGCTGATCCTCGATAATTGGAATTTCCCTTCCCAAGACCGGTAGTATTGCGGTTTTGCCAACAAAACTCCCAAATTTTCCACCTCCTGGAGGAACTGCCACCGCAGAATCTCCCAACAACGTTTCAGGTCTGGTTGTGGCCACTTCTATGAATTCCTTTGCACCTTCAGCCCACTTGCCGGATCCCCATTCTCCTTTAGGCTCGTTCCATTCATCTGTTTTTATCGGGTATCTTATTGTATACAGTTTCCCTTCAATTTCCTTAGGCTCTGCTTCCAAATCGGAGATTGCAGATTCACATCGTCCCGGACACCAGTTGACCAGATAATTGCCCCTATAAATCAATCCCCGTTCATACAGAGTAACAAATGCCTCTCGGACTGCCTGTGAAAGCATGTCATCCATGGTAAAACGTTCACGATCCCAGTCGGAACTTAGGCCTAACTTGATCAATTGTTCTGTGATAATGCGATGGGAATGTTCCTTCCATTTCCAGACCTCTTCCAAGAATTTTTCACGTCCCAGTTCCTTTCTTCTGATCCCCTTTTTCAAAAGCTCTCGTTCCACCACATTTTGCGTAGCAATTCCTGCATGATCGCATCCCGGGATAAACAGTGCTTTCTTTCCCTGCATTCTTGCATACCGTATCATCAAATCCTCAATTGCAATGGTCATGGCATGACCGAGGTGCAAAACTCCTGTGACGTTGGGTGGTGGGATGGTGATGCAGAAGGGTTCGGCATCCTTCGGAATGATGCCTTTTTCTACAAGGGTTTCCGGCTTGAAATATCCGTTTTCATTCCACCACTTGTAGATATCACTTTCAAATTCTTTAGGCACGTAGGTCTTGGATAGCACAAGCTCACTTCTTCCTCTCCATTATAAAATATTGTTTCTAATACGCCGAATAGAAGACTTTGATATGGGATTAAAGCTATGTATCTACTACCTCCATCACTTTCAATGGTTCATGATCGATGAACTCCTCAACTTCGGTAAAAAAAATTTCGGTTAGGAATAAAAATTCAAATGAACCTTATTTATTAATATTCTGTCTCTTGTCAATATGATGGGTCATTACAAGCTCAATCGGTATGTTTTTCCCACAATTTTCCTTGGTCTCCTACTCCTTGTTGGGTACGCCTCATTTCTTCTTCCCAAAAGTCAGTTTCCAGAAAATTACAATTCATTTGGGAAAAAACAAATCCATGTCCAAAAGTATCTCTTTTTTCCAGACACCGACAATCTTTCATTTCCTGAGAACAATGCCCTTATTAACAATTTTACTTTGTCAGAAAATGATCCTATCTTTGTTCTTGGAAACAATGATATTCTTCAGTCATATTTCCAAACAAGATATTATCAATTGCGATTTCTTAGAAATTCAACAGAGGTTCATCTAGATAAGAACAAACTCTTTACAATATCTGTAAATGGTCAATCTCAATTGGGGATTTTCTACACCCTCAATGGTATTGATGTTTATGAACGATTGGATGCAGAATTAAATAATGTCAGTTTCACTCTTCTAAAAGACCGACAATCTTTCAATTCACCAGACAAAATTTGGGTTAATGACCTGAATCACGATGGATCAACCGAATTCGTCGTCAACATAAATTCTTCTCTTAGGATTTTCGATTATGATCTTAATTTGTTGAATAGTTCTCCAATAATGACTGGCGGTTTAACCACGAATATCACAAATATAGTCGGCTTCCCTGGCATTACCCCGAAATTTTTGGTGCAATTTGCTTATTTTAACACATCCACTAATAATGACATGGATCTACTCCCGCCTACTTATTTATTCTGTGAATTGAATGAATTTGCACTAGGGAACTGTTTGACCTATGATCAATATGTGGATCTAACAATATTGTCTGATCCTCTTTTTTATCGGAATTCATATTATCGTCTGGTTCAGTTGATTCGTAGGGACAATAATAAACGGCTTGAATTGGGAATGCTTTTCCCAAATGGAACAATTATTCCATATTTCCGGAATATTCAGTTAGAGCAAATCATTAGATCTCTTTTTCAAACGAAGGTAAATTATCGATTAATTCCTGATGTTTATTTCACTGGAAGTGGTGAACTTGAAACTTTGGTAATTGCAAAAAATGAAATATTTTTGGTTTCCAATCACACATTTCTTTCTATTCCATTGCTGAATAATTTTGTTATTTCCTCCCCCCCTCTAATTCTAACTGATATTAATGATGATGGTTTCAATGAGTTAGTCATTGCAGATTCTGCTTTAGTTACCGTTCTCACACGTAATTTAGTTACTTATGCATTCGAGATTCCACATCATGAAGGAATCGTGATTAACTATTGGTCAAATGATTCATTCATTCAATTCCTGAATGAAGTTCCTGGTCGTTCGATTGAGAATGAGAATCCTCTGAAATTTGTCGGTTTCATGTCTATTACTGTTGACCTGAAAACAGAACGCCCCTATGAATTTACTCCAAATTTATTGTTGGGATTTCAAATTCCGGATACGCTTCTTATTGACCAAGACAGGGATGGTCTGTTGGCAATCCAGGAAAACTATTTCAAAAGTGATGATACTCTTTTGGATAGCGATAATGATACCTTTACGGATCTTCAAGAATTTCAATTCGGAGGAGTTTCCAATTATTCAGATGTCGGTGTTGATAAAGATCAGGATGGATATACCTTCGAAGAAGAACTGAATTTGGGAATGAATGACTTAAACAGGGACTGCAACATCAATTTCATTCCTGACAACGAAGAAAACAATTTCCATCTATTTCCCAAGTCAAGTAATTTAGATCCAGACAATGATGGTTTAAATTCAAATGAAGAAATCATTTTAGGTCTGGATCCTCTGGATCCTGATACTGATGGTGATTCAATCAATGATGGACTTGAAATGAACCTCTTTTTGGATCCTCATACTTCCATTTATTTGCAATTCTTTCCTCTGTTAATATTTATTGGTTATATCTTGATCTCGTTTATTTTCTACTACTATCTCTATCTACCTCACATCAAAACAAAACGATCGGTCAAAATTCGATCCATTTCTCTTTTGAGGTCTGCTTTGGCATCAGAAACCCTTTCTCCTGAGATGGTTATTCGGATATTGCGGTCAATCATTGTTGAACTTGTTTCAATAAAAGATCGCCGTCCTCACTGGCTTATCCTTCTCCCTCTTCTTCCAGCATTTGCCATCATGTCAACAATCACGCAGACCGATCCAATGGATGATCCAATACAACAAAATTTCATTCAATTGAAAGTGTTGGCTTCCATTTCAACTGCTGAATACCTGAACACAAGATGCAAGAACTTGTATGGCATCATTGAAACCATTTCCTCCCATCCAATATATAAAAATAACTCTAACATTGAACTACTTAAGAGACTTCTTGACCAATTGGCTGGGAAATTAGAACAAATGGAGGTGAAACCATTAAAATGAACTTTGAAACGTACTACGAAACCAAACTGTTGGCAGGTCACCTTGAACCACTTGCTGAGGAATTTGAATGGAATCCTGAAAAAGTCAATTTGGGGAGTGTCTTCTCCTATCTTGTCACGTCTATTTATTTTTTGATCAATAGGGACTTTTTAAGCGCTCTAGTATTGCTTCCGTTTCTGATCGGTTTTGCTTTACACTCTTTTCGGAAGCAATTGGTTTACGCAGACGACAACTCTGTCGTTTTTCGGGATTTCATGCCAAGAACGTTACTTGAAGAATTCGTTTCTCAAGTGAAGGGATTCACGAAAATCAATGTCGAAGGTCTGATGAGTCTTCGGTATCGAGGCGGTCATAAAAGGATCGTTTGGCTCGTTGCCGCAGTGATTTTCTTATTGACTGGTTTGACACCTACATCATACACCTCTTTGGTTGGGGATAGCCAATTAATAATTTCTGTTGTCAATTTCCTTGTTTCCATTGTCAAGTTCTTGGATCCATTTGCAAAAACCATTGAGGTCGAGACCTTCAATTCCAATATTCGATTCAAGATTGTCAATCCCGATGAAAATCTCGTCCGTTTTCTGTTAGAAAAGCTTGGTGAGTGACAAAAATGAACCCTGCTGAGACTTTAAACTCCATTATCTCTTTGTCCCTTAAAGGTGATGGGAGAATTTACCACCATAGCAAACCCATTGCCTCGAACAAAATTTTGGGTTCTGTTGCACTTATGTTGCCTTTTTTCTCACAATTCCTCATCTTCATAACCTATCTGAATTCATCAAGTGCATATGCCTCAATCATCGGTACTATTACTCCAGATCTTTCCGGACCATTGTTTTATTCATTGATGGCATTTCTTTATGGAACTGACAATCCTGTTTTTCCCAATTTTATATTGTTTCAATTCCTCCTTTCCTCAGTGGTTTATTTTTATCTCTATAAAAAAATCGGAACAATTGTAATCCAAAGTTTTGAGCCGAAACCGATAATGTGTCTAATAATTGAGGGAAATATGCTTTATGGATACCGTGATCCAAAATTGGAAGATCAATTCCAATTGGAAACCATTCAACTAATTTCCAAAATACTTCGATTAATTTTTCTATATGTTATTGCTTTCTCGATGAATGTTCTAAAAGACCCAATTATCTTCCTTTCACTTCTTCTTGTGCTTTTTTCCCTAATTCCTTCCATTCGCCAGAACCCCGCTGTATTTTCCCTCCGATTGGAGGAAGGTGTACAGGGTATCCAAATCTCAAAAAATAAATCTTCTGAACTTATACTCAACGGAATCAGCACTCTGACTAAATTCATCCTAGCTCCCATTATTTTTCTTTTTGCCTTATTCGGGGCTTTCTTCTTGTTTATCTTCTTCGTTTTGATCTTTCATTATGAACATTATCTTTATCTTACCGATCTCAGTTACCTGACATTTAGGTCTGTTGTTCTAGCAATAGGAACCTTAGTGATTCTCAATTCCTTTTCCATATATGAAAATTCCATCGAAACGATCAGGATCGGTTTTTTTGATGCTTCTTCGATTATCTTCCAAACTCCTCCTTTAATGATAAAGAATCTTGCCAATTTCCTGAATGATCTTCTTAGGAACCTCAACTTCTCTTCTGAAGAAATTCAATTCACCATTACCGCCCCTGATGTTCCCAAGGAGAATATCATTGATCTTACATATTTTTCAGAGTATGGTACTCTTCTCATCACCCAATTACTGACTGGGGTTTGGATTTTAGGTCTTTTATACCTACAGGAGATTCTCTCCAATTTCTATCTTTATCCTCTTCTTCTTTCCTTTGTTCCATTTGTTGTTCATTTTATTTTATTATACTTTTTCCGTGATGTTACCTATATCCAAGATGATCTAATGATTCAAGACATCAAGTTAATGGGTTCTCATATTCGAAAAATAACGAAAAATTGGGTTATTACGGTTTTCAAAGAAGGAACCTTGTTCACAATGTTTGATGAAGAACGAATGAAAAATGAATTTAAAATGTTCCGGGAAAGGGGATTCTTGGATCTCAAAGAAAGTTTGTTAAGATTCATCCGAATGACTTTCCTCTCTGTTCTTTTTTTAGAGGTGTTGGTATTGGTTGCATCCAATGCATTTTTGGTCATGTTGTCAATTCTTGAATTCTTTGCAATTCGCACTGATTGGAATATGGTGAACAGCATGAGCAGTAGTCAATTATGGATATTTATTGGGCAGGTCTCCTTTTTCGTGTTTGCCGTCCTTCATCTTCTCATTTTAACATTCAATGTGATCAAGGCACCAAAAGGCTTCTTTTTCTTCAGTTCCAATCTGCCATTCCACAGTCAATTGAAAGTAAGTACAAATTGGGATGAGTATAAACTTTTGGGAGGTGAGCAATGAATGAAAGCGTATGTTGTTGTTCTTGTTCTGATGCTTTTCTTTTCCCAATTCCTCCCTATTGGTGTTCAAGGGCAAAATGGAGGAAACGAAGCGTTTTTCTCTTTTCAAAATGATTTTTTCCCGATCCATTCAAAACTAGAATTTGCAAATTCTTTGAACGATCCCTTTATCCCATTCATCCACCATGTTTCTCCTGATACACAATTTTTCGTTGGCACATATAATCCTGAAACACATATGGATTTTGGCTCCTTTATCCGGTCTTCTCCTCTTTCACCTCTCGCTGGAGGGCTCGATATCCTGATTTCTCAATTCGATAAAACGAGATTCACTTGGTTCAGGTATTTTGGAGGATCCGGGAATGAAACATTGTTTGATGTAGTGGGTTTGCCAGATTCCTCTATATTAATTACCGGACTCACAGACTCGCCTGACCTTCCTGTGAACTCTTCATCATATTCTGGTGGAACAGATCTTTTCTTTGCGAAGATATCTTCTGAGGGGAACATCACACAAAGCTCATATTGGGGTGGTTCCGGGAATGAAAGTATTCATGATGTCTTTTTTGATGAAACAAAGCAAGAAATTCACATAGTTGGCAGCACCAATTCAGATGACTTTCCTCTTGTAAATCCTACAGACACTTTTCTGAATGGAAGTGCGGATGGATTTATTTTAACAATTTCCGTTGATGGAAATGTAAAAACCAGTACTTTCATAGGGGGTGATGGTTTCGATTCTATAGAACAAGTCGCTATCTTCAATCAATCAGTAATTCTAACGGGTCTTTCCAACTCAACAGTCATCTCCCAAACAGATCTGAAGAATTTCATTTTCGAATATAACCCTTCCATAAACTCAGTTTCACTTGAGAATGCATCTGTCCTTCCTCTCTTGGACAGTCCTATGTGGATGGATGAAATCGATGACAACCTCATTCTACTGTCTTATTCCAACAGAAACCCATCTAATGGACAAACAACTTCCAATTCTGATATCCATCTGCTCACAATAAACAAATCCCTTGATATCATCGATTACAACCAATACGGGTCAATTGGTGATGAGTACATCTCTGATGCCGTCTTCTTGAATGATCAAATTTACATCTTAGGTCATTCGAGCAATAACATTCGATTTAATTCCGATGATGGCTATGGCTTTGAAACGAACGATGCTTCATCCATTTATCTACTAATCTTGAACTCTTCTGGAATATCTGTCTCCAATAATCTTCTCTGGTCAAATGGGGTGGATCTACCATTCAATCTTGAAATCTATCAAAATGATGTTTTTATAACTGGACTGACAACTGGAGCCAATTTCCCGAATGGCGATGGTTCTTTGCTGGAAACTCCCATTTCCTTTGTCATGAGACTCTATAATCCTATAGGAGATGAAGATGGTGATGGGTTGTCCAATCAAAAAGAATATCGGCTATTCAGCAATCCATTCATTAGTGATTCCGATCAAGATGGATTGTCTGATTATGATGAATTTAATCTCGGTCTGCTTCTTAACTCTTCAGACACTGACCAAGATGGTCTTGATGATTTCTTCGAACATTCCCGTGGTATCGATCCTTTAAATCCTGATACAGATCATGATGGGATTTCGGATAAGGATGAAGTTCTGCTTTACTTTACAAATCCCTTGATAAATGATACAGATGGGGATGGGTGGTCTGATGGGTATGAACTTTTAACGTCTAAAACTTCGCCTTTGAAGGCGGATACGGATGGAGATGGGATTCAGGACTCCTTAGAACCAAAATTGGGGTTGAACCCTCTACAAAATGAAAAAAGGATACAATTCTGGCTGATCAACCTTTTTGGTGTGCCGATCTTATTGATAGGCGTAAAGATTGGGCTTTTCATATCGAACCTAATCCGAAATAAAAGGAAGCAATAATTTCGTTGTTCTTGTGATCTGTAATCAAAAAATTTGCTGTTGCACTATCGTTTTGTAATTATTGTCCAATTGGTTAAAAGTGGTTGAAAACATCCAAAAACCCTGTTGTGTTTTTCTTATCTTGGAACAATGGATTTTGCCTTAATTACCAATACAAAAAGACCTGCTTTGATTGGATATGCTTTATTCAACTTCATTGTAACTGTTTTTGGGATTCCATTGCTTTCCATCATTCGTCCGACATATCATTTCCATTTGTTTGATTATCTGTTTCTAGTCCTCCATTCTTGCTTTTTCTTTTTCGCGACTTTATTCACCTTTGAATTGATCTCATTCACTCACAGAAACTACCTGTCAATCCTTCCAAGTGACGAATTGGCCGTGTTAAAGAAATATTGGCTGTTTCTTTTTATCATTTCAACATTCATCTTCCTGTTTGGGTTCGGTAAAGTCGCATATCATGATTGGAAAAGATATCTTTCTGCCCCAATTCTTCATGAAACTACTCCGACTGATGATCCACAATATGGTTCACTTTTTTCCTTTGGACCATGGGGATGGACTATGTTCCTTCTATTCTTTGTTACGGCTGAAATCCTCATAAACTCCGTTATTTGCATCTTGATTGTCTGCTATTCCGTTCTCAAAGGGAATGCCTCATCCCTGGCGACTGAGGAAGAATGGCGTTCTTGGATGAATCTCTACCTTGTCTTTCTGATTTGGACAATAATTTTCACCCTACCATATTCCCAATCCAATGGAATTGAAATGATGATTTTTTACGGACTTGTTCTTTTTTCACCTGTAATTGCCTATATAATCGGTTCATTCATCATCGGTAAATTCAGGAAGAACTACCAAGAAATAAAATCAATTGAAGAGATGCACAGGTCTATCTCTCAACCCTTATCGGTAATTAGAAAGAATAGGATTTTCAGAGACATAGTGATGCTATTTTCATCCTTGACCTTGGTATTACTCATCGATAGATATTTGAAGACCACAAATCATTTTCTTAATAATTCAATACTATTATTCAGCGGCTTTCTCATCCTTTTTGCCATTCTTGCCAATGATTTTATAGCATTGGAAAATCCTTTGGGAGAAACCCTTGAATTGGTTTCTGATTCAAAGGTAGTTCCATCCATTCTTACAAATGAAGAATTGAAAAAAATACTGAACCTGAAAATGTCTCAAATTTTTCTTTTGGACTATATCCATGCCCATGGTTCCGTTGAAATGAGTGAACTGAAACGGGTCTACCCAAATGGGTATGGTCAATTCAGAAGTACAATTCAAACACTTACAAAAAATGGATACATTATACGGAAGCCAAACATTTTCAAAATGAATTCAGTTTTGATTGAATCTTCTGAACAAGGGGTTCAAATACTCATGAAATTCCATGATTTTGTCAGATCTATCAACCATGCGGAAACCGAATAATAAACGCTAGAATTGCTGCCAATTCTCCTCCTATCGATGAATTGCATGGATAATATAATCCCTACTTGCAATATATCTATCAAAACTAATTCTGATAAAACCATCTAGGGGATTGTCAAAATCAATGATAATCATGTAATTGAGAACAATGATCGTAGTAATGCCAAAATTGACGGCAAGGTAAAGAATTGGATTTTTGAACCCTTCAAAGGCAAACCCACCCCAAAGGATGATTGAAGCAATGATATAGAACATCTTGAGCATCCGGGGCATGCTGTCCACCATTCGGTTGATTCTTTTGTTTCTTGCAATGGATAGATTTTCATAGGTGGAAATGATGGAGGAAAACACAATTTCATCCCTATGCGAATCCAGCTCGATTGAATCGATCAATCTTTGTATTCCCAAAAATTCCTTGCCTGGAAGTGTCGATTCAAATCTCCGTGCATGATGAAATTCATTACGCAACACTGAATCAATATAAGAAACTAAAACGGCTCGCATCCTGTTTGATTCCTTCAGACTATTGAAGTAATCCGCAGAATTCCAAAGCGAGATGATCGCCTCATTTTCTTGACTTACTGCCTGCTCCGCCTCTTTAAAATTAGACCAGACATTGCTTAGGATAAATGCAGAAATTAGTGCATAAATGGTTCCAATTGCCCCGACCACATCTGAATCTCGTATTTCCAACAGGTTGTCCAAAACAAAATGGAACCTATAGAAAAGCAAAATTCCTATAAGGAGAGAGCCTCCAACCAATATGACAATTTGCATCAGGATTTTCCTTTCCGATTGATCCATTGATTTTTTCTTTCATTACCATTTATATCAATGTCGAGTATCCTGTGCAGGTATTCCCAATATTTCCTCAACTAGAGAAAGATGTTAGGGAATCCAGGAATTTTGA
The DNA here is from genome assembly GCA_964645535.1 of uncultured archaeon. Taxonomy (GTDB): domain Archaea; phylum Asgardarchaeota; class Heimdallarchaeia; order Heimdallarchaeales; family Kariarchaeaceae; genus WAKA01. The sequence goes on along the minus strand of CAZYCQ010000008.1, from coordinate 35,024 downwards.
GGCCAAAGGCTCTTTGACTTCAAATCCAACCTCCTTCAGGGATTTGGCAATCTCTTCAATGACATTCTTATTGCGTGGTTTTTCTAACCACAACCTTTTGACCTTTTCTCTTCCATATTCATCCTTTTCATAATGCAACTCAATAACAAAACTTCCGTCCACACCATCTTCATCAACATCGATAAGTACCTTCTTGACAAAATAATCTAGGTTTGTGAGATCAAACGACTTAACCCAAGAAACACCAAATATACAATTCCATTTGATCAGACGATTCTTGTCAAATAAAAGGGCCTGAAGCATATTGGGTACAAGAACACTGTCCGAAAAAATAAACAATGAAATTAACCCAAAAAAGAGAATTGCAAAAGACAAAAAGCCTGTACCGATGAATTTTTCAAAGAATCGTGCTATCGGATCAGACAAAAGAAAATAGATTATCCATGCAAGAATTCCCGCCACTCCAATAAGTATGGTCGCCAAGAAAACTCGCAATACGAATGGTATTCTGGTTTTGGAGTAGTATTCCGGTGTTATCCTGATTATCTCCGTAAATTGTGGATTGTTCCATTTGAAGTTCTCAAGCTTCTTCTCAGCCATTGGAAAAAATTTTCCCCGATTGACCATGTCTTCTCTAACTTTTCTCATATAGCGTAAAAAATAAAGTTATCCTTTACTTAGGGAAATTTACAGCAAAGAATTTCCTTTTGTAGGCAAATGTGTATTATTATAATGAAAGGATGTGCATTGAATATGGTTAAAAAAATCCCTCTCATTGGGATTGATGACGGAGGTTTTCAATTGTTCAATCCGCAATGGCGATCCGTCCATGTTTTTGGGGTAATTATGCGCGGTCATCATTATACTGAGAAAATCGTCAAAACCACGATTCTTAAGGATGACCCTGATCCCACCTCCAAAATAATTGCCATGATCCGCCGAAGCGGTCATCTGCAAAATCTCAAGGCAATTCTCCATAAGGGAATAACCATCGGAGGGTTCGGGGTAATTGATCCAACTCGTATTGTTGACGAATTGCACCTTCCTTTTGTTGCGATACTTACTCGTGAACCCGATTTCAATGCAATCCGAAACGCTCTGGCAAATTTGGATGATGGTGACGATAGGTGGAAGACCATCACCAAGCATGGAAACCCCATGAAAATCAAGGACGGACTCTGGATTCAGGTAAGTGGATGTGATTCTGACATGGCTAGGGAGTGGGTGCTTCATTCAACTGTTGTCGGTCATGTCCCTGAACCGCTACGTCTTGCCCACATGATAGGCAAAGCCATTTATGAAGAAGATCTGTTGGCAGATCTTTCTCTGGAGGTTTCTTAAATGACCAATGTCATTCCACCTATGGTTCATTTGTTGGTTCTTGCTTCACAGGACATTCAGGCAAAGCTCCTTGAATTGGCATCAAAAACCATCGGATATCGTTTGAAGGGTTCAATCCGAAATCCCGGATCAAGTCAGTTCAAATTTACCTATTCATTGCCAATAGATTCTACTATGAAGCCGTCCCTAAATCGGGAGGTCATGTACCTCGTTCGTTTCTTCGATAGGGTCTCCTCAATTGATCTGGATATGGATGCAGTATCACTGCCTGTCTTTTTGATCTTTTCTACAGAGACTCCTGAGATTTCAGATGGTTTGGTACAGCTAAAGGAGAACTTCACAAAAGAATATGGGGACTCTATCTATGGTTTTCCGAAAATATTCTGCTATTCTCTTGACAAGCCAGATCCAACCTTAAATTCATTTTCTTTCCAACTACTCCAGAAGATGGATGAGGATACATTTCTTGAAATCCTTTCAGACATTCATCATACTATTCTTCACGATTATAATCCCTGAACTCCCTTTTCTTAACCTCAATATTTTCAGTTTCAATGCAGTCTCTTATGGTTTTAATTCTTGTAAGTTCTTTTTAGATTATATGGCACAAGCAAAAAACTTGACTATCAACCTTGATTACTTGGTCAACGAAATTCATAACTACATTTTGGATCTTAGATTGTCCCCTGAACAAACAGACATGGCAATTTCTTATGTATTAACGCAATTGGAGAACAAACGAAACGCCTCTGCTTCCAAAGAAGCCTTCAAACCGAACCATTTGGAAGAATTCGCCTTCACAGATTGCTGAATTCAATCAATTCGTTTTCCCTTCAAAAAGTCATCAAAGCTGACCTTTGCAGTATTTTGGTAGGGCGAAGAATTTCTTTCAATTCTTTCTGGCTGTTGAAGTAGATATCTGTCATTGATGTTATATTGTCCCAATTGAATCAATTGGTGCAAAACCAAAGCTGAGAGATACGCATCTGAAGCCGCCCTATGGGGGTTGAAATTTTTCGGAAGTTGAATGTCCGGCAATAGTTTCCTTCTGGCCTCTTCCAATGTAGGCCATTTATATCCATAAAATCGGGAACGAATCTTACATACATTGGTTGCTGTGACCATAATGCAAGGTAGTATTCCTGCAATTACCTCGCCCAAATTGTAGGGTGGCCATTTCAAGAACCTTTCAAAATCAAACGCAACATTGTATATTGCCATTTTCCTTCCTTGCAGTATTGTACGAATCTCATTTGCTGCCTCTGTAACCGGCTTTCCATTGACAACCTCTTCATAGCTAAGCGAAGAATTCTTGAAAATCCATGCATTTCGGTGTGGCTCAATTTTTTCAGGAGGATGGGAAAGCACTTGATCATAAACAACCTTTACTTTTCCAGTAATGGTTTCAAGAACTGCAATCCCAATCTCCAATACTAGATCTCCGTTTTTGTATCCTCCTAGCCCAGTGGTTTCAAGGTCAACAACATAAATTCTCAGATCAGTTCCCCCTTTGTTCTTCTCATTCCTTCTTTAAAAGAATATATGTCGTAAAGTTCAATAGACTTTTGTTTTCTTATTTTATATGTGCAGGGAAATATTAAGATGTCTCGTTGAATGGCACTAAAACGGGGGGTTAGGATCCATTCAGCAGATAAAACTGTAGCATCTGTGTGAATTCAAACATAAATGTCTCTTGAACTCCAATTATTTTTATAGATAGAATTTTTTCTTGTATTCCATGACTGACCCTGATTTGTCATTTGTCTATTTATTTGCTCCCCTCTTTCTTTTCTTATTTTTCAGAAACATCCAAAAGCAATCTCCGGAGTTTGACATCAAGAACCCTGTTTCTTTTGCAATTTCCCTTGTTTATGGAATGGCTGCTCTCTTTTCCCTCACTTTCGAAAAAACTGCTTTATCAATGCTTTTCATAGTCTATCCCATAATGGTTCTTGCATTTCTAAAACATCCTATCCGAAAACTGTTGGGAACAAAGGCAAACTCTGTTTTCATTCGCATGATGGTTAATTTTGTTTTATTGATATTTATGGAGACCTTTGTATCGATTGATGAGTATGGGCGGATTGAACCATCACATTATCTGTTTTTCATAGGATTTTACCTTGGTCTTGTCATTTCCATTGAGATCATATTCATGAAATGGAAATGGCTTCCAAGGCAGGTTTTCATTTTGGGAGGTTTGTGGGGCGTTTTAATTGAACAGAATTTTTTGGTACCCTTGATGTTGCTTACCCTCAATTTAATTGGTATCATTTTTGTTGCTCCTTTTATTTTCCTCACGTATTCTTTCTATACGCTGCTCCCCTTTCTTCTGTTTCAAGATGTTTACTCTGGTGCAGATCCCGTCTCCGGCAAGAGTTTCATGGTTTCCTATATTGTCTTAGTCTTGATGCCTCTTATTGTATGGTTCATTGTCAGTGCCATAGAGATTGGATTGGGCCTACGATATCCACCTCCTGCATAATTTTGCGTTAGTTTATTATAGTTCAAAGCAATCAAAATATTGAATTTTATTGACATTCATTAATTACAGTAATTCGTCTCCTTGTGAATATGCCTTGGTGCTTCCCTTTCAAATGAGAACAAAACTAGGTACAACTGTTTCGAAGTTTTTTGAATGATCGTAATTAAATTGAATTCAGAATCCTTTTGACACTTTAATACAAGGTGACCCAGAAAAAATTGATTTGATTAAATAGATTCATCCTGTTTAAAGGAAACAATAGGTGTTATTTTTAATAATTTCAAGAACGTGCAATCAAGTAGCTTAATTTGAAAATACGAAAGAGAATGTAATTTTGGTTTATTCATTTAAATCAAAATTGAACCAAGTAATTAAGAAATTGAGGGCTGAAAAGTCTTTTGTGCAAGGGGAGGTATCGTAAGAACTGATTCTTCTCAATCTTGTACATTGTGGCAGAAGTATCGCAACTTTTTTTCTATTTTCATTCAAACTATATTCTATATAACCGTCTGAAATTTTTCGGTATTCGATTTTTCTTTTTTTGTTATTACTTATTAAATGCATGTTTGGATTTAAATCTGAGATAAATGAAGCATTCCAATTTTACATCCAATTTGAATTATGCAATTTGTAAAACATCTTGCTTAGTGTTATCAATGAATTTATCAATATCGGCTGATTTTGATATTTGAAGTGACCAAGTCAGAAAACCACTTTAAATTGGAATCTAAGGGGGCAAGAAGATATATTTTTGAATTCAATTCTAAACTTTCTGAAAAACTTTCTAAAGCGGTTACCGTTTGGATATTTTGCATTCCCTTTTTTTATTGGGCTTTTTCACTTACCTCCCAATCCGGAAATTTCATCATAAAGCCAATCACTGTCCAAGGGATTATACTTGTCTTTCTTGCCCTATTAATCTTTAATTTTGGTGTAGGAATGGCGATTCTTCATAAAAATCCTCATAAAAAAGGATATGATTTATTTTGTCCAGTTTTTTCCGATCAAAAGGTGAATTTTTTGATTTTTATTGTCCTTATTGCAACTTATTGGCTCTATGTGTCTGTAGTTTGGAAAAATGTCTTACGTGATCTGGGCAAAGAAAATTTTCTTACTGTAATTGGTGTCCCAATATATTTATTTGCGGTTACCAGTATCATTAATGTTATCTTTTCATTTGGCTTAGGAAGTATGAGGATAGAGAAATCAATTATTATTGACCTTTCCGAAAAAACAATTTCAATTAGGATTGTAGATGCAGAAAAAAATACGCAAGAAGTAAGTTTGGAATTTTCTGATATGTGTCAACTAATTTTTCAAAAATTAAAGCTTACTTCCGACCTTTCCTCTCATTTGAAAGAAGTTCCAACCTTGAATGAAACCGGTGAAGGAGGAATATTTCTTGACTGTGGTGACAGCAGAAGGCTAATCCATTTCGAAAAAGTTTCTACCGCTGAGAAGATGTTTGAAGAAATGGTCAAATTGACAACTCTCCGAGGAGAAAAAAAAACAGGAACTGTCTTTTATTATTATTCTTTTGGGAAACAAAGGTGATTTACATCTTTTTTATAACCAACAAACTCTCTATCTTTACTATATCATCAATCGAATCCCATATTTTTTAAAGGTAAGGCTTACGAGTTATCGAGAAAAAGTGCAATTAATATTTCTTTGGAGAAGGTTAATCTACACAAATGCTGATCTCCTCCCAAATAATTTAGATTACCTATGAAGGATTAAAAATCGGACAATTTTAAAAAACATCCAATTATACGATCCGATTCAAATGGTAACAATCCCCATTAGTATTGTTTATACAATTCCTTACCTTAAGTCAAAGAAGAAACTCCTCACAACCTCCCATATTCCATACTCATTATGAAAACATCCATCCATAAAATCAAAGACATCAGAGGAAATTGAAACAGCAGATGGAAACTAAGAAACAACCATCCTGTAAAAAAATATCATTAAAAACCGCTATCATCCACCAAAGATAAATGCTGGCATATTTGCAATATCATCCCAATCTGTAATATCACTCCAAGTTCCTGCAATCCACCAGAGCCATGGAAGAATTTGGCTGATTAACAAGGCTGCCTTTAGTGCAATAACCGCTCCTCCAGAGCCTGTGATTGCCACCCCCTGCGCTGAAACATCAATTAAAACTCCTGCTTGCTTGTACCATGGAAGGCGAGGAATTAAGTAGCCTATAACATAATTTACTAAAGGCGGAATGAATGCAACAAGCGCACCTCCGATTGCAGCAACTTGGCTAATATCACCATTTAGCATTCCGATTAAATTTGCACCTGTTGTAAAAAGGTCTACCTTAGCGAGGTATATTGTTCCACCAATATATGGCACGAGTATAGGAAGTGATGCTGTAAAAAATAAACCTAAAATTAGCATTACTAAATTCCCAAAATCCCACATTTTTTCGGTGTTACATAACCTCCCAGATCTCCCATATTCATAAGTCATCCAAGGATTATACCAACACCCTCCTAGAAGTTTTGGTTCAGATTTTCCACTATAGAGATCTAGGCCTCGTTGAATAGATTTTGCAAAAAGGTTACTTGCTTCATTTATCAACCCCCTATTATAATTTAACTTTGCACTCACAGAGTAACCTAAGATAAAAACATCAATATTTCCCTCAAAAGACAAAACATTCCTATTCTGTAAATATTGGTCTATATTTTTTGAATTGCATGAAAGAAAGATTAATTCGTTGCTTGGACTTTCCCTTATCCTTTTTGCAATTTTATTCCAAGAAATTATAGAACCATCATCCATAATTATTCCCTCATTGGTTCCATGCCCAACAACAATGATCTCTCCCACCTGCCTTGTTAATTGCAGTGCCACACGGATTGTATTTAACATGTCAAAATCAATTATCTGAATATCTTCATAAGATTCTTTTAATGTTTGAACCGCTATATTAACCTCTTCTGATCCACCAATTTTTATCCCCAGTGGTTCAAAATTTGGAAAAATAAAAAACGGTAAACAAATAAATGCGATAATTAGCAAAAAAATTAGGAAGAATTTTGGATACAGGTTATGTGTTGGCATGGGTCGACCTAAAAATGGGTTATAAAAAAAAAATTTCTATTTTTCCATAACTTCATAAACTTTTGGATATGGCGTTTATTCTGACATGGTGCTCTCTTTTAATCTTTTGATCATTGATTTTTTCTATTATTATAGGTGGAAACATTTAATGTTGGAATACCTTCTGTCACTTTTGCAGTCTACAAATGTAACAATTGTTTTGCATATAATTATCCCTAAACGTAAACTCTCTGATCGAAATCATGGGTTATTTTTCAGGTTTCAAAACTCAGCTGCTCTCTTTCTTTTTGCGTTGTCATCTTTTCAATAAGAATATTAATCTTCTTCATGTCCTGCCTGGTAGTCAGACTCCTGAGAAACAAAATCTTGGCAGGCCGTAACGAAAAAGATTTATCAAGGCTGGTGTTTCTAGTGGTTGATGGTTTTCCAACGTATGGTTCCTGTAAAAAACCATACTCTCCAGATCCGTGAAGCACTCCCAGATGACGCCGAAAAGATGATTGAATATATTGAGATAGTTTCTGGAGAATCAAAAAATACTGGCTTTGGTCCTGGTGAATTCAATGTAACTCCTGAACAAGAACGAGAAATAGTTTCCCGTTATCTGCAAGCAGACAATATGGTTTTCCTCCTCGGCTTCATCGATGATGAATTGGTCGCAATGGCTAATTTTGCAAGTAGCCAACGTCCTAGATTCCGCCACACTGGTGAATTGGGGATGTCAGTCAAGAAAAAATATTGGAGGCATGGAATTGGACAAGCCATGCTCCAAGCCTTGATAGATTGGGCAAAAGATACAGGGATCATCCGAAAAATGAACCTTCGTGTGACCACCTACAATACTGCTGGAATCGGTCTTTATGAGAAAATGGGATTCAAACGGGTTGGAATTATTACCCGAGATATGATGATCGATGGCGAATTTGTGGATACAATTCTTATGGGTCTTGAAATTGATTGATGATTTTGCGTTGCAGAATTTTCCTAGTTCTCTTTCAATTCATAAACAAGAATATCGGTTCGTTTGAATCCCAAATGGTTGAAAAATGATTGCAGATCGTTCCTCTCGAATGACAAAAGGGTCCTGAATGTAGAACATTTTGGAAGCATGGCATTGATCAGCCGATCCCCCATGATCTTTCCCATTCCTTTGTTCATGTATTCTTTTTTTAATCCTACATGGGTGAGATATCCTATCGGATCCTTTTCACCGAATTCAACGTCTCTAATCACTCCTCCTACATATCCAATCACTTCATCCTTGACAGTCGCCACTAGAAAATATGAGCTATCATCCTCGAGCATCTTCAAAATCTTCGTTTCAAGCATTGGATTCCTCCCTGCCAATTCCTCCTCAATTTTGAGAATGGGCTCGATGTCCTGCGGAACTGCTTTCCGCACCTGAAAGTCATCCACTATAGTTTTCATAGCATTGTTTCCTTTCCCCGATATTTTTGTTTATCGAGAAACGCACTGCATAATGCACGAAAATTTAGGTGTTTATGTTTTTCTACATGATCTCCGGTTGAACAATCCTGAGGGATGTCTAAGTACACCGGCTTCTTTAAATCAACTTGTTATTGGAACACCGAATGTCTTAAATTCTGAAAATTTACCCTTTTCTATGGAAATATCTCCTTTCCTCATTGAGCGTTTTTTTGCGGAATTTGAATTTTCAGTTCCCTACATGCTTTCTGGATCAGATGCTGAAAGTTTCACTATCCGGGAAGTGCTGGAACTTGATGGACAATTTGAATCCAATCTTTCGCGTTTTCTTGGATTGAAGTTGTCCTATACTGAATCAAAAGGAGACCCTCAATTGAGGAAATCGATTTCCAGATTATACTCAAGCATCACGGAAGATCAAATTTTGGTGTTTTCTGGGGCTGAGGAGGGAATATTTGCATTCATGGCCGGTTTTCTTCAGCAGGGGGATCACCTTATCGTTCAGTTCCCATGTTATCAATCCCTTTATGAGATTGCAAAAGCCAATGGGGTTGAAATAAGCTATTGGATGCTTGAAGAAGAGAACCAATGGAGTCCCGATTTCAACAAATTACCGGATCTGATACAATCGAACACTAGGGCCATAATGGTGAACCATCCCAACAACCCAACTGGATATCTGCCCACCCGCAATGATTTGGACAAATTAATTGAAATCTGCCGGAACAATGATCTATTCCTATTTTCCGATGAGGTTTACCGGCTAAGTGAGCATTCTTTGAATTCACGACTTCCTACTGTTGCGGATCTTTATCCAAAAGGCATCTCATTAGGTGTCATGTCGAAACCACTAGGTCTCCCTGGTCTTCGAATAGGTTGGATCGCCACCCAATCCCGCGAAATTATGGCTGAAATAGAGGCGTTCAAGGATTATACCACAATTTGCAATAGTGCTCCCTCTGAATTCCTTGCCACTCTTGCCCTTCAATCGCATGAAAAAATTCTTCAACGGAATCTAGGAATTGCAAAATCAAATTTAAAGCTTTTAAAAAAGTTCATGAAACAATATTCTGATCTGTTTCATTGGATTGAACCAAAGGCGGGAAATATTGGATTTGTCAAATGCTTGTTTACAGACGATGCCGAACAGTTCTGCTTGAACCTGCTAAAGACCAAGGGTGTCCTTCTTCTTCCAAGCACTAAGTATGGCTTTGGGAACAGTCACTTTCGGATTGGTTTTGGAAGGGCAGACTTTCCTCAAGGGTTGCAGAAGCTGGAAGAATATGTTGTTGAAAATCTGAGGTGATTCAGAAGTATTTGTCAACAAATGCCGGACATGAAGGAAACAGCTTCAACAATTGGTTGCTTACAGCAGAATTTATCTTTCCCCATCCCTTCTGTTCAAAATCACGGGGGTTTGCCTGACCGAAAAGCAAAGCAGACAATGCATGGATGGAAAGTTTGATCTTGGGGTTGCCTCCCTTTTCCACTCTTAATTTTCCGTCCGTTTCAAGAATAAATGATCCGTTATTCCATGGTGCCTGTTCATCAATTACTTCCACTTCTATCCTGCCTGTTCCCGCAGGAATGTCGTTGAGCTGCATGAGATCGATAATTCTCCCCATGGGCGAAGGCACCCATTTTCTGTTGAATCGAGATAATTTAAGATCTGAAAGCCAGAGCTCGGGATTTTCATGATGATGGATTGTCATCCTAATTTCGGATATTTGATCCCTATGGCGACCCAAAAATTCCAATAACGTATATTTTGCCTCTGAGCTGAGATACATGAATTTCTTTACGTCTAATGTTCCTTCGAAACCTGAAATGGTATAGTGCATGACTCCTTGGGGTTTTTCATCGACCATCGCCCATGCTACCCAAACCGGTGTTTCGACCAGCATTCCCATTCTGAGATCTTGAAAAATGGTCGCTGAATGGGTCTCTTGGACATATTTTTTATTGAATTCAATAAATCTGTCTATGCAATCCCCAATTTTTTCCCGAACGATCTTACCTTTTGGTTTCACTTTCATAAATACATTGTTTGGTGAAAACGTTATTTGTGATGCTTGGGGAAATGTCGCGTATCCGAGCTTTTCATAAAAGCTTTCCCTGAATGGATAAAGTGTTGAAATCGGAACCTGTCTTGTTCTCATCTCGATAAATGCCTTTTTCATCAAGGTTTTTGCGAATCCCTGTCTCCTGAATTCCGGATCTGTAGCAACAGCTGCAACTCCCCCCATCTTCACTATCTTTCCTCTGATATTTTGCATCATGGGAATGATTGTGACGGTTGCAATAGCCTTCCCATTTTTATAGGCTGCGAGAACAATGTCTTCTCCATAGTATTTCTTTGTTTCTTCGAATTTCTTCTCTACATCCACAGGGGACTTTGAAAACGCATAGTTTGTCAATATCTCCTTCTGGAGTAATTCATCACCTGAAATCCGCTTTATTTCTACCATAATTGGATTCACCTGAGTTTAATATAATATAGACCTATCCGCAAATTTATTCAATTAAAACAGAATGGGCAACTATTACTAGGAATGATATATATATATTGAATGATTATCTGGAATCATGCCAATGGGGATTATTTTGATTGCGGGAGGGATTTTGTACCTGCTTGCTGGAATTCTCATCTATTTCAAGGAGAGATCCAATAAATTTGACAAAGGCTATGTATGGATCTTCTTCGCACTTGCCCATGGGATGGATGAGTTTGCAGACGGCTTAAACTCTGCCTTGGGCTTGACCGGTTTCGCGCATGAAGTTCTTGAAAAAATTGAGGTCACGACATTCATGCTTGCAGGGACGTTCTTGGTCGCAGGCTTTGTCTCAAAGGTTACCAAAAAGGAATATTTTGAATCAATGCTTGCAGCTCTTTTGAGTATCGCTCCTATGATTTTGATTGTCATATTCTCGGATATCTCACTTCTTGATGCAATCAAAGCAAAGAATGTCAGCTTAAATGGTTTTGCCATATCTCTATTTACCATAACGTTTGGTGTTCTCGCCACTTTGATTTATGCAAGTGTTTTATTTTCACAATCATTGTCACTTCTTTCAAAATGGGCCTACATGACTCCCCAATTACGACGTAAGGTTCTCCTTTATCCTTTTGAGGCCTTGATGTTGATTGTTTATATTGCAAGTGAACTTTTGGTTCCATTGAATGAATTGTTTGTTGTCCCTGAGGTAGTTGCAATCGTTGTTGTGGTGATCACTCCTCAAGAAATCATCTTTTCAGGAAACGGAGACATGCAAATGTATTTGGTCTATGAAGAAACTGGACTCCCTGTTCTCACTGAAAAACTCAATCCAAATATCCCTTCAGATATTCTTGATTTGGTTACTGGTTTTCTGACCGCCATCAATACCATGACTTACGAAGAACTCAAACTTGGAACCCTTGATAAAATAGAAACTGAAAATGGAATTCTTTTGTCAAGAAAGGAAGGTCGTTTTCTCTTTGCAATGCTTGTAAATGAAGTCAATGCACAGACAGAACAACTCTTCGAAAAACTTAACCAACAAATACTTGAGATTTTGACCAAGGAAAATTATGACCCCTCTCTTCCAGATCCTGAAGTGGTTGGGAGATTGGATGCTCTTGTTCTTCAGAATGTCATTGGCTCATAACTCAAAAATCCTTTTTAACAATCTATTCTCCCAGAATTATATGAAACGATGTCAATGGACTGGATCTGATGACATAATGATTGCATATCATGATACTGAGTGGGGAGTTCCCCTATATGATGATCAAAAATTGTTTGAATTCCTTTGTCTTGAAGGTGCTCAAGCCGGTCTTTCTTGGCGAACCATCCTCCACAGGCGGACTGGATACTTGAAGGCATTCGACAATTTTGACCCAAATAAAATTGCGAGATATAATCAAAAAAAAGTTGAAATGCTCCTTAAAGATGAGCGAATTATTCGCAACAGGCTAAAAATCAAGGCTTTTATCGAAAATGCCAGGGCTTTTCTTCGAGTTCAAAAAGACATGGGTTCATTTAGCACCTATCTTTGGTCATTTGTAGATGGGGAACCAATTGTGAACGAATTCAAGAACCAAAAAGAACTTCCCTCCCAGTCCGCTATTTCTGTTGAGATGAGTGCAGATCTAAAAAAACGAGGATTCAAGTTTGTAGGACCTACCATATGTTATGCATTCATGCAGGCAACTGGTATGGTGAATGATCATACGATGGATTGTTTTCGCTGGGCTGAACTTGCATACTGATCAGGCATTAAGTTTCAGAAATTTATCGACTGCTTCTTCCACCCCCTCCTTAAATGTTGGGAACATTGGTTTCCAGTCCATGACCTGCTTAAACCTTCTATTTGAAACTTGTAGCGATGATGTCAGAAAATTAAGTGAATAAGGACCAAATAGTAGACGGACCAGAAGTCCTGGGACTTTCTTCAATGGACTTTTTCCGAATTGTTGCCTTGTATATTCCAAAAATTCTCGACTTTGAACTGGCTGATTATCTACCACATTAAATGCCTGATTGACTGTTTTGTCTTTTTTCTCAATTGTGGCATGAATGGCTGCAACTGCATCATCTACATGGATCATGCTCCAAAAGGGATTTTCTCCCCATATGTGTGCAAAATTTCCTGCATGAATGTCTTGGATATTTGCTGAATCATGGCTATAGAACCATCCAAATCGCAAAATGGTATAGTCAAGACTGACTTGTTCTGCCTTCGTTGCAATTTGATTTTCCATATGGACTGGATTGTCTATGACTTCCTGCCATTTACGAGGAAGTTTGACCTTGGTTGGAACCGGAAGTTCTGGCTGAATTGTATCATTTATTGGTTCTATGCGATGACCATAAGCAAAGGTGACACTCTGTTGGATATAATGTGCCACTTCATTTTTGCTGGCAGCATCCATCAGTTTCATGGCTCCTTCAATGCGTAGCCTTGAATTCATCTCCCAATCTTTTGGAGAGGTCTTGTTTTTTCGTGGAATTGATGTAGCAAGGTGCAGAACTACATCGACATCCTTCGTGGCTTGATTCAGGCTTTCAGTATCAAAAAGAGACCCTTTCTTTGGTATTGCACCCATCTGCCTGATTATCTTTATGTTTTCTTCAGATCTTGCGAGAACACCAACTTGGTGCCCATTTTCAACAAGTCGAGGAACAAGACGCTTGCCAATTACTCCGGTTCCTCCAGCGATAAAGAGTTTCACGTTTCTTCAATAGGACTACTTGATTTATCGTTTTTGACCCCTAGGTTCATTTTTTCCCAAAAGAAATTGTTTTATTCCAATGCTCCTGCTTTTCTCATTCAGGTAAATGAAGAATATCGGAAGCCAGATAAGGTCATTGAAGATGTTGACTATACCAAATGCCAATGGCAAGGTTCCTGTAATATAGGCCCAAAGAAAGCCAATGGAACCAAGCGTCTTTCCCAAAGCACCAATGAAAATTAAATGACAGTGCCTATTTGGATATCGTGCTGCCCAAAAGTAAGCTGGGGCATAAATCAACACAAACATTCCTACAACTTGCCAATAAGGTGTTTCAGGAGGTTTTATCGCCAAAAAAACAAAAATTGCCTTGGGGAAAAAAATGTTTAATGTCCCCCATAACAGATTATACATTGCTGCTGCATAAAACCAAATTGAATATGTTCTATTATTCATGTGCAATTATCTCAACGCTGCATCTGTTTTTGAGCCTATTGGGAACAGTTGATTAAAAAATAAAAACAAATATGGGGAAAGGTCAAATGTTAAATTTTCAATCGATGACAGGAGTTCATGACAGAAATCGCCCAAAGATTCAAAAGCTTTGCAGACCGGCTGGCAGACTTTGCTGTGCAGGGAAAGGAAGGATATAATGTCAAGGAAGGTGGGTGGACAGTTGCACAGGTGATCCATCATATCACAGATGCGACTGTCATGTATTTATCAAGGGTTCTGTTGGTTCTTTCCAATGAAACTCCAACCCTTGTTCCATTTGACCAAGATATGCTTGCTTCCTACCCTTTCAGTTCAGATGACCGGAGTATCTTGTCCCTTGAAATCCCTCTCTTGCAACATCTCTGTAATAAATTCGCTTTAATATTGGATGGACTTTCCGTGGAACAAATCAAGAGAACCGGTTTCCATCCTGAAATTGGTGAAGTTTCTCTTGAAGATTTGGCAAAAAGATGTATTGAACATAATGAATCTCATCTTCGTCAAATCCAAGCGGTCTTAGGGGATTAATCGATCTGCCCATTTCAAATTCCCCTGAATAATGAAAATCGAGCTCTTGCAGAATGAAAACGTGCATTTACTCCCAGTAGATTGCACAGATTGTTCATCAGGGCATGATTGATTCCGGAAATATAAACTCTGATTTCATTTTTCGAGCCCACTGCCGCAAAAGCTAAAGCAAGATCCTCCTCGTTCATTCTAGTTTTTGATAGGCTGACTGTCTGCAATAGTGGCATATCCCTGAATGTATTTGGGCTGAGTTGAATGCAGGTCATTTCAATCGCCCGCAATGTATCTAACCCCTGAAATGCATTTTCCTCTATCAGCTCTATTTGGGTTTCCGCAAAATCAATTGACTGGAGTTTTGGCAAATTCTGAAACGCTTGTGCTTCAATAACCTTGATGGGATTTGCTCTGAGGTTGATCAACTGAATTTTTGGAAGATTGCTGAATGCTCCTGAATGAATGATCCTGATATTGTTTTCTGCAAGGGATATTTCTTGGAGATTGGTATGGTTCAAAAATGTACCACTTGGTACGACCTCTAACTTATTTCTCCACAAGACTATCCATTTGAGATTTGGAAGTTTTTCAAAACAATTTGGGAAAAGCTCTTTGATTGCATTTTCTCCCCAATTTATTTCTTCAAGTGAAATCAATGACCTAAACTCATCTCCCCTGATTTCCTTCACAGAGTTGTTCCATAGGTTGATACGTCTCAATAACGGCAATTCAGAAAAGGCATTGGGTTCTATTACGGAAATCCTGTTTTCCGAAAGATCAAGTTCCTCAAGTGCAGGAAGTTCATGGAAAGTCAATTCCTTGATGATTCGAATCCTGTTTCCGGCAATATAGAGTTGCTTTAATGTAGACATTCCCCAAAAAGCCATCTTTTCAATGTCTTCGATTTTATTATTGTAAAGTGCCAATTGTTCAAGGGCTTCCAAATGCAAAAATGTCCCATTTTCAATCCTTTCAATCTCATTATGGCTAAGATCAAGGGTTTCCAATGATTTAAGTGATCGAAAAGCCACAGGGTCAATTTCTTTCAAACCACATCTTTTAATTCGCAAAGTGCTGATGTTTCCATAATTCTTGAATGCATTTCCCGCAATTTTTTCTATTTTTAAATTCACCAATTCCATAATTCCTTTCCCAACGATCACCTCTCCTTCCTTGATCAGTTTTTCTAATGACCCTGCGGTAAGAATCATGTAGGTAAATTAAACTGGACTTAATTTAATGGTTTCTCAATAACAATGTCCATATGCCATTTGCTTAAGGCAGTCTTTTTTAAGGATGCAATTGATTGGGATCAATAGTCCGTTTGAACAACCGATCCTAGTTGTGACAGGAGCATGTAACTAATCATTAGATTTGGACAGAAATAACGTATGTTTCATTCGTTGCAACAGAATGGGATGTAAACCAAACTCCTGTTTCACATTCCGATATGATGCAAGAAGAAGAACAGAAAATAAGCGGATAACCAATGATGGCTCAATCATGTGTCGCAAACGCTACTCGAATTCGTACTACAAAACATTTTTAGCTCCCAAAGAGGATAATGAACTAATGGGAGATGCCATTGAAATAAGAAGTACAAGGCATGAACTAGCCAAACTGGATCAGGAAGATGAAAAACCAGCCCCTCGCCTTGGCAGACGAGAAAGTGAACCTCACTCTGATGAAATCAACTACCTGTATGAGGTTCTTTCCTCCAACTATCCAAATGACAGAACATTTTGGGATCTTCATCACTACTTTTTTTTTGAAGGAGAAAGGCTAGATATTCAATTTGACATAAGCTACTTCCGAAACATGGATGTGCCTTTCCGCATCTCCTCCTATGATGCAAGCAAATACGGAAATCGTGTACCAACTATGGCAATCAATGTCCTCTCATCTTCTACATTCAAGAATGACTTGGGAATTGTCCTCCAACAATGTCAACGATTGCGTATCCCTATATATGTCATCCTAAGCGACCATTTGCCTAGTCCGAGCTATGTTAAGGCTCCATTTCTCAAAATATACTATGAAGATGGCGAACAATACCGAACTGTTGAGACCAGCGCCATTTGTTGCAAAGAAGGTGAAGAAGTTGATCAAAGTAAGCTTCTTGATGTCAGACCTGATTTGCTTCCATTCAAATTTGGCTTAATGGAAAGAAAGCAAAAATATCTAAAGAATGAACTGTTTTCCCTTTATTATTTGATATTGGTTGATAGGAAAACAGGAAAAAGACTCCTGACCCCGAAAGAAATGGTTGCCTTGCAAGCTCGAGAGGAGCAAAGGAAGGCAGAGGAGGCACAAAGGAAGGCGGAGGAGGCACAAAGGAAGGCGGAGGAGGCACAAAGGAAGGCGGAGGAGGCACAAAGGAAAGCAGAAGAATTACGAAGAAAATTAGAACTGGAAGAAAAGAAAAGGCAAGATGCAGAGAAAAGAGCCGAAGAAGCAGAAAAAAAACTAAAAGAAATAGATCTATCGTAGCTTTTTATTGAAATTGGACGACAAGAAGGAGTATATATTTGTGAAAGATAATTTTCCAATTGTGGTTATCTTAAGGTCTGACTTGTCTGCCCATTCATTTAATGCCTTTCTAGGAATTGTTTGGATTAACCAATGCTTGTTCTTGCCAAATAGGTCAAAAACATGGAATTGGCTTGTTTATTGATTTAGTAATGGGAGGTTATCTTTCATCAAACAAAACCAAACCTCATATATTAGTGCTCGGTAAATAATCACCACGTAACATGTCAGAATACGGTGAAGTCCAAATTGGCAAAACAAATATAGTTATTCTATGGTTTTGGGGACTTGGACTATTGGTGCAGATGTTCTCACTATGGCGAATTTCTTGCCTTAGCATGACTCAATTTCAACAAATTGTTTCTCCTGTCGTTCTGTAAAAATAACATTCTCTCTATGGGGGGTTAAACGCCAATACAGTAGTTGACTCTAAATGCCAAAAACATGAAAATTTGACAGGAACCCAAAACCTGAACATCAAAAAATGTTGGATTTTCCGCAAGTCATAAAAGCGCCATGCATAAAAAAACCAACGAAGCAAGGCAAATGTCGATTCTTTGAACTGTGTTTTCTTCATCAATTAATTCGCTTACAGACGTTTGTCTCATGTATCTTTCCTAAACTCTTATTAATTAATCCTTGAAATACACTTTTCATGAAGAATCACTGTATTTTTCTAAATTCCACTTTTTTTTGAAATTAAATTGCGTAATGTTTTTAATGTGTTCTTTATGGCAACTCAAGGTGTTTATTGCCTAATTCAAAAGGAGAGTTCATCTCATGAGATTTTCTCTAAAACTAACTATTGCAATGCTTCTTCTCTTCGGAAGTATGTTACATTTTTCAATTGATGCAAATCCATCTGGCACAAATATTATCATTACGGAAGTTCTTTATGATGCTCCAAATTCGGATGCGACTGAAGAATGGGTTGAACTATTCAATCCTACTGGATCTTCCATAAGTTTATCCGGATGGACACTCAGTGACAATGTCGGTACCTTTTCCCTTTCCGGATCTATTGCTGCGGGTGGATTTGTCGTGATTGCCCGCGACGCAGCTGCATTTCAGGCACTGTATGGTTTTTCTCCTGACATTTCCGGAAGCAATCTCGCCCTTTCCAATTCTGGCGACCAATTGGTATTAAAGGATGGAAGTGGAAATCAGGTAGACTTTGTTGCTTGGGAAAATTATGTGGCAGGCTGGTCTGTATCCGCCAAAGATACGACCATTCGCAGAATATCATCAACAGATACGGATTCTGTGTCTGATTGGGAAAACAGTGGAACTTTGGGAGACCCTGGTGCCGGAAACTATGGTGGTTCCGGTGGTGACGTAACCCCTCCTTCCGTGTCCATAACTTCTCCATCGGCAGGATCCACCGTTTCTGGAGTGGTTACAATATCTTTCACTGCAACTGATGCAAATGGTATCTCATCCTATTCCCTGCTCATTGATGGAACGCAAGTAGCAACCAGTAATTCTTATTCTTGGGATACCTCGCTGGAAGTTGATGGTTCTCATCAGATTACTGCAAGGGCAACCGATCCCAGCGGAAATGTAGGTGAAGATATCATCTCCGTTACCGTAAACAATGCAAATCCTCCACCACCGCCTTCTTCTGGTGCATTCAAGATCATGTCCTATAATATTGAACAGTCTGGCATAAATCCTGATTGGAAACAGGTGGTTAAGGAGGAAAATCCGGATATCGCAATATTTATTGAAACCGGAACTTGGGATGACAACAATGACCAACTGCTCCAGCAATATGTGAACGAGTTCAACGCCTATTTCACCAATGAAGCCCCCTATGTCGGATATGTTACACAAGGTGTGTCATTCTCGACAAGTGGTGAAGCAATACTCTCAAGGTATCCTGTTGTTGGCGTGAATCAATTTGGAACTGTCACCTTGGATTCTGGTGCAAGCTATTCTGTATCTCATGATTTCTTTGATGTGATTGTATCCATCAATGGTGTAGATACTCATGTCATTGCGGCTCACCTTAAATGTTGCTCGGGTGCAACCAATGAAGATAAGAGAGAAAGGGCGATGGAGGGTGTCATAAACTACATGGACTCATTGGGGGATGTCCCAATAGTTTTTGCAGGTGACTTGAATTCATTCTCCCCTGTTGATGTTGAAGACCCCAATCTTGCTCCTCAAGGAGATCTCGGTTGGGGTCCCATGACTATGCTTATCCGGCCTACTGATCCAACATATGGTCAATATTCTTCCACCTTGCATACATTTGTCGATGTATTTCGTGATCTAAACCCAACAGATCCCGGCTATACCTACGGTCATCAAAATCCAACCTATACTTCACGAATCGACTTTATTGTCGTCAATCAACATTTCAATGGATTGCTCATAAATTCCACAACAGGAGATACCCCTACTGCAAATACCGGATCCGATCATTATGCCGTTGATGTATTTGTCAATCCGTTTGGTGGGTCTCCTGATACAACACCTCCTGGACAGGTCGCTGGATTAACTGCGACTACAGTTAGCCAATCCCAAATCGATCTCAGTTGGACAGCCAACACTGAACCGGATCTTGATCATTACAACATTTACCGTGATGGCGTTTTGATTGGAACCAGCACCACCAATTCATTTTCAGACGTTGGGCTTTCCTCTGCAACCACTTACACCTATGAGGTAAGTGCTGTTGATACCTCAAGTAATGAGGGATTGAAATCCGCACCGGTTAGTGCTACAACTGGATCTCCAGACACCACCCCTCCTGCACAGGTGACGGGATTGGTGGCGAATGCTGTTGGTGAAACTCAAGTTGATCTTAGCTGGACTGCAAACACAGAAGCTGACTTGGATCATTACAACATTTACCGTGATGGTGTGCTCATTGGAACCTCTACGGTTGCCTCCTATTCCGATCTAGGCGTTGTGGCAACAACCACCTATTCTTATGAGGTAAGTGCGGTCGATACTTCTGGAAATGAAGGTCTGCGATCTGCTGCAGCCGTTGTCACTACGCCTGATCTCACTCCTCCTGCACAGGTGACGGGATTGGTGGCGAATGCTGTTGGTGAAACTCAAGTTGATCTTAGCTGGACTGCAAACACAGAAGCTGACTTGGATCATTACAACATTTACCGTGATGGTGTCCTTGTGGGGACAAGTCTGACTGCATCATATTCAGATAACGGGTTGAGTGCAAAGACGACTTATGGTTATGAGGTAAGCGCAGTTGATACTGCCGGCAATGAAGGGCAGAAATCAACTTTGGTAAGTGTTACCACTCCTGACCTCACCCCTCCCGGACAAGTCACTGGATTAACTGCAACTGCAGTTAGCCAATCCCAAATCGATCTCAGTTGGACAGCCAACACTGAACCGGATCTTGATCATTACAACATTTACCGTGATGGCGTTTTGATTGGAACCAGCACCACCAATTCATTTTCAGACGTTGGGCTTTCCTCTGCAACCACTTACACCTATGAGGTAAGTGCTGTCGATACCTCTGGAAATGAAGGTTTACGTTCTCTTATGGCAAGCGCAACCACTCCACAGCCTTCATTGAATCATGTCGTAATTTCTGAAGTATTCTATGACACTCCCGGAAGAGATTCACGGGAAGAATGGATTGAGTTGTACAATCCAACTGGTTCAACAGTTGATCTTTCCGGTTGGACAATCTCTGACAATGGTGGAACCTACACATTTGCATCAGGGGTATCTATTGCCCCTGGCGCATATCTGATTCTTGCCAGATCCACATCCGGTTTCTTCAATCTCTATGGCTTCAATCCAGATCTCGGAAACCTGAACCTTAAATTAGGGAACCGCGGTGACCTTCTTAGCCTGAAGGATGCATCTGGGCAGGAGGTCGATTTTGTGGCTTGGGAAGGTAAGGTTGCTGGCTGGGACATTGCCGCCCCTCGCGGAAGTTCCATTGCCCGGATTTCATTGAATGACGATACCGATACTGTTTCCGATTGGCAAGTCCTGGTCACAGAGACTCCTGGTTCTGGTCCCACTGTTGCCGCTGTGTTTATCTCAAAAAAACAAATCTGAATTGATTACACACGAAGATAACAAATTATGTACTTAAATTAAGTTTTGAACGATGGTGTTAGACCTTTCCAGTTGCGACAAATCTGAAATAGAATGGCTTGAATATTAATTTGAACCACCACCAGAATTTGCTTGGATTTCCAGGTTTTGGTGGTTTTTCATAATTGAAGTCCAAGAACAGGCTTCTTCCAAAGGAGGTGAGGAAGAAACATTGTACATGTCCATCGTATTTTTCCAATTTTCCGTCATTCTTCAATGTATGGACAACATTAGCGGCCAATATTGGTGCTTCATAGTGGGCTGTAGATCCTGCCTTTGAAGTTGGGATGTTTGTTGCATCTCCCAATGCAAAAATATTGTCATGACCTTCCACCTTGAGGGTATATCTGTCTGTTTTGACCCAACCTCCGGTTTCTGCGATACCTGCCTCTTCAAGAAATTCCTGTCCTCTGTGAGGTGGAACCATAATCAATAGGTCATAGTCAATATCGTCTCCTTCTACACTGTATACTACTTTTTCCTCAGTATCCACCTCATCCACATTGAAGTAGGTCAGCAGATTAATGCCCTTCTTCTCCAATAAGGGTTGCACCTTTTCATTTGCAGTTTCAATGGAGAATGCCCTGTTTAAGGGTGATGCATATGTTATCTCAACCTTATCTCTCATTTTCTTTTTCTTGAAGTAATCGTCAAGCAGGAAACAAGCCTCGATTGGTGCAGGTGGGCATTTATAGGGCATGTCAGCAATTGCAACAACAATTTTCCCTCCTTGAAACTTCTCAATTTCATCTCCCAACCTTTCTGCAGCAGGTGGTGTATAGAAGTGATGGATGCTGTCATCCCACCAATCCACCACATCCGTCCTGATTGCAGCTCCTGTTGCAATGACCAAGGCATCGTATGGTATATGTGCTCCTTTTTCAGTGGTCACTATCTGTTCCTTGGTATCGAGTTTAACCACCTTGTCTTCGATGGTCTTTGTTCCTTTAGGAAGAAGCTTTCTTGAATCCTTAATGAGATTCCTTGTCTTGTCTTTCTTGAACATGGTGAAAAGGAAACCCGGTTGATACACATGCTGAAAGGTTGGATCAATGACCGTGATCTCTATGGGGAGTTTTGCTTTTTTCGCTTTCTTATAGATCTTGTTCGCGGCGATTGTTCCTCCAGTACTTGCCCCTATCACCACGACTCTCTTTGGCTGCTCCGTCAATTTCTCTTCCTCCTAATTTTTCTTTCTTCTTTTTCTTTCTCCTTTCTGGACAATATAGTGGGTGGCATCACCCTCTTTCTTCATCTCAAGGAGTTTATGCCCTGCTTTCTCACACCATTTCGGGATTTCGAGTTCACTTCCTTTGTCGGATGAGATCAGATCGACAACCTGACCGACCTCAACCGCTTTTATTGCTCTAACCAGTTCCATCATTGGACCTGGGCAGAAACTTCCTCTTGCATCAACTGTTTTTACTATCTGGTATTCCATTTTATCAACCTCCTAAATTGTCAATACCACATCGGCATCTTCTGCTTGGCCTGTGAAGTAGGCAACTCCTGCAAGGTCATCAATCAGATCCATGAAATCTTCCTTGTGGAGATTGCCCAGTTCGGCCACAAGTGCACAGACTGTAAGCTTTATGTCGCCAAATTCCTTTAAATCGGCCATCAATTCCCACCAAGGTTTGATCTTTCCCTCATTGAGTGAATCCGCAATTGTATTTGCGAACTCGGGGAAATTGCTGTGCACTGTCGTATTATGCATATAGTTCTCCTTCTTGAGAGCCCAAACTGCATCATTCATGAAGAAAATTTCAACCTCCATGTCATTTGCAATGGCTCCTGATGCAATCATTGTTGCCGTCATGAAATCTGTGTAATTTCCACTTTTAACTAACATTACCATTTTTGACATTTTTTTCACCTCATACATATAATGTAATGTCCGCATCTTTGGCAAACTCAAGGAATGTTGCGGCACCTCCAAATTCAACGCCATCAATGAAGTCCTCTTTATTCAATCCAAGGACATCCACTGTCATTTGGCATGCAATCATTCTGACATCTGCTTCCAAACACATTTCAACAAGCTCTGGGACTGAAGGGACGTTTGCATTTCCCATCCAGTTTCTCATCATCTTTGTAGCCATTGCGGTCATTCCGGGAAGACCTCCAATAAAGTTGGGAACTGGAATGGGCATGGCTGGGTTGCCAAGGGGAGGAACTTTTAACCGATGGTACTTTTTCTTGTTGATAATGTCAAGTCCATAGAAGGTGAAAAAGATTGCAACTTCCATGTCCAATGCAGCCGCTGTGGAAGCCAGAATCAATGGGGGATATGCCTGATCCAAAGTTCCTTTTGAGGCAATTATTGCCATTTTCTTGGGTTTCTCTTCTTCCATGTTTTTCACCTCATTTTGTTCTCTTCACATAGAAGACGAATTTTCCTCCTTCTTCGGTCTCTTCCAAAAGCTCTTGGCCAGTTACCCTTGCCCATGCCGGGATGTCCTTCTTTGATCCTGGATCCGTCGCGATAATTTTCAGAACAGAGCCTACGTCAATGGATTTGATGGCCTTTTTTGCTTTTAGAACCGGTAGCGGGCAATTCAGTCCGCTGGTATCAATCACTTCATTTGCTTCAACCAAGTCAATCACCTTCGGGGCTTCTTTTGCCCCTATACAAATAATAGTCTTCTGCGAATATAAATGTGCGTTCCTGTAGCACTTTATTTAACAACCAATTTAAAAAATATTGTGCAAATGTCCAAAAATTATATTTTGAATAAGGAATTTTGTATAGTATGTTTTTGGTTGCCACATGTCAAAAAACATCCTCAAAGGACGTAAGGATTATATGCGGGATGGTATTTAGTATATTGAGAACCGTGAATTCAAAAGAGGCATTGGAATTGGCGTGGAGTCAAATCCGATTGGAGGATGGGATAAGCGGAAAAATACGGCTTTTCCGACCAAATAAGGCTTCCGACCTCTTCGAAATTGTTGAACAAAAAGCATTGTCCTCTTCAACTTTGAAGATCAATGGCGGAATCAAATTTCTCCCTGAGAGTCTTCTTGAATTGAAAAATCTTGATACCCTTATTGTTCAGGGACTTGTGGAGAATATTCCGAATTCTTTCCAGGAAATGGATGGTCTTAAACGCCTAGTCATCATTCCTAGACCATGGCCCTCTGATTATAGTGACATTCAAGATCTTTTTTCAGGTATTGAACATCTGAAAGGACTTGAGGAGATTTCGATTGTTGGGGGGAAATTGTCTGATTATGGATTGAAACATGTACAGTATCTCCCCCGAAGACTCTTTGCGCATCCCACCATCAAGACCCTTCGAATAATGAAATTGGGAATATTTGAGATTCCTAAAGATATAGCAAAGTCACAAAATCTTGAGTTATTGGATATTCGTGCAAATCATGTGAGACGTCTGAGCCCTGAGATCGGAACCCTCAAAAACTTGAAAATACTTCAGTTTTCTGACAATTTACTATACGAGCTGCCTGATATCTTTGATAAACTCTCAAACGTCTATTGGGTGGATCTCTCATATAATCCTCTCAATACATTCCCAAGCTCATTTTTCAAGTTGGAGAATCTTCGTTTCCTGAATCTCAACAACTGCAATATTTCCGCTATTCCTGCTGAGTTTGGCAATTTCAAGAACTTAGAAAAATTGCTGTTGAAAGGAAACGAAGGTATTCAGATTTCTGATGAGGTTTGGAATCTCCCCCATCTGAAAATTTTGGATCTTTATGGGTGTGGGCTTCAGGAAATCCCCGAAAAACTTTCAAACGTTTCCTCCTTGGAGGAAATCTATCTGGCTTATAATTATCTCCGTGAAATTCCTTCTTCAATTTGTGGAATTGAACACTTGAAAATTATAGATGTTCGATTTAACAGATTGAAATCGGTTCCTGATTGTATTTTGCAAAAAAAAGAGCTGAAATTCCTGAAATAAGATAAATTCGGATTTTAGTCATCGTTATGGTCATTTCAATCCCCTTTTATAGGTTTTCGCAATTTTTGTTTGATGAGTACCCGAAATAAACCTGAGGACGCCATCTCTTCTTTTTTTGATAGAGAGAGCCAATCCATGGCTCAAAGGCATGAAAAAAAAGGGATCCCTCCAAGTGCACGGTTTCATGTGAAGGCCATTTCGAAGAGAGGTGCCTCAACGGCTGTTGATGTTGGTTCAGGACCCGGTTCAATAGCGATTGAATTGCTTAAGGCAGGTGTTCAAAAAGTCTTGGGCATCGATCTTTCCCCTCAAATGACCAAATATGCAGAAAAACGGCTGAAAGAACAAGGGTTCAGTCCATCGCAGTTCCAGTTCCGAATTGGGAATTTCTTGGAATTTCAGTCCGATGAGAAAATTGATGCCGTCTCTGTTCATCGTGTTATGTGTTGCCATCCGGAAGCAACCAAGATTGCAGAAAAATGCACCGAACTTAATCCTAAAGTTGTTGCAAATACCATCCCTCGTGATTGGAAATTCCTTCGACTACTTTTGGCACCAATCGGGTGGATTGCTGAAAAGAAAGGGTCTTTCAGACCATATGTCCATTCCCAGGAACAAATTGACGAAATCTTCAAGAAAAAGGGATATTACCTCAAAGAAAGACATCGTTCGATGTTTTGGGTCACCAGCATCTACGAAAAAGAAGATTAGACCTTGGTGGCAATAAATCCTATATGTACCTCATTCACCCGAAAGATCCTGCTCATGGCGAATCCCGTATTTGCCACAATGTAAGACCAATCTTCCAATGAATATCGGGAAAAATTCCTATGATATCTGATAATTTCCTGAGGATGGCGATCTCCAAAATCTTTCTGCCTTTTCATCCAACTTGCGTAATTCCAGATCGATTGTCTGTCCCAATCGAGAACTATGAGATATCCTCCTTTCACGAGGGACTTATGGATTGATTGGAAAATGGTATATGGATCCTCAAACGATCGTAATACCCTTGAGGAAAAAATAGCGTCGATTTTGTTTGGTAAGGTAGGATTCTGCTGCATATGTTGCAAAATCAATTCTACCCTACCTTCTTTAAACGGTTTGTGCAGAATTTCTTTTGCTTTTGTCAGCATATCTTCCGAAAGATCAATTCCAATCAGCTTTTTTGGGTTGTATCTTTCATAGAGATCCCTAAGTAATAATCCGGGACCACATCCTATTTCTAGAAAAACCGGATCCTCTAGTTCTTTCAGAAATGGTTCGACATTACTCCAATAGATCTCTGTATGGACTTTGGGATAGGTTTCTATCATTCTATATACAAAAGGGTCTAAATCCATGATTGTCCTTTAGTGCTTCATTTAAGATGATGCCTTTTCGTCAATATGGGTAAAGTTGAAATTTTTGGGAGAATGTTAAAATAGGGATTCTATAGACATGATTTGATGAGAACTTTAAAGGGTGTCATTCTCCTGCTGATAGGTCTCGGGGTTACCGTTTTTGAACTGATTGCGCTCATTTACGTGCCTATTGTCAAAGGGAATTCCACAGGTTTTTCAGATATTCAATATTGGGGTTTGGTGCTCCCCAGCCTCTTTGTCACCTTGCTTTTTTCATTAATTATGGCATGGGTTGGATATACGATGGTTACAACAAAGGAACCTGTTCGTTTTACCTATGAACAGGCCTATGAGGCGGCTTTGTCTGATATGGGCATGGTTGATGGCAATTCAGAAAAACAAGGCAGTGGTCAAAAGGGTTAATTGTAGCAGATTGGATATCAAAATCTGCTTGATCGCTTGATCGTTTATTTGAAAAGGAACCGAGATCTTCTTCCATCCTATGAGAAAAAAAACTAACCCTATGGGGATCAGATAGATCCCGTTTTGTTGGATGATGAGAATGCCTGACCAAATTAGGAATGAACCAATGAACAGAATCTTGAAAAGACCTATTGCACGGGATTGACCAATCAACGTAGGAAGTGTTTGTTTTTCAGCTCGGATATCCGGAATGAAGTCCAAAAGATTTGTCAGAAGAAACCAGGAAAATAGCAGTACCACCAAATAGCTTCCCACTAGTAAAAACTCTATCGTGAATTCCTTGGTTGACAAATACATGTATGTCCCCACAAAGGGGAGCAATCCTATTTCAATACTGCTTAGAATTTCTCCCAATCCTCTAGAACCCAATTTGAAAGGAGGTGTACTGAAAAGAATTGCAATTCCCACTGCCAATATCCCCAAAAAGAAAACATTGACATTCCATCGTTCCACAAGAATCCAAAAAGCAAAACCAGTTCCTGTAATCCCTGTGATGAAACTTAAAAGAAGAGTTTGCTCTCGGCTGATCAATTCGTATTGGATGGCTCCTGATCCACCATGAAGTGGACTGGCAAATGGATTGTATTCGTCCTCAATTGAATCGAAATAGTCATTCAGCAGGTTCGAGGAAATCAGGAAGGCTGTCACCATGATTGCTATAAAACTGACGATTTTCCAGTCAACAGAATATCCTTTGGATGTCATCAAGGAAGCCGCCAATAGTACCGAGAACATGCCAAAAAGAGCAATATGCGCTCGTGTTATTCTCCACCAAAATTTGAATAATGATAATCCCTGCTTCATTTCCTCTTTGAGAACCTGTGAAACCTTCTGTGAAAAATGGAAGGTTTCCATCTCCGTATGACTTCCATAACTTAATTTGGTTGGGATAACCTGTATTTTTTCCGCATCAAATTTTCTAGCAATCCCTGAGATTTCGATATTCTTGATCCCCTTCATCTCAGGGACAAAAATTTTCATGTGTCTATTGTAAGCCAAGTGGTTTGTGATTCTTTTTGGATTGTTAGGGGAAAGAATTAATGTGTTTTCTTGCTTCTGTACCTTCGTGCTTTCAAGAATTGGAACGTTTCCACCTTGGATTATCAGATGGGCGGTGTCTAGATCATCTATAATGTCTCTTGCTATATTCGTATTGAAACGTTCAATGAATTCTTTTGCTGATTCAGCATTTTCCAATACATGCACCATTGGCCTTTCTTCTTTATTGGGGATTCTAGTCAATTCCAACATTTGTGGTGCAATCAGTTGCGCATCACATTCCCCCAAAAAAGAAAAATCAATCTCATAAAGGAAATTTGTCTCTTTCCGGTAAAGATGAATCTTCATTTTCGTTCCCACTTTGAGGGGGATTTCTTTCTTCAGACAAATGATTCGGCTTTTCTCCTCTTTCACTTCACCTTCGACTGGAAAACTTTCGTTCTCATTCGAAAATGCAATGATGTAATAGGAACTGATCATCGAACCTTGACCTCCACCATTTCCAGAATAGCTCTTTTCCAGTAGTACGAGAGTCTACTTTCCAACCCTTCCTGAGCGGCAAAAGTTCGAATCTCTTCCTCATCTGTCTCCAGTAATTCTTTCCAGTCATTGTCCATATTTGAGGGGACAACTTTCAATTCTCCTTCAAGTGTTGACGGTTTATTCTCATCAAAAATGGTCAGCAGTACACGTTTGCCAATAACCTTTTTGAAAATATTATAATGGATGATTGGAGGGATCAATAGCAGTTTTCCATAATACAGGACAAATGGGACGCGAAGACTATAATGGCCTTTATCTGTTGAAAAATGGAGTATCCCTTCTTTTTGTTCCCTTAAAAGCTGATCTAGCTTTGCATTTTTTCCTCTTTCCATTTTTCTCAATATTGGTTGTTCCTTTAGTAATCTGAACGTTCCAAGATCCAATAATCCACAGACACTTGGTCGTTTGCCGATTTCAATGAATACTTCTTCGCCTACCGATGAAGGAGCAAAATCCAATGCGAACTTTACATTCCATTTTGCGATATCTATGAATATTCCTTTGCAAGATGCATCTTGTTCGGAAAACTGATGATCTGTCAAAACAGTTGCTCTAAACACTGCCTTTACTCCCGAAAGGTCTCCGAACTGGTTTGCCTTAAAATCTATATTTTTTGCCGAGTCTTTCAGGCAAATGGGTGTTCCAGTTGATTTGGATGCCTGTACGAATGCATTGGCTTCTATCCCTAAAAGTTGTGTGAAATCAAGCATTTCTTCATAGGTGAGCAAAGCTCCATCGCTGTTCGGAAATTGGAATTCTGCCTGCAATGAGACTGGAAGTATCCATTCCCTCGGAACTTTTACAGATGAATCCGATAGAACCTTTTTCCATGTCTGTATGGTGTTTCCATTATAGGGAAAATCCAATACTATCCAATCTCCATTTTTGGAAACTACTGACTTTAGGTCTTTCACTTCCACAAATGTTGCATTTCTTGGTGATTTTTCTTCCAACAAAATCATCATTGCGTTTCCGGTAATTATCTGGATCTTTTTCTTGATTTTCGAAATAACCGTTTCTGTCAAGTTTGCCAATAACCTGCTTCCAAGAATCAAATGTTCAACCTGTGAGATCGGTTCTGAAATCAAGGTCGCAAATCTTTCAGGATGAATCTTCACCTGCCATTCATTGAGAATCTTCCTTAGTTCTTCATTGAGTTTTTTGCTTGGTTCCCCTTCGTTGATCAGTTCCATTGTTTTGTTGAAAAGGTAATCTGAGGGAAAGATGACTGAAATGGTGTTAACACACTGTTGGAACCACCGCGAAGAAATCAAACTCTTTAGGTTTATCCAGTCTTCCCTAGTCTGCAACGAATATGGCATCATGACTAGGGCTTTTTTCATCAATTTGGTTTTACCTGTCAAATTTAATTTCTTCCTATTCAATCCTTGATCATTTCACTCCGAATTGCAAAAACCTCACCTAAAATCGTTTCTGCTCAATTCTCTCCAGTTTTTCTTTCCATTCTTCAAACCTATGCGGTGTTTTTGGATAGGCTTTTGCGTGTTGTTTAATCTCTTCTGCATGATTGAGCATTTTGCGAACCCCAAAAAGCAATCGAGGTCTCTTCAGCAGTTTGAACACTCTTGCCAACATCCCTTGATGTCTTGCCTCTGGATTTCTTAGCTGCCTAAGGATGTCATCTTCTCGGATAATTCCCTCGACAACGAGCCATTCAAAGGAATCATAGCCGTACTTCTCCATGAATTTGATCAAAGCAATCCCCATTGCAAATTCCACGCCATAATGGTTCCATACCCATACATTATAAGGCCACAATCCTTCCTCACTGCAATCTTGGTTTTTCAAAGCTTTTTCAATGAAAAGACCTGCATGAATCCCGCTGTTCAAGGCTGGACCATGACCTTCTCCATTTAATGGATTTGCCAATGCACCTGCATCCCCTACTGCAACAAACCCATTGTGAACCAAGCTTGGAAGGGGTAGGCGTGCTGGAATTTGGTCTCCTTGACTTGCCAAGACTTCTGCATCGGGGAAATAGCGGTTTCTGACTGATTCATTCATCTTCTTGATATTCTTCCCCCGATTTCGATCTTCCATCAGATAGCCCAAACCTATGTTCAATTCACGTTCACCTCTGCTGAAAAACCAATAATATCCTGGCATGACATCCTTCAATTCCGGTTCATAGGTCAGATATAGGCCTTTCTGGAATTGATGTGGTTCTTTTGTGCGGATGATCTCTCTATAGGCAACAAGCATCTGCTCTCTAGGTATTGTCCGAGGAAATTTGGTGCACATCTCTTCAGGAAGTCTCCTTCGTACTACAGCAGATGAGCCTGTGGCATCTACGACTACCTTTGCCCCAATTCTGATGATTCCTTCTGGTGTGAGGCACGTCACTCCCGTAACAACCCCTTCTTCAACAATGACGTCCTTCACCCTTGCTTCAGGTATTACCTGCACGGTATCAAAAGCTTCGGCTTCTTTTAACAGATGCTGTCCATACCGCAACCGATCAACTGTCGCGGATCCATCTCCCAAAAGAATTTTCGCTTTGGGATGTTGCCCTTGGAGAACAATGATGTCTGCCTTTTCCATCAATTCCTTGTTGTCGGGGTCTGGTTTCGGAAGACCGATGAGTTCAAAGAACCTCTGGCTTAAAATTGGATTCAAGGCATCTCCACACACCTTATCTCCAATTCGGTTTTTGGCTTTCTTGTCAACAAGAATGGTCTGAACCCCTTTCTTTCCAAGTGTGAACGCACACGCAACTCCTCCCGGACCCCCTCCGCAGACAAGGACTTCTGTTTCCAAATCGAAATTGCCATCCATCACAAAATAAAGAAATTAAGTTTTTATTTAAAGCAGTCTGTCCGTATATCGAATTCTGATCAGCTGAAAAGTGCTAAAGAGGCGAATAAGGCTAGTACTATTGCATAGACAATATGCGCCATAATTATTCCGATGGCCATTTTTCCCCGCCATTCACGGGGTGCCTCAAGAAATCCCAACATCATGATCATTATTATTGCAAAGATGATTGCGTAAATGATTTCGTTGATATATGGTCCCAAATTCAGACCCAAGGCACCAACCCAAACGCTATCATAGACCAATGGATGTATTATGGTTCCAATCAGGAAATGTACACCCCATGCCATGGACGCTGGCACACCCATCATGTCATTCATTTTCTTGCCCATGCCGTCAATAATCATATTCCAATCCTTCGGCATTAGGCTCATCATATATCCGTACAAAATCATCATGGTCATGACGACTGTACCGATGAATCCTCCGACAATCAAATCAAGAATTGCCATGATTTTTCTATTGAGGAAATGAGATATGGTGTTTTGCTACGAAAAAAAGAACCTGTTTTCATTCATTCAATTCCAATGATCTGTTTTCCAGAAGTTGGATATTTTTCGTACTGAATTGTCGGAGTTCGTCCATTTCAATAGAATATTGTGGAAGAGACCCCCTCACAATCCATCTGTGAGTCCCTCAGATATTTTATACAACCACGATTTTTTCAAAAACTTCACTTCAATTCGAAAAAATTCAAAAGAAGGAAATACGGGGAGATTCATGGATACATTAAATTTCATTGGAAATGCAACCACATTACTGAAAATTGGCGAGGTCAATATTCTGATTGATCCATCATTTTTCCATGGAACACACCGTGTTCATATGGGTTGGGGACTGTTCTCTCGGCGGTTGATCCCACCTGTTACCGACAAATTGCTTGAGGTTCAACTTGTATTATTGACACATACCCACAAGGATCATTTCGACGATGAGGCTGTAGAACTTCTGCGCGATATGCAGCCAACAGTAATTACAAATCCAAGTGATATGGGCAAATTGAGGAAAGCAGGGTTTAGTGATGTGCGTCCCATTACTAGTGAAACAACACTTGAATTTGACCAATTTCAAGTCATTGGAATTCCTGCAAGGCATGGTCCCATATTTCTGCGTCCATTTGTAGGAGCGGTGACTGGTTTTGGAATTGAGACGGGAAAGGGAAAACTGTGGATCAGTGGGGATACCATCGGCACAAGTGATCTGAAAGAGAGATTGAAAGTATTTTTGCCGGATGTTGCCATCCCCTTTTTTGGAGGCGTTAAATACCTCGGCTTTTCATTGACATTTGATGAGAGAAGTGCATTTGAGATGATAGATGAGGTAGAATCAATTCGACGTATTTTTCCAATTCATGTTGATGACTGGTCTCATTTCAATACAACTCCTGAGAAAATTAGAGATGTGTTTCAAGAAAATTCCAAAATAGAGGTCATTTTTCCACCGAGAGGGAAAGAGATTTCGATTTGGACATGAACAGGAGTTATTGAGAGATCATCCAGTAATCTTCGGAACAATCATCGATATGTAGAAAGAGAAAGCTGAAGTTTTTGATGCTGAAATAAAACTGGATGTTGTCCTGAAAAAATAAATCATCATGAAGGCTACACTTATACGCTCCCCAGGAATCAAATTAAGAATTGTCATGATTTATAGATGTTTTACCCGAAAAAAAGAGCTTACTCTCATTCATTTCATTTCAATAATCTGTTCTCCAGATGTTGCATATTTCCGTACTGAACTGTCTACTTGATCCGCCCATTTCAATATTCCTCCTGTTATGTTGAAAACTTTGTTAAAGCCCTGCATCCGCAAGTAATGAGTTAATTGAGCAGATCTGCTCCCACTTCTACAAAGGATTGCAACTTCTTTATCCTTTAATGCCATGATTTCTTCTATTCGATGATTAAGTTGACTTAAAGGAATATTATGGGTTCCTTCCACGCTTGTAAAAGATGTTTCAAAAGGTTCTCGAATGTCCAGAATGATGAGCTCTCCTTTATCTGCCTTTGTCTTTGCCTCATAGGGTTCGATTGAAGGAATTGAAAACATTATTCCTTGATATGAAAGTGACTGAAATAAGCCTTGCCATCTAGGCTGTTATTCCTGGTGCCTCATAAGTGATAATTTTCTTGAACTCAAGCATCAGGAAAAGATAGATGACCTTCAAGGTGTCTTCTTCTGGAGCAAGAAGTATAATGTCCCGTAGGGTCAGGTCTTCTGTATGCTTCTCCTTGATTATTTCCTCAATTTTTTCCAATAAGGCTGCGGTTTCAGGATCCAAATTCCCTTTAAGCTCTGAAAGTCTTTTCTGCTGCTCCTCTGCTGAAAGGTCTCCAAAATGAACAATGATCTCGTGGGATGTGAGTATTCTTTTGATCAAATGCTCATCAAATTCCGTTGGACAGTCTGTAATGCCATCCTGCATATAATTAAGAACTTCCCAAAGATTTCCGAGATTGGTCGGAGGCAATGTGTCCAAAATATTGGCTACCAACTGCAACCACCGTTCTACTTGCTTTGTAAACGGAATCTCCTCATCAAAATACTCCAATGTCGTGAAACAAAAATCAGATTCAACTGAACTGATGGGCTCTACTTCTTCATAGGCTTCATCTCCTATTCTAAGCTCTATTCCCATCAATTCGCTCTTGAGAACGATTTTGACAAGGCTTTTGTCTTTCATGTTCCGAATCAGTATTTTCTTCAGATCGTCCTTGACATAGGTTCTTTTAATTGTTGGAACAGGGACTGCCATTGTGTCCTTTTTCTTGGTTCTTTGTTTCATTGGGGGAAAACTTTCCCTTGTTCTGGATCTAATGTCTCCGTTGTGATCAACATGAATATTGGTGATTGAAGGATACCCATCCCTACATTTATGAATTGTTGAATAGACTACAAGTCCATTTTTCGAATTTTCAATCTTTTGGGCATGAATGTCCCTATCAATTTTCACCCCTTTTTTTGTATTACATTCTTCACAAATCAGGAGTGTTGTAATAAAACCGCTTTTAATCATGAAGTTACCATATCATATCTTCCCATCTGATTTATATCTTTCTATCATACGTATCTGCATTTATCTTATTGTCACATCTAGCTTTGAAATTTTACCAGAAATACGGTAATGCCTCCATAAGAAAATCTATACTCTTCTGCTATTGAATATCCTTGATCGTCTGCAATTTCCCTGATCAAATTTCGTTTGGTCATGAATTGTGTGACCGTTTTGATCCCATATTCCTTTGCTGATCGAAAGATCGTAGTGTACAACCTTTCCAACTGTTCCTTCTTCCCCATTCTGACACCAAATGGTGGATTGAAGACTATGTGGGTGACATCTTTTGGAATGTGCGGAGATCTGAGAAAATCCACTTGCCGAAAATCAATGTTGGAACTTACTCCAGCAAGCTGGGCATGGGTTTCTGCATACTTGATGAATTTTGATGATCTATCCTGTCCAATTGCCAATTTCATTGTTTCTTTCTTGTTAGCCTGGACGATCAGTTCAACAGGCTTCCATTCTTTCCAGTTATGTAAAAGAAGATCATTCCAATGATGGTCTGAGATTGGTTTTCTTTGATTGAATAATATCGCTTCAATGGGAATGGTTCCAGATCCCGTGGTTGGATCAAATAGCAGCCCTTCATTGCTGTTCCACTCTGAAAGCAAAACCGCAAGAAAGGCTAATTGTG
>CAZYCQ010000007.1:89011-90698 GCA_964645535.1 uncultured archaeon | reverse complement strand
CATTTATATCGAAAGTTTGGATGTAATATTCGAGATCGGTTTTATTTTGTCCGGCTACAAAGAGGATATTATTTTTTACCCCAATCGGGATCACACCTGCTCCAATTATAGTTTGATAGTAATTGATTTGAGCTTTCAATTCGAGATTTCCTTGGTTATCAGTCTGAATAATAATGAGGTCGGTAGTTGTTCCACCGATGATCAAGTCGTTGTGCTTGATTGCATTAATTGGGGTTATGAAAGGTAGGGAGTCGATTTTGGTCAATTGTGACCAGTCGTTAGAATGTGAATAGGAAGTAAACCCATCAGCGAATGTTGAAAGGAAGACAATCCCATCATCATAGAGGAACATTGAAAGTTGAGTCGTTCCTGGTTGTGTGAGATTATTCACTGGCGTGGGGTTGGTCATATTTGATAATGAGTAAAGGGTAAAGATGTGATCAGTTGGGTTACTTACTACAAAAAATTCATTATTGAGATGGAAAATCTTGTAAAATTGGTATTCATGAGTTCCTTGTAGTGTGTTAACTTTTTGGATTGAGATATTGTTTTGTGCTTGTCCTGCCACGAGAGTAATGATGATGATAAAAGCGATGTATTTTAGGGGAAAATTACTGATTTTTTTCATGTCAGGGTATTTCCCCCAAAATAAAAATTTTTCCTTCAAAGCTTAGTTTTTTTTTGGACGTGCATCATTTTGATCGAGCGATGCCTGTTAAATCAATTTATTATTTGCCTTCCTTCTTGTAATCCGAAGGTAATGAGTAGTTTTTTGTGGGAGGGGTTCTTGCTTATCTTCTGGAGGGCAATTGTGGGGGGGGGTGATGAGGTCATTGATTCTTAAGAAAATTACGTTCATCGGTGGGTTATCCTAATAAGTGAGGATGTGGGGGTATATTATATGGTAACAGCGGGTTATATATCAGGTATTGGGACGATGATTGATTTTATATTTTCAATTATTTTTGCAGTTCGTTTGTTTAGGCCGGCGAGGGAGGATGGATTTTCGCCGACAAGTTTTCGTGGTTCATTTTTTTGGTCCTTTGTTTTTTTCAGTTTATTTTTCATGTTTATGAGTTTGAATTTGGTATCTGAAGATGCTTTGTTTATAGGGTTATGGGGATATACATTCGGGCATATTTTTCTTTACATTGTATATTCGGTGAATGTTTTTGCTCCTTTTTCGGTCATTACTGACGACAAGAGGGTTCCTACGATTATAAGTGTGATATTGTTAATACTGGGAGGTGTGGTTACCTATATTAATTGGGTTGCATATGCTTCAGGAGAGACACTTCCTACATTTTCGAATGGTGTTACGATTTGGAATCCACCGATAATTGTTGCGGCTTATGTTGCAGGTGCCTCAATTTTTGTTTGGGTTATTCTTTCGTTTTCGGTATTCATGTACCATGCATGGAAGACGGAGTATGATTGGTTGAGGCGTCGATCCCGTTTGATTGGGCTTGGTTTTTTGACGGTCACTGTTGGTGGTCCGTTGCATGATCTTCCTTTGGAGGGGTTCTATATTTTGATAGCTGACATTGTGACTTCGTTGGGTTTTGTGATTATGGCGATGGGTATTTTCACGTCTCCTCCTCGGGAGGGTTAGGTTGTCATTTGAGTGGGCAAGGTGATGGTTGGAACCTGATTGTTGAGTTGAGACCTGATTGTGATTGTTGAGTTG
>CAZYCQ010000007.1:0-88911 GCA_964645535.1 uncultured archaeon | reverse complement strand
TGATTGTTGAGTTGAGACCTGATTGTGATTGTTGAGTTGGGTCATGATTGTGTTGGTTAGAACATCATTGCTTTATCCATTCGTACGATAAGTTGTGAAACTCCTTTGTAAGTTGCCTTGATGGTGGTTTGAAGTGGATCCATTTTGCTTCCTTTGGTTTGGGGGAGCATTTGATCGATGATCATGAGTGTTTTTTTCATCATTTCGAGTCCTTGAGTATCGAGTTTCTTTTGTTCGATCCATTTCAGGATTTTTTTAGCTGCGTCTTTAGGTTTTATTTTTTTGTCATAGACCTGTTTAAGGATGGGAAGGATGGGATCTTTTTCAGGGTCGATTGAGATGGCAACACCTTCTTGGCTGACGATTTCGTCCATTTTTGTCTGTAGTTGGTCGAGGTCGGTGAGATCGATTTCGGCTGCATGTACAAAGCTTTCCAAATGGTTTTCGATGATTGTGTTGAGTGTTTTGCAGATATCTTTGATTTTGTTTCGATTTCCTTTGTCTTCTGCAATGACGACGACGTATCCTTTAGAAAATCTGGAAATTTCCAGATATGTTCCTTCCTTTTCTGTGAGTTCTGCCGCGAGGGAGTTGAGGTCAAACCCGAATTCCTCCATTCTTGGGAGGACGGCGGAGAGGAATCCTGAAACGAGGAATGGATCAAGTGTGTTCTGGCCGTATGTTCGGTCGATAAGGTTGAATCCTACATCATCGATGACCAGTATTTGATGGATCATTTGAAAATAAAATAGAGGTACGGTTATTTATAGGTTTACTTCGTCATCAGGTTTGGTAGGATATGTCCTTCCATTTGACTTTTTTCTTGACGGTGACGAGATAGAAGGAGTAGTTTAGGACGAATAGATAGATGATGAAATAGATCGGGGCGAGGATCATATGTGGAGTGATTTTTCGTGTGATGCGATATTGTCCGTAGAGGCAGGTAGCGACATAGGAGAGATATCCGAAAGCTGCGGTGGGGATGGCCAATGGGTGGTTGAGGAGGAGGCTAAATGGCCATCCGATAGCCCATACCTGCAAGAGGAAATTTCGGGCGATCGGAGCGATGGAAAGTGTGCTTGCTCCTACGGCGAGGTTTTTGGCGAATCCGTTGAAGAAATCGTTGAAGGTTCGGTACATTCTGACAGCGACGAGTTCTGGCACATCGAAGAATATTGGTTTACGTCCTTTAGCGGCACCTAATGAAGCGAGTTCCATATCCTCGATGATTTTGTCATGGACAGCTTGGTGTCCTCCGATTTCGTCATAGGCTTCACGTGTGAACATGAGGTATTGTCCATTTGCGAGGTATCGTGATCCGCTTCCTTTTCCTCCGTAAACGGAGAGGGCGATTGTCTGGAAAACGATGACGAGGGTGTATTCCCAGAATTTCTTGAGGATTTGGCGGGTGACGATGGTCAGGAATCCGTTTGTTTGGGTCAGGAGTGCGGGAACCAATTTCTGAAGGGAGTCTGGATGATGGATGGTATCGGCATCGGTGAAGAGGAGAATTTGTCCTTTTGCATGTTGCTGACCGATATGGCATGCCCAAGGTTTTCCCACCCATCCATTGGGTCTTGGAGGTTCTGGGATCATGGTCACGTTGGGGAATTCGTTTTCCACGATTTTTCTTGTTTCATCGGTTGAGTTTCCTTCGACCACGATGATTTCGTAATCAGGGTAATGGAGTTCCATCAGGGAATTGAGGCATTGTCTGATGTTGGCAGCCTCATTTCGTGCAGGGACGATGATGGAAACTTTTGGGAGATGTGGGATTGATTGAGGTTCTTTGAGGGGGTATCCTTCATCTATTTTGGAGAGGAAGTAGATGGTTGCAATGATTGTTCCCAGATAAAGGGAAAGGATGGCTTGATCCATCATCCATTCAATTGAGGAAAAAAACAAAAAAAAGGATTTGGACAGGATGGTTGAACCATCAAAAAATTTTCCGGCACCATGGACGCAAGACAGGTTTTTTTGTGTGCGTTCTGAAAATGGTTGCAGTCGAGGTTCATCTGGCACAGAGGTTGTTGATGATTGCGTTTCTCAACAATAGTTATAAGCAATCGTCGAGGATATTGATTGATGGCAGACATTCGTCCGAATTCAGAGATTGCAGACGGGGTTCATTGGATCAAGGGGTATTCAAACTGTTATATTGTGGAGGAGGGTGAGGATTTGATTCTGATTGACACTGAGATGAACGGGAAGGCGGAACCGATTCTTCGGTACATTCATGATGAACTGGAGGATCGGAGGGTGGTGAAGGTATTCCTTACGCATCATCATGTGGATCATGTCAAGGGTGCACCAAAGATCGAGGAGGTGTATCACCCTTTGTTTTATGCACATAAGGGAGATGCGGCGTTCATATTGGGTGAGGCAAAGCGTCCATTGCCGCGGAATGTTTTGCTTAAGCCATTGTTTTTTATTTTGGATCCTTTTATTCGTGCCCGTCCCATTGAATCTGTTGAATTGATTGAGGATGGGCAGGTGGTGGACGGGATCCAATCAATCTTTCTTCCAGGGCATACCATGGGTTCTATGGGGTTTGCGAAGAACGGGGTCATGTTTTCCGGGGATGCGGTGGTTACGGATCGAAAGGGGAATCCATCTCTTCCGCTAGGGCTTTTCACAGAGAACATGGAGATGGCGAGGCATTCTTTCAAGAAGCTGTCGACCTATGATTTCGATGTTTTGGTCTGCGGGCATGGTCCACCAATTCTGGAAGATGCCTCCATTCAGGTCAAAGAAGCAGTGGACAGGTTGAATCTCTGAGTTGGGAGAGGAATGCATGGCAGAGACCGAGGAGAAGAACTATTTTGATGCCCCTGAACTGGAATTTGCAGATTTTCCGCATTTCTGGTACAGATGTTTCAGCAGGGAATTTGCAGATTCGCCGGAGTATATTTTTCGCAATTTCATTGCGCAATCGGTATACATTGCTCTCAAGGGGAAACGTCCTGCAGAGTTGAGGGCGCTGCTGACCATCAACCCGGATCAGTTGGTCAAGAGCTTTATTCTGAAACGTGCAAAGGCCAACTTTCCGAACAAGGAATTTGATGAACTGGTTGAGCGGATGGAGCAGGAGCGGAAAAAGGAGATGGCGAAGAAATACACAGATCCGGACAACTATTCCTTGAATCGGGTTCGTCATCTGCTACGAGAGCAGAAATTGCTGAGGAAAAAGCGGGAAGAATTCGTCAACCGGCAGTTACGGGTCAGACAACTGGGGAGGATGCCAGAATACATTCTTTTTGTCAAGAAGGCACTTTTGGGGGAGTTGGATCCCAATTCGAATGTTGCAAGGCAGGGAGCCCTTTTTGTTCTTGGTTTCTGGTTTGTCATGATAGAGGAGTTAGTGGAGAAGCAGATTGGAGAAACATTGACAGAAGTCTCACTTAGGTTGTTTGACCGGGTTGTCGGCAAGCGGTTGAAGGACGAGAAGGAAAGAATCATTGTCAGAGAAGCGATCAGGGGTTCAATAGAGATTCTGTTATTTTTTGGGAGATATATTCTAGATATTTTCAAGGTCTGTCTATTTTGTAATTACAAGCCGCACATGCCCGGTAGTTCGGCAATTGATGAAAACCTTCTTTATTTGCTTCCGAGTACCAAGCTGGTTAACTGGATCGGGATTGGCAGGAAGGACACGATAAACCAGAAGCTTCCTGGAAAGATTTTTGAGATTTTTCCTTTGAAAGGGTATGAAAAGGAAATCACCACGGCGGAAGACCTGGAACGGTTTGAAACGGAGATCTCACCTAGAAGGTTGATAGGGATTGCCACACGGGAGAACAAGAGGTATCGTCTTCTTGCGACGGAACTGATGCGGATCATCAAGATGGAAACGGTCAATGGCAAGCCACCGCATCTCAACGGTATGTACTTGGACAGGGTTTTTCACTATCTTTCACCATATCTGGTGCTTTTCCCGACCCTGTAACGGAACCGATGCAATGTGTCGCCATTCAGAGATTAAATACTCAAAATAAATTTGGTAGTGCACAGAAGGTTTTTAAGAATGGTTTGGAAAACAGGATTACGGACGGGAGTGAAATCCACGATAGTCGAAATGTCAAAAGAAAGGAATAATCCCCTGCTTGGGTCATTCATCAAGCAAATGGAAGGGTTGGAGCAGTTTGAACTTCCGAGACCCTACAAATCCTTGAAGCCGCATATTTCGAGAGTGATGACGGAGGACGAGTATGCTGCGTTGGGAGTAATTGCTGCATTGATTGAGGCAGGGAAGATCGAGGGATTGGAGAATTACCTTGATGAAATAAGTGACAGGTCCGATTTCTTTCTCTATCATGTTAGGTTTATTGACATTTATCTGAGAACGGTCAGAGGGACAGGTAAGAGTGGAGAAAACCTGTACGATGAGGTTCATTCCTTGCATATGTCAATTCGATTGAATGAGGAGATTCAGACTGCGATGAATGGGATGGAGGACATGATTGAACAGGAGGAGTTTGATGGAATACGGTTTACGTTCTTTCCCATCCTGTTCAACGAGATCTTTATTTTCAGATTGAAAGCGCTTATTCTTCCGTCTGAAGCGAATATGCTCCGTCTTGTCCAAACCATGCACATTGCTGAGACGTATGTCAGGAAGAAGAAGATTCGTCAGGCATATCTTCCAAGGTTTCTGAATGACCTTTCCGTGGCCTATTCATTCATCGGAGCCATTGATACGGCGATAGATTACGGTGAGCAGGTCATCAAGATTTTTGCCGAGAGGGATCATATTGCAAAGGAGGAATTTCATCAGATTCTGATTATCTGCCTGAATCTAGCCTCCATCTATGTGTGGACAGGAAGTCCGGAGAAAATCGATTCTCTCAAGGAGTTTATGGATCAGCCGAATCTGGACATTACAAGGCATGATCGGGAGTTGGCAAAGGAGATATTGCTGGTACGGCAGAAGGGAGTTCCTTCATTGCATGACAATGTTTTGGAGGTATACAGGTCACTGCTTGGTCATTTGAATTCATTCCCTCCCCTCTTGATACGTCCGGGTCTTGTCTATTTCATGATCTTTCAGTTGATCTTGGAGGCATGGCTTCATGATGATGGCAAATTGCTGAAGATGGCGATTGATTACCTGAGCAAAGCCGTTGAGAATGAAAATAACCAGACCTATGTGCTTCGAGGGGAATTAAGTATTTTTTTGGCAGGCAGATTTCAGAAAAGCATGGGGAACAAAACACTTCGACAGCAGTCCATGATCCTAAATGACGACCTGTTTGAATTTATCACGCTTCCTCGTTTTGAGTTTTTGGAATTTACATTGTACCGGACAATCCTGATCAGCCTGTATATTAGCTCAATTGTTTCACATCACCATACGGACATTCCGGATGTTCTGTCAAGGGCAGTTCGGCTTTATGATTTCCTTGAGGCAAAAGCAGACCAATATAGGATGACACAGGCATTGGAGCTTCATTATAATCTCAATCGGCTTTTGGCGTTGATATATTTCCTTCTTCATCAGGACAAGCGATCGGAGGCACATTTGGCACGAGCACAGCAAATGACATCGGGACAGTTCCCGAGGGACATTACTGAACTCAATCCTAGGGCAATGATTGAGGAAGATAGGGAGGAATATGCCAAATGGAGAATTGAAGCGTTGGATGAACTGTTGAAGAATGACAATGTCCAGAACATCTATGAAAGGTTTGTGCTGAAGAGGCGTGATGGAAGGGAAATCGACTTACAGAAAGCCTTGTTTCAGAACAGTCCAATCGGTCAGACAAAGAAACGGCAGTGGGAAGAGCTGAATCTTAATCCTCCAACAGATCTTCCAAGGGAGAAGGAGGAAACCCAACAAACCGGAAAGCAGGAACTGGAATTGGAAATTGCCCAACCCTATGGCTTTTGGACGGCCTTTACGGAATGGGAGGCAGATGTTCTCAAAAAGATCAGATTTCTTTTGTGGACGGGGAGGTTCAAAGATGTCGAACGGTTGATCATCATGCTCTTGTCAACCGAGATAAGGGATATCATGAGGTTCCAACTGCTCGTCATGAAGATACTCAATGATTACCTGATGTGGCAAAGCCATAATGAGTTTAAGGACAATACCGATGAATTTTGGGAAGCCATAGAAATCTGGGAAAAATTAACAGAAGCAGAGAAATACCTGTTTTTGGGCAGCAGGAATTTGGTGCTGTTCAGGAAAGCCTTTGGCTACGAAACCAACGAGGAAATTTTCGGGAGGCAGGAAAATGAGAAATTGATATCTTGGATGGGAGAAGAACTTCATTTTGATCTGGTAGCCCTATTGAT
This sequence comes from uncultured archaeon, assembly GCA_964645535.1. Lineage (GTDB taxonomy): Archaea > Asgardarchaeota > Heimdallarchaeia > Heimdallarchaeales > Kariarchaeaceae > WAKA01. Next base: position 82,617 of record CAZYCQ010000007.1, on the reverse strand, counting down.
CATCAAGTTCTTTTTTGACAAAGAACGAGGAATTATCAACAAAGACATTGTTGAATTGCTTGGAAGCCTTGATGAGAATGAGCTCAATCCAATTGACTATTACAACATCTTGGTGATGAAACTCGAAATTGTGGAAACCGACAAGGAAAAAGAGGCTATGTTGGATTTAATCAATGAGACCGCTGAAAAGTACGGATTTCGGTATGTAGCTGATGATGAAGATGTCGATCCGATCTTTTTCTAGATAAGAACGTTTTTCTTCGAACAGAAGGGAGAATGGGTAGGGAATGATGGATAAGAAAAAGAGGATAAGATTTCTCTATAATGAAACAGCCCCCCATTATGACAAAAGATACACAGACATTCAAAATGAGAAGTATAGGGCGGCATTAGAGAAACTTAAGGTAAGAGGAAAAATTTTAGACATAGGGGGTGGGACAGGATTGTTTTCCCAATTTATTTCAGAAACTGTTGATGTTCTCGACCTATCCATCGAATTGTTAAAGGTGGGCATGGAAAAGAACAAAGGTGGAAACTGGATTGCTGGCGATGGTGAAAGCCTTCCCTTTCGTGATGGTGCTTTCGATACGGTGGTCTCGTTCTCGGCGGTTCAAAACTTTCCAGATCGTAAAAAAGGGGTTTTGGAAATCAAGAGGGTATTGTTGCAGCACAATGGAAGATTTGCCTTGACGGTGCTTGCCAAAACAATGACCAAAGAAGAACTGCATTCCATTCTCTCCGAAGCAAAACTCGATTTCGAAGAATTGGACATATCCCTTGAGGACATAGGGGTTGTTGGTCAAACTTCAGGAGGGTATTAAGGAAAAGGATTTATCACAGGGTTCCTTATTTGTTTTTGTGGTACTGGAAGCGGCTCAACATCTGAAGGATCTGAAAAAGATGGACTACAAGATCCTCAGAGCGATTGAAATCGGCATGCGATATGGTCAATACGTGAGCGTCGAAACAATTATGGGGTATACGAAACTTTCCCAACAGAAAACAGAATATATCCTTTCCAACCTGCATAAAAAAGGGATGGTAAGACGGTGGACCGGGCATTTTATTGGGTATGAGTTGACCTCCACAGGTTATGATTCCCTTGCATTGGACAGGTTGTATGAAGAAGGACATATCGTCAGTTTAGGTGATGAAAAGGGAATGGGAAAGGAATCCCAAGTTTTTTTTGCTCAACGGCCGGATGGAACCACCTGTATTATCAAGATTCACAGGGTAGGGTATACAAGCTTTCAGCAGACACGGAAGAAGAGAAGATATACCAGTGACAAACGTCATCTTTCAGCACTGTATGCATCAAGACTTTCAGCAGAAGAGGAATTCAAATGGCTGAAACGGGCATATAAGAACGGACTGCCAGTTCCGGAACCGCTGGCCATCAACCGCCACATCATAGTCATGGAGTTCATCGATGGGTGGGATTTGGTGGAAATCAGAAAACTTGAGGATGCAGAAGAATTTCTTGATGATATTCTTCAATTCATTAAAGATGCATGGTGCAAAGCAGGGATTGTCCATGGAGATCTGTCGCAGTATAACATCATCATCACACCGGATGGAGAGATCCGGGTCATAGACATGCCACAAGCAGTTGAAAAATGGGAAGAAAACGCGATGGAATTGCTGGAACGCGATATTCGCAATGTATTAGTGTTTTTCGAAAGGAAATATAAAATAAGACGAAATGAAAAGGAAGTATTAAGTCAGACAATTGACTGTGAGGATTAAATGTGTCCGATGACAAAGATTTTGCTGTGATGGGCTTTGACATCATGCCCATGAGCAGCCATGCCAATGAGAATGAGCTGCGCTTGGCGGCTACCTTGCTCCTTCCCAACGGAACAGAAAAGAAGTGGGACAATATTCCCAGACGCAAACTAATGCAACTGATCCATGCTTTCAAACCAAAATACCTTGCAACGGACAATCCGCAAGAGATACTCCTCAAAAGGGAGACGTTGCCGCAATTCTGTAAAAGATTGCCACCCGTAACGAATCTGGTTCATGTCAATGGACTCAAGAACGGCAAGACAATCTCCATCATGTCACTTTTTCGGAAGTATGAATTAATACATGGAAAGCCGACACCCATGCAGACATCAAGAGGACTTGCTCTTCTTGCAAAAAAGGGAATAGGGACGATCTTGGATCCCTTCGAGGACGAAACCATCATTAAGATCGGCCAGCCGAGACGAACACGGAAGGGAGGATGGTCACAACAAAGATATGCACGACAAAATGAGGAGGTTGTTCTCCATGCAACGGAAAAGATAAAGGACATTCTCATCAGGAACAAGGTGGCATACGATTTCAGTGAGATTCGAACAAAATACGGGCTGAAGCAGGCAAAATTCCACACATTTCTTCCTCGAACAAGAATTGGAGAACTTTTTGCCGGAGTTAATCTCAAACCTGCAAAAATCACCTTCATCAGTCCTTCAAGAAAGATCCTCGTACGAAAGCCGATTTCATACAGGTTTGACATGAAACATCCATCCTTCCACAGGAGGGTGATTGTCGGAATTGATCCAGGAACCACAATTGGAATTGCCGTAATGGATTTGGATGGAAAGGTCTTGGATGTATTCAGTCAACGGGACATGACAAAAGCGGACATTATCCAATATCTTTCAGATTTTGGAATACCCGTTGCCTTTTGTGCAGATGTCTATCCAATCCCGAACCTGATCAGTAAATTGGCGGCTACATTTGATGCCGAAATATTCTCTCCACGAATAGAGCTCTCAAAGGTGGATAAAAGAGACCTTGCAAAAAAGGCAGGAGTCCATTTTTCCAACAATCATGAGATTGATGCCTTGGCAGCGGTTGTCAAGGGATACAATTTCATTCGTTCGAAAATGGAGAAGATCACACGGATGGAAAATCTAGACAAGAAGCAGAAGGACGTGGTGAAAGGTCTTGTGATCAGAGGATTGACCATTGCAGATGCCGTAGAGGCAGTCAACTCCATAGGGGCAGACAGCAAGCCTACTGAAGTGGTTCGCCAAGACTATGAAGATGAAGTAACCATTCGACTTCAGAACCGAATCAAAAATCTTCTCAAAAGTCTAGCATCGAGTGAATCCACCATTGGATATCTCAGAGAGCAGGTCATGACCTTGGAAACAATGCTGAATGAGGAACGAAAACAGAAGGGCAATATCCATGAGGCACTGTTCAAGGCCAGAGACGCAAACGTCATTGATGCATTGACAAGACAGTTGGTTCAGGAAAAATCACGGGAAATCCAGTACCTCCGAAAAGCGGTGGCAAGGCACACACGTACAGAAAAGCAATTGAGAAAAAGGGTGCAGGAACTTCAGAAGGCATTGTGGATTTCAATGCAGGAAGGGAAATATCCGATAAAGGTTCTGCCAGTGTTCTCACAAAAGGGATTTGACAAGCTTGAAGAGGAAGTGACACTGAAAAGAGGGGATATCATTCTTATCCATGATGCATCAGGAGGGGGACCACAAACAGCCAACAGATTAGTTGACATCAGACCAAGGATGGTCTTCCTTAATGATACGGAATTTGCACCTGAGGCCGAGGCCATCCTCAGAATTCATGGTATCCCATTTCTTGATGCAGAACCCTATAATATCCAAGTCTTTGATTCCGTTGCCATAATCGACCCCCTATACCTTGAAAAAGCCATACGCGATTGGGAAGAATTGCGGGTAAAGGAAAAGAAAATCAACACAGTTCAGGAATTCCTTGCAGCGGTTGAAAACTACCGGTTCGAACGAAGAAGATTTTTCGAGGAAATTCAGCCGTCATATGATGATTTTGATCCAGAAGAGTTCGAACGACGTCAAAGAAAAAACGGGAAGAACTAACCAAAGATATTTCTTGATGCAGAAGAACCAATGCTTGTGAAGGTAGACCTTCATTTACATTCAGAGTTTTCATGGGATAGCAAAGTACCCATTGAATCCTACATTCAACGAGCAGAGCAGTTAAACTTCGGCGCAATTGCCATCACGGATCATAATGATATTCAAAGCCATCAAAAAATCGAACGATTGCAGAGTCAGACAGATGTCATCCTTGTACCAGGACAGGAAGTCTCAACCAAGGACGGCCATTTGTTGGTTTATGGATGGACTGAAAGGGTTCCAAAGGATCTTACAATGAAAGAAAGCGTAGAGTTCGCAAAATCACAAGGAGAAAGGGTGATATGCGTTGCGGCCCACCCTTTTGATATTCTTAGGTCAGGAAAGGGAAGAAAAGTAGGGGACAGTGGAATCGATGGAGTTGAGACATTGAATGCATCTTCTCTTTTTGGAATTTTCAATTGGAGAGCAAGAAAGTTTGCTGATCAAAGATTTGCAATCCAATTAGGGAATTCCGATTCCCATAGGCTGGCGGAATTTGGAACTGCATATACAGAACTCCCTCCCTGCAATGATTTGGATGGGGTTCTCTCAAATCTTTCTCATGGAAAAGCCAAGGGAAGGAGGATTGGAATCCCCCGGAAAACTGTCAGATTTCTTAGAAGAAAATTAAACATGATGACAAGCTAAGCCGAAAAACCTTCAAGGGCTCGGAACACGGCTTCAGCAATATCCTCGCTGGTACGAAAATCATAGAGATGCTCTGGTTTGAATTTAAGGATGACATCGTTGAGATTGTTTTGCTTACCTTCGCGTATTAACTGCTGAAGGTTATAGAATACATAAAGCGTCTTGTTTCCCTTGATTTTCTTAAGGGAAGGGATTCCAGCCGTTATGTCAACAAATACAAGATTGTTTTTGGAGTGGTGGTTTAAGGCAAAGTTATCCATTGATCCATAATAAATTGTGAAATCTGAAATCTTGATGATGATACGATTTTCCTTTGAAACAAGTGAAAAGGGAACGGTTTCAGGCACGTTCTGATTCAAGACCTCTCCTAAGGCAATAAGAAAATTCCGGAACTTGGGGGAGGTCGAAAAAAAGAAAATAGTGAACTTTTGCTTTTTGGCGATCGCCATCTCCATAATGATGGAAGCTTGAGAAGAAACCGCAGATTCAAGCCTTTGATTTGCCAAATCGATATAGTTCACTCGTCGGGCAGCACCATTGGCATCAATGAAAATGATGGTTGAATGATCCGAATGGGTCAGAGAAACTGGAAATATTCCCGAATGTCCCATCAGTTGGTTTTGAATTTCAGGATCCGAGAGATCGACAGAAATCTGCTCGGTTTTTTTGCATCTTTCACAATAGGCCTGAACCTTAAGTTCCTTGCTCATCTAACGTACAACTGATTTCAAAGTTATAAAATTTTGTCACAACTGAAATCCTATCTTCTTGGAAGAAATTCCACTGCATCATATGACCAAAAGACATTTCCATCCGTAAGATGCCTGAAACGGTCTGCTGCATCGGCCATCTGCTTCACATGCACCACAGCCTTGATTGAACTGATTCCCCCAACATTTCCTATGTCCTTGATGGTTGCATCACGTTTCTGAAGTTCTTGGATCATGTCACCCAGATATTCATCTGGGACATTAATGGTGACATGGTAGAATGGTTCATGAACAATTGCACCGGATTGTTCAAGCCCTGCACGAATGGCACTTGAGGTGAGCACTATACCATTTTCGTATGTTTTAACAGCCTTGGAATGTACTCCTTCAGAGACCTTCAGTCCAAAATTTCGAACCTTTTCACGGGTTCGAGGAGAAACACGCATTGCGCTTTTGAATGTCTGGATCATTCCTTCAATGGTATCTGAAGAGAAGGTGTAATTCTTACCCAATACCAATTTGTTGCCATTGCCATCAGTATAAAGAACGGTATCTAATGGCTCTACATGAATTTGATCAGAAGGACCGGCATCAATATGGATGCCCTCCCAGTATGGATGGTCAAAATGTGCCTCATATCTTGGCATCTCAAATAACAGAACCATGGGAGGGGATGTTTCAACTTGGATTCCCATATCCTCAAGATCAATCCGAAGGATCTCCAATTGGAGCATGCCGACACCAAGGGCAATCAGCTCACCGGTATCATTGTCGAATTCAAATTCCAATCCGGGAGTCGCAGCCGCCAATTCACGAAGAATGTCTGGAAGCCGGTTCAGATCCTTGATATTTTTCGGTTCAATGCTGATGGCAACAATCGGTTCCTGTACATAGCTGATGTTCTTGAGGGACAAACCTTCAATCTTTTCTCCCACAAGGAAGTCTCCGGCTGCCAAAGGAGGGGAAAAGACAACCGCACCCACATCACCTGCACTGAGTTCTTTGACCTCTTGTACCTTTCGCAGGTCAAGCTTAACAACACGGGTGACCTTGACAGCTTCACCGGTATTGGTCGAATAAAGTCGACTGCCACGGGTGATCTTCCCGGAAAGCATTCGGATCAGTGAACCAAAACCACTGCTTCGTCCAATTTTAAGGAGTTTCCCGTTCATGGCTACTACCTGGTTGGCTGGAGAACATTCATGGATCAAGTTCACTAACCTGTCAGGTATCTCCCCCTGCAACAGACCCGGAAAACGAATCTTTTGTGCAGTGGCAGGATCAGGAAGGCAACGGTAGATCGCTTCCGAGACAATCTTGCCCAAAGGAAGCTGTTCCCTGAGATCATCAACTTTGCCTTGGGTATAGGCGTTGATGATATCCTTCATGGTAAGACCGGTATGTTCAATGCTGTATCTGTCAATTCCCCAGCCATCCAATGCACTGATCAGAAGGACACTTCCTGAATTGAAATTTGGCAAGATCAAACCAGGAAAAGACAAGTTTTTGCATATTCGGTGAACCTGAGCAATGATCTCCTGAATGCGAATCTGGATGGATTGTTCATCAAGTTCCAATTCTGAAATCAGGCGGTCAACCTTGTTGATTACCAAAATGGGTTGAATGTATTCCGCCATTGCCTGTCTCAGAACAGTCATTGTCTGCGCCATTACCCCTTCAACTGCGTCGACAAGGACAATGCTGCCATCAACCAAACGTAACGCCTCTGCAACTTTCCCTGAGAAGTCTACGTGCCCCGGAGTATCGATCAGGTTCAAGTGGATTTGGATGCCATCCTCAAATTCGATATTCAATGAGGCAATACTGGATTCTATCGTAATTCCTCTCTTTTGCTCCTCCTTCAATTCGTCAAGGGCACGGACTTCACCGAGCAACTGTTTAGGAAGCCTGCCAGCCATGCCTAACAAATGGTCACTCAATGTAGTCTTTCCATGGTCAACATGAGAGATGATACTCACATTTCGGATATGCTCAATGTTAGGCATTGCTCTCACATCACCTCATCAAGTTCAATTAAATTAGACTTTTGAAGGATCGTGGATTCTGTCAACTTAATCCAGAAAACGAAAGCAGAACTACATCGAGAACCCTTATGCCTTCCTTTAAATTCACCGGGACGGGATAACGTTTTTATTGGTTGAAGAGCATGAAAAATTAATTCCTATGGTACTCGAAAAAGCCAAAGAATGGGCACTCAATAATCTGGTCGATGATGAAACCATTGCTCTGCTATTGGTCGGAGCTTGGGCGAGAGGTGAAGGAACTGACGTTAATGATATCGATGTGGTACAGATCAAGCAGTTCCAACTCGTGGCAATTTCCCATATCGAGTTCCCCGCAGATGGATTTGTCATTGACTGCTGGATCCATGACAAGGATGCAATGATCTATGAAATGAGCGTTGACCCAATTGATTCGAACGCCATAACCACCCTTTCCATTACCTTGAGGTTCCTCAAGGATGCCATCATCTGGTTCGAAAAAGAACCCTATTTCATTGAGGAACTACGTCAGAGAGCACAAGAATGGAAATGGAACCCAGAATTGGTCAGGCTACTCGAATTCCAAGCAGAAGAACCAGAAACAAATTGGGCACGGAATGCATTCAATGAAAACATGAAGTTCCTTGAAGCGGCACGACAAAAGCTCCTGAATGGAGAACCTGTCACCCATCGAAGAAAGGACTATCCAGAAATCAATCAGGATTATGACAAGGATACTGCCATTAAATTATGGGAAGCAACAAGAAAGGCATATGAAAACTTGGGAATAGAAAGGGACTGGCCGGAATTCAAGGACGCAGAAAAGGCACTCAACCACGAAAATTGGAAAAATGCCGTCGCATCGCTCAAGGATGTGCTCAGGTTCATCATCAGGTATGAACTTCCATCCGTCCCGGATCAGTTGCTGGATCCAAGGATTTGGAAATATGCAGAAGATATAAACCTCTCCGAAGAGACATTGGAAGCTCTTAAGCTAGCCTATGATTATTGATCGACCTTCTTAGAAAACATATTATTGAAGAAACAAATAGGGATATTGGGATCATTATGATCAAGATATTGAAAAGAAGCAAAGCAGTCTCTCCTGTTATTGCAACCATCCTGATAATTGCGTTGGTAGTAGCAGCGGGAGCAGTTGTATATGGTCTGGTTACCAATTTCTTTGATGATAATTCCGTCAATCTTGTGGTGATCAGAACCAATTTTGGAGATTTGGATAGCAACGGAATGGTCGATCAGATCAGCCTTGTTCTCAAGAATGTAGGATCAAATGTTATTGAAATAGATAGCATAGAGATCAAGGCAAATGGGATCCTTCTTGCTTCATGGGTAATTACACAAGATCCAAGCCCACTGCAAACAAATGATGAGAATACATTGATTATTCAAACAGTCAATGCCCAAGACCAATTGACCACGAATGAGGAAAACGAACTGACCATCCATGCCACAAATGGCAATCGTGCATTCATCCAATTGGAGATACCGGATACATTCTCAATTAACCAGATTGGAGAGGCAGGAACTGTGGCAGTAGGGGCAGCAGAAGTCAATGTAACTTTGAGCAAGACATATGCCGATCCAGTTGTCGTCGTCACACCAATAGCAAATGACAGCCAAACTGTTCGATCAGGAACCAATGCCGCTCAGTGGCCAACAATTACCGGGGTGGGGAAAAGCTGGTTCACGGTCAAGCAGAGCACCGATTCCTCAGATACGGATGGAGTGACCGTTTCAGATGTCAATTACCTGGTCATGGAAGTTGGAGTCCATTATATCAGATCCATACAGATTGTGGTAGGAAAGGCGACTGTGACAGGAGTTGATACCAATGTTACCTTTGCAAAGACCTTTACTGCCTTGCCCATTGTTCTTGCGTCACCCCAAACAAACAATATGGAAACCAATGATGGAGGAGCCAGAACTCGGTTCAATGGATTGGGAGGCGATTATGTCACCATCCGTCTAGAAGAAGGGGGAAATTCAAATCCGGGTGCATCATACGTCGAAACTGTTGGATATATTGCCATTGAAGCGGGGAATGAACCCTTCTCGGGACTTCAGGCATTGATTACTGCAGACTCGTACAATCACATATGGAAAGTGGTAGGATTTGATCCATTGTTCCTCAATCCCCCTATTGTACTCGCCCATATATTCGGAAGGGACGGAGGCAATGCAGCCTATGCCGTGGTGACGGAAACAACAACATCAGGCTTTAAAGTCGCAGTTGAGGAACCTCCCTCAAGAGACGGATCACACACCAAAGAAAAAATATCGTTCATGGCAATCCCTTCAGGAAGCATTCTCGGAACAACCCAGACTACCTAATTTCTTCCAACAAAATGATGGACAAGCTCAGCAATGTTCTTGTTGTCATTAGGAACACGAGAAAGACGCTGACCAGCCCAAGCAAGAATCCGATCCGCAATCTCCGATGCATCCATGGCAAAGTCCAGTGAGACACCCCGTCCATCCCTCACAATGTGGTCTGACAGGAGTTGATCCTCCATGAAACCCTGTCGTTGGAAATGAACGAAAGGAACCCCTGCACAATAGACCTCTGCAACTGTTGAAAACCCAACCTTACCCACAACCACAGATGATTGACCAATAATATCAGGAACTCGGGAAAGCCCGGCAGGAAATGATTGCACGTTTGCATGAGAAACTTGCCGTCCAAGAACCAAACAGGAAAGCCCGGCAGAAGATAGTTCCTCACAGATACCTTGGATGTCAAGCTTATGGTTGATGTTTCCTGCCAAAAACAGCGCAAACGGTTTGCCAATGAAGGAAGAAGTCACTCCGATTTCCCGACAGAGCAGACCGACATCCCTATAGGTTCGAAAACTTCGACAACCAGTCGTGAAAGGCAATCTCAGGTTCAAATCCCCCAATGACTCCAGATCAGAAACAAAATCAGAAACCTCGATCAAACCGAGACCACGCAAGAGATCTGACCATGTAAAATTGGAAATGTTCACGATGGGAATGCCCAAGGACTTTGCCACCGGATTATGAAGAAATTCGATGTCATTGACCACGACATCACTCCCCTCCAAAAGCAATCTCCATTGCCTTTGGTAGGCTCCATCATTCAAAAGCCCCAAGCCCCATAAAAATGAAGAATGAGTACGCTCAATGTCCACCGCATCTGCTGAAGAGATGTGAAAAGTGGGAACCTCCGGAAGAAAACGGATCTCAATACGATCCGAAAATTGAAGTTCCGACTGGAACCGCTCCAGATGCTCCACAGTACAGACAAGCCGTATCCGAAGTTCCGGATCCAGATCCAGCAATTCATGCATCAAGGCCAGCTGCCGTGTCACATGACCAGAACCCAAAGGAGAAACCACAATGGTTACCAATGCCACATTGTACCCTCAGATTCTCCCTACATTACACTTCCGACTAGACCCATGCCTTCGAAAACTCGCGATTCCGGAACAGGTCACCTAAGCCAGCAAACTGCTTCAGCTTTAGAACCTCGTCCTTGTCCATGCCAAGCTGCTCCGCAATCTTCTTGTCAGACCACCCCTTCAAATGCAACTCGGCAACCACCTGACTCATCGACTGCACCTGATGCGTCCCACGAGCACGATTGTGCCGGATGGTCGAAGCCATCCGAGACTTAATGTCCTTGTTGATCACCACTATAGGCAGATGACCCTTCACCGACTCACGAATGTCGGCATATTCCTTCCCCACACGATTACGATGAAAACCGTCAACGATGATGTACTTGTCCAACTCCTTGTCGTAATACGCAACAATCGGTTGGGTATACCCATCCTCCTTGATTGACAGATGAAGCAGACGCATCTCTGGAGGGGAAACCTTGTTTGGATTGTAGTCGTTCGCAACCACCCGCTCACTGGGAATCCATTGCACCACATCAACAGGATGGTGTGAAAACGGACTCGCATCCGCAAGCTTACGCTTCAGATAATTCAGCACCTCAATCCGATCCGACTCAGCCAAACCAGAAATTCGATCGATCAACCGATCTATCTCCTTCTTCAACTTCCCGTCCATAATATCACTCTCCGTACATTTCCTTCAATTTCAAATAACGAGGATAACCGCCAATCACACACCCAAAACTCAAAGACTTGCAGGTAATGTCGTTCTTCAAAATCGCCTTCGCTATACGCTCCCATGAAGGAACCTTCCGGTGCATCGTCCCGTCAGGTTTGTACCAACGGGGATCCGTCTTCGGAGGCGTCGCATCTGGAACCTCTTCACGAGGCCAATCACCGTTCTGCTCCCACCAATCCAGAAACTGCTCAATACGCTCCTTGTAGATATGCGCCTGGTACTTCGGAATAGTGTTCAGCAAAAAATTCGTGTACTCACGCCAAGTCATGTGATCAGGCTTGAAAACCTTACCATGACCCAAAATAGGACTCTTTACATAAATGTTCCCGAAATTGGCACCCGCAACACGTTGAACCAAACGAAACCACGTCTCCGGCTCAATCTTGCGAAACAGATCCAAACCCTGACGCTGATCATCTCCAAACGGCTGACATAAACGAGATTCGTGAATACTTGTCCCAGCCATGTACATGAAATCATAGATCTTGTTGTACTTCAACCCAAAACGACCAACTGCCGTCCAAATATCCTCCGTCTTCCAATCATAAATAGGATACGCATTGTACACCTTATGCCGCATCTTTGTAGTCCAGTTCAAACCCTTGTACTTTGTGTCATCCTTCACACGCCGCAACGCACGAAAACGATTCAACGACTCATCCGCACGAATGGCAACCAAATTACAAGTCAAACGCTGACGATCCGTTGAATGACGAACAATTTCCTTCATGGAATACGTGTCCGCAAATAAACCATCAACAGAAACCTGCTCAACCTTCTTGTCCAACGTATTCGATAGCTCCATACGATCACCAATCACACCACCTGTGTCACGCAACCACATCGCAAAAGGAACCACAAACTCTTCAAATTCCATACCCTCAAAAAACCACGTCCACTCAACAGGCAAATTATGACGTGTAATCACACAATCATACTCAGGATACTCCCGAACCCATAAATCACGCTTACGTTCATCCCAACAAATCCAATGTGGATCATAAACACTAACTGCATTACGCAACTTGAATGGCAAACAAATCCAATACGCTATAATATCAGGATTCCCAACCAACATCTCCTCAACATGACGAATCGTAGCAGCATACTGAGCCTCAAAATCTATGAACATAACCTTGATCGGTAAACGACCCTTCAACCTCGCACGAGAAAGTACCAACTGCAACAAAACTGATGAATCCTTCCCTCCACTGAATGAAACACAAACCTCCTCAAATTCATCCAAGATAAAATCTATCCGACGAATTGCCTCATCATAAACATTACTGTCTAAATAAACCTTCTCAATTGCCTCTGGATCTCGAAGCTCCTGCTCTTCGATAAAATATTCACGACTCACCACTATCAATAGTAAAAACAACAAAACTTAAGATAGTTTCTAATACACCAACCTAAAACTGAAAAACACAAAACTACCGAAATATTTTTCTGAAAACAAAAAATAACCAAAATTGAAATAGCCCTGTGGTGTAGTGGCCAATCATAGCGGACTTTGGATCCGTTGACCCCGGTTCAAATCCGGGCAGGGCTATTTTTTTAAATTATGTTTCTTAAGATTCTAAATGTATCGTAAATCAGTTGTATCATTTCAGATCTAGCGTTTTTATAATTTTGATTTTCAAACGAGTCTGCAATGTTGCGGATTAATGTTGCAATAAACTGGTTTAGGTTTTCATCGATGTTGAAATTTGATTTATAAAGGGAATACATTATATCGTCAACGAACTGATCAATATCGGAAGTAAACCTGAACATGTTATCAACCATATCTGTGTAAAAGGTAAGTTGATCCATTTGATCAATGGTTTCCAGATATTTTGTCAAAGTTTCATGATTGAAAGTAATTGGAACAAATTTGAATTGACTTTTAGTTTTATATGGGATGTCAATTCCAGATGAAATTCTAACCATATTTGACGGAATTGCTAGAACTGGTACCTGATTTGCGAATTTTTACCAATTTTCATAATTTTCAACGAAAGATTTTCCTTGCCTTGTTACAAAATAATCTTTGATTGTTTTTCGTGACATCTCAAGAGTTTCAAAAGTAACAATTGTGGCTTTTTTCTCAAGCATTGCAAAATACCTTACAGTTCCTTCTTCGAATTTAATTATTTTTTCTAAAATATCTTGAGGGAGGTTGGTGGTCCGCATTCCGAAAACTATGTCCTCAATTAGGAAATGGTCAACATTTAAGTCATTCATTGTAAGAGCTTGGATAATTTTCCTGTTTTCGCTTGAATCTTTGAATTTAAGTGGAATTTCAGATAAATTTTGATCCCGGATAATTTTATCAATATACCATGCCATTACATTGTTCTCATTGACAATGAACATGAAATCGTCCGGTAATTGGGTTCCATAGAATATTGGGAATGATTTTGGGGGAGAACTAGCTCTTCCTGAAAATTCAAAGACCATATTACAGGGGAATAGATTAGTGTCACATGATTTCAATGCGGCAGAAACCGTTTCCGCATGTTCATTTGCAATTTTGAAAATTTCATCCTTAGTTTGTTGTTCAAGGATTTCAAGTATCGGGTTAAGGAAAGTTGCGACTTTTGCTTTTTGATCAGCAAAATAGATCATCTCGTTATAATTCCTGATTCTATCAATTTCTGAGAATAAATCAGAGTTTTCGGACAATGTTTCCAAAGCACTTTTCCAATAAAATGGCGAGTTCGATGTTAATTTATCCGACCAAACTTCTTTCAAAAGGTCCATTTTACCGATTGAATTTGAATCAAGGATGGGTCTTCCAAGTGAAGGAAAGATTCCATTTGTAACTTGCTTTTGCCCATCAACCACAATTTCTAGGTCTTGAACAATTACCTGATTAATTTTCGAAGGATTTCTGAAACTGTATGAAGATGCTAAGGAGGTAAATTTACTAACCGATTGCAATTCTTCGGAAAATTCTTCTAATTTATTGTTTTGGACTTTATTAGCAAGTTCTTTCATTTTGGCAATGGTAATCTGGCTTTCATCATTCATATGCAAAGCAGAAGTCAACAGTCATGAAAATGCCGCTAAAATGCTGGTCAAATATTACTTAAGCTCTTCAACAATCCAGCAATTCCTCTCGTCGCTTACCGGGAGAAAGTCCTAACGGATAACTGGCCGAGTTGGCTAGATTTAATGTAATGCGCAGAACCAACATTATCCAAAAAAGGAGTCAATTTTTCTTTTCTCAACAGCTTACACTTTTTCTTTCAATGAATAATATATAAAGTTCCATTATGGAAGACTAATTGCTGAAATTCCTTTTCTAATGAACCTCCATGTGGTTCAGAAAAATCGCTTTGAATTGGCTTTATAAATTCATTTGATAATTCCAAGGAACCACATTTTTCAGTTTTCAAAATGATCTTGCCAGGACTACAATACTTTTTGAGAAGGTCAAATTTCTTTTTCAAGATGCTGCAGTCTTTCACAAGGCAAAACCAAAGGAGGTAAGCAGGTGAAAGATTGAGCAAGGGAATAACCATCGTCCTATCCTTTTTTGAAAATATTTTGAGAGGAACCGATGATTTGAATACAAATGGGTTTTGCGGAAACTTTGGATCATCATAGTCTTCTGCAAACACAAGGATTTCCGGGATCCGTATCGAATTCAGGAATTTCTCAGGTCCATTGCTTCCCTTTTCTAAAAGAATCAATGTTTTTGAATTTTCAGTCAGTTTTGTTTTATTTGGTGCAAGCATTTGATCACCTTATTGTTGACAAAATGCGACAGAACCAACACCCGTTGTAAGCTTCTGTGAAATACATATCGGGTCAAATCCACCACCGCTTGATTTTATCAAAACAAGAAAATTACTTATGATCTTCGCACCGAGAACAATTAGGACTGATGCAAGCACCCCTGCAACTGGCATTATCAGAGGGTGTCTTTCAAAGGTTCCTGAACTCATGTCCGAATCGTGATAATATGCTGCCTGTTCTGCACCACTATCCCCCTCATTACATTCATTATAATTAATTTGAGTTGAAATTGCTCCTCCACTAATTAATGTTCCTACTGCAATCCAAAATCTCCCCTCAAGGTTAGAATAATATACCACTTGACTGGCACCCATTGAGATCAACTCTAATGCCAATTCTTTCGCCCGATTTTTAGCTTCGTCACACGTGTGCACTGTCTCCTCTCTTTCGTCAATCGGGGGAGTGTCACGTGCTAAAGATCCGTGAATATGCAAAAAAATTATCATAATCATCAAAATACTAAAGATTTTTCTCGAAATCATGGTAAATTTTTACAATTAATAGCAATTTATATTTTTTTTTTTTAATGACAATATTGACTTGATTCTCCTGTCTCAAAATCCCAACATAATAAATGTATATCCCAAATCCATCCTAATCCCTAACTCACAAATTTATGATATAGATCGGCGTGCTTAGAGTGAAAATCATACACCCTCTTCAATAATGGGTGAACCAAAAACAGAAAGGAACCCACCATCTATAAATCACAAATTGATCAAAAATTTCGCTTTCTGAAATACTTGAACCCAAGAACCATAAGGCAAACGAACGTACCAAACAAGGGGAGGGCAACCATACCCGTATCAGATTGCTCAAAAGAAACCAACCCGTTCATATCCTTTCCCAACTCAAGCACCCAACTGAATGTAACTGAATATTTTGCCTCAATTTTGAATTTGGCAAGGCCAAATCCCTCATAGTATACTACAAGGCTAAATTCCGTCGGATTCAGGTCTGGCTCGGGATATCGTTGACCATTGATCCTTTCATCACCCACAACAAAGGCAAAGAAATCCACAATTGAGATGAACGGAATTGATCCGTCAATTGCAACCTCTCGATAGATCATTAGCTCCTCATATGTCGAAGATTTGAAACTTGTTGCAGAAGGTGAAGGGGTTCTATGATTAGAGGAGGTGAGGCTATCCCAATGCATAGAATCCCTTGATTGGTTTGGTATTTCCGTGGAACTTATGCGGAATTTCTTTCGGGACGAATATGATTTTGCCGTCTGTTATGGGGATATCCACTCCGTTGACATTGAGGTAGCCGTCACCTTGAACAATGAAGTAGACTTCATCCATTTTGTGGGGGTTCTGTGTGTCTGGCTGTCCAGGTTTGAGGTTGAGGACTCCGCATTCGAGGTTCGGTTTTTCGATGAGTCCTTTCCAGAAGGACATCGGCGGTATTGATTGAACTTCTTCATTGAAGTCGAATGTTTGCATGAGGTAGGTTTTGGCTGGAGGTATAAACGCCTTGTTGTGGGGGTCATTTGATTAAATTTGTAAACCCTCATGTTTATAATCGAGAAGAGCCATGACAATATGTTGAAGAGGCATTCTTTGTTGTTTCTGTTCCTGCCGAGGGGTGTAAGTGCCCATGGTGGGGAGTTGGATACGGGTTCTGAATTCGGTCCCCTTTCGGGTGCATTTGTACTTGCCGGACTGGTAATTTTTGTGGGGATTGTGGTCTCTGCGATTTGGCTTATTCGTCGGAAACGGGTGGAACAAGAGAATCCCAAGACCTACATGGACAAACTGAACATGTTCAGTCGCAATGCCCGTCTTTATATTCTTCATATTCAGGGAATGAGTCTGACGTATGGGGTTCGGACGATTCTGTACAACATTTACCTTCTTTTTGTTTTCAGGGAAGGGGTGCATTTGTTCGGATGGGACTTGGATCCGGTTTATTTCATAGGCCTTCTTTTGGCGGGTGGCTCACTTGTGACAGGTCTGATGGCTCCGTTTAACGGGATCATTGTTGATTGGTTGGGTAAGAAATGGAGCTTTATCATGGGGGATTTTATCGGATCCATCACGATCTTGATGGTTGTCTTGATTCAGGATCCCGTATTTGTCACATCGATGCAGATTCTCAGGTCGTCGGTGATGTCAATCCATGGTATTGCCGAAGGACCATTCATCTATGAGCAATCCACAGCAAAGGAACGTGTACATCTTTTTTCGGTGGCATCGGGATTTTCCACGTTGGCGTCGATGGCAGGCAATCTTGCAGGAGGGGTGGTTCCGTTGGCTATTTCCGTTTTTCTTTACGGTACGCCAATCATTGAGGGAACTGCCTCGATCATGGTGTTGCAGGTCGGATTGTTCGTATCTGTTCTGCTGTGGTGGTTGAGTTTGGTTCCAGCTTTTCCCATGAAGGAGGATCCTGAATTGAAGGCACGTGGAAGATCCCATACTGTGAAGGCAAGATTGTCCTTCAGCAATGTGAGCAATTGGGGAACGATTCTGGTGTTCACGTTGAATTCCATATTCATCGGTACGGGTGCAGGATTGTTTGTATCGTATTTCAGTCTGTTCTTTCTTCTGAAATATAGTGCAGATACTGCAAGCATGTCCATGATCTTTGCCATTGGTTCTTTGTCAGTGGCAATCGGCAATTTTCTCACACCGATCTTGGCAGAGAGGTTGGGGAAGGTGAACTATCTTGTTTCAACCCGGTACCTGAGCATTGTCTTCATTCTTCTGCTTCCGATGTCCCCTCTTTTGCTGGTTGCAGGGATATTCTATGTATTGAGGATTGCATTGATGGCAGGAAGCTTTCCAACGGAATCGGCCTTGGCCATGGAGACAGTGAACGATGCAGAGAGGACAACCATGGAAGCATTGCGGATGGGAGGATCATCGGTCTTTTCAGCGATTGGTTTTCTTGCAGGCGGTTATTTCATGGCAGTACGTGACTTCATCACCCCCTTTGTAATTGCAGGCGGACTTTACTTTGTGGCAACCACAATATTTTGGTTTTATTTCAGGAATGGTACATCAATTGAATCCCATCAAAGTCCGGTAGTTGGTCAATAGACTTCCCTGACGCTTTTGATGTTGATTTGAGAAATGTCGATAGGAAAGCCAGTAATCTGGAAGAGGAGTTGTCTGAGTGCTGGGAAAAAGGTTTCGGGATCTGTATTGGTCGTCTCATATATACCGACATGATCATTCTCAAGATCTTCAAGAGGTTGTTTGCCGACATAATAGCCTTTGTCTGCAAGGTCTTTCTTATTGACGAAAATGGCAACGGGAATGGTTTTGCCGCTACGGTTCGCCTCTTCTTGGATGATATTGCAGAAATGGCGGATACGTTCGATGGATTGGATATTTGTGCCATCTGCAAAGACAAGTGCTGCATCTGCCCCCTTGACACCGATTTCCTGCATGAATTCAAAGCGTTCCTGTCCTGCGGTATCGATGATCAGTGTGGGGAAGAGATTGTCAAGTTCATCCCAATCCTCAGGATTGGCGTTTTGGGATATTGAGAAGAAACGGAACTGATTCGACATGGTGGTGGCGAAGAGAACATTTCGGACGTTCATGGCGACGGTAGTGGTGGAATCTTTGAATAGATCTTTGTCAATGGCAGTAAAAGTGTTGAGGACTTGTGCCTCTTCGATGACCACTCGTCGTGTCACCTCGGCATCATCCACCTGTCCAGCGATATTGCGCAAGAAAGTGGTCTTTCCACTTCCGGTTGTTCCGAGGATCACGATTTTCTTGAGTATTGTGGCCATTAATTATAGCTATGATTGAAGCATTAAATATATGTTTTAGTAAGAGGGATCAGTTTTTTCAATTCCGGGATTTGATGATTGTGAGAACATCCTCATCCTCGAGAACATGGTTGAGCATGACTCTCTGACCAGCATGCTTTGCGGATTTGCCCCAAACACGAGCGAATTTGAATTCTTTCTTCAGGTTGCGGTGGAGGCGATCACAAACATCCTCAACTGTAGCCCCTGCCTTCATGATGAGAGGTTCCTCGTAATCAGGAGGTTGGCCATATGGTTTCAGATAGATACGAATCAAATCAAGCTTCTCAAAAAGGAGTTTCTTGAGTTCTTCCATGTTGTAATTGGTCTCTGCGGAGATGAAGAGATCCACCTTTAGCTTGTTCTTGATATCCTCAATCATTTCAGGAGTGGCTAGATCCACTTTGTTGACAACAACCACAGAGGGGATGTAGACACGGTTTCCCTCAAGAACATCAATCAGTTGGTCAGCATCGATGTCTGTTCTGATGGTGACATTTGCGTTGATGATTTTATATTCGTTCATGATTGCCTTTATTGTTTTTTCATCAATCTTGGTTAACTTCTTGATAGAGGCAATGGCAATACCACCACTTCTGGTTTTCTCGATCTCGATATCCGGTTTTTCCTGATCAAGCCTGATACCGAAGTGATAGAGTTCTTCCATGATCAGACGCATATGGTTTTCCGCATCGAATACATCCAGTACAATGAGAATCAGGTCTGCGCTCCGAGCCACCCCCAGGACCTGCTTGCCTCGTCCTTTCCCTTTTGACGCACCGGAAATGATACCGGGCAGATCAATGATCTGAACCTGTGTACCATTGTATTCCATGATTCCGGGAATTGCCTCCAATGTGGTGAAGGCATAATGACCAGTTTTTGATTCCTTGTTGGTCAGTCGACTTAATAGGGTGGATTTGCCGACGGAAGGAAGACCAATGAGAGCGACACTGCTATCCCCACTCTTTTTGATATCATATCCTGAGCCACCCCTGCCACTTTTGGCGAGGATCTGCTCCTGCTGTTCCCTCTTGAGCTTGGCTAGTTTTGCCTTGAGTCGGCCAATATGACTTTCAGTGGCCTTGTTGACCTTGGTTCTCCTCAGTTCTTCCTCTATTTCCTGAATTTTCTCTTGTGTCGTGCTCATGGGGTAGGCTTCAATGTTTCTTGATTTTCCACAAAAAAAAATGTTTCATAAGGGACGAGGGGGTATTTATCTGAATTTCAAGGGAGGAAACATCTGCAACATGATTTTTCCGTTGATCTGTTTCGGATCGGGCATTTCCAAGGGGGCGATGGGCTTACCGATTGGAGGAAAAACATGGAAATCGGCTGTTTTGGAACCAACTTCAGAAGCGATCTCTTCCAATGCGTCTTTCAGGGGAATGATTTTGTCAAGAAGGTTTTTCTCAAGTGCTTGGGGTGCAATGAAAACCTTTCCTTGAGCATTTTCATGAAGTTTGTCCCGTTCGATTCCTCTGTTGGTGCTGACGTGATCCAGAAATATGTCATAGATGTTCTCAATCTGTTTTTTGACAATATTCAACTCTTCTTCATTCCAAGGTCTTTCGGGAGATTGAAGGTCAGCATGTGCTCCTCTATTGAACACATAGGGCTTAATTTTTTGTTGTTCAATAAGTCCCTTGCGGATCAGTTTGACAGTGAGCACCCCAATGGATGCCGTGATAGTCGTACGTTCAGAATAGATTTTTTTCGAGGCCATGGAGATATAGTACCCGCCCGATCCAGCAACACTGTGGAAATAGGCATAAAGAGGCATCTCTTTGCTCAACAGCCTCAATTCATTCAGGATGTTTTCTGATGCCGTTGCACTTCCGCCTGGGGAATCCACAAAAAGAAGAGCAGCCTTGTATTTCTTTTTATTTTTCCGGACTGCTCTTATGGCATTGATGGTAGATATATCTGCAACTTGATATCGATCCTCGAAAGGATTGGGAAAACCTCGATCGCTTCCTTGACCATCAACAATACCCCCTACAGCAGGGATCAATGCAATTTGAGCCTTTTTCTTGCCGGGGATGGGAAGTCTACCCAAGGCATCTGCATATTCAGTGATTACTGCGGAAGAATCTTCCTTTTTGATTTCTGAAAGAATGTCGGAGGAGGAGAGAATTCCATCAATCCATCCTTGATCTAACGCTTCCCTGTCAGTCAAGGGAGAATTGTCGATAAGTGAAGTTACGTCATTAATTTCGCGGCTCCTACCTTGGGAAATTCCGAGGACAACCCCTTCATAGAGGGAATCAAGCATCCAGTTGATCATTTTCTCCTGCTCTTTTGGCATTTCTTCATAGAAAAGATTGTTTGCGGCAGATTTGTAGGGGCTGATCTGAACTACCTGAGCTTGAAAACCCCATTTTTCCAGAAATTCCTTCAAGAACGGAATTTCAAGATTCAATCCAATCGTGCCGAGAATCCCTCCTTGAGTCAGATAAACTTTGGTAGCTGCACTTGCAAGGTAATAGGAAAGGGTATCATAGTTTGAAGCATAGACATATACCTTTTTTCCATATTCAGTCCAAATTTTCATGAGATTCCTGAGGAATTCATAATCGCCATAGCGTTCAAGCTCCAGATTGCTTAAATGAATGATCAATCCCTTTACACGCGGATTTGAAACAAGTCGAAGAGTGGTTTCATAAAGACCCAAGAGTGTAAGGGGTGGAGAGGGGAAAACTTTGCCTTCGATAAATGATTTCTTTTTTGCATAGACAGGGATCTTTCCTGAAAGAACAAGATGAACATACCCTATTTTCTTTTTGAAAATCCTTCGTTTGAGATTGCGTGTTCTTCTGAAAAACCTCATGAAAACACCATCTAAAATGTCTTGCCAAGACATAAAAGGTTTAATCGCCCAATGTGTCAAATTAATAGGAATTTCCGGGAAAAGTGGGAGAAGAGACCAACATCATTAAATGACTGTGTTCGTATGAAAAGGTGTGTCTGAAGAATTTTGCAAGGTTGAAGACTGTATATCATTGGTCATTGAGGATGGATTCTGCAAGCGTCACTTGACAGCCTTGGAAAACATCAAGAACCAATATGAAAAATGGAAGGAAGCCTTGGGAGAAATAAAATGGGAAGATTACCTAAAAGCCTTGGCAAATGATGAACCAGGAAACGTGGGGAAGAATGTGATTGAAATAGCTAAATTACTTCTAGACGGATGAGGACTTGACAAGATTCGAATTCCAGAGTTCATCCTTCAATAAGTCGCGGATGGCGACCCGGATTGCCTCCGATCTTGTCGGATATTTCTGTAGTCGAACCAGTTCATCAAGTCCATAGAGGAATTCTTTAGGGAGATGTACAGTTACCAGCCTCATATGTGTTCACCGTAAGAAATGAACGGATCATGTTTTATTAAATTAGTTGTGATACTGAAGAGATACTACGGTATTTCCAACTTCATTTGAGCAAAAGAAAGTTTTTGAGAGAGGATGACCAAATGAGGGTATGTCGGATGAGTTTTTGGGTCGGGTTTTGGAAAACGAGATGGAATTCCAATACTGCGACATCTGCGGACAGGATGGTGTAAATTGGCTTCAGGTACGCGACAATGAGGTGGGTCAAAAGGTTGTTCGATTTTTATGCAGAAAATGTCATGATCAACTGTCATTAGAAACACCAAACGTAGTAAGATCCATCAATGACCCAGAGGAAATTGAAAGAAGGCTTAATATGGAGTGGGGTGTAGCACAGGAACAGGAAGCAACCCCTGCCACTGTGGAGTTAGGATCGAGCGGAGGGTCAAATTGGTCGGCTTCATTCATTCAAGAGGCACTGTTTGGACAGGATCCAGTAGCTTGGCTGGAAAAACAAGGAGCGTTTGCACCAGAAAGGATCGGAGAAACTGTTGAAATTCTGATGAATTTAGCAGCATCACAGATTAACCCTGTAAAAATTGCCGTGATCAAATGCCTTGGAGCAATGCAAGGGAAAAACGAGGCATTCGATCCCAAAATCAGGGAAGCCCTGCAACACTTTGCGAACTTGCCAGATACAGATTTAAGCACATTGGCGAGCCAATACCTGCAATAGGAAATTGCTTGCGAGTTTAACATACGTCAACACCGTTTTCTTTATATGAAGAACGTCAAATTCTGACTTGTATGCAAACAGTTCAGAACCTAATAGATGCGGGGTATCAAGGATGCTCAGTTCGTTCCATCATGACGGACGAGAAATTCAGGCAGAAAGTGCTTGATGACAAAACAGTAAGGGGCAATGACAACATCAAGAAATTGGTTATGGACAAACTGGCAGTTGGAGGAAAGGTTCTTTTGACGGGTCCAACTGGGGAGGCAAAGACCCTTTTTGCAAGAGTTTTGCTTAACCACTTGACCCATGAAATCAATGCGAAGAAATACCATATCAAAGGAAGTCCATTCCTCGAAGATGCAGGCTATCTTATCAAGGTCATCAACAATTATGACAAGAACATCTATGGAGCAATCGATGTCCTTCAAAGTCTTTCCCCCTTTGCCCGATCGACTATCGAAGAAGTACTTTCGGAAGGAGGAGAAAGGGTAGACATTGACAATACTGATCAGATGGTCAAACTTGGCAAAAAAGTTCCGGAATTGTTGAAGAAAGTTCCTATCGAAAAGACAATAGTCAGGACAGCACAGATCGATCCACGGAATGATCCCGATAGCCTATATATGTTGTTGGCGGGTGTTGAGAACCTTGAACAGCTTTTTGGGGATTCCAGCAATACCACATTTGATCCCAAAGCACATAAGGTCGGAACTCTCTCTCAGGGATTCTTGGTTGTTAACGAAATTCAAAGACTTCATCTCAGCTTACTGGAATCGTTGATGGGGTTCCTTGAAGATCCTGAAGGAATCAAATATAACCTTTCGGGGCAACCAGTCTATGTCGATGGAGCAATCATATTCACTTCGAACGCCCCACTAACCGTTTTTGGAGAGGAATCACAGCCGATCATCAATCGTATTCCGGAGGTGCTTTGGCCAGCAAGAAATGTCGAGGATCGTATTAAGATCGTCAAGGACATGTTTGAGGAGCATTTGATCATCCAAAGAGCTAACATTGTTGCCAATCCAGCCCTTATCCGCATGTTTGAATTGATGGGAGAAGGGAAGAATGATTTTGTATCCCGTTTAGCCGTTGAATTTGTAGCCCATCTCGCAAGTGAATCTATTCCGAACGCACTCAAGAATCTTTCCGGAAGATCCGAGAATAAGTTTGCACGGGCGGAATTCTATGCAGGACTTGATGAGGTGCACAATCCCCAACGTTCACCCTACATAGACCTCCGTACCCTCAATAACGCAATTGGTGAAGTAGTCATACGGGCAAATGAGGATAAGAGAACTGAAAGCAACATCATCACCCTTGACAATGTCAAGGCTACCTTGGAGCTGTATGATATTTCACCCACATTGGTCAATAATGCCCTCCAATCCCTCAAGTTGAACCTAAGAGAGCATTTAAGGGCAGGTGGAAGTGCAATCAGCGTGGAGGAAGTTACCGAAGAGCTTGATAAATTGACTGCCATGAGTGAGGAACAGCTCAAGAGTTTGGTACTTTCCTATGAGGGTATCGAGAAATTGCCCCAGGATGCTCAAGATGAGATATATGGCATGGTTAAGCCGAGCTATGAATCACTTCTTGATGTAGCATACCTGTGATGGGGGCTACGACAATGCCACATCGAATCAAATGGTTGACAGAGGCTCATTATCAGGATCCATTGGTCAATTATGGATCCACAGAGTTCATCTTGCAATTTCAAGATGCAGCGGAAATTCTTAGAAAATGGAGAAATCCCCATCTTGGTAGGTCATCAAGGGAGGGGACAATCATCAGGCTCGCCAATGAAGCGAATAAGTCAGTTGAGTTGATTCGTGATATGCTTCTGACAACCAATTTGGATGCAAAAACTGAGGAACAACTTATTGATCAACTCAAAGTTCTTAACTTCATGATGAATTATACCCTTCCGGAAGCTTTGGAATTAGTGAACAAAGATCTTTTGCTGACGCCGGAAGACATCATGAAGTTCATTGAAAGACATCTTGAACTGATGCGACAAGAATATGGAAGATCCATTTCTGTTGCACAGTCTATGCTTAGCAGACTAAATGAGCTGACAGATATTGAGATCAGGGATCAATTTGGTCGGAAACGTAGAGTCCAACAGAGTGATGTTCTGGATGTTCTTGGAAAAACATTGGGAAACATGATCATCAGACAGGCTTCATTGCGACCAGTTGATAACATCGATGCCCGACCACGAGGAAAGATCAAGAAAAGGCATACATACAAGGCAGCAATTCTCAGAAGTGCCAATATCCCACCTCCATCAATTGAAACAGAAGATATCCGCGTAGTGGATAAGGATCGGCTTTCCCTGATTTATTTTATTGTCGATGTCAGCCAATCGATGGCAAGAACAGTCTTCAGTGGGGGATTGACCAGACTTGACGGAGCCCTCCTCACGTCCCTTGGCCTTTATTATTATTTCAATCTGACCAACCGCAGGAAACGACGGGAATTCGACACCTTCAAAATGCATTTGGTACCTGTGACAGAAGTACCCTATGTAATTGACGACAACGCAAGGCTGGAAAGATTCCTGTTTGAAGCCGAAGCCAAAGGAAAAACCAGATTGGTTCATGCAGTCAATGCAGTAGTCAATCATGTTACAAACAATCACAAGGAAAACGACTATGATGTTCAAATCATTGTTCTAACTGATGGTCGACCAAACGTTCCATTTAAGGGGAAGATTCCAGGAAGACCCGATAAGTTCCTCATTGAGTATTTTGAACACAATAGTAGCTCAACAAAAACAGAGACAAAAGAATGCATGATTCAACTGAACCAATATTTTAATTTCCTCAAGAAAAGCATGGATCGAAATTGGGATATCTCCTATTTCCTGATGGCACCTGAGAAATTCAAGAACAGTGACCTTTACAGGGACACCAAGGTGATGTTGGGTGGCATCACCAAGCCAATATTGATCGATCCGACTAAAATCGACCAGCTTGGTGCAAGAATCATACAGGAGGCGATTGCAGAGTGATGGATTTCACGGATCCAAAATTCCTTGAGGCGTATAAGGAAGCAAGAAATGAGGTGAAAAATCTTTTTGGGGATGCACCAGAGGATTACATGGTTGCCTTGTTTCTGGACAGCAATATCTACGATTCGGTACTGTTGCAAACCAATCAAGCAGGTACACCGCATGCCTTGATTTCAACCAATGAGCTGGAATTGCTTCAAGAATTGAAAAACCACAACAATCTTGTACCGAATGGTCGAGATCTGTTTCTTGCCTCAAGAAAAGCAAGAATCTATATGCCCGCTACAAGGTTTTCCCTTTCAAAGGATTCCATCAAGGCCAAGTTGGTTCAGCTTCTTTCAATGGCTCTTTTGGCAGAAAAAACCGAATCCACATTCCCTAGCCTTTTAGAACAGATTTATAGAAAAGATGCCATCATCAAGGAGTTGTTCGCCAACAATGTCTTTGAACTGGTTAAGGAAAGAAGTGCGCCTTGGGCGTGGCAATATTTTCAAGATTTTGTGGCATCTCTCAGAGTCCTTTCGCTTTATGGAATCGAAGATTTCTATATCCCCCCGGCCTCCATGAGGAAAACTTCTGTTTTCTACAATTTCCTCTTAGAGATCAAACAGATTGTTCAAGAAAGAACCAAGCTTGAGAAAAGAATGCCCTTATGGGAACTAACTTTGCATGGGTTTGGTCATTATGCCCTGAGAAAATATCTGGAGACCTTAAATGAGGATATAGTTACTCAAATCAAACCAGACCTGAAAGGAAACCTTGGACAACCTTTTGGAGAGGTAGGCTTCATTTTCCTTCAGTGGCTGACAGAACTTGAAGAAAATGAGGGTAAGAGTGTTTTTGACATTGCAAAGTCAATCAAGAATGATTATGAATTGGTTAAACATTGGAAGAGATCGGAAACGAAACAGCGCATTGAGAACTATCGAGAAGTTCTTTCTGAAGAGGCATTGGTTTGGCACAGTTTCAGAAATGGATATTGGGCAGATCTCTGGCCTATCAGAGCGCAATCATTCGACAAGGTTGCCAATCTTGTCGGCAAGATACAGAGAAATAAGATTTCCTCGCGCCAGCAACTCCTGATGGACAAGCCAGCAGTCAAAGCACATGGAAGGGTTAAGCTTCCTGACAAAGATGTTGCAGTTTTTTCAATAAATGAGGATGCCATTGGTCAAGAGCAAATGATTATTTTGAGGAATCACCTGCTCGCAGAAAAGAACGGCTTTATCACCCCCTTGCCTGGATTGCCCGATATCATCATTTTCAAGAAGTTTGCAGGAATGCACATAGCGGCATATTTAGGTGTTAAGACCGGAACCGGGTACCCTACGTCACCATATGACCTTCCATTGGTTTCAAGAGCGGTGCAGGTAACTCGGAAAAAAGATGCCTACATAAGCGACGTCCGTGAGGACGAAGGTAAGCTTGCGCAGACAGTGGATTATTCAGAACTCAAGGATCTGACAGAGCCTCAACATCGGGCAATCAGATATTTGATCAAGCAAGGAGAGGTAGTGCAATGAGTGTTGTTGAGACCATCAAAGCAAAGATTTGGAGAACTATTGCCTTACGGAAATTAAATAGCAACAAAAAATTCATCCAAGTAGAGGCTATACTGGTTCTAGGCAGATATGGCCTTCCAGAAGATATTGAAGTCCTTCTTCCATTTTTGGAAGCCCAAGATAATCTCCTTAGATTGAATGCTACAATTGTCATCCGAAAATTGTTCAAGAACGACCCTGAAAAGCAGGCAAAAGATCTGCTAGTCAATACCTATAGACAAGCCAAACTTCTACAAAAGATCACAATTATAGAGATTCTTCAAGAATTGCCCCTTGAAGAACGTGAACAACTGTTTGGAGATCAATTGGCCTCGGCATCAGATGACCTTCTTTATGCCCTTCTACAAGCTCTGAAAGGAACTACAGATATCGATTTACTCGATATCATCCTTGAATCAGCAAATACACGGGATCTGATCTTGAGAAGAACTGCCTATCATGCATGGTTTGCTGGAATTGAAGCAATGGAAAAGGAGAAGAGGCTTGAGTATGCAACACCTAGATTGCACCAACTGATCAGAGCAACCTATGAAAATAGGGATGATGGAAGAACATTAAACTATGTTTTGGGACATTCAAACCGTCGTGATCTTCCGGAACCAAAAGCATATCCTGAATTCATTATTCGATACCTGATTGAATTGATCAACACGTGGGAATATGACCCTGATGTGAACAGGGCAATACATGCATTGGTAGTTCCTGCGTATTTCACATTCAGGGAAGAACACGATATGAAGGATAGACCCTATATTCAAATCTAGAAATTTATCTCTTCTTCCTTGACGTTCTTCAGATCTTCAAGGTGGAGATTGATAGGGGGATATCGGTATTTGATGGTATGTCTTGTGGTTTTTGGAAGAAAGACCTCATGTGCTTGTGCCTTTTCTACAATTTCCTTCTTTGTGTAAGCCCAAGAAATTACAGCAATCTTTCCTTCTTTGGCATGGTCTAACGCTACATTGGGATTGTCTGCATATTGGGTAGTGGTCAGATACTGGTTTCGAACCAACTTAAACAAAGATCTACGGGAACCAGTATAGGCAACCACCTGTTCCGAATTTCCCACAACCGCAGTGTAATGACGTTGCTGTACCTTGTGTAGAAGAATATTGAATGGCTCATCGACCATCTTATAGTCTTGAGAAGGGAGATGATTCAGAAAATCATGAAGAGAGGTGTGAACAATTGGATACCAAGTATCGACAGTTATAAGATCATCATCTTCGTAGTCAAGCAGGATGGCGGGAGCGAATTCAAAATTCAACCGTTGGAGGGCACTGTATCTATGATGACCGTCCAAAATAACGTAAGTATCCTTTGAGACGACAACAGGATATCTCAAGACACCATTGATTCTTAGGTCGTGAACAAGCTTTTCTAGTTCAGGTTCAATGATTTCCTCATGAGGTAGTAGTCGATCAATTCTGACAAATGACAAGGGAAATGTCCTGACTTCTGTAGGCTTTGGCTCAGTGCGTATTTCGACAGAACCTTCAGTCACAAGAATGAGAAAACCCTATCTGTTATAAACCATCTGAAGCATTCGTGTCTTATTTAAAAAAAACCCTAATATTCTGGTTCAGGATAATTCTTTTCACCAGCCTCGATCCTTATGTCCAGCCAATTTTCTCTAGGGGGAATGGGACAGGAAAATCGTCCATTATAGGCACAATAGGGATTATATGCCATATTAAAATCAAGTATGAATTCATCGTTTCCCAAAGGTTCAATTTCGACGTATCTTCCGGCACCATAGGTTTCCTTACCAGATGTCGCATCCTTGAAGGGAATGAAATAGTAATCAGGATTGTCCGAGGACTGATAAACATACACTCTTGCCTTCTGACCATCAATTTTGATATCAAAATAACCAATCCGGTCATAATCTCTCCATAGACCATCTGAGGTTTGCATTGTCACTCGTTCAGGATTTGGATCACGTTGAAGCTTGACCTTGAGCCGGTATTTCTCGTCTACTGGAAAGTATTGAAGTCCAACGAAGTTTCGTTTCTGGTTTTCTGTTAACGGGCTATGATGTGAGCTCTTGAAAAATTTGTCCTTTTCCTGACGAAATGCAAGAACCTCCTTTTTGTAAACCATACTTAAATTTCTGAAGATCAATATATAAAGAGCAAGTAAGGGTGAACAAACCTACGTCACCATTTATTTAGTGTGTAGAATCTTGTTATTTGATGGAAATTCCAGTCCTTGTGGAAGAAACATGTGGCATCGCGGCAGGAGCAAACGCAATCACCTTGTACAACTTAGGATCCTATGGAACACCACAGAAAGGAGGAGGGTTGTTACTGACACCTTATGAAGTTCTCCACCTAGCGGAAAGGGGAAAGATCAAACCTATGGACAAAAACAAGAAACTTTTAACAGAGATTGAACTTTATGCGATGTTTGCAAAATCAGATCCGGATTTTTCCGACAGGTATATGGTGTACAAGGATTTGCGGAACAGAGGTCATGTTATCAACCAAGGTTCGGGTTCAACATTTTTTTTCAGGCTTTATGACAAGGGAGTCAAAATATTCAATGCAAGTGCCCGTTATTATGTTCGTCCACTTAGGGAAGGAGATGCCATTCAAATCAAGGATCTGGACTATCTTCTCGAATTGGCGACATCAAGCAAGAAAAAGTTGGTTATAGGTCTTGTGGACGCCCTAGGAGACATTTCGTATCTAATTGTCGATGAATACAAAGTGGAGAAAAACAAAGAAAACCATGGATTTGATACTTTCAGCAATTTCGACTGGAAAGAACATCTCAAAAAAATGGCAAAACTGGCAAAAGGGCAAGTGACCAAGAAAAAGAAAAATTAAGCGGAATAGAGATTGGTTTTGCTACCGTTCGCGAGGATTTTGAGCTTCCCTTCTTCAACATACTTGTTCAAAATAAGACGAGCCAAGCTCACCTTGATGCCATATTTGTTGGCAAAGGATTCAGGAGTTGTAGGTTTCAGGTTTTTCAACTCCTTCTCCATATCGGCACGTTTCTCCTCATCGATGGTCATGGATCGGACAACAGGGACATATTCATAGGTCTTGCCCCACTTCTTCTTTTTCTTCACAGCAGTTTTACGTTCAGACATCTAATTCATATAAGACAAGTTCAATTAAAAAGAAGTCGATTGAAAACAGGCTTGTAGAATGTTGTCAACCTGTCAGATCCCATAAAAGCGGGTTATGCCTTAAGGACACCGTAAACAATAAACCGGTACCGGGTTCCAGCCTTGACAGGAACTGTATGCACAGAGTATGAGGAAGAATAGAAGCGTTCTGTTTGCCTTGCAAATTCCTTTTTGTGCAGAAGAACAGAAGGAACAGGAATCTGGAATTCACAAGCCTCAGATATGTATTGACGGGTGAATTCGATTCCCGTCACACCACCAAATAACTCGGAAGAAGACCCTTTGAATCCCCTCTTCTTGAATGATGTCCGACCAGGAGTATCCATCGGATAAAATGGTGGATAGGTGACAGTCAAATCGATTTCGTCAAGGGCATCAGGAGGAACAACACCTTTGAGAATCCCACCGCTACTAGGGAATACAATTGTCCTCACCCCATTTGATTCAAGGTTTTTTCGAGCCCATTCCAATGCCACAGGATCCAGTTCCGTGGCAAAAACCCTGAACCCAAGATGATGGGCAATCAATGCGAGAATAGCGGAAGTACCAGTTCCGACATCAAGAAGTGTTTTTGAATGGGGAAATTGATCCTTGAGAAATTGAATATAAGAATACCTGAGACAAACAGCAGGAATCAGATATTCTCTCGGTATTTCAATCCGGCATCCTGTCAATCCAAATAATAGGGCACGGTTGTATTCAGTCAATGCCAAAGGGTTTCCAAGGTCTATTTTTCCATCTGCAATAAACTGACGCAAAGGTGTCCAAATCTCTGCTGCCTCAGCTATTCTTAAACAGTTTTGTGAACTATCAACAATCAATGTTCGTCTGCCGGGTTAATTGTCTAATTATGCTTCTTTATCGTGTTCTATCGAAACAATCAATTTTGCATCAAATTGAAATGAAATTGTGCCATCATTCAGGGAGACGATTCGTCAGGCACTACCGCCAGAGATCAGGGATATCCAGATTCCGAAAGGTTTCAAGAGAATTGGCTCCCTCATGATCTTGAGAAGTAGAGAAGAAATTCCCGAAATTGTCGGAAATATCGTGATGGAAAAGTTTTCTTGGTGTACAGGGGTATTCCAACAGACAGGAACTCTTGGAGAAAACAGGAGACCAATATTAAGACATCTTGCAGGCAATCCCACAACAATCACCAAACATAAGGAGAATGGAGTTGTGTACGTTCTTGATGCAGGTAAAATCACATTTTCAGGAGGAAACAGAAATTTAAGACAAAGAATTTTGAAAGAGGTCAAGGATGGTGAAAAGCTTCTAGACATGTTTGCTGCTGTGGGAAACCTCAGTATGCAACCAATTGTCCATAGGCAGATAGACTACATCCTTGTTGAACGAGATCCCATCACCTATTCCTATTTGTTGAAAACTCTTTATGCCAATGGCAAGAAAACTGAGAAGGCCTTCAATATAGATTGCAGAGAAATAGAGTTAGAGAACTGGGCAGACCGGGTTCTCATGGGATATCATGAAGTAGATCATACACATTTGAAGGTAGCAACCCAAGCATTAAAATCATCTGGCACCATTCACCTCCATCCATTGGAAAAAAGGGAAAAGGTGAATCAAAGAGTGGAAAAATATATTGAAATCCTAAAAAAACAATCCATTTCCATTGAAGAAACCCAAATTTTTGAAGTTAAGAAATTTGCACCAAGAATATCACATTTTGAGCTAGTTTTTAAAGTTCAAAAGCTTTAGAATTTTTTCTTTCTTATTAAAGCGAATGATGCAAGGGTCATGAAAGTTGCCCAGAAAACAAATCCAGGGCTTCCAGATTCACCAGTATCTTCAGTTGGGGGATTCCCGAAATTGATCTGGATCCACTCGAAGTCAGTAACGGTAATGTAATGACCAGATCCAGTCCACCCTGCATCAGTCTGATCTGGATCCCAATATGCAATGTTCATAAAGAAGGATGCATCATCACTGAATTGAGTATCATTTGCATCGTTGGTGGTCAAGGGACGAATGAATTCGAAAACAAATTCACTTTCATCCTGTACATAGCCCCAAGCACCATAAAGGGAATTTTCCTTGGAATCATCATATCTTTCGGTGGGGGATGTAGCCCATTCATCATCCAATCCATGGCCACCGTGTCCACTGTCTGGATTGGGAGTGTGGAGGAAACCTGCCTCATGTTCAAGCTCCCAATGCCAAATGTCGACTTTTCCAGTGGAAACACCCTCATCAGTCCCCATGTGAGGTCCTGCATCTGCATCAATCTTCCATTCAACAGCCATAGCTGGAGATAGTTTGTGTGAGGAAAGATTGACATTATAGTTGTCTTCAATCAAGACCAATAGAGCTACATGAGTATCATTGTAGGCGATTTTGAAATCTCCATGCTTGCTGTTGGCTTCATTGTTCAGTTGTTTCAATGAGATAACATATTCTGGAACATTTGCCCAATCGTCTTCTTCACCATCAATGGTAAAGGTTGAAAGGTCAGTCTTGGTTGCATTTACAACCAAACCCGGTTCAAGATGCTCTTCCCCTTCTTCATGGGCAGTAAGAGCGACAGGTACAAGAAATGCACCCATGATCAATACGCTCATTAGAAATAGAGTGGTTTTTTTCATGATTTTCACCTCTTCTTAGTATCACAACACAGTATTGTCCTGTGATTATTTCCTAAATTGAAGTTTACTATAAAAAAGGTATTGGTTTGAACCCCACCTACCTCTTGAAAATTATAAAATAATGTGCAAATGTTCATTTTTTGTTTAGATAAACTGAAAATATGATAATTTTGTTAAAAGCTTGTTCGAAAGACACAGATTGTTTTTGTGACGGAAATTTGGAAACTGACGTCAGACCAAATATAAAAAAGAAAGTTATTGTGATAGAGATAAAAGTGCAGAAGCGAGATCACCCTTTGCCTGGATCAAAGCTTCTCTTGCACGGACTTCAGAAACCCCTGCCTTTTCTGCAATGAATTTCACATCTGCATCTGAAACTTCCACGGTATCATCTGATGGCTTTTCGCTTGGAAGATTTTTGGTCAGAGTTCGTGTTTCTTTTGCAGCAGCGGTTATTGTGTAAATTTCCTGACCACCCATATTGAGAACTTGGACATCGGGTGATTTCAAAACGATTTCTTCACCATCTTTCCGGATCACAACTTCCCGAACCCCATCTATTTCCTGAACATCCATCTGCCCCATGGCTTTCTTCATGTTTTTCGGTGAGACACCTGGCAAACCACCTTTCTTTCTTGCAGCACGTCGGGCTTTTCTTCGGGCACTCATACCAAAATGTTCACGTGAGAATATAATAATGTTGTTCTGTTGCAGATTGAAAAGGAATAGTTATCAAATCTCATCTAAGGAGAAGGTAATGGCAACCCAACCCACAGATGCCGAAAGGGTGAAAATCAAGACGGTTTTACGATTCCAATTTCCAGAGCTTAATGATGTAGAGATCCCAAACCTAAGAATTAGCCGATCCAAAAAAACCAAACGGGTAAATGAGATATATTCAGGAGAGAAGTTATTGTTTAGTCTTAGACCCATGGACGGAAGATACATTCCGACAATGTCTGGAGGAGAATTTCTTCTTAAGAACGGGCTGAGAAGCCACCTTGTTGTCGCCATGGAGGAAGCAGTTCCTTTTGTTTCCCAAGGAAAATCCCTCTACAACCGCCATGTATTGGAAAGCAGCGAAAATATCAGCCCAAATTCAGAGGTACTAGTTCTTGACCCCCAAAGAAATCTGATTGCTGTGGGAACTAGTAAGCATCCCAGCTATGCGATGGTACAATTGGATTATGGTGTAGCAGTGAAGGTTAAGCATTACTACAAGAATTAGTCAAGACCCATAAGTTTCTTCGCGACATCCCAATGTTCTTCATCAACTAATTTCAGACGATCCACAGCATCGTTCAAGGCTACAGGTACAATCTTTGTTCCTCTGAGTGATGGCATCATGGCAAATTTCCTTTCGTGTACCAAGTCAGCGGCTGCAATTCCAAGACGAGTGGAAAGAACCCTGTCATATGGAGAAGGAGCACCGGAACGTTGGAGATAACTCAGAACTACGGCACGAGCAGTAGCCCCCACCTCTTTTTCGAGAAATTCAGCAACCTTCTCACCGATCTTCAGTTTTTCCAGCCGGACATGCCCAAATTCATCTGTCTCAACTCCTTCAGTCTGTTGTGACGTAAATTCATAACCTTCCGAGACTGCAACGATAGCCCATGCAGTCTCTGGGTTCTCGAAACGTTTGCGGATTAATGAGGCAACCGTTTGCATGTCTAGAGGGAATTCAGGGATCAGGATTGCGTGTGCACCTGCTGCAATGCCTGCATACAGAGTCAACCAACCTGCATGACGACCCATCACCTCAACTACCAAAATCCTACCGTGAGAACGGGCAGTGGTTTTCATGTTCTCCATCGCATTGGCTGCAATTGAATAGGCGGTGTTAAAACCGAAAGTGTAATCCGTTGCATCAAGATCATTATCTATGGTCTTAGGAACACCGACCATAGGTAATCCTTCCTGAGTTAACTTATTGGCAACTCCCAAAGTGTCATCCCCACCAATGGCAACAACCGCATCAAGCCCATGTTCCTTGAATGTTTTGCGGATGCGTGCAACCCCATCATCTCGCTTGAATGGATTTGTCCTGCCTGAATATAGTATCGTTCCGCCTTTGGCGATCAGTTCATCATAGTCCATTGGAATTTCCATGAACAATCCATCCATCAGACCTTTCCATCCGTATTTGATTCCGATTACCTCATGACCGAGACCGCGTGCCCGCATCGCAAAGCCACGGATAACCGCATTCATTCCAGGAGTGTCTCCACCTGAGGTCAAGATTCCGATTTTCATCGGTCTGACTTCTTCAAACGTTCTATTAAACCTTAATTACAATTGACCGTCAATTTGCCTGTAACCTTTGTAACAAAATAAGGAAAATTTGTTACAGAAATAACCGATTTACTGAAATACTCCTGTAAAAATGACACATATGGATTTCAGCTTTACCGATGAGCATAAGACACTGAGGCAGAGCGTTCGAAGCTTTGCCCAGAAAGTTGCACCTTCAATTCCTGAATTAGACAAGAAGCATGAATATGACAGAAAGACCATCGAACAGATGGGAGAAGAAGGGTTCCTAGGAGTCTGTATCCCCACAGAGTACGGAGGGGCAGGCATGGACTACATCTCGCTGGGAATTGTCAGTGAAGAGCTTGAATATGTGGATACTGCGCTCAGAGTAGTCATGTCCGTCCATGTTGGACTTAATTCGCTCGGCCTTCTCCAATGGGGAACTGAAGAACAGAAGCAGAAATACCTTGTACCACAGGCAGAAGGAAAGAAAATTGCCACTTACGCCTTGACGGAACCAAATGCAGGATCCGATGTGGCAGGAATCCAATCAACTGCAACCAAAGAAGGTGATTATTATATCCTCAGAGGAAACAAGATGTGGATCAGTCTTGCGGATACAGCCGACCATTTCCTTACCTTTGCATATACCGATAAGAGCAAGAAGCATCACGGCATCTCTGCATTCATTGTTGAAAGGAACTTCAAGGGAGTAAGCACAGGATCAATCAAGGATAAGCTCGGAGTACGGGCAGGCAATACGGGGTTCATAAACTATGACGAAGTTGCCATACCCGCAGAAAATCTTGTGGGACAGGAAGGGGAAGGCTTCAAGATCGCCATGACCTGTCTGGACAATGGAAGGTATACCGTTGCAGCCGGAAGCGTCGGTTTAGCCAAGGCTGCAAGGGATGCCGCAGTCAAGTACGCTCTTGAACGGCAGACCTTTGGTGTTGAAATAGGCAAACATCAACTCGTTCAGCGTCTCATCGCCCATATGGTTCGAGGAATAGAAACAGCAGAATTGTTGACCTACAGAGCAGGATGGATGAAGAACATGGGAATGAGAAACACAAGGGAGACGGCATTGGCAAAATGGCATGCTACCAATGTAGCACAAGAATGTGCAGACAATGCCATCCAAATTCATGGAGCATACGGATTTTCTGCCGAATATCCTGTGGAAAGGTATTGGAGAAACTCCAGAGGGGCAAGGATATATGAAGGTACTGATCAGATCCAAGAGCTTATTCAAGGACAGTATGCATTGGGATATAGAGTTGACAAACCCCTGCGAAAGGAACTTCCGAAGTACCAGCCTTCAGACGAGTGATTTATGAACAAAATGTAGTGGAAAATATGTGGAGTGGGGAAAATTTTTTTTTACCTAATTGTTAAAATTCATCCATGAGACGTCAAATAAGAACGGTATGGAGAAATAGTAAACTGATAAAGATATTGGTTGCAACTGGAATCATTATCATGCTTGGTGGGTTAGTGATTAGGTCATCAGTTGCCAATCCCAACACAATAGGAACTGTCGTCCTTGGAGATAGAGAAAATGAACAGCAAATCAAGACGGGACAAACCCTCGTGTATCAAGGACAATTGACTAACAAGGATGGAGGGCAGGCTTTTTTCGGAATGGCAGCAACAGAAGACCTCAAGTATTTTGTTTCCCTTTTTCCTTTATTCGAAAATGAAACTGATGCAACCTTAGAAGAAAAATCGTTCCTCAGCGGATCAAACAATAAAGTCAGCGAATGGATTGAAGTTGAATTTACATCCATCTATGTGGCATTAAGAGCAAACAAGGATGCAAGACTGTTGGTGGGGGTTGTCTATTACAATCAAGCCGAGATGAAGATCGTACAGAGATATTCCTTGGGAGACCTTATCATGAAAGCAGGGATTTTCTTGGTAGTGGTCAGTATCATTATCCTTGCCTTCAGAGCATATCGTATAAAAGAGATCGACGACCTCAAGGAGAGATACAACCAGTGATCAGATCAAGCCGTTTAGAAGAACCATCAAAGGACCGACAACCATGGAAAGCGCAATACTCCAACGAATCGGTTGAGGGATCTCAAATCGGACTTTCTTAGCATTGATTCGGTTCACGAATTCTAACGCAGATGCAAAATCCTCCCCTTTACTCAAGATCTCTGAAAGATCGACGTTTGCAATACCTATCTCGAAGTCACGATATTCTGATAGAATCATGTTTCTAAGAGCAGGATGGGCATGATCCACAAGAGCGATCAATCGGGTCTTCACACCTTCCTCGACCAAGATCTCCTCATTGCCTCTTTTGATGACCGAGACACGTTCCTTTCCATCGGAGAGTTCCCTATCCACTGATGAAAGTGCCGTGAAAAATCCAGAAACCAAAAATTCGTCACTTGCAAACCGTTCAAGCCTTGATGCAAGAGGAAGTCCATCTTTTGTGATCAAAAGTACATCATATACTCTTGAAGGTTGATAGGAAAGTACAAGGAAGATGAAAGAGAGAAGCAAGGCAAAGTCCAAGGCAAAAAATGAGGGAATGACCCATCTTGGCAAGGCAGCAGGCGAAGTGTTGTTGATGAACAATAGCTCATAGATGATCCCAGGAAAGATGAATGCAAGCATTACAAATATAGTCAATGAAACAAGGAATTCTTTCCAAGAGATACCACGAATATCCTTGAGCTGAGAGGCGGCAATTCGAAGTGTAGAGAAATGATCGTTCCGGATCAAATACCAAACCACCACCACAGCACCCAAACCCAAAACAGGAAGGATCATGAGTAGATCAAGATTCTTGAATGCCAAGGTATTTCCCGCACGTAGCAGAGTCAAACCAACATTGAAGACAAAATTCATCAAAAAGGGCAAGACAATTGAACCTGTCTGTTCAAACGAGGAAAAGTTGATGTAGAGAATGATCAGGAAAACCACAACCTGTCCCCAAAAGAGGTAGGGTGAAAAACCAGGAATGGAATCGGGAGAGAATAGGATTCTGTAAAACATCGAGACCTTTTCCCTCTGAGGGATCAAGAAGAAAAAGATCAGGTAAAACACATAAAAAGCCGTGGCAAGAAGATTTGAGATGGCTAAAGGGAATCGTGACTTCAATGAGTTATACGCATAGCTGAAAAAAAAGAAACCAGCAGATAAAGGCCAGATAAATCCCATTTCAACAATCCCGAAATAGTAACTTGCATTGAGCTCCTTGGGAGTAAACAGCCGATCTCCATTGCTGTAGGCGAATATTGAAAGAAAACCTTCGGAGCCGAATTCAAGGTAGAACATGCCTGTCATCACCGCATAGAATATAAGAATTGCAATGATCCCAAGCAGTATCCCTCTCAAAACAAGCTCTTTAAAGCTGTAATTCTCTGTATGCAAGGTATACCCAAGATCGGACCAAGTCCAACCATCACGGGTCTTGCGTATCCAAACACCAAATATTAAGCTTGAAATAAAGAGAAGACCATTCAGGATAAAAGTAATCCTCACAATCTCCTCAAAATTGCCGCCTCGCAGATCCCCAACCTCAGGAGCACCTAGGTAATTAGTCGCCAAAGGTCGATAAAGGTTCAAACCCTCAAAGGCGGCATCAACCAAGGCAATGATCGTAAAACTGAGCAGGAAGATAAAGCTAATTTCTATGATCTGGATCAGCCTATCCAATGGATCCGATTCGGTCATCTATTAGTCAGTTGTCACATCCTTTATGAGAGTTTCCTAATAAGTTACAATTCCAATTCAATGCCAAGGGCGTTTTTCACTAAAGTCTTCAAGGTACTGGTTTCCCGTTCCATCTTACCTTCAGGTCCAGGAATCTCAACAATTACCGGCCAAGGTCTTAATGCAGCCCGATCCAAGATACGCCGGTTCATTTCGGCGTATTTTTCCGTAATGATCAGAACCGCAACGGAATCATCCTGAACAAGCTTACGAAGAAGATCACGACCATTATCTCCTTCAGGAACACTGTACACGTTCTTGATTCCAGCCAAACGAAGACCTAATGAGGTCATTTCATCAGTCAGACCTACAATTCGGGAACGCTCAATCGCGCGGCTCATCTATTCACCCAACAGAATTTTCATGGCAGCTGCAACTGCTTCCTTCCCCTTTGCCTTTTGAGCTGCTCGCAGGGCTTCTTTCTGCTCTGCAATCTCCTTGTCTATGGAGGCAAGAAGATCTTTGCTCTTGGCCTCTTCCTCGCGAACCAAACGGTCGATCTCCGATTCAGCAGCTTTCCGAGCCTTCTTGATGATCTCCTCCGCTTCTGCCTTGGCATTCTCTATGATCTTCTGAGCCTCCAACTGGGCTTCCTCTTCAAGTTTTGAGCTTTGCTCCTCCAGCTCAACGATCTCTTTCAAAATTTCCTCGGTTGATGACATCTCTAAGCTTCGATTAAATAAAACCAATAAAAATCAAATGGTTAGGAACAGGAAACTTAAACAACCGATCTCCAACGAGTTCACAGACACAAAGGATTACTCAGCACATAGCCCAAAAGCCCAGAAGAGCCACTCAACCGGTCATCAGCCCAAAGATACAAGCAATAGGAAACAAACCATCCCATCATGTACAAAGGAACAAACCAGATGGATACGCCATGAAAAACACCGACCAAGACATATATCAAAATCTTTTGACCATGAAACGCAGCATGCTGCCAAGAATAGGCATTGCCTTCCCTCAAAACAAAATATGTCAGCCAACCTAGACTGCATCCCACCAAAATAAATAACCAAAACCAAAATCCATACCGGAAGATTATGCCAACTAGAAACAATCCAAGCAATTGCAATCCAAATATAAATCGTTCAGTCCTATCTACCCCATAAACCACCGGAAATGTCCGAACACCTCCCGCAACATCCATCGGAAAGTCTCGCAAATCACCCGCAACATGTGAAAAAAGGTCTAGAACACCAACAACTAACGAAACCCAGCCATCAATGGATGAAAAACCGAAATACATTGAAACCACCAGATAAAAGGTAACGCCAGACAACATCCGAAAAATATAGGTCAAAAATGTCCTTCTTTCATGCTTGAAATAACCATACAAAAGACCGCAAAGAATCATCAATAGCAACCAGACAAACGTCATCAGACCAGATTCCAAAGCAATCAAAGCCATCACCAGAAAAACCGAACCCAAAAAAAAGCCAACAGAAATCATGGAAATCGATTCTGACGTGAACAAACGATCCCGCCCCATCCGTCGGTCTTCCAATCGATGCATCAGGTCATTCAAACCGAACAGAAATGGCATCAAAAGAAACAGCATCAACCATGCCTTCAAAAAAATATACCAAGGAGGGAAGTACCCCTTCAGACTGACAACCAGCAATACAATAGCCAGTTGATGCACAATGTGAAATGGACGTATCAGCATCAACGATTGCCGAAACGGAAAATCCCCAAATCGGTTCAACGAAATGGTCAGGTTCATCACCCCTGAAGAAAATTTTAGGTTTATAATGCGAGAATCACCAGTAGAGAAAAAATGCCGCGACTTGCTCATTTAATGCACCCCGAATTAAACAAAAAAAAGATTCACTTCTAAAAAATTTTCTTTATTTTACAAAACAAATGAATGATCAAAATACAAATTCATACTGAAAAAAAACAGAACTACCGAAAAAGATTAAACCAAAACAACCCCAACAAAATTTAGATCGAATACGAAATTATCCGATCATACAAAAGGTACTGAAAAAGGGCTCGTGGCTTAGCCTGGTTATAGCACCTCGCTTACACCGAGGGGGTCACCGGTTCAAATCCGGTCGAGCCCATATTTTTCTCATATTCACATCTAACTTCTTTTTAAATAAACCAATTTTTTTATGCACCAATATCCTTTTTTGCCACCTTCCATCTGTTAATCTATGAGCCGGCTTGTTTTTCTTTTGCCTTTGCTATTGATTTTCCCAATGATAAGTGCACCTGGTCAGGAGGTGGTGGTAGTTTCCCAACCCTTGGTGGATGATATTATTGTCATAGACCGGATAGAATATGATGGTCCTGCATGGATGGTCATTCATAATGACATTAATGGTGAACCGGGAGAGATTGTTGGGATTGAGCGTTTGTTTCCAGGGGTGACGGAATCCTTGGTGGTCAAACTGGATCTTTCTTTGGTTACGGACACGATGTATGCGATGCTACACCAGGATCTTGGTCTTGTTGGCAAGTGGGAGCTGACGAAGGATTTTCCAGTGACTGTGAACGGATCCGTTCTGGCACCACCATTTATGGTGACAGAGAGATTGAGCTCCGGCATAGCTTCAGTGGAGGTTTCAAGTGGAGGTGTGATTGCACATGATGTCATTAGTGGTGGACCTGGCTGGTTGGTGTTAGAGTGGAACACCAGTATTTTGGAACAGGTCTGGGTGGATCACGGAAGGACTTCGGAGGTATTGGTACCCTATGCGGATTCAGTTCCAGAGGGTGCATACCTTCGTTTGTATGAAGACCGTGGGATCATTGGGGTATTTGATTCCGAGACAGATCTGCCTACGGAGCATATGATTGAGGTACAGGTCATAAAGACGATTACTTCAGTACTTGATTCTGATTATACTGCTTCGACCGACATAAGCCCATTTCCTATCTGGACCATGATTGGCCTTCCGATAATAATTCTTCGCCGGTTTCACCATAGGGTTTAAGCGGACACTTTTGGATGGGAGGATGTACGGCAGTGTTGGAAAAATGCATATTGGGATTGGAGATTGGATATATTATAGGCGTGAGTATATTGGTATGAGCAGGAATTGCTCAGGTGTAATACATGGAAAACAAAGACAGAACCAAAATTACCGACTTGAAGAGGAAGATTGATCTCCAGAAGGCAATTGAGATGGAGAAAGCCAAATTTCTTCTTTACAGGTTGGCATAAGTAAGAAGTGGGGAAAAGAGGATCTATACTCTCAGCATCCCTCGAAATCCTCTGGAGCTATAGAAGCTCTGTGTAGTGTTATGGTAGACGAATACCCTATTGAACCTGAAGTCGCCGAAAATGGCACCGCCCAACTTTCTGATTTCTGCAGGAGTTTTCAGCCAGCTTGATGTTTTTGAATCGAAATTTCCGACATTTTGGAGTTGGAAGTACATTTCCTCAGTCAGGAGGTCGATACCCATAGCTTCGGCCATGCCGACTGCATTTCCGGGGGGATAGATCCCTTTCTTTTCGCGGGCCGTTTGCCCTTCTCGGTCGTAGGTCAGGCTTCTTCTTCCCTTTGGAGATTCGGGTGAGCAATCGCAGAAGATGATTTCACCATTTTCGATGCCGATTACGTCAGGTTCCCCTCCAGTTATCTCCATCGCGTGAAGGATCCGCAGCTTATCTGGAGCCTTATTGAGCCTGTCTTCAATGTCCTCCCATTTGATCCCCTCAACGCGTTGATTGCCCTCGAAGCGTTTTTTCAGGGGTTCCAGAAGCTTCTGTGTCTGATCTTGCGTCAAAGGTTCTTGGAATTGGGTTAAGTCAATCTGCTCAAGTTTCTTTGAACTTTTTTTTGACATGAGTTGTATGTTCTTTCAAAGGAATTAAGGTTTCCAGTGGGGAATTGGATTGACTGTTTTCCTGCTACTTTCAGCAACCCTGAGAAACAGGGCGGATAGGATGAGGACCATGACCACGGCAAAGTTCAGGATCATGATGTGGGGTTTAACCAATGGAATGAAAGCCAGTGAGGAAATTGCAAAGTATGCAAGATTGGTCACCATACTTTTCAGTGATTGAACAGAAGCCCTAACCTCTGAATCTGCAAGTTCATTGACCATGACGGCCGCAAGGGTTGGAATAATCCCTCTTGCCACCTGATGGAGTATTATGGCAATTATGACCCCAAGCACATTGAGCCTGAAGATGAACATCCCTATACCTACAGCAGCAGCAGCAAAGGCAATCATCATTGATTGGTATGAATATGTCTTTTTTCTCCTCAGGAGTGCTGCAGTGCTGAAAGCCACCATATTCGCCATCATGAGCACGACGCTGTACCATGTCTCGTGGACTTGATTGTCCTGAAGTTTGGGGATGTATGCCCAGAAGGCGATTCTCAAGGAGATCATGGTGATTGCCGAGATGACAACAACTTCAATGAATTTTCGCTGACCGAGGTATTTGGTTGATTGCTTCAATATCTTTCCAGCGGAGAGAAGAGTCACCTTTTTGGGTTCATCTCCCATAAGGAGGACAATTGCCAAGACACAGAGATAAACGATGCCGATATAGATTGGGAGGTAGGCGTTGATAAGCATCAGTCCGACCCCAATCAACAGGAGGGTCATGTTGCTTCCGGTGGTGATCATGATCCCTGTGTTGACGATTTCCTTGGCATGGGGTTCTTCTCCTGCTTCGATGGCAGAATCCCAAATGAAGGCGATATTGGCACCTGAAACTGCCGCAAGTCCTACAGCAAAGATCAGTTCGATGAAGACGAAGTGGACAAGGGAAGACCCCATCATGTAGCCTATGAGACCCAAGGCGGTGAATCCTTTACCGATTGCAACTGCGTTTCGTCTTCCGAACCTGTCTGCAAGGATGCCTGAAGGATACTCCAGAAGGAGCACAAACAGGCCAAATATACCCTGCAGTAGGAGGATGTCAGCTAGGTCAAGTCCAGCCCTCTGCCAAATGAGGTAGATGGTTGGGATGGACATTCCCAGTACATCAACAGATTGGAGATAGAACAGCATCCTGTTTCTTTTGAAGTTCATCTTTACTACATCCTACTACCCTCAGACCGAGCAAAACGGGAAAAATGGAGAAAATGGAGAGAAGTTAGGTTCTACCCAGTCTGATGGAGCTTCAGCTAGCATGTATTTGGATGAAATGCTAGTGAGGCATGTGCTCCGATCATGGGTAGGCAATCTCAAATTTTTCTTCACATATATAAGTACATGGATGTAATCCCCAATGGTTTATTTGGTATTTTGCAAGGTGAGACATATGCAAATTTGGGCGATTAGTGACCTGCATCTTCCTTCCGCGTTAGGGAAAAGTATGACCAAATTCGGCAGAAACTGGGAAAACCACACCAGAAAGATCGAGGAAAATTGGAAAAGAAAGGTGAAAACTGAAGATGTAATGTTGATGCCTGGAGACATCAGTTGGGGAAAAAATTTGGACGA
Source organism: uncultured archaeon (assembly GCA_964645535.1). Lineage (GTDB taxonomy): Archaea > Asgardarchaeota > Heimdallarchaeia > Heimdallarchaeales > Kariarchaeaceae > WAKA01. The sequence continues at coordinate 37,895 of CAZYCQ010000007.1, read as the reverse complement.
ATCCCGACCAGATTACGAATTTCTTGCCTCTCTTCCGGGTCTCAAGGTGATAGTTAAGGGAAACCATGATTTCAGTCTCAAAAATGAGAGAAAGGCGAGAGCGTTTCTTGAAAGATTGGATAATAACACCTCTTGGATCAGGATAATTCACAAAAATTCACTGCTTTTGGAAGCCAACGAATTAAAGATCGGTATTGCAGGCACCCGTGGCTGGAGCCGAAGGGGAAGGGAAAATGATGACAAAATATTGGACAGGGAACTGAACCTGATGAAAAAATCGCTGGATAGCCTTCCCGAAGTGGATAGATTGATTGTGCTGACACATTTTCCTCCGACAGAAGAAATAAAACGAGGATTCAAAGGAAAGCTCCCGGACTGCAATCCAGGAGATGCAGGGTACCAAGAAATATTTGATGATCGGATGTTCGATTTGATTTCAGAATATTCTCCTTCAATAATTGTTTGTGGGCATGTACATACCTATCGAATTGAGAATCCTGTCAATGTGAAGAAAATCCCAATTTATTGTGTGTCTGCCGATGCAATTGAATTTGATCCAATTGAGCTCCCTCTGCATTAAATAAATATCCACCACAATTTCATTAACAATGTTCAACTAGGTTTTAATACTTTAAGAAGAATAAATTAGATGATGAAAGCAAAGCTAATCATTTCTGTATTGGTAATTTCTATGTTTATCTTCACTGCACCAGCGGTGGGAGAACAGTCAGCACAAGTGGTCTCCATTAAGAGCCAACAGACCACATTGTGGTATCACGAGAATATCTATACAGGAGTCAGTCCAGATGGATATATTTATACCGATGTTCGTCTTGAAGGAGCAGAGGTAGAACTCGACCAGTTGGATATGGATTCACTCCTTTCGCCTCCGGAATTCAGCAGTTTCAGGTGGGGCTATCTCAATACATATCAATCCAACAGTCCAACAGACCGCAACCTGTGGATTTCATTGGAATTCGAGACCAATGATCCTGCTTCAGCTGAATCCTTGGCAAATCAGATGGTCAATTTCTTCAGTGGCTACGTTGCGGCATGGGATATCGTGATGGAAGGTTCATCAGGCTATGACCAGTGGAACGGTAATCAATGGGTACAAATAACCACAGTTCAATTTTCAGGACATGTGGATTGGACAAATTTCAAAGAGATCATCAATCGATCCATCCCACGAGAAAATGGAGGATTGGCAGCCACTATCGATCCATTTCCATCCACAGGAATTGATGTCTCGTTTTGGAGGGAAGGCAATGAGATTGCTGGTTCATTTGGGATTCATTATCAAGATGAGATTCAGAATCAGATAGGAGGACATGTTCTTTCTGTCAAGGAATTGGCAAGAGTCGATTGGCTTGCCCCGTCAAACTTAGGAAATTTGACCCTTTCCCACAGCCTCCCAAATGTGGAAAATGTCAGTTATTCTGTCGGCAACAGCAGTGACTCTCAAGTCTATATTGACTACCATCCATCACCGGAACAACAAAACCAATATGACGCTTGGTCCATAAATGCCAAGCTTTCAGGAGGAAATTATTCTGACATTACTATCGGTTTTGATTATACATTCACCCAATATAGCTGGAGGAATGTCGACAACCTATGGTTTAGAGTGGATGGAAAAGGATACGTCAACACCCAATTGGAGGTACGCGGAAAGGACAGAGCTGGTTTGACTCAAAACCTTCTTGTCGGAAATGATTCACTCTATTCATCAGTCCTTGCCGTCAACTTCCGCGCAAATCACCTCAAGACTGCAATTCCAGGAAGTTCTGGAATGTGGATGGATGTGTATTTCAACAGTTCCACCGGAACAAGTGCCGCAAACGCCACAGCAGAAAAAATCATGAATGAGCTTGAATCCCTTGGCGTTACATTCTCGTCAAATTATATTGACAATACAACATATTGGATAAAAGATCGATGGGTTGATGCCACCAAAGTGACAATGTATGGATCTGTCAATCAGACAGAATTGATCAATATGATTACTTCATCATATGTCTATTCCCATTCTGCATCTTGGCAAGCCATCAATCTAACTGAGGTGGGATATCTTACATGGTGGATGACACCCGATCGTTGGGGACTTGCTTCATACATTTCATTAGGTTTCTACGCTCTTGATGATGCAATCGCCAATGCAGTGCCTTCATTCCCCCAAGGGGTCAATCAATTGTTCACCATTGATTTGTTTGACCTACCTATTTTCTCCTTAGGAGGAACGATTCCATGGAACAATGAAACAGAGGAATTTCACATCAGTGTTCATGTTCCTTTCCAAGGAGATCTGGAAAATGTGACCTTTGTCCCAGACACAAACAATGGCATTGGATGGTCATCAGGCAGATGGGTAGATCAATGGAAACTGCAATACCTAGCATACGACATCAGCATATATACGCAAAATCCCAAATTAACAGATGAGCAAGGAAATGTCGTTGGAAACTTCACAGGTGCATCAATAACCTTCAACAACACATTCCTTACCGACAATGAGGATCTGGAGGAGCCATGGGGCTACATGTATATTGCTAGCGGAAGTGGAGGATCTACCTTCTATGATGAATTTGACTATCTTGATGAAAGCAACAATGTAGTCCATGGAACTGAACGTTTTGCCGTTGAAACTTGGGACTCAAGAGACTCATACTGGAACGGAACTGATTGGGTACCAAGATTCCCATCCAGTGGCATCAACAATGTTACAGGAACCTTGTTCAGAGATGATGCTCCAGCAGACCATCCCCTGTTCAATGTGCCTGTAGGGTTCACACCAAACACCACCTACTCAACACCAGAAAATGAAGTTTGGGAGACCTTCCTTGATACGAGCACATTACCGGACGGGAGATGGAATTTCGATGTCCGGATCAGAGACAATGCCGGAAATGAAGGATTTGCAGGGGGAAGCATTGTCATTGACAACTACAATGAAAGCTATCAACCAGCAGACATAACTTGGCAATTGACTAATGACAGTACCATTGAGGGAATCGCCAACATCAATTTCACAGTGACCGATGATGTGGGTGCATACGCCGTCATCTTCTGGAAGGATCTCGGCGGCAATGCAGTCGAACCCATTTCCGTGACGACTGTTAACGGCATGGAGGTGAGCGAGTACAGTGTTCAATTCGATACCCTGACACAAGGCTTTGAGAACCAAGTCATCTCCTTCACAGTAGAAGTACTTGATATGGATGGACATTGGAGCAGATCCACAATCCGGGTGAAAATTGATAACCTGAAGACCGGCAATCCCCCAACGATTTCATTGATCAGCCCAGCTGATGGAACAACCGTCAATGTCACTGAAACACCCATGATGAAATTTGAAGCAACCGTAACGGATGATTGGGGTCTCAAGTCAGTCAGTCTTGAAATCAGTGGACAGTCCCTGTTGATGACCTACAACGATACAACAGGAAATTATGAAATCACCCTGAACCTCGGAAATCTGCCACTAGGTAACCTATCATGGAGTGTGGTTGCAGTCGATGTCGACGAAAACGAGCATACGGTCGTATCTGAGACACGCATACTGACAACCATAGGTATTGCCCCTCCAACCACAGATACAACACCACCGACCATATCCGTCCTCAATCCAGCAGATGGAGCAAATGTAAGCGGAACGGTCACTTTTGAAGTGGCAGCATCTGATGACGTCGAACTTCAGCAAGTTACCATCCAGCTCCATGACGGATCCCAAGAAGTCATGCAACAGGATTCCTCAGGGAACTACGTGTACGATTGGGATTCAACACAGGTGGTTGATGGAGAATATACCTTCACCTTCAAGGCAGTCGATACCAGTTTGAATTCTGCAACAGTCAGCATCACCATCCTTGTGAGCAATGGAAGAACATCCTCGCTTGCCGCACCTGAATTCGGACTGCCGGCCCTTGATTGGCAAATTGCACTTGCAGGCTTTGCAACAGTAGTCATCATCAAAAAGAAAAGAAAGATATAGATTGAACAACACATTTAATTCAAAATCGACCCATAAATTGTAATTTCAAGGAATTTAGCAGTTTATCATGAAACGAGCAGAATTGATGGACGCATACCCAAGTCATTTGGAGCCTATTGAAATGGCGTTTAGTCATTACTATGCGCAATTTCCCCGGAAGGTAAGGATTCCAGCAGTTCAGAAGATCGAAGATCCAATTCAACTGAGACATCCTTGAGCGCAGCAGTAAGCTTCAGAATCGTTTCTGAAGTGGCAAGAACCTCTTCAGTGACTGCGGCATTCTCCTCTGAGAAGCTTGAGGCAGATTCCATCTGCTGAGAAAAACCATCATAGAATGAACGGAATGCCTCGTCAATGGACTTGGTGAACTCCGTTACCTTCTTGGCATTTGAACCCATGGCTTCCGCAAATGCACGCATATTTGAGGCCACTACCTTGAATCCCCTGCCGTAGTCACCTGCACGCGAGGCTTCAATTTCGGCATTCAATGCAAGAACAGCAGTCTGCACCGCCAGTTCATTGCTTCTTTTGGAAAGCTGGTGGACTTCCTCAAGGACGCCGACCAGCAAGCTCTCGAATTTGGTCAGGTCAGAAACAATTTTCGACAGTTGAATGCTGTGATCCGCAGATGCCATGGTAAGATCCCTCAATGAGGCAGCTATCTCGTCAACTGAACGGAAAAGACTTTCAGTCATCTTCCGAATTTGGGAAGAAGTGTCAGAAAGCAGATGCGAAGCAGCTCTCTGCTGACCGATCAATTGATTCGTGAAATAAAGGGATTGCTGCAAGAGATCAAATGAAGGGCGGAAAAACTGGTCCTCTAAAAGAGAAGTGTCCGAGACCTTCACATCAAAATTACCCGAGATGAGAGAATCTCCCACATGTTCAACCATATTGATGCTTTTGATGGGATTGGCAAGCAGATTCAGATATGAAGCCATACCAAGCAGAATGGTTACGACAAAATACAGAACCAAAAAAGACAACTGCGCAGAAGCAAGAGAAAAACCGTCGAGCGTTCCGGCAACGGCAAAGGTCAGAACAGCACTCTCGACCCAAAGCACATAAACGTGGAAACTTGACCAGAACCGAAAATCCGAATGACCGAAAAGCAACAACACAAGTAGGATGCCAAGTAATCCAGGAACAGGAATCACCGAGAGAAAAAAGAGCCAGTCCGAAAGGCTCCATCCAAAGATTTCAGAAAAGCCAAACAAGACCAAAATCGACACAGGAGTGAAAAGATTTAGAATGCCCAGAAGTTCAACCAGATGAAGAAAGGGGATTTGCCTTACCTGCAACTCATAGAGACGAGAAAAGAGAGCCATATATAGGATTCATACCAGTCAAGTACTTTAATCTGTTCACTGGAGAAGAGATGTCAACCTATTCGGTAGATATGACCGGAATAGCCTCAGGAACACCCTCCACAATTACTTTCTGCGTATTGAAACCGAAGACCTCACCATCAACCTCAACCATCAAAGGAACCTCACTCTCCAGCTCAATTTTTTGGGTAAATCCCAGATACACATTTTTGTACCCTTCATGTCCCCCCTTTTTCAGCACACCCATTAGCCGCAGCATGGAAAGCTTCGAAAACCCCATGGCAGCCATATACGCCATCTTGATACCCCAAGGATTCGCCTGCGGAAGAACACGGTACGCACCCGATTCGTTGGAGTAACCTGCCATGAACAACGTTAAATCCCCTTCAATGGTCTCATCGTCCGTCCGGATTACAACGGGAAGGTTCTTCCATTTAAGAATCGCCTTCAGGGCGAGCAGCGTGTATCTCAATCCTGACTTGATCCAGGTGATCGAGCGCTTGACAGATGCATCATAGGAGATAGACGTGCCGATGCCGATGTCAGCCACATTCAGCCCGTAACGGGTAGCCTCACCCACTGCCTCGCTCCGCGTCACCGGCGTCCTTCGTGTTTCACCGCGGTTCAGCAGACCAATTTGTTCCTCAAGGGAATGAGGCCAGCCAATCACCTTCAGGTAGTCGTTCACCGTCCCTGACCTGATAAACCCTAAAGCAACATCCTTTCCAGATTCCATGATCCCGTTGACCACTTCATTAGCAGTCCCCTCTCCACCTACCGCAACAATGAGGTTATGCCCCTCGGCAATGAGATCCTTTGTGGCAACCACACCCGTTCCGATACCCTCCGCAATCCTGTACTCAAACGGATGCTTCAGCTCACGCTCAATCACCTTCAGTTTTTTCTCCCAAGTGCGGCCGGTCTCTCCCCCTCGACTTTCTGGATTGACCACGAACCCTACAGAATATTCCATGAATGCATTCGATCAGTACCGTTTAAAAATGAATTTTGTCAGCCGTTAGTGATTTTATACTTACTGCAAGCAAAATGGGGATGGGAAATTAGATCGAAATCCGACAAGTTATCTATCGTGTAGATTGCATAAACCACTAAAAAATACATGAAATTTTGTGCGGAGATCAGGTGAATGTTTCAGACGGAAAACACATCCTTTTTTGTCCATCCTTGCGATTTTGTACCCAGAAAAGCCAACCCATACTTGTCCATTGTTGATTCACTATTGGAATTGAAAATTTTATGCTGGTAGAATCATTCACTCCAATACTGGGTGCGGCAGTTGCCATTACCTCAATCCTTAGAATCCTTTAGAATCTTTAGTTCCTGCTCCAATTCGAGACGTTTTCGCCGTTCTTCCTCAGCTTTCCTTTCTGCTTCTTCAGCTTTCCTTTCTGCCTCTTCAGCCCTTGCCATCGCAAGTTCTGACTTGGTCTTCAACGGTTCACCAGTGTCTCTGTCAATTAAGACCAATTGGTAGAGCGGATACCGCTTCCCCTTTTTCCAATATTTTACTTCCAGCTCCATAATACCAAATTTAAAGGGAAGCAGGTCAGGACGTACGTCCAACACGTGGGATGGATCGATTTCACCCCCTTTCCGACAACATGGCTCATGCAATTCCGCCATTTGATACCTGCCACCATCATTGTAAATGATTTTCAGGAAAGGTGCTTTCACAGCTTTCGGCCTAAATATATGGTCGCTGAATATGACGTAAACAGGAATACCCAATTCTTGACAGGTCTGGGCAGTCAGCCCTAAATCTGAATTGTAAGTGGATGAGGAGAGGATGTTGATCGCCATTGTCGGAACAAGTCCCTCAAAATCATCCGATCGGAATGAGGAGACCTGATCTGGAAACTTCAAGCCACGAAAGTATGAGATGTCGAATTGCAAGTCGACTGGATCACCATCAAGATCAAAATAGTGATGCAAATCCCAGAACGTGCGGTCATCCGGAAAATTTGTCGACAAGACATCATGTAGATAATTGATCTTATGAGAATGCGGTTCACTTTCTCGTCTCCCTAAGCGCGGTTGCGGTTGGGGTTTCTCCTGCATCTGCCGAAGTGCAGCCTCCCGGTGCCTCGAATTTAGATACACTACGCCTTCCGCATCGGGTTTTGACATTATGGTTGATTCGATTGATAAGACAATAAACTTTGCGGAAACAGAGAACATTCAAAGTGACAAGGAAACAATCAAAACGGGAAGGTGTACTTATTAACAACTGAACCCATGCGCATACCTGAAATGAACAAAGAAAAAGCAGTTTCCGCTTGGATGATCCTCACACTCTTTCTGGCAATGCCCCTATTCCATTTCCCCATGCCGGACATTGACAAAAAGGTAAAAGAGGTAATTCTCGATAACACTGCAGTGGGGTTCAATAATTGGGGAATTGTCTATAACCTCACTGACCAGACATCTGGCTTAATAAAGAACGCATATTGCGGGGCACCCCACAGATGTGGACGTCAGTTCCTGTTCCATGTCACCATAAAGTCATTTATGGGCAACTTGACCATCCATAGCTCTTGCTTTTCTGTGCATGACCGAACAGACCTGAGACAGAACTTCAAAGAAAGATGCAGGGATCAGACAACAATCGAAACAATAATTTTCACCGACCTCATTGATCCCTCGGAATTGATCTTCATCGAGTTTGGAATGCCAGACACCATCAGAATCCGCATTGTCCTTGTCCAAAGATACTAAAAAAGTCATGAAACACCAGTCAAAAAGCACGATTTAGAAGAAAAAGGAGACATCCAAGGTGTACTTATAAACCACCCAATGCATACGTCACCCATGAAAAAAGCCGATGCAATCATCTCATGGATGCTGATATCCTCTATTTTGGCCTTGCAGCTCTCCTTCTTTCCACTCCCAACAATCAATAGGACAGATACAATGGAAAAATTGATTATCAGGTGGAAAGGAGCAGTCGTACCCTTCAATTTAACCAATAAATTGAGCCAATGCAATCAATTTCAATGCAAGCAACCAAGATTCTTCCAAATCACAATCAAATCAATCAATGCAGATTTGGCAATTTACCGAAACTGCTGGATCGGCAAACTTGGCTACACTTACCTCGTGGAAAAGTATTGGAGAATATGCTACGGAAAAACACCTGTAACAAATACTCCATTTACCCTTCGAATTCCAGTCTCCCAATATCTCGTATTGACATTCGGACAGGCCGACGTGGTTAAGATCCGAATTACCCCAATAGAATAACGGACGAATTCCAGAAATTAAATTGATGTGGGAAATCATCAACCCCTGCGAATTGTATCTCATCTCTTCCAACTGGTCTTTTGAAGTCGTTGAAATGGGTGACCAAAAACCGAGAACATTTTGCAGGAATTAGAGGTACTGATTTCTTAGACCTACTTGAAATGGCAATAACCTAGCCCTTACTCATCAACCTTTCCTCTAGATTTCAGTATGTCTCTTTTGACCAGTATATTTCAAAAAAAAAATATTGATAACCATCCCATTGCTCAAAAAAAATCCATTACCACAAATCCTTTCAGTAAATCGATACAGTTTGCACAAAATTTGAACAGGTTTATTGGAGAATGTCATGAAGAAACAAGATCTGTTACTGAAAAATACAAGGCAAGATAGGTTTGAATTCTAAGTCAATAAGTGAGGCGTTAAAAAACTAGGTGTCAAATGGAATAGGACAATCAAATATTTTTCTTGGACGGGATTGATCTCCTACCTGCACTCGAGGACTTATCTTTGAAAAACGATCTGGATATGATAGATGTCTGGCGTGCCAAACACCAGCACTATGAAGTATGAAACCCCAATATAGTCTCTGAAAGAGTTTGTGTCAATAGATTTTGGCGTCCCTTCGCAAAGTTCCCTATAGTTCTGCTCAAGATCTGACAAACTGGTCGAATAACAAGCCTGAAATAATGTCAGATTGCCTACAAGTGATTTAACGGTGGCCAAGACTGCGGTTGCCCATCCATCCACTCGCCAGCCCATAATTGCTGGCAGGAGGGGTTCTGTTAGGTTGTACACGACCACCTCACCTGCGGAGACGGCACGGGTCTCATCCAGAATCACCTCCCCTTTTGATTGGGGAATGGAATAATGATATGCTACAGGAGGTGTGGCTAGAATAAGGGTAAGGAATACCCAGGCCAAAAATGCCTTTTCCCTCATGCATTTCACCTCAATAGAAATACCAACCACTTCCTCCTCCACCTCCGGATGGTGGAGGCGGGGCATCTGCAAGTCCTTTGGCATATGCGCCAGAGTAAACCAAAGAGACTAGAGGCATTCCCCACCCGTATCGTTGATGGTGCCCCTCCTCTGGCGAATAGGCGTTTTCCTTCAGGAAATCATAGATCATGGAGACAGAGGGATAAGCAAAGCTTCCCGCCACGGAATAATATGCCTGTGAATAGCCATAAATTGCAACCAAGGCTGTCGCTGCAAGATAGGGGGCACTATAGCTGGTTCCCGATGCAAACTCCAAGACATGTCCGAGTAACGCTTGTTGGATTGTCGGTTCAAATGCAATAGGAACACCATTACCAGGCATTACAAAATCCAAAGCTTCTGCTGGATTAACATCCCATTCATCACCATATGAAGCACAAAGGGTAAAGTTATTCTCCCCGTCCCTACATGCTTGGCTGAACCCAGAATATCTGTTTTCTACCGAATAGTAATCTTCATCATCAGAGTTACCTCGCATCTCATGGTCAATAGAGCCAATTGAATAAACGTAAGGGTGGTAATTTGGAAAATAGTGACCCCTATTTGGATCATTCCAAGCATCATTTCCGATAGCAGCAACCATGAATACCCCCTGCTCATAAATTTCGGTAAGTAGATCGGTATTTGTTTGGTTTTTTGCTAACAAATATCCTGTATTGATCGAGGTTGAAATAATCCTGATATTGTATTGCCCGATATTGTTCTTGATCCATTCCCACATTCTGGAATCATAAAGCAAAAATCCTGTGTTTTCTGGTAAATCTGTTTTTTCACGAATATTTACAAAAAGAACCTTTGCATTCCTTGCAATTGTACCGAAAGCACTGAGTACACCAAGTGCATGAAAATCGGAATCAAGATACCCAAGGTCTGCATCAGTAATGCCTTGAAGTGAATCCTGTCCAACTCCACCAATCAACGTATCGGGGATGTTTCCTTGATCGTCGGGAGTTAGATATCCGATAATGTCAATCGACATCCCGTAGAAGCCGCTTTCTAGGTTCTGCCAATCAGTGACGCTTAACCCGTCGTCAAGGAATACGGTAATACCGCCATAATCTCCGTCTGACGGTGCATTCGGTAACCACTCATCGCATTTCATCTTAACGAGTGCCGGATCCGTGCAATCCCTCAACCCATCGATTGAAGTGACGATTCGTCCCGGTACACCATTCTTATGGGCTATATCCGAAATGTTCATTGCAATATTTCCCTCTATGGGAGAAAAGTTGATGAAACTTATCATCATGCAGATGAAGAGTGCACTGAGTTTTCGAGCACGCATGAGAAGGTACGAAAAAAAAACATATAAAACTTTCGAGAATTTGCCAAATTTGTGAGAAAAACAATATCAAGAATACAGGAATGAGACGATAATTCATTCGGCAAATAAGGGTCACACAATGAAAGAAAAGGAAAGAACCACCAAATTACACCCCTTAAAGGACAAAATGATTTTGCTAATTCATTGCAGATACAGAGAGATTTCAATGAAAACTCACCAACCGTATCAAAGGAAGACTGCACATTCACCTCGAAATTGCACAAGCCTTTCTTCAATGCCCAAAAGAGGCATCTCTCTTCACCAACCATTCACTTTGGCCAATCAAAACCAACTAGGGATTACGTTTACTTCCTACATTCGGTTTTATGTTGAACTTGAAAAAACAAAGCCAGACGAATGTACAAGCGTCATGATGTTTCCCTTTTCCATGAATTCGACCAAATTTCCTCGAAAACCCACTATTGTGATGATGTATGACTTTTTATTGGAGGGGGAATAAAGAAGATTGAGAAGATTGGAACCATTAGTGGAGATAAATCCGGTCAATTATGTTCATTCCTTGGCAGAGGAAATAAGTTCAACAAGAACCCAAGCCTATAAGTCAAAATATAGCCAATATTTTACTCCTAGGAAGCTGACCGATTTCATTCTCAATAATTGCAACATTGAATCACCCCCAAGATCCTTTCTTGATCCAGCAGCGGGAGTGGGAAATCTTCTGGTTTCTCTTATCATTTTCTGTGTTGAGAAATTTTCGGATTTTTACAAAGGTCGTACCATCGCGACCACTGCGTATGAAATTGACAAAACTTTGGAACAACCCCTCAGAGATTCCCTTATGGTCTTGAAAAAATACTTGAAGGAAAATTATGACTGTCAACTGAATTTTTCAATCTTCATTGAGGACTTCGTAGATTCTTCAATAGCCCTCCTTGAGAGAAAAAAGTCACTTGAACCGTACTTGCAAGATACCTCAGATAATGGCGAATTCGAAGCAATCATATTGAACCCACCTTACAAAAAAATCAAAAATAACCACCCCCGATTAGAAAAAATCAAGAAATTAACTGGCGGACATAACAACCTTTATACTGCCTTTCTGGGCTTGTGCAAGAATCTCCTCTCCAAAAACGGATATCTAATTGGAATTGTGCCCAGAAGTTTCACCAACGGGTTTTACTTTAAAGACTTTCGGGAAAAATTCCTAAAAGACAATGCCTTACTCAAGATTTTTGTTGTGGAGGAACGAGATGAGGCTTTCTCCAAAGATCAAGTGCTACAAGAAAACATTGTAATCTTTACCCAAAAAAAAATTACGGCAACATCCGTAATTGTCGAAACCATTTCCATCAACCATTCGGTCCAATCCCTATTCAAAGAGCAGATTCCATATGAAAATGTGATTCTCCCAGAAGACTCCCTCATCTGTATCCCATCAACAAAATCGCAAGTGGATAGCCTATTGAAAAGACCCTCCAATTCAAAATCGCTTAAAGATCTCCTCCTAACTGTTTCTACAGGTCAGGTGGTTCAACATAGAACCAGAAAATGGTTGATCAATCCGCAATCCGACCATCATTTCCACTTGCTTGAGCAATTCGGCAAACAGCCCATTGATGCCTATCCACTGATCTTGGCAAACCATATTTTCCCCCTAAAATTGAATTTTCCAAGAAAGAACCTGAAAAAAAAGGTACAGTTTTTGAAAAAAGACTACACGAAGTATCGTGTCCCTGTTGGAACATATCTGTTGATACGGAGAATGTCCACCAAAGAGGACAATACTAGGCTAATCTGTACGTTGATCACCAAAGAAGATTTTCCCCATATCCAATACATTACTTTCGACAACAAAATCAATTTCATTGACCTGAATGCAAAATCAAAAAAATTCGCCCTCGGTCTCCTATATTACCTGAATTCAAATTATGTCGACAATTACATCAGAGCCATTAACGGAAGTACACAAATAAATTCAACTGATTTCAAATACCTTCCCTTCCCGGATTCAATGACCTTGGAAAAATTGGGTGAAATTCCCCCAGATCAGCAGTTACGTATAAATGAACTAATCGCATCCTGGAATTGTTTGAAAAAACATGAAATAAATCAATTAGTCAACGATGCAATCCGAATTTTAAAAGATCTAGAAATCACCTATGAGATTACAGATGAAAAAGCGGCAATAATCTTGCTGACCTTGACAGGAATTAAGCATCGAGATTGGGCTCTGGCTTCTTCAAAACCCTATACCATAAATAACGAGAAAAATGACTTTCTTTCCATTATTAAACGTGCCAAAAATCGATTCGACTATATTTTCAAAGATCGAGAGGAAATAAGGAGAAAATGCCTTCATCATTTTATCCAACAAGGACTGGTCATTCAGAATGAAGACAAGCCCGATCGAGCCATAAACAGTAGCTACAACAATTATAGGCTTACTCCTCAAGCATTAAACGCAATTAGGGCATTCAATACTCCTGAATGGCACAAAAAATCAGCGGAATTCATAGAATTCAAATCCAAATTGACCCAAAACAAAAGACCCAGAAATTTGTTGCCTGTAAATTTGATCAACAGCGAAGGAAAGCCTATCGTCATAGAAATTTCAAAGGGAAAGCATAGCGAACTTCAAAAGGATATAGTCGAAAAATTCACCGCGACCAATTTTGTCAAAAAGCCTATCGTCGTTTTTGTAGATGACACAGGAAAAAACAAGTATTGGGATCAAAAAATCTGCAAAAAACTCGGTATTGAAATTGATGTGCATAGCAAATTACCGGATGTAATCATCTATGACCAAGAAAAAGATTGGCTTTTCTTGTTTGAAGCTTTCGTCACCCATGGGCCCATTGATGAAAAACGACGTCAACAACTCATATCCATATTCGCCCATATTCAGGAAAAATTGATCTTTGTCACCGCTTTCAACTCATTATCCGATTTCAAAAAATATGCCGATAAACTTGCATTTGAAACCGAGGTTTGGATAGCTGAACTTCCAACCCATATGATCCATTACAATGGAGATAGGTTGCTCGGACCAAGAAATTAAAAAAAAAAATCCATTCAATCATATCAACCAATTTGTAGCATAAGCGACCAATTAAATGAAGAAAGTCAATAGACCAATCAAAGGAAGAAATTGACCCTGTAATAGTATATCGAAAAATGGTTGAAAGAGTAATCGATTCAATCCCCAAACAAGAGATGCTTCGTGAGTTTAGTTGGTTGTATGAAATTTTAGGAAATATCGGAGTTACCACAAGAAAAATGGCAATCATGTTCGAAAGGGTATAACAATTTGCCATATGAATTAAATCATTCCTGATAGACCAATGAACAAATTCTACCTTGGGATATGAGAAATCAGTAAATTGCAAATAGGAATATACAATGAATTCCTGAAAATTCCACAAGCTGGAAGAATGATACTATATTTTGATCGGTGGAAAAGGTCATGTTTCAAACAATTTCCAATACCAAAAAGTAATGAAAAATGGACATGGGCCTACTGGGATTTGAACCCAGGACTTGCAGGTTATGAGCCCGCCACTCTGACCATCTGAGTTATAGGCCCAATGTTTTGTTTTCCTTTCGGCAATTTTTGATATGTTTTGGGGTAATTATAATTTTCGGAAACTTCGGGTTTGAGTGTTTTTTTTCTATATTTTAAGGTTCTGAAGGTAGTTGATAATGGGGGGGGGTTTAACGTTGTTTTTGTGATGTTGAATTTTTGGAGGATGCTTTTGTGTTTGATGTTGTAAGTTGGCGGATTTTTTTGAGGGAGATGGATGGATCTTTTTTGGTAGGTGGAATGTATTGTGTATTTATGTTGAATTGGGATTTTTTTTGCTCGAAGTATATTTCTTGAATGGTTGATAGGGTAATTGATTGTTTTTGGGATTAAGTTAATTTTGATATGAATGATGTGTATTGGTTATTATTTGATGTTGAGGTTATTCAAGAGGTATTTTTTGGTTATGTGATATATGTATTGGCATATTGTTGTTGGATTTTGTAGGTTCTGTTTCCACCTTGTCTGTTGGGGAAAAAACCTTGCTTATTGATTTATTCATTTTGATTTGGGTTGAACGGGGATATTAATTAAATGGTTGATTTGGTTTGTGGTATGGATTTGATGTCACTTCGTCGTCAGGACTATGTTATGATTTTGTGTTTTCATTTGTTGAATCATTTGTTGATGTTTATGTTGCCTACGTTGATTTTGTTTTTTCGTAGTGATTTTGGGTTGAGTTATACTGATGCTGGTTTGTTATGGACATCCCTTATAGTTGTGATGACGACGTTATCAGTTGGGGTTGGTTTTTTCAGTGATCGTTTTCGTTCATTTCGTTATTTTTTGATTTTGTCAGGTTTGTTTTTGATGTCATTGGTTTGGTTGTTTCTTTCCTTTTCGGTATCTGTTTGGCAGTTATATCTTGGTTTTACCTTGATGGGAGTTGGTGCATCTACGTTTCATCCACCAGTGTTGGCGATAATAACGGAGATGTTTGAGGATGACAAGGGTAAGGCATTGTCCTTGAATATGGCGATTGGGATGGGGGGGACAGCGGTCTCTCCGATAGTGTTTTCCGGATTGGGTTTATTGGTTGGTGGTTGGGAGGTTGTTGCTCGAGTGATTGGGATTGGAGGGTTGGTATTTCTTTTTGTCTTGGGTATTCTGGGGTATGTTTCAGGGATGTTTGACCGAACCAACTGGAGTGGGCGTAGGGGATCGGATGGAGAGGTTATGGTAACGATGGACGGAGATGTTGTTTCACATAGTTTTGACATTTCGTTCATTTTTTCAGGGTTGGTTTTGGTTCCTTTGTTATTCATTTCATTGCGTTCGAGTTTTTTCCGGACGGCATCAGTATTTACGTCCTTGTTGTATGAGGATTATCTTCATTTGACGAAGAATGAGTCGACGGTTGCTACAGCCTTGGTTTTGGGTTTTGCGTCGATGTTTACCTTGGTTGGTGGTTTTCTGTCGGATCGGACACGTCCTAGGGTTGCCTTGGTTGTTTCTTCGGTGGGGTCTGCTTTTGCTTCAGTTGGGTTGGTGTATTTGACGGATTATGCGGATCTGGTTTCGTTCAGTACGTTTTATTTTCTGTTGTTGGCGTTTTACTATGTTGGTTCTCCAGCAGGGAGTGCATTGCTTGCGGATCGTGTGGAGAAGGAGCAGCGTGGGAAGTTGTTTGGGGCGTTATTTTCCTTGGGTCAGGTTCTTTCACTTCTGACACCCTTGGCATTTGGGTGGATCAAGGACAACATAGGTCTTTCTGCATCGTTTCTGATGATCATGGTTCTTGCCTTGATTGCGTTGGTGCTTTCCTTTTACATTTATTTTGAGGAGCGTGGTCGCGAGAAAGAGGGTGCGGAGCTGTGAATAATTATATATGGCATGAAATCGATTGGCATTCATGGTAGGATTAGCGGATTTGATGGAAGAAGTGGTTTCCCTGTATGACAATCTGGAGACTCATTCTTCATTTCAGATCCGCGCGAGAATATTTCAGGGGGGAGGCAGGTATGGGGAGGGGATGGTGGTTATGCGTCCGGTGTTGGTGCGGGTGAGGGAGTTGCTGTCAAATCTTTCAGATGCGCAGGAGCGGTATTTTGGGGATGATGTCAAGCGTGCTATCCAAGAGCTCCGGGATACATTGGATATGATGGTGAACAACCATTCGATGCTTTCTGCGGATGACTTGATCAAGTTGAAGGATGTTTTTCGGGTGGAGTTGGAGAATCTTCAGGAGAAATTGGAGAAAGTGCTTTCGGTATCTGATGATGAGATTCCTACGGAGGAGGAGATTCACGAGGACGAGTTGTCAACTCTTCGTGGCAAGATCTGGGATAGTTTTCGTGCATTGGAGGGTTCCTATCTTTGGCGGGAGATGCTTCAGCATGAGGGAACCGATGTGAATGTTCTTTTCGAGGTTCGTGATCAGATCCGTTCGAATATCCAGAAAATTACGGATGAGAATACGTTGCGTTTTTTTGCAAGTTTTTCATCGGAGTTACGTAATCTTTTGAGTGCGGATTTTGCGGAGACGAGCCAGTTGTTCAACTATTTTCTTTTTCTGACGGATCTGCTTTCGGAGGTGAGGGAGTGGCCATTGAGCAAGCCTGATCCGGGCAATCCCCACAAGACGGTGGTAACTTCGGAGGATGTATTGATGGATTTGGAGACGAAGTTGGCACGGGGGTTGACGCAATGGCTGATTTATTTGTTTGAGGATCTTGAGGCGAACACACCCCTGCAAGACCTAGGGAATGTGTTTGTGAATGAACTCTATCGTCTTTCTCGTGATCCGATGGAATTTTTCATGTGGACCATGTCGCAATTGGCGTATCGAAAGAAGGATGAAGGATTGATGGATCTGAGCGAGACCTATGCGACACTTGCCAGTGCGCTTCTGAGTCTGATCTATGACTTGGAGAATTATGGACATTCGGATTTGGCGAGCCAGATCTTGAATTTCAATGCGATCAATCCAAGTTCGGCGATTGATGACATCACGGAGCTGTATGATCCTCGGAACATCAATTCGGAGATGCTGAAGAAGGCCATTGTTCGGAACATCCGTGAGCTGGCAGATCTGGCATTGGACATTTCGGCATTGGACGAGCTTTCTGAGACAATACACAGGGTCTTTGAATTCACGGTCTTGGATCGTAATTTTGAGGACATTGATGAGGTTCGGAGCTATCTGCACCAATTGCGAGACTTAAGCGATCATTGATTTGACTATAGGACGAAGGCTCTTTAGGTCATCTCCAAGATGGAAACGTGTGAAGATACTGGTTGTGGGTACGGGAGGGGTCGGAGGATATTTCGGGGCACGTCTTGCGGAGCATGGACATGATGTGACCTTTGTGGCTACACCGCGATCCGCCGAGGTGTTGCGGAAAAATGGGTTGAAGGTCTTTAGTCCAAAGGGGGATCTGTTTTTGCAAGTGAAGGTGACAGATTCCTTTGGAGAAAAAGCGGATCTCATCATTCTTACCGTGAAGAGTCAGCATCTTGAGACGGCAATTGTGGGAATGGAAACCTCGATGCATGAAGGCACCTTGATTCTGCCCCTGCTCAACGGGGTATATGCCACACGTTTTCTCAGGGATCGTTTTGGTGAACGGGTGCTTGGTGGGTTCTGTAAGGTGATCAGTTTCAAGGAGACGACAGGCGTGATCCGCCATCTTGGTTCAGGCATTGTTGAGTTGGGGGAGATTGAAGGAGGATTGACGGAGAGAGTTGAAAAGGTGGGAGGGCTTTTCACCACATCAGGGATTGAGACGAGGCTTCACGATGATTTTCGAACGGCACAATGGGAGAAACTGATCCTGATTGGTCCGTTGGGAGCTGTTGGAAGTGTCACACGGGCTACCTTCGGAGAGATGCGAGCCATTCCAGAGGTTCGATCCTTAATCCGGGAGGTTTTTCTGGAGACCACTGCGGTTGCCCGTTCACAAGGGGCAAGGGTTGAGGACAGCCTTGCAGATCGATATCTACAATGGGTTGACAACCTTCCTTCAGATGGCACAACTTCATTGCAAAGAGATATCATTGGCGGAATTCCTTCGGAATTGGATTATCTGGTGGGAGATGTCATACGTTTAGGTGAGGCACCAATTCTTGAGACGTTGTATGTTGCTTTGCTTCCACAGGAGATAAGGGCGCGTGGGAATCAATGATTCATGGGAATATCACCTCCCGTGTGAGGAAAAATTTTTATAGAAAGAGGTAGAGGATTAATTACCTATCAGGGGGAGAGTCTCTTGATGGGAGGGTGAAAAATAATGAAATCAGGAACGCTATTGTTAGCAGTGATGCTCATATTGAGTATTGGAGGATTTTCAAGGAATGTCATGGCTTCCCAAGACGATGCTGGAAGCGGTTCAGATGCACCAGATGACTACCAGAATGCCATTTCAGTTGCTTTGGGTGTTTGGTATGATGGAAGCGTGGGGGATAATCTGACCAATGTTGATGGCGATGAGGACAATCATGACAATTTCAAGGTTACATTATCACCGGGTTTTGTCCGGGTAACTGTGGGAATTACCAATATAGAGGTTGTCAGTCTTGCTACAATTGAGATTCTGAAAGACGGGTTGATTGTTGCAATTGAAACGATATGGTATGATGATGGCAATGTGACCGTTGTGGCTCCGATCATAACGACGGGTGATTATGTTATTCAGGTGGAATCCTATAGTGATTTGGTGGATTACCGGTTCAGGGTGGATCATTTTTCAGGATCCTATGGACAGGATGATGCAGGAGCTGGAAGGGATGCTGAATTGTTGACACCTGTTGCGGTTGAATTGAATACCACCTATACAGGGAATCTCGGAAATGGGCATGTGGAATCGGATGGCTTGCTTGATGATGAGGACTATTTCAGGGTGACCCTTCCAGGAATAGGATATTTGAATCTGAGTGTAACATTCACGATTGATGGAAGTGACTTTTTCCATGCAACTTCATTAACTTCTGAATACAAGACAATTGTCACAGAGAGTCAATATTCTTCCTTTGGAAGCATTCTGATGTCGACACCAATTGCTACTGGCGGAGATTATTTCATTGAGTTTGACAGTTTAGGCTGGAACATCACTTATGAGTTTTCTTTGTCATACGTGTCAGCCGTTCTCCCACCACAGAATGATGCCGGAACGGGTGGAGATGCAAGTGAGGATCCGGCGTCATCACCAATGGTTCCATTGAATAGCAGTTTTACAGGTACCATTGGTGAAGGATTGATAGAGGACTTTGATGGGGCAAGGGATGAGGAAGATACGTATTTGCTGA
Organism: uncultured archaeon; assembly: GCA_964645535.1. GTDB lineage: Archaea > Asgardarchaeota > Heimdallarchaeia > Heimdallarchaeales > Kariarchaeaceae > WAKA01. Next base: position 18,204 of record CAZYCQ010000007.1, on the reverse strand, counting down.
ATGTAACCCATTATGGTCGTTTGGAAGTGAATTTGACATTGGTAGATTCGATGGATGCATTCCCGGCAGTATTTTTGGATCTCTATAATTCTTCGGAATTGGTCAGTCCGTCCTATTTGGACATGTACGTATCCAACTCTAGACCTTCAAGATCCGGAGAGGTTGTAGTGACGGAAGGAATGTATGAACTTGAGTTATGGACGCTGGATGACAACACCACATACAGCGTTTCCATTCTCTTTGTTGAATTGGAGGAACCATCTCCTCCAGTGACATCGGAACCTGTGATTTCGTCATCAACGTCAAGTCCAACAAGTTCACAGGTAACAAGCCAACCATCAGCATCAAGCAAATCAACTGCAAGCCAATCATCAGCATCAAGCAAATCGACTACAAGCCAATCATCAGTATCAAATACAACGACAGATTCAACTCCTTCGGCATCTCTTACGGGAACACAAGATGCATCATTGATTGTGTTTGTGCCAATGATACTGGTTTTGATTGTAAGGGTTCGTTTTCTGAAGAAATCATGATCAAGTTGGGAAACTTTCAGTTTCCATGAGATCTAGCACCAGTAAATTAGGAAACATTCTTTTAATGCTCCCGGATATCTTACATCGGTAGAGAACCAGAACACGGACACGTTCCTGCCTGACTGGCAAGGAGACGTTGCAATCCTCAAGGATAAGGATTTTAGAGAAGATGGGCCAAGACAGATTGACGTCTTTTCCTTGGATATGAAGAATTTCATTTGAGGTAACATTGTCGACAAGCATGTCTAGAATGATGGAGTTGGATATAAAAAGGTGGAATTGGATAGGGAAAAATCAAGAAAGGAAATTTGATGTGAGTATGGGTCATGGGAGGACGGAAGCAAAAAACAGTTCATAAAACTAAAAAAAGGATTTTCCTCCAATTGAAGGGTTTTATAATTATGCCCAAGGAATTTACCTATGGAAGCGACAGATGAACAGATTGTCGAATTCTTGACAAAACCACGAAAAATAGCCATTGTTGGAGCATCTTCAAAGCCAGAGCGAACAAGCAATGAGATTTCCCGTTTTCTGAAAGAAAAGGGACATAAGTTGATACCAATTCATCCGAAGGAGAAGGAGGTTTTGGGAGATCCCGTAATCCCTTCTCTTGCAGATCTTGATGAACCGGTTGACGGAGTTATTCTTTACCTGAATGAGAAGATTGTAGGTGAACAGGCAAAAATTGCTGCTGAAAAAGGGATTCCGTTGATCTGGTTACCTTTAGGGGTACGATCTGAAGAGGCCAGAAAGGCAGCCGAGGAAAAGGGTCTTTTGTATGTGGAAAACAAATGTCCAAAAATCGAATGGGGGAAGTTGGTTGAAAAAGCCAATTGATTTTTCCTGATCTATACCTTTTTGATTGACTAAATTTCGATTAAGAGCATGCAATTTAAACGAGTAGGAATTTCCATTGCAGTTTTGGTTCTGATCTACCTGTTGAGTTTGATTGGGATATACTTTGGTGCACCAGATCCAACCATCACAACTTTTCCAGAAGATTGCCCACCAACACCGAACTGTACTCGGGTAGCCGAATTCAATGTAAGGGGAGAAGGATTGAGACCATTGAAGCTGAATGCGACATTGAGGGAGGTACACGATGCAATATTGAATTGGATTGACGTGCAGCCTCGAACAGAAATTTTGAGAGATAATGGGACATTTATCCACGCAAAATTTCTCTCTTTTGTATTTCGTTTTCCGGATGATCTATATGTACAACTGTTTTGCGTAGGAAACCAGACTTCATTCTGGGTGCAAAGTCAATCACGTCTTGGAAGGGGGGATTTGAATGTGAATGAGGAAAGGGTACAATCATTGTTTTCCTTTATTGAATCGGTCGAATTTGAGCTAAATTCATGTTCCTGAAAAATTTTTTTGCAAGTAATGATTTTTATTTCGGTGAGATATGTATGGCATATGGAAATCATTGAGGAATTGAAGAATCTCAAGGGGGTGCTTTCATTCAGTGCATTTATTGGAGGGCTTTGCTGCTTCACTCCGGTCGTTTTGGTTCTTGTTGGAGTCAGTTCAATTAGCTACGCGGCATCCTTATCAGACACACTTTATTATGGTTATCGCTGGGCATTCAGAGGAGTTGCCTTATTGGCTCTTCTTTCAGGACTTGCTTATTATTTCTATACTCGCCATGGAGTCTGTTCACTTGATGAAGTAAAACGCCAGCGACAGAAGATCATCAACATCACCTTGCTTGCGATCATTGCGGGTACGTTGCTCTATATCTTCTGGCTTTATGTGGTTGTTGAAATCTTCGGGGTCATATTGGGGATATGGGATTGGTATTAGCCTTTCTTTTTCAATTCCTCAAGTTCCTTCAGCAATTGTTCAGCCCGTTTTTCAGCTTTATCAGCCCGTCTCTTTTCCTCATCAGCTTTCTGTTCAGCCAATTGTCGACTAGTAAGCAGCAATTTTTCGGTAGCCCTGTCGACAAGTCCAAGGAAATAAAGTGGAGAAATTGTATCCTTGAGATATTTATCCTTTCGTTCAATGATTCCGAATTTGAATGGAAGAACTTCAGGAAGAATATCAATTAGCTTTGAAGGGTCTGGTTCTTCGCCTTCCTTGCAACAAATCTCCTGGGTTTCGGCGGTATGATATTGATTATCCTCTTTATAGTATATTTTCAGGAGGGGAGCTCTGACATAGCTTGGTGCTTGAAGATGATCGCTGAACATGACATAAACAGGAATCTGAAGCCTTTGGCATTGTTCTAGGACGATTCCCAAGTCATTTTTGAAGGTCGATGCAGAAAGGATATGATGGCCATGGTGGGAACACGATGATTGAATTTTTGGGCATCATAAGATGAAATTCGATAGGGGATTTGCATTCCCTTAAAGTATGAGATATCGAACTGGATATCGATTTTTTCACCTTCAATTAGGAAATAATGGTGAAGATCCCAAAGAGTTCTGTCTTCAGGGTAATTTGTTGAAAGGACATCGTAAAGATAGTTGATCTCATCAGAATGGGGTTCACACTCTCTACGTCCAAGCCTCGGTTTCGGATGGACGTCATCATCATCTCGTTCTAGCTGTTTATGTCTTGAACTCAAATATGTGACCGGTTCGGTCATTATCTATTAGCAAGAGGAAGAACCTATAAACATTTGTCATTCAGGACTTCAGATGATGAATTGGAAAATTTTGAGGTATAGGCATCAAAAGTGTTCTTTTAAAAAGTAGTGCCAAAGAACTGACCATCAGCGCTTTTGACTGTAGATACTTGTCTTTTGATTGAATGCAGATGGAATCAAACCAATCTCTGAAGAATGTCCCCGACCAAAAAGGGTTCTTCGGGAGGTTCGGAGGGAAATATGCACCTGAAATGCTCATGCCTGCCTTGGAAGAGTTGGAAGAGGCATATGCCCAGTTAAGGAACAACAAGATGTTCATGGAAGAGCTCAACATGCTTTATGAAACCTATGCCGGACGTCCGACCCCATTATATTTTGCATCTCGCCTTACCGAATATGCAGGGGGAGCGAAGATCTACCTGAAAAGGGAGGATCTGGTTCATGGTGGGGCACATAAGCTGAACAATGCACTTGGTCAAGCGTTAGTTGCGAAACATTTGGGGAAGAAACGTTTGATCGCAGAGACCGGTGCGGGTCAGCATGGAACGGCAACCGCAATGGTTGGTGCTTTATTCGGATTGAAAACGGACATTTACATGGGGGAAGTGGACATCGAACGGCAGATGCCCAATGTCAAACGGATGCAGCTGATGGGGGCCAGAGTTATCCCTGTTTCCAGCGGATCAAGAACACTTAAAGATGCGGTGAATGAAGCATTACGTGATTGGATCACATCGGTGGAGACATCGCATTATCTGATTGGATCAGCCGTAGGTCCACACCCGTTTCCAATGATGGTAAGAGATTTTCAAAAGGTCATAGGAGAAGAATTGCTTAGTCAAGCCAGATCGCAGATAGGGGACATCCCAGATGTGGTTGTAGCTTGTGTGGGAGGAGGCTCAAATGCAGCCGGAACATTTTTTCCTTTGGTTGATGAGGAAATAGAACTTATTGGGATAGAGGCAGGAGGAAAAAGTGAAAGGCTTGGAGACAATGGTGCCTCCTTGACACATGGAAAGCCGGGGATCATCCATGGAGGATTTAGTTATCTTATTCAAGATGAAATCGGTCAAATAATTCCTACGCATTCAATATCAGCAGGTCTGGATTACCCTGGAGTAGGTCCAGAACATGCATTTTGGAAAGAAATTGGAAGGGTAAGCTATGTTCCAATTTCGGATGTTGAAGCTGTTGAAGCATTTCGGTTGGTATCTAGATTAGAGGGGATTATCCCTGCTCTTGAAAGCTCACATGCACTTGCTTATGGAATCAAACGTGCAAGTGAAATGGAAAAGAATGAAGTTTTAGTGATTACGCTTTCAGGAAGAGGGGATAAAGACCTTGATCAGGTACTTTCGATCATTGAGGAAGGGAAGAGCATATGACGGGGCAAATTTCTGATTTCATGGAAAAATATCTGGAAGGAAGAAAGCTGCTTGTGGGATACTGGGTTTTGGGATATCCCGATTTTTCAACATCCATCAAAATAATGGAACAAATTGGGAGACATGGTGCAGATATCGTGGAAATAGGCTTTCCATATAGTGATCCAGTGGCAGACGGCCATGCCATCCAAAATGCCTCAGCAAAAGCCCTGAAAAATGGAATTGATATGGAAACCCTGTGGGAAGCAGTTCAGCAAATAGGAAGATATACATCACCTTTTTTGATGACTTATGGAAATATTGCATTTCAATATGGCATAGAAAGATTTCATCAAAAAGCAGTTGAAAATGGGCTTCAAGGGGTAATTTTCCCAGACATTCCACCCTCTCTTTACCCATCAAGGTTGAAAGAGCTTAATCCGGCATTTATTGTTTCTCCAAACGTATCATTGGAAAGAGCAAAAATGCTGACAAAAGAAAGTAGATCATTCGTGTATTTTCTTTCAGGGTTAGCAACCACTGGAGGATACCAGCGATTTGATAAACGATTGAGCCATATCCTAGAAACTGTAAAAAACGTCAATAAAGACATCCCTGCATTAGTTGGATTTGGAATTTCAGATATTGAAGGTGTGCAAACAGCATTGGAATTGGGATTTGATGGAGTGATCATGGGAAGTGCCTTGTTAAGAACGTTTGAAACCAATGGAGAAGATGCAGTTTCTAAAATGATTGATGATGCACGGAAGACACTTGATGATTTCAAAAAAGTGAGAGCAATCTTATAATTGGAGTGAAAGAGATAGAATTGTGTTTGATGCTGAACTCCGGAAATTGAAAAACCGGATCCTGAAAGGATTGTTTTCTCCCAATACCCTGAATGCTGACACGGTCACCGCTTTCGGTTTCCTTTTAGGAATTGTTTCCATGATATACCTTTATTATGGAAATTCATTATTTGGAACAATATTTTTTCTTTTGAATAGGGCGTTTGATGTGCTGGATGGATTTTTTGCGCAAGCAAAAGAAAAAAAAGACAAAGAGTTAGGATCCTTTTTGGATATCGTAGCGGATTATGTTGTGTACTTAGGTGTTCCCATCATTGTAGGATGGGCATATCCAGACCTACTTTTTCATTTTCTTTTTCTGGTATCACTTTTCACCTTCAATCTTCTTCTTTGGACCTATCCACAACTGATACGCCCAATTCCGCATATCATTTCACAAAGATACCCAACTAGCCTAGTGGAAGGAGTGGAGACGACAATTCTTTATGTAATGATAATTTGGCGACCTGAAACTGTTTTGGTATTTATTTCCCTAATGGTTCTGACAGTGGCACATCGATTTGCACAAGGATATCTGCATCTTAAAGCAGGGGAATTTTCTTAACCAGCACGGGAAAATCCATTGGAAAGATTCCAAGCCATTTTGAGATTATGCTTTCTTTTAATTCAGAGATCAAGACCGAATCCAATTCATTGACATCGTTTAATTTGTGGTATTTTCTTTGTATTATATCAAAGAAGAGCTCGTGGTAATTGAAAAGATGTGAATATTTCTTATTAGTGAAGAACAATGTCAAGAGAAGATCAGTTCCTTGAAGTCTTGGATCTGCATCATTTGACTTTACTTTTGCAAGAGCGGCATATGAAACAAAGCCCTTATGCTGTGTCACGGGAATAGGACCGAAAAAGCCCAGATTAATGTTGTTTCCTTGATTTATTAGGGCAAACCAATGCACACCCATCATAGTGAGAAAAGGCTCAATTTCTTCAGAAGCAATTGGAAACGGAAGTTCTTCTCGGAAGATAATCTCAGATCCAGTTTTTCCAAAACGGAGCACTGCAACGGAATATGGTATCTCATTTAGTTGATTTGCCATGTCCAAGAGAGGCAGAAAATGATAGGGCAGTTCATGCATGATTTCCACATAGCCCTTCAGTTGATTGTCATCATCATATAGGGGCTGGTAAATAACTTCAAGAATGGTTTGTTTCCCATTTATTTCTGTTTTTACATAAAAATGAGCTTCCTCTTTTGTTTCCAATGCAATGTCCAGTCCACAAAAGTTGCATGGAGTATCGCGGTTAAACCGTTGGTAACATTTTTTTCGTGGAAGATGACCAAATAGTTCCTTCATCCTTTTGTTTTCATAAATCAGGTCTCTGTGCGGGGTTTGAATACTAATTGGGATCGGAAGTAAATCCATAACTTCTGGCAAGGAAACACAAGTTTTCAATTTAAATTATAAAATAAAACAATACCAATTAAAGTTTTGTGGATTAAAGGAATTAAAAATTTGAATCTCATGGGAAAAAAGGGTACTAAGTTCAAGTAATTTTCGAGAAACTTAGCAAGTCAAAGAATGTATGAATTCCTCCTAAAGCTTAATATTAGTCGGCAACAATCATTCTTAATGCTTATAGAGGTTAAACCCCCTCAGCCATGTCATTATTGCAGACGGATTTCCAAGTATGAAAAGGATTACAAAATCCAACAAGGGATATATTCAGCAGAAGAAACAATATGGCGGTGCGAGATGCATTTCCAATTTTCATGCGGGCATTGTGGAGATAAAATTCATTTTACAGGAATGACATGGTGTGATGAGACCAACAATTTTCTGTGTTTCAGATGTGGAAAAAGAAGCTTTGTGTTTTCTAAATTTTGGGACAAAACATACTATTTTCTTTTGGATTGTCCTTTTTGTGGCAAGAAACACAAAGATCTGTTGTTCAAGGAGTTCCAAGGAACTCATCCATTTCAATCTGACAAAATGAGAAATGTATGGAGACCGAAAGGAAAGCAGATCGCGTCTTCAATCACTATCGATGAGTTTCTTCAATTTGAAAATCAAGTCATCAAGTATCGGAAAGACCTTTCACTTATTGGAATTCATTCTGATTTTTTGGATGAAGATAATGTGGACAATCAAGATTCAAAGAAACATTGGGAAGAAACAGCAGAGAATTGGATCAAAGTACTGAAGACACAAGGGGAAAATGGCGATGAGGGAGACCGAAACCGGCAATGGATAATTGATCCTTGTCTGTGGGAAATGATTGGAATTGTCAAGGATAAGATGGTTCTTGATGCAGGATGTGGAAATGGCTATTTAACGAGGAAATTAGCAAGAAAGGGGGCAATTGCATTTGGGATAGATTATTCACAGAAATTCATCGATTATTGTTTACAAAGGGAGAAGGAAGAGCCATCGGGATGCAAGTTTTTTCAAGGAGATTTGGCAGACCTTCACATGTTTGAAGATCATACATTTGATCTAGTTGTTTCGAATATCGTGATGATTGATGTCAAGGATTATAAGAATGCTTTCAATGAAATTCATCGTGTTCTCAAGCCTACAGGGAAATTCATTTGGTCAAATACACACCCTGTTTTTGGGCGTCTTGGAGCGGTCGATTTTCGTGTGCCTTTTGATATTGTTAGGAAAGAGGAACGGATGGGGAAAATCATCGACAGATATTTTGATGGTGGAGCCATGTTGATTTCATGGGGCAATATTAAACCGATTTGGCAATTTGAAAGAACTTTGGAAGATTACTCAAAAGGTCTAAAAGAAAGCGGATTTGCCATAACTGAAATCAGAGAACCAAGACCATCCAAAGAAATAATTGCCCGCCATCCAGAACTTGCTTTTGATGCAGAACGATATCCACACTTCATTATTTATGAGTGCGTACCATTCAAGCAAAAGTAGTGAGGAACAATTGTTTTTAATAAGCTTTATCAGAAATTCCAATAATAGAATATCATCAAGTATTTTCAAGAACTTCAAAAAAACAGAAGAAACCATATTCCATCAAGTCTAATCCATCCTAAGTTCATGTTTTGCATTTTTCTTCTATCGGAAAGATGGGCAAAATTGTTCCTAGAAGATTAATTTAGGAGGAAACAAATAGAATAATTGTCTTGTCTTTCAGACAAGACCTGCACCTCATTCATACATCAATTTTGTCAATCAAACTCACCTTTTTTTTTGAAGAAAGAACTATCAAATACGAATTCCTTAAAATAACGAGGGTTCTTTTTGTTCATAGCCTCTCATGATGAATCTTTTTGACACAGCATTTACACATCCCACAACCAAGATACTTTCATCAATATCAAGCAGATTGGAAGGCAAGAGAATTGTATTGGGGATAACCGGGAGCATCGCTTCCTTTTTAGCCCCCCAATTGGCGAGAGAGCTTATCCGCAGAGGTGCCACAGTCATTCCCGTTATGACCGAAGCGGCGCTCACCATGATAGGGAAGGATTTGATGTGGTGGGCCACAGGGGTCGAACCAATCACAAGGATCACGGGAAATTTGGAGCATATTGCATTTGCAGGGGTCATGAACCGACCAGTAGACCTTATGCTTATTTTTCCAGCCACAACAAATACAGTTGCAAAACTTGCCGCGGGGATTGCAGACACCCCAGTCACTTTGATTGCAAGCTCCTTGCAAGGAGCAGGAGTCAAAATCCAAGTGATGGCCGTTGCACATGAGGATCTCATCAATGCAGATGCAATCAAAGAAGCAATTGAGAAGTTAAAATCGCGAGGAGTCCATTTCATTGAACCCATTCGTGAGGAAGGCAAAGCAAAAGTACCACCAATTGAGGAAGTAGTGTTCGATGTTATGTCCTTACTTACACCAAAATCCCTCAAAGGCTACCATGCCATAATTACGGGCGGTCCGACTATTGAACGAATTGACAATGTCAGGTATATTACGAATCCTGCAAGTGGAAAAACTGCAATTGCTTTGGCTTTGGAAGCCAAGCTTCATGGGGCAAAGGTATCATTAATTCTAGGACCAACAAGAGAACCAATCCCAAGAATTCTAGATCCAATAAAAATTGAAAGTGCAAAACAGATGAAGGAAGAAGTCCTAAAGAGAGTAAAGGATGAGAAAAAGGCCATAGTCATTCTTTCCGCCGCAGTTGCAGATTTTACTCCCGATACCACCCGACAAGGGAAAACAAAAAGTGACCAAGAGATGGACCTTCACCTCGTTCCAACAGCAAAGATCAGCGACTTGATTAAACCAACCAACAGTGATGCGTTATTGGTAGTTTACAAGGCAGAATGGGGCATTTCCAGATCAGAATTGATTGCCAGAGCAAGGGAAAAAATGAAGAAAACAGGAGCAGATCTGGTCATTGCCAACGATTTATCGAAGGAAGGGGCGGGATTTGGAACGGATACAAATGTTGTATTGATGATCCGCCCGGACGGTAGAGTAAGGGAAATCAGAGACCTGAAGACAGCAATTGCCTATGAGATTATGCGCTATCTCATCAGGAAGCATATCCAAGATGACTGATCACAATCTATTTCAGGATATTTTGAATAGAGATCATATCCCCTGATGATGAGAAACTGGTTTAATGAGGATGACCAATGATTTGAATCTGGAGCACTGAAGGGGATTATTTGCTCTTGAAAACAACCATGTCGTTTTTGATGGAATGAGGGGAAATGTCAACAATTCCTTTCATTTGCCAAAAAAGCAAGGTTGATACAAAGTAAAATGCTGCTGTTGTCAGGATTGGAACTCGAAATCCAAGATTATCAACAGTCCATCCCCCCAAAATATTGCCTACTGAGAAAAGTACTTGCCAAGAAACTTGGTTGATCGCGGAGACCTTTGATCGGGACTGCCGTGGAGTATACTCCATCAGGATCGAATTGGCAATTGGACCAACACCATTCATTACTGCATTGCGGATGACAAGAACGGAAAAAGCCAACAGGACAGGAGGATATGTAGAAAGCAAAAGAAGGAGAAGAACCGATATCATCTGGTTGAGGACAATGAGTTGTATTCTACCAAAACGTTCGGCAAGGTTAGCATTGAATTTCCCCCAAACTGCGGTGAAAATAGAAACACCAGCCATCAAAATTGATAGGTTGGAGAGGTTTATTTTGTAGACATCAAAGAAAAACCGCGGAAGATAAGGAATTGTAAAACCTGCTCCAAAACCAATGAGAAGACCACTTAACAAAGAAAGTGCGATTACCTTACGAGAATGAGAAACTGAAATCTCTATAAGGTTCTTTTTGCTCTTTTCTTCCTGTTCAGAAAGTACATGACGATCCCTAAGGAACATTAATCCAATTAAGAGAACAATTAGGAAAGAACCTGTAGAGATTGAAATGAATTGTTTGATGAGAGAGGAATCCAAAGAATCAATGTTGTCAGCAGTCATTCCTGCAAAAAAGAAAAAACCCAAAACACCGCCAAAGCTATTAGAGATTTCGGACAAAAGGAATTGGGTTCCGAAAACACGTGTTCGTTCATCTGTGTTGAGTGAATCTGAAAATAACGCATTAATCGTTGGTGCACTGCCGCCACCTCCGATTGAAACCAAGATTTGTCCAATAAACACATCAATTAAATCAGAGGCGGTTACTAGGAATATGGTTCCGAGTAGCATTATTCCAATGGAAGGCAGGATAATGAAATCTTTGCGAAACATATCCGCAAGATAGGAAGCCAATATTGAAGCAAGAATAGACATCAGTGATCCGATGCCCAAAATCAAACCAAGATCCGTATTTGACCCACCCAATGCATAAACCAACCAAGTGGTGGAAAACCATAGGATGCTGAAACCTAGTGAATTGAAAATTGAACTGAGCAATATAGCTCTAACATTTCTGTTTTTGTAGACCTCTCGCATCCCAGTGTTTCATCATTTCAGGAGACTTAAACTAGAAGGTGGAGTCAAAGTCATTCAGTAGTTTCGTCGTTGTTTTTTGTTTTCCGTTTGAAGAATCCACCAACAGATTTACCGAGGGATTTTGCACCCTCCAATCCTTTTTCACCGATATCCGTTACTGCATCACCGACAGAGGCCATGGTAGCCTTGAGGTCAAAGTTGTTGACTACATCAAGTAATTCATTGACTTGATCTTTGGCTTGACCCCCTAAGTTGGAAGCAAACGCCTTGATTTCTTCAGGGGAGATGGAATTTGTCTTTTTGATTTTTTCAAGGAATTGGGTGCTTTTTTCATCAAGATTGAATTCTTTTGCCTTGGCAATTGCAGTCTCGGCAACCTTTTTTGGGGTGATTCCCTTTGAGCCAAGAACAGAATTTAATATGAAGATAAGAGCCATCATCCTAGGTCCCGTGACCGGAAGCATATCCCATGAATCTCCAAACGACTTTGACATTCCTTGATTCACGATTTGATTGACATTAGCTGCCTTGGTCTTGTCATTGATCAAATCTTTCATCATCGATTGAGCAAAATTTTTCATGAACATTTCGCCCATTTTACGTTCAAAGTTTGACATAAATTAATTAAATGGCTAGGCTTTTTTAGGGATTCTCTTGACCAATGAAATAACTGCTATTTTTTCATGACCCCTTCCTTTTCTGTACAATCACAAGACTGCTTCCACCAGTTATGAGAAAAACGATCGCGAAGAAATCTGTGGAGAATATGTCTAAAATGGATTGGTTCTCAGTTCCTTTGGTGAAAGGAATGGATGATTCTATGAAAATGGTCTGTGTGGTGGATCCAACATATCGTCCGGCAACGGTTATAGAGACGGTCAGGTTCCCATCAGCGGGAAGAACAAATTCAGGACGATTCATTTCAATGGTAATTGTTTCAGATCTATTTGAAACCGTTAGGGAATATGGAATTTGGATGCTCTCGGAGGTTCGTCCATCACGGATATCAACAATTACGAATACAGAGCCATTAGCAACGGAATAAGAAACAGAAATTTCCACGGGCACTGAAAGAAGTTCAAATGTACCAGTAACGGACGAAGAGGTTGCCCATGGATTATAACGGGTTAAATTATAATCAACAGAACCAGGCATTCCATCCATTAGCTGGAATGGGAGTACAAGTTCCTCAAATGTCAGATTTGCCCGTTGGAAAATCACGGTTCCGTCCATTTCCAGAATAAGCTCATAAGTTGAACTGTTCGCAATACTATCATTAAGGTTGATTTGGATAAATTCATCCCAATAGACATCATCAATGGATGCTTCAAAACCAATATCCAGTAAAGTGATTTCAAGGGTTCCTTCCACATATTTTTCGGAAATAGAACCTTGCTGAGGGATGTGAAAGATTAGATTGAAAGTACCAGGTAAATCTGGAGATAGAAGAAATTCAACATATCCATTGACATCAGTAGTACCAGAATAGTTCCCGAATGGCGTCCAAACTTCAACGATGATTCCTGGCAGAGGATAGCCCTCACTGTTCTCTACCTGTGTTCCAATCGTTATGGATCCATTGATCGGGAAAGAGGATGAAAACGTAGTGGATAATATTGTCGCCTCTTCGTTGATCCATCCGAATGGAAGAATAAGTCCTTCCCTAGAATAATAGAAGGAATTGTCATTTACGTATTCAACATGCAATTGATATTCCCCAGTGAGGTTGAAAACAAATAATACAGGATTTTGATCATCAAGGGAAACAAAACCGGAATAGCCCTCAAGAGGTAACCAAACACCAGCCCCATTCTTATAATAAACTGCCCAATAAATTGATCCAGAGGATATTGTGAAATTCTCATCTAGTACACCAACTGCAATGGTCTGGTTTGCACCCGGACCATAATCAATCGACAAATCAGAGAGATAGGACACACTTACTTCCTCCCTTCTAACCTCTGGGTTCGATATTTCATAATATGATGGGGTAAGAACGGAACTTCCCGCGAATTCCGCGGTAATTAGGTAGTTGTGACCAGGGATAAGATCAGAAAGCACATTTTCAAAAATGACTTGTCCGGATGAGTTGGTGACACCAAAATATTGTGCAACAAGAGTATCTTGTTCATACACAGATAGAATTATGGTTTCATTTGCTAAAGGATCAGCACTCTCATGAAGCCTCAAGAGGTACACTAGTGTAACACCATCCGAATAGACGATTGTCAGATCATTTGGAGCTTGGAAAATCAATTCCGTTGCTTTTGAAATCGTGATTACCTTTTCCACCATTCCCACGGCATAATAGCTTGATTTTGGAATATAATACCTCAGAGGAAATGTTCCAAATGGAAGGGAGGAATTTATCAGGACTGATGCAGATCCATTGGAAACCAGACCTTCTCCAATCGTAATCCATGCATTATCAAAATAGACTTGGATGTAGATCTGTGGACCTGAAACTGGAATCCCTTCATTTTCCATGACAGGAATAGTAAGCTGTGTGACAGTTCCATTTTCAATATTCAGATCCATTCCCCCAATAACCAATTTTTCAGGGATCAGCCGAAGGTTAAAGGTAACCTGTGCCTCAGAAAACCAACCTTGAGATGGAAACACAAGTCGAACCGTGTAATCCCCGAGGGGAAAGCTCGCCAAAGGAATCTGAGGGATCAGACCAGAATTCAGGACAATATTCAACCAATCTGAACTGGAGACCCCTATATTAACAGATTCAAGCAATAATTCTACAGAGGAGCTAGAAAGGATGTTGCCATACATATCAAAGAAAGATCCATTTTCTATGAAGATTGGAGTTCCTTTTACCATAAAAACAGTTCCCCAAAAGATGTCGGAGTTGTTTGAGGAATTGATCAAATAAAGATCCATATAATAGAAGTCCAAAGAACCATTGATTGTTGAAATATTAACTTGGGGAGTGTAAATATCATAAGCTTCCACCACCTCATCGGAAATTTCAATATTGACTGGAAGGAATTGGGCAAGTATTGTTGTTGATGAATTTTCAAACCCAATTGTACTGACCGTGGTTCGGAACAGTACAAATGAATTGTTGGAAAAGGAAGGAACTGAAAAGATCACCTTTCCATTGGTTGTGGGACAAGTCTCAAGGAAAAGCCATTCTCCATTGATATAAGCTTCAAGACTAACATTGACTTCAACAAATGTTGTGGTTGATAAAGATACGTTGGCAAGGATGCCGGCATTAAACTCTCCAGAACTGGCAATTGAAGAAGAAATAGATGTTGGAGCCTGGAAGACCTCCAATGTTTTCTTTGACTGGATCTGTATGTAGTTTCCTTGGGGGTCGTCTATGCTAAAGAGAATATCAACCAATCCAATCTGTGTCGGAAGGAAGGAGACCAAGGCAATTCCTTCTGCATTGGTATATATTTGACCAAGAATGTGGTTTTGAAGACCGTAATTAAAACTTACTGTCACCAACAATCCTTCAACCGGTTTCCCTTGGGCATCAACAATTGAGAATGAAATAGATGAGTTGGTTAAGAAATAAAGAGGTGGTGTGGTCAGAGATGTTTGAATAGGAGCCCTTTGAACCACTACCGACTGTTCAAGATAGCCAGAGGAAAAATTGGCATGATGAGCTTCGATTTGGAATAAAAGAACGCGTCCTGCTGTAGCATCAATACGAATCGTGGAATTGAGAATACCAAAATCATTTGTTGTTCCATTCAGTAAAAGTTGACCCTCAAGAAAAACCAAGATGGAAACATTGGAAACCACGGATCCTTTAGTTGAATTGACCGTCAAATGCAACTGAATGTCCTGATCATAGAAAGCGTTGTCAATATCAACTGCCACTTGCAAAGCATGTTTGTATACTTGAAGAGAAGTAAAATAGGATGAGCTGTTGTATCCATCAACACCATCAAAGAAAACTTCAATTGTTGCATTAGCATCATTTGATAAATATACTTCATTGAAAACATATTCACCATATGCGTCAGTGATGCCAAGATATGGGTTTCCATTGACAAAGATTCTTACTGCCTTGTTGATCAACGGATTGTTTGAATCGTCAGTCAACTTTACTGTAAAGTTAAAGAATTCGGCATATATGATACGGGGGGGTAGGTTTACCAAGGACAAAACCGTGTTTACACCATGTATTACCACATTCTGTGAAGTGGAAGAGTTGAGGTTTGCTCCATCCCCATTAAATGTTGCAAGGAGCGTATATGTACCAGGGAGCATTCCAAGAGGCAATTGAGTCACGACGTTTCCATTCACATCAGTTAATTCGGACCAAGTGAAATTTCCTAGACGGAAGACTATTTCCTTGTTCTCAAGAGGAACATCAAGCGCGGTCTTTAATGTCGCTGAAGCAAATTGGAGTTCTGAAAAACGGTATTCAGTCGGAGCGGTCAAATTAAGTGAAGTGATTATTCCTGTAACTTCAACAGTGAATGGAAGGGTTGTTGATTTGACATTTGCATCACCAATCACTCGCCATTCAAAGGAAAAAAGACCAGTGGAAGGTAGATCAATGAAGTAACGGTATTCCACAGTCCCATTTTCATCAGAAATGAGAATGGGAGTTTGAATTTGCCTCCAGATCCCTGTAAAATACCAAAGCTCCAGCGTGACACCGGGTAATGGGGTTCCCTGCATATTCCTTGATGTAACATTGATTGGGATGGTTTCACCTTGAAGTCCTTGGTAATTAGTTCCAAAAAGCTCTACATCCGCCCTTTCAATCGAAATTGTAAGGTTCATTGAAAAAGCATGGTAAGGGAACCCTATTGTAGGATAATCGGGAGAGTAAATTAATTGAATTTGCAGCAATCCGGGTTGCGTAAAGGTATACAAGAATGAAACAATTCCATTTGCAATGGGTTCCTGGATTTGGTCATTTCCAATTGTCAACGTGAAAAGGGTACCATCCTTTACAGGTTTGCCCATAGTATCTGTCACCGAAAATTCTATACTTTGTGTAAAACTGTAGTAGTAGTTTTTCACCAAATGGGTTGCAGTAAAGCCCAAGCCAGTGTAATTCCAATACAGTTTTGTATCTGGAACCGTGAAATTCTCATGAGTTACCTTAACAAGGAGGTAAGGACTGAAACCACTTAATTGCAATGAGATTGCAGGTCCGATATAGCTATCGGGAGGGAGCCATACAAGTTGGAAGATCCCATTACTATCAGAATATCCGCTGGCAATAACTTCAAATGTAGAGGAGCCATTCAATGAGGGCGAAAGAACAGAGATTTGAGCACCAGTGACGGGAAGTCCGGAAGAAGAAGTTATATTGAAAGAGAAATCGCCACCGTGGTTGTAGAAGATTGGAATTGGATTGGTAGATGTTCCAAAACCATCTAGATGATTGACCATTCCTAAGCTTTTGTTTACAGTCACCGAAATTGTACGAAGAACCATATTATAATTCATGTCTCCAGAAAAGACGATTCGGTACTGAAATGTCCCAACACCGGGATTGGGTATTGAGAACACAAAAGATCCATTTTGGGACGATACACTTTCCACATCAACCCAAATGGGGAATGGATCGGAAGTAGTGTCGTAAAACTGCAATGAAATAGATGTGTCAAGAGGAAGCCCATTTGGCTTCACAATTGAACCTCCGATTTCTAAAGTTTGGTTGAGATACTCTCCGTAAACCACATCATCAACAATAATTTGTGGAGTTCCTTTGAGTATATTTACATCAATCCAAGAAATAGGCGTATCATATAACGTGTTATTATGGACAAGATACACAAAGGAAGAATATGATCCCGCAGATCCATTATGAAGGTATTGAAAGGCAAAATTTCCAAAAGCATCAGTTATTGTTTCTGAAAGTCGGACGCCGTCATTTCTAAATAGCACCACTGACTGGTTCTCCAATGGGACTCCCCAAGAAGTCTGCAAGGTACCAGCAATATCCACTAAAGTTGAATTTGCAGATAGTCCCGTACCAAAATATCCTGTAGAATAAGAAACTAGGATTTTTGCAGTAGGCTGGATCACGGTAAGGGTTGAAAGACCCACAAATTCATTCGACCCATCTGTTGCCACTGCCTTCAACGGATACTCGCCCAACGGATAATCGATTGCAAGATTAAGGGTTGCAATTCCTCCATAATCCGTTGTTTCCTGTCCAATAAATGTCCAAAAATAGTTTCTCATCAAAAAGAAATCAACTGTGGCCTGGGTAAGTGGAAGATCAGATATTTCGAAAGAAACACTGATTGAGCTGGTAGAAGTCTGCATAGCAGTAACTGGAGGAAATACAATGTTTGTATCCAATGAGGAAAGAGCTTCAACCTTTGTAATGTTAATTGATGGGAGGAAAAGGGATTGAGTTCCGGAATATGAAGCAATTACCCAATTTGTACCTAATGTTTTTGGAATCCAATTAATCGAAATGAATCCTAAAGATTGTGTATAAGATCGATGCTCATTTGCACGGATCATGTCAAAAGAAAAGTCAACTGAAGAATTCGTATCCAAATCCACGAGCATTGGTGAACCGGTATCACCGGCTGGAAAAGTAAACTCATTTGCATAGGAAAGTGCATTCAGAATTAGAGAATAGGTCTTACCAAGTTTGAGGGTATAAAAGGTATTAGTATAGATGTTGCCGTCAGTTTGGGAGGATCCAAACAGCAACCATAAAGATTTAGAAGAATCATACATCATTTGGGCTTGTGAACCGCTGATTTGACCAACAACCACCGTGTTTCCATTTTCTTTCAATTGCCATTCGGTGTATTGCGGGATTTGAACGGAATGGATCGGTAATCTGAAACCAGAAATGTTATATGAACCGGAGGCAGTCCAAGTTATTGATGGGGAGGACATTAGAATGGTTTGGTCAAACATTTGACGACCGAGAGCACCTACTTTTTCCATAACATAGAAATCGACTTTACCGATAGGGCTCAATCCATTAGCAGGTTCACTTACACTTATGTTCACTTTACTACCTATCCCTTCGGTA
>CAZYCQ010000006.1:0-101582 GCA_964645535.1 uncultured archaeon | reverse complement strand
TGACAGCAGATCATCAAGAGAATTGACGAATTCGGTTTGGGATCGATCTGGTACTTTTCCTGATTCAATTCAAAATCAAGATTGACCTTCTCTTCAAATCGTTTGAGATCAATTTCTGGGGGCTTACCTGTTCTTTCCACTAGATTGCCCAACAGTTCAAGCAAAACAACATCAACCACACTGAGACCTGCCTCTTTTTCATGTTCCTTCAATTTGTCCATCAGTTTGATTGAACCTTTGACAATTGCTTGAATCATAGTTGAAGGTTGCAAATTCTTTTGAAAGAGATTTAATTCGGTTAGGAGCTTAACAAATGCGTTGTCAATCACCATTCCTGTTTTATTCAGCACATCAAGCATGTTCAATGCCAATTCTTTCAATGCTTCTAAGTCTGTTTCAGCAGTGGAAAGAAGGGTGTAAAGTTCAACCTCAATTTGGACATAAATATCGGAAATCAAAGGTTTGACCTTTCTCTTCAACCTTTCTAGAACAAGGGCCGCCTCTCTCCGATTATTCCCTTCCAAAGAAAGTGCCTTTTGATGTTCCGCATCTAGGGTTTTCTGGAAGTCTGCCGCAATTTTGCCGATAGAGGATATCACATCAAATGTTAAGGCTTCTATCTCCTTCAACCGTAATTCTTCAAGTCGATCAACAGACGAGATGATCTGTTCTCTTAAAGCAATGAAATTTTTCAGGGGCTTGTCCAATTCCTTTGAAAGATGTTCAAATACTTCACCGCTTGATTCATCTATTTTTCTCTTGATTGATTGTCTGTGGCCTTCAATGAGTTGTAAGATCCTATTGTTCAACGAACTGAACTGCTCATTCAGACTCGAGATCAGTGTTTCCTTTAATGCACTGAATTGTCCTGTAAGTATGAGGCCAACGTTTTCTCGGTTTTCTTCAAGCTTCTTGATGTTTTTGTTTGCCAGGGCTGTTGCCTTGTCAAGAACTTCAATGAAAAGCCTTTCAATATTTTCCGTTCGCTGCTTGGTTGTTTGAAAAACATTCGGGATTTTATTTGACCAAAAGATGTCTAACCCACCATGAAGAGAATTCAAAGATGACAGAATTTGTTCGAATCCTGCATCTATTTCTTCCATAGTTTCCTTTTCAAACGCAACTTTTGCCTCATCCAAATTCTCATATGTGTCTATCGCCAATCTCTCGAACTGTGTCTTGAACTCGACAATTCTATTAAGAGCTGTCTTTCCATTTTGCTTGTAGGATGCCAAGCGGTTTGCCATCTCTTCTTTCAACTTTTCTGTGGTCTCAGTAATTTCTTTTTCTCGAAGGGATGCCCCTTGTTTTCCAAGATCGACTGCCTCTTGCGTGAAATTCATTATCAGGTTTTCCTTCATCGCCTTGATTCTGTCTTTGATTTGTTCTTCTGAATGATATTCCTCGTTTTTCGGTGACAGCTTGAACTGATCTTGAATCTCTTCAGTGAATTTGTTGAGGGTATTGATCGCTAATGAAAAAATACCGTCCAATACATCCTGATTTCCTTCATTCCTTAGAAGAGCAAGCTCAAGATTGGTCAGTTTGTCCGAAAATTCATTCTCAATTTCATTGGCCACTAAGATTGATTCTTGGATGCTGTTGACAGAAAGATCCCCAATTAATTCGACATTGCTCCTGAATGTATCCAAAAGATTCCTTTCGACTTGAAGCATCATTTGGATAATGTCCGAGATGCTCTCTTTCGTTACTTCTTTTGCGAGTTTTAGTCTCTCAATATTGTCACGTAGATCTGCCGTAGTTTGCTTAACGGCATTGGAAAGATTTTCTTCCATTGAATTGAGATTTGCAACCTGATTGTCCTTGATTGATGCACTACTTTCCTTCAGGGCTTCCAAGGCTTCCGCTTGGTTCTTGAGAATCTCAACATTCATGTCAAATACGGAACTAACGAGGTTTTCAATACCTTCAACAGATTCTTGTTCCGTGATTTCACTGATTTTTTGCAATTCCTTCCGTATCTCATCTAATGTTTTCCGCATATCTATGAAAATGTGATCTACAATCTGCTCTGTCTGTTGGGCAATTTGCTCCAATGAGTTAAAAACCAATCTTGACAGCAGATCATCAAGAGAATTGACGAATTCGGTTTGGGATCGATTGAGCTTGTTTATTTCAATCTTGATCAATTCAATCCCTGTTGATGTTCGTGCTTTGAATGAGTGAAATTTTTCCTTGAATTGGTTATGTTGCTTTGTGATGTAATCCAGAACCTCTTGGATTACCTCCAGATGGCCTTTTTCTCCAAAATTGGATGTTCCCTTCAATATTGGATCTATCTCAATTGTTAACTGCTCAAGCAACGTATCTATTTCTCGACTTCCAATTTCTGTGGTTGCCTTCGTTTTTTGCAAAATTTCCAAAACATCATGATTGATTGTCTGCCTTGTCCCTTCAAATTTGTCTATAAGGTTTTGCGAGCTTTGTATATCAATCGTCTGGTCCCGGATTTTTTCCTTGGTGAGTTCCCTTATCTTGTCCATTAAAATCCTGTATTTGCCAAATTGGCTTCTGTAAGTATTCTCATAATCCCTCCCAACCTTATCAAGCAAAACTTGGAATGCCCGAATTGTTTTGGCAATTTTATGCAACAGTTTGTCCTGTTCAAGATCATTAAGGGTAAGATGCAACAATTCCTCTATGAACCCTTGAAAAATCAATTCCAACCTTGGTGGGAAATATTTCCCATCTTTTGGTATTAACGCCTTTGATGTGACGAAAATATCCTTGTTACCTTCCAAGCTTTCAATTTTCTCTTCAGGAATGGGTTCTTTACTGGTGTTAACCAGATCGATCCAAGTTTTAAGCAGTTCACGGTTTCTTAAAATTGAGACATAGTCTGAAGGCATCCAATAATCAAATCATGTGTGTCGTGAAAATTTATTTATATTTATGTTACACTACGCTTGATTTCCTATGCTTGCTTCTTCTTTTCTAGAAGTGTCTTTCCAATCTTATAGAATGCTTCCTCAACGTTTTCTCCCGTCAATGCGGATGTCTCGATGTAATCGATGCAGTTAAGCTCTTTTGCTTTGGCAATTCCTTCTTCTTGTGAGACCTCTCTGAGATCTTCCAGGTCATTTTTGTTCCCTACCAGAATGAACAGTGAATTTGGAGATTCACTTTTGGCTTCCTTGATCCAATTGCCTACATTGTCAAACGTCTGTCTTCTAGTCAGATCAAACGTTACCAATGCACCCATTGCTCCCCGAAAGAACATTCCACGCATTGCCTTGAACCGATCCTGTCCGGCAATGTCCCAAAGACTGAAGCAGACCTTTGTGTCATCAATAGTCTCATATCGGCTGTAGGGTTCCATCCCAATTGTCATCAAGTATGCCTTCTGGAATTTTCCATGAACAAATCTTTGCACAAGCGCAGTTTTACCAACTGCCCCATCTCCTAACAGAAGAATCTTGAAAGTATATGAATAATTCTGTGACATAGGCGTCCCTTTTATTATGACTTAATGAAATTTGGTATTTATCTGCTTTAAATCAATCGATATTAAATTGGGTAGAGGCACATGATGATCCCCGAAATTGAAATTCGATCAATCATGGACTAAATGACCGTAGATCTTGTTTTCCTTACGGAACAATTTTGCATACCCGATACGTTCAAAATGAACAATTTCACCTTCATTGATGCTTTGGATGTTATGTTCCACTTTCAGACGGATTTTTTTCATCGACTTACGATTTATCTTTCCTGGTTTCGGTTCAAGAAGTTCGGGTATTTGCAGTTCGGCATCTTTTGAACTATGTGTAGGAACCCATTGGATTTTTGGCATTTTTTTGTCCAATTCCTGATTTTCAGCATAGGTACAGATCCAGATCCCGCTTTTTTCATTGAATTTCAGAACCTCTATGTTGTAGAGATCCTTCAGACGAATCAATCTTCCTTCTTTGAACAGCTCTTGGTCATTGTTGTCTAAATAAAACGAATCCTTCGTATGCAGAGTTCTAGTCCCCAAATCTGGATTGTCCGGATTATTGACCAATTCCACCTCTCTTTTCGGGGCATCTTTGACATAAATCGCAAATGGTTTCCTTACCGCAAAGAAATGTCTGGATTTTGGTGTCAAATGAATTCTATTGAACTTGACAATGTCACTCCATGCAATAGTTGTACTTTTTGGGGTAGTTCCTTTTTCTCGAATCAGGTCAGTAATCACTTCTGGCTGGATGCCACGTTTCTTGAGACCTTCAATTGTCACCAACCTGATGTCATCCCATCCAGAGACTACCTTATTCTCAACAAGTTCTCGAATAACTCTCCCTTTTGTAGGACAGCCAACGATATTGTACCTTCCATAGGAAAAGAAGGTTGGCTTCTGTCCTCCAAATGCCTCAATCAACAGGGATTGAAGTTCCTGTCTCATGGTGCCGAATTCACTGCTTCTGATAATATGGGTTGTTCCTAGCTTGTAATCCATGTATGAACTTTCAAAATCATATAATGGCCATAAGTAGTAATACCTGTCATGAAGGGGATGTTTCTCATGAAGGATTCTGAACATCACCGGATCTCGCATCACACTGTTTTTGGATTTCATGTCCCCCTTCAACCGTACAACTGCTGCATTCTCCTTTACATCTCCTGCAACCATTTGTTCAAATTCTTCAAGATTTTGATCAACAGTCTTATTTCTGCATTCACACTCAATCCCTTCCTCTCTATTCTTTTTCATGACCGCTGGCTCACAATTGCAAATGTAAAAAAGATCATTTCGAATGAGTTTGCGTGCTGCAATATAGAACTCTTCCATAAAATCTGAAGCCTTGAACTCATCATCCCATGGCGCATTTGCCCATCTCAACCCCTCTTTGATGGCTTCATAGTACTCCGGTCGAACTTTCGTTGGGTTTGTGTCATCAAACCTTAGATTCGCTCGACCACCATATTTTTCAACATACATCCGATTGATCCGGTAATTCAGGGCATGCCCTAAATGAGGGTATTTGCTTGGATCTGGGGCATACCTGACGACAAGCTTACCTGGTATTACATTGGGCAATTCGGTAAGCTCTCTCTTCCTCTGCTCTGTTTTTTCCTTTTTCTCTTTTTTAGACTGTTCCTTTTTCTTTAGAGCTTCTGGATCAAGCTCTTCAAGTTTCAAAAGTATTTCTTCTGTGGATTTCGGAAATTCCTCCGAAATTATCTGTTCAATCAATTCCTTATACTTGACCGCTTCTTTTCTGGCCTCTGGAAACCTTCCCATGACCTTTCCTAAAACGGCTTTGGAATTGGGGGATCCTCCAAAATCCTTGGCATTCAAAAGAAGTTCAATATAAATTGCTTTTTGGATTTCATCATTCATGTCCAAATTCATTACTCAAGGCAACTCGTACTTGAATGGGTTAAATAACTTATGGACTTTGTCAATTCTTTGTTCCTAAAATTTCCTGAAGAGAAAATGGCATCCAGTATTGGGGTTATCTGTTCTCCCTTCCTTTCTGATCGCTACATCCTTCAAAATCTTCAGTTCAGTACAGAACGTATTTCGTCGACAGGCTCCTTCACAGATGTATCTCTCTTTCTTGGTATCAAAGGAGAGTTTGCATTCATTGTTCATTCCTTGGCAAACTACCCTGAAGGTCGTTTCCTCGAAAATTTCTGTTCCTTCCTTGAATCCCTCCGCCTTCCAAGAAGAAAAGAAAAACCTTGGTGATGGTGTATGTATTCCTGACATGTTATCTACTTTCCAGATTTCTTTTATGGAATTGGGTAATACCTGAATGTTATGTTGCTAAATTGCAACGGTTGTTCATTTCTCTCTCCACTCTATAATGGACAACAAGGGAATGCAATGGAAATACTTGCTTAACCACGCCACTGCCATAATGATTTAAAAGCCATGGGTTCCATCATATTTGTGGTTTCAACACATAATGATGCCAAAAAATCTCGATTCTTTTTTTCACCCCCTTTCGCCCATCTTCTTTCGTTCATCAAACTAATCTGCGCTTTTGCAAGTGCCATTCTCTTCAATTTGGAAAATCTCAGCAATTTTCTGACCTTTGTGGCTCTTTATCTTATTTTCAATCAGCTTACCACATATATTGTAAATGAAAATCCAGAAAGCCGAATCGAGTATATTGACCTTGCAAGCTCATTTTTCTCTGAGGTTGTAATCCTGACTGGAATTCTGATGGGCTATCTCATGGATGATTCTTCCACAGCCCGCTTGGTTGTTCTTTCTTTATTGGTGGTGACCTTGGCAATCTCCTATGTCAATGCTAAATTTGGCTCAATGGACATAAGCACAAAATTCGTCTATTATGAAAATTCAACACGAATTGGTCTTCTCCTGCTTGGCGGTATTATAAGTCAATTTTTCGCATTTCCTCTCATGTTCATTCTTTTGGGGTTGTTGATGCTCTCTCTCATAATACTTCTTCTTCAATTGTTTTATGCCAACAGTAAACTTACAACAAACTAACGGGACATCCTCTTCCAACCCAAAATGTTCATGATAACCGCAAAAATAATCCCAACAAAGAATTGTTGGAAAATGAAGGCAACCACTGCACCTAAGGTTCCTATCATGATGTACACCAATCCCAGAACCATATTCCACATCCCTCCCTTGTTTGAAGGTAGCTTTGGATCTTCCTCTGCTGCAAGCTCTGTCTTCAGCTTTTCCAGTTCCTTCATCCGTTTTTTCTTTAATTTCTTATAACCTTGTTGTCTAATCAAGTCCCTTTTTGAAGGCATTCAATTTACATTGCTTAACTGCTTTCAAAAACCCTGTGATTTGCACTGTAGTGAAAAATTATCCGTGAGAATTCGAAAAAAAAATCACCCTTGCGGGTGTTTTTTTGTTGGTTTTATTCCAAAGCTAGATTATACATCCTTTGCCATCAAGGTCTTCCTGTCGTTGGCTTTTGCCCTGCGGATTGCATCATCCAAGATCCCTTTAAGGGCCTTTTCGATTGCTTCAAGGCTGTCGCCTCCGGTGTTCAGACCTGCTTCTTTGATGTATGCTCTAACTTTGGATTGGACGAGTAGTTCTACCATTTTTGTTGTACCTCCGTTCTATTGGTCCGAGGACCGTTAAGAACAAATAAGCTTTGTAGGGCTCATATTTAAAGGTTTCGTGCCTTCCTCTCAAAAAAATTGTGAAAGAGGCTCTGGATTCGCATTTCGTACTGACTTTGAAGTCTGCATTCATCCAACGAATGGTTGAAATAATCTGAATTATTTCATTGAATGGTTCTCTCTATAGTTAAATTGTCCGTTTAATTTTTAAAAATATGAACATCTAAAAATGACGAATGGATGCATCTTTGTCGATTTTTCTTTCACTAAATTCGATTAAATGCGGTTTCATGGCGCCTTTTTCCATTACAAATTCTAATGTGTATAGAGGCGCCAAAATATGCTTGTAGATAATTCGACAAAAATTAAAATATTTTATCAAATGATTTAAATTTTAAATGAATTGGTTTTCATGCCATGTAGAAGCAATTTCTTTCTTAATCGCAATAAACATTTGTGCAATTTCCAGATCAATTCAATCTTCGGCAATGTTTTTGTGTATTTTAGTGTTTTTTTCGAAAAAACTCTTATTCAATTGAGAATATTGATTATGTATGCTCATAGAAATCTATGATACTGGTGAAATGCGGGAAATCACCGATCATGAAACTACACTCAAAGAAGATTCGGTCTATCTTCTTCTTAGCTACAGAAATAAACGGACCTACATATGGACGGGAAAGGACGCTAATGTGAGGAAACGGTTCATTGCTGCAAAAGAAGCAAGAAGAATAAAAATGGAGACTGGATTTCAGACTTTCAATGTTCAGCATGATGATATGTATGAGGACTTTGAAAATGATTTTGTCAATTATATGAATGATCTGAAAACACATAAGGGGTTGCCACAGGTACTTATTGAGCAAAGGGAACGGTTGAGGGAAGACTTCATTTCTGAAGAGCCAAGACCTATTTCCACCCCCAAAAAGCAGTCTGAGGAACCTTCTCCACCAAAGACCACTGAAGAACTGGATCCCATGAAAATTGTGGATGAATTTTCCTCTCTTCAACGACCTAAGGGAATGGTTCGCGATTATATGATTGTCGACGGAAAAATATTTTCCATTCTTGAAGGAGAAGATGAAACCAGAATTGAACCAATAGATGGTGTCCCTGATGGGTTCTTTGATGTTGCCAATTACGAACCTAGGGTATTGGTTAAAGGGTCTCGTGTAGTTGGTATCGAGTTTTGGAGAAAGAGGTAATTACGTCTCAAGTTCTTTGATCACATAATCAATGTACATCTGGAACAGGTCCGTGACATTTTCTCCACTCAATGCTGAGGTTTCCAGGTAATCTGCCCCTAATTCTTTTGCATAGGCTTCTGCTTCTTCATAGGAAACTTCCCTTTCTTCAACAAGATCTGTTTTGTTCCCAACGATAACAGTATATATTTCCCCTACTTGGTCTTTTAGTTCATTCAACCAAATGGGAATGTTCTCAAAAGTTTTTCTCCGAGTGACGTCGTAAACAATCACTGCTCCATGTGCTCCGTAGTAATATTTTTTGCGGATCGATGAAATAGTCTCTTGGCCAGCTGTATCAAAAACAAGAATTTTCAATTGACGGTTGTTGATTGTGACACGTTTGATCAGAAAGTCAACCCCAAGGCTTGGCTTATAATTTGCTTGGAATTTCCCTTGAGTGTAACGAACCGCCAAACTAGTTTTTCCAACCCTTCCATCCCCTAAAAGGATGACTTTGACCCTAATGTCTGAAAACTTATTGAGCATCTATAGGAGATATCATATACTAATTCTAAAATATTGTTTCTCATTATGGGGAAGAATGTAAATTATCCATTAAAACTGTAAACTTGTTCCACAGGCATGGCAATAGGTATTGATTGCATTGTTTCGCGTTCCACAATTCATGCAGAATAAAAACAATTTTGCCTGTTCTTCTCCTACCAAAGGGGATTGCCCGCCATATTCTTCCTCTTTTACTTTTGCAATCAGTTTCTGCAATGTTTTTGACGCCGTTGGATGATCAATATGCGTATTGATCAGTTGGTGACCAACAGGATTTTCCGGCTTTGCTTCCCTGATTTTATTGATTGTAGGTTCAGGAACCACTGGCTCAGTCATAGGATCATCTTCCAAACCCAATGCAGAAAGAAATGGCCAACTTTGCTTGGTATCATTAGGGTTGACTCCAAGAGGGATCGCTTCCTTGGTTTCCTCAATAATGTGGTATGCTGCATTACGGAAATAATTCTGTTCAATTATAATTGTCACTGACTGAAGAAAAATGGATCCGAAAAAGGCAACGGTCGCTAAGCCAATGGGATTTGTTCCTAGATTGATTGATACCATTAATAAAAACAGGACAAGGGGTAAACGGACAATGAAAACCGACCCCCTCCCTGGGAATGCAGGAATTTTGCTTCTTGACCATGACGGCATCCCTAACATTAGATGCTTTAGGGGATGGATTGTAAGGAAATCATAAAGAAAATACAGTGAAAAGAGAGATGCAAGTACTAAAGGAATTGAAGCTGTCATTGTCCCGAAAATTTGAAAGCTTAAGTTCTTGACAACTCTGAAAATTAATAGAATCATTGCAGAAAGAAAACTAAAGGATAAGATCTGGTGCATAACGGTGAATTTGATTGGGTTGGGCTTGATTTTGAAAAAGGTATTTTCTTTTAGAGCTGGATCGATATAGGAACGAATTTTGTTGACGTCAAAGATTATGGCTAGGGGAAATGCTGAAAGAAGAAAAATAATCTGTTGATTGCCATAATCCAAGGCACTCACAAATAATGTCAGAACTCCAATTCCCAAGGAAAGTATGTAGCAAGAAACAAGAATTGCCCATCTTTCACTAGATTTATCCTCTTGGATTTGTGGTTCGGTTTGAGGATCCAAAATCATTTCTCATCTTATTGCCGTGGTAATTTAATAAAAGGAGAGGTATTACTCTGATAACACTTGAAGGACTAAAACAGATGTTTCATGTTATTGAAGATGATGGAGGTATCCAGTTTTCTCCACGTCTCCAATTGTGAAAGATTGATCCACCATGGTTTTTTGTTCTTTTCCGTAGCATCCATGACATAGGCCTTGATACGGGATTTCTTGATGAGATAATCTACGAAAAGGTCAATTGAAGATCGGTATCCATGATACTGCAAAACCCTTGTCTCCGTGTCAGGTTCCCAGTCAACTTTCAAAAATGAATTGAGGTATGATCTCCATCCCTCTTTCAACAAAACAATACCTGTATAGATTGACCTGTTTTCATCATACGGTTTTTCCTTGAAGGCAGTTATCTTGAGATTTGTTGGATCCACCTTTGCAATTCCCACCCGGTATTGTATTCCCTTCGAAACAAGAACTGTTCCTAAACCATTGTGACTATGGTGGAAATTAATCATCCTTGAAAAATTCGCGTTGGTTAGAATATGTCCCGGATAAAGAAGTACTGGCTTGTCAGGTAAATTTACTAGTTGTTCAACCGAATAATCCTGATGGGCTTCAACAACTTGAACTCTGATGTTTTTCTGTTCACTGAGGGTTTCTGCCAATTTGTAGGTTTGAAGGATTTCCCGTTTTCCAACCCATTTGAAACTTGTCAGGTTATGGTGTTTAAGATGTCCGGTGATCAATTCCAAAACACTCAGGTTGTTCGATTCAATGGATCCGTTCTGTTTCTCATTTCCAATTAACCACAATCCTGGATGGAGGTATGTATTGATGGGATTCAATCCTTCCACTCTTGGAAATTGAATAACTACATCTAGTACCATTAAAACTTTACCTCCTCAGAAAGATGGGCCATCTGTCTGACAAGAATCTGTGGTGAAAGAGATGTCAGTCGCGTGATGCTTCCGACATCAACCCACCAGTTATCTGAAAAGTAGCCGCCCAGTCTTCCTTCCTCTGCCAACCTAGGAAGGATGTCCCTTGAAATGTCCAACTCAATTATGTCTGTACCAATGTTTTTGGGCATGAGTTCTTCAATTAGACCAAATACCTTGTTGGAAAGCAAAGAAATTCCTGTATTGACAAATAACCTTTCTGAAACTGGAATTTCTTCACTGTTCAATGACGATGAGAGACCTTGTACCACGAACTCTGAATCATATTCGACAATCTTTTCACTTTCATCCCAATTCTGGTCAAGCCAAAGGTTTCCCCAAGCCCAGCTTTTACTGCGAAAGTCCTTAATGAACTTTCCCACATCCAATGATGTCAGGATGTCTGTATAGTACACCAGCATATCCCTATCCCCAATCATGTCTTTTGCATTCCAAAGGGCAGATGCAGTTCCTTTCAAATTTGGATTGTCAAAACAATATGAAATGTTGACCCCAAATCGAGATCCATCTCCAAAATAACGTTGAACCATCTCCCCTTTGTATCCTATCAACGCGATAAAATTTTTTATACCATGGTATTTGAGATGACGGATTACGTATTCAAGAAGCGGTGTCCCATAAATCCCGATCGGCATCATTACCTTCTGATAGAATTCATTGATTGGAAAAAGCCGGGAACCCTTACCTCCACTGAACAATATCCCGACAATATCTTCAAAATTTTCCATCGATCTTGTTGAACTTGGATGATTTATTTCAGTATCGAAACTTAATCAAACTCGAACTCATACCATTGTGGATTTTTATCGTTTCTTCTTTCTTCTTCGTCTTTTTGTTTGGGAAGGTTTGGTTTGAGGTTTGGATTGAGACTTTTCTTTTGTAGGACTCGCCGTCGTCTCTTCCTTCATCATTTGTTCGTATTGTTCTCTTGAGGTAATCGCTTTCCCTCTTTTAATGATTTCCTGGATCTCATGTTCTTGGATTATCAGCTCTTCAGATGATCTGGAATAATTCAATATCCGAATGAGGATTATGGAGATTCCCATTATCAAGAAAATAACTGGTATCAAAACAAGCAAAAGACCTTCCGGTTGGTCGAATTCTATGGAATTAACCAATGTGGGTGGAAAATTGATACTGGAAAAGAATATTTTCGGATTGATGATTAACCAAGTCAGAAAAATAATTCCGGTCATTCTCAATCCAGAAGAGAGAATTATGTAGAATAAGGTGACAAATGGATTGAAGGTCTTTCCAGCCGTTCCTCCAAGCTTGTACGGAAGTTTCCGATCGTGAACTGTTAAGCCCTCATAATATCTTTGAAGCCTAACATTCAATCTTTGCTGTTCTCCTTCGGGTCTTGCCAATACCGCATCATGAGCACTTTCCAAAAGGAACATCAGTGCCTCAGCACCAAACTTTTTAGCGGTGGTGGAACCTGCACTCCCTGCTGACAATTCTGAGCTCATCTTTTCTTCTTTTTCTTCTTTTTCCTCCTCCTTAATGGTTGGTTTCTGCTTGGTTTCTTCCTCCTCCATTCCTAACTTGAACTTTTCCAACCGTTCAATCTGTTTCTGAACTCTTGTTTGGCGCTCCAAACTGGGTCGTGCAAGAGAAGAAAGATATGACGTCTGAAGAGAATATTCAAGGAAAAGATAGGTTATGAAACCGATCTGAAACATCGAAGATACCAAAAGATCGTTGACAGAACCTGTCTGCAAAACCAAGGGTTGCAATCGGTCTTTCATATATCCATAACCAATGATAAATTGAGAGAGAAGAAATGCTGAGATTGCTTGGGTAGTATTACCTCTGAAAAGAAAGTTTATTCCAGCAATTACCATTAGAATTAAGGCAAAGAAGAGTGTGCCGTTGACAAATGCAGTGTTGTACAATTCCCTTTGTGGTTTATTGATCAAATATGCAAGGGGGCCTAACGGATCTGTGCCTGTACCCAGAAATTGATCTTTGTCAAGACCTGTCGAGCTAATATCCAATGAACTGAATAAAACCTTTTCAACAAACGCCCTAGTCACAAAAACCAATTCGGCACTCAATTGATCTGCTGGAATTGAGACTAATGGAATCAATGAAATAAGCATTGCCATGAGCGTACCGACGAGTGTGAAGGTGGCAAGGATCAAACTGAAAACCACTAGGAAAAGTATCAAAAAGAAAACCTGAAGGTTAGTTGTAGTGAAGACTCCTGGAAGGGTTGCATTCATGATCGTGGATATCATCAATCCCAGAATGAGGAATCCAATTGCCCTGATGACCCACATGGAGATCTGGATTCTTCTTCTCGAACTTCTGAATAGATCTCTGACTTGTCCAACCCGTTCTGTGACACTCATATGCTCACCATTATACAGGAACCGTGGTTGAGTTCATGATGTCCTCAATAACCACCTTTCCAGTAACTCCTTCCAATTCAAACTCTGATTTGATTTGCAAACGATGGTGGATAGTATTGACCATTACTCTCTTGCAGTCATCAGGGATAACATATGATCTGCCTTTCAATGCTGCATGAGCTTTGGAATGGCCAAGTAAGGCAATAGAAGCTCTTGGTGAACATCCCAGCACCAATCTTGGATCGGTTCTGGTTTTGACAATGATGTCTCTCATGTAGGCCATTACGTCATTGGAAATGTAGATGTGTTCCTTGACCACCTCGATCATTTTATTCACTGTTTGGGCAGTAGTGACCCTTCTGACCTTCAATTTTGTTCCTTCGTGCTTTAGTTTGATAATATCCAACTCTTCATCAGGTTCGGGGAGGGTAAGTAGTAGTTTCATTCCAAACCTGTCGACCTGCGCTTCCGGTAGGGGATAGGTTCCTTCCTGCTCAACCGGGTTTTGAGTGGCAATTACGATGAATGGACGATCAAGCTTATAGGTTGTTCCCTCAATGGAAACCTGTTTTTCCGCCATAGCTTCCAATAAGGCTGCTTGAGTCTTGGGGGGACTTCTGTTGATTTCGTCGGCAAGGAGCAGGTTGGTGAAAATTGGCCCTCTCCGAAGTTTGAAGGTACCTGTTTTTGGATCATAGATATTTGTCCCCAACACATCCGATGGAAGTAGGTCTGGTGTGAATTGAGCTCTGTTGAATTCCAATCCAATGGCCGAAGCGAACGAATTGGTTATGTGTGTTTTTGCAATGCCCGGCACCCCTTCTAGAAGGATATGCCCTTCTCCAAGCAATACAATCATTATATCCTCCAAAACATCTGCCTTTCCGATAACAACTTTCTTGACTTCGGCATAGCATTCTTCCCAGATATTCTTAATGTCTTCTGGGGTCATCCTTGCATCTTTGGCCTTCTTGCTTTTGGTAGCTTTCTTTTCTGTTTCTGACATGGTTCCATCACAATACCAAGGTATAGCTTATCGGTAGTAGGACATTTTACAAAAAAAAGCTTACCCATCAAAAGTGTTTTGCTGTATCGAGTTGCCTATTTCCTTTTGTCTCTATGAACCAATTGCTTTCATCTTGGAAAATTCCGCCATTACATTGGCTAGCATATCATCGGGCCCCACACTCATGGCAATGACATCTAGCCCTCTTAATAGCTTGAATAATTCTGTTCGTTGTGAAATGAACCCTTCTTGGATGGCTTCACCAATCATCCGATCTGTTGGAGATAGTTCTGAAACCCTTGCTTCGAACCATGGTCCAAATGGGGAAATTATCATCACCCTATGCTTATGTGCCCTAAGCTTTCTCATTGCATCGATAATTTCCTCATGGTTCATTTCCAAATCGGAAAATAGAACAAAATAAGAGGCCTTTGTCATTCGTGGAATCAAGCTTTCAACTACACTTACGATGTCCGGACGTCCTTGTGGTGTGATATTTGCCAAACTTTCTAGGAATTGATACATGAAATTTTGATTTCCAGAAGGTTCAAGATACGTTCGCAATTCTTTGTCAAATACCACCAATCCAACTGAATCCTTCTTTTCTAAGGCCAAATATGCCATTAGGACTGCCCCTCTGATTGAATATTCCAACTTTGTATTTCTTGGGAGTCCTGCCCCCATGGAGGCGGATGCATCTATCATGATTATGACCCTGATGTTCTGTTCGGATTCAAATTCCCGAACCATCATTTTTTCTCCGCCGGATTTGGCAACTGAAGGCCAGTGAACATACTTTAAGGGGTCTCCGGGTTGATAGGTTCTGATTCCGAAGAAATCTGTACCGGAACCTTTGATTTTGGTTTTATGAGCTCCGAATAGAACTCCGAGCTGTCGTTTGGAACCCAGCATCTGCAATTTCTTGATATCTTCATAGGATGGATAGACTAGAACTTCTGTCATTTCCGCAAGAATCGCCTCAGTTGAAAAGAAACCTTGACGGTCATGAATTATGACCTTGGTTGGACCTATCAGGAATCTTCCGCGTATTGGAATTCTCAGAATATATGCAAACACTATCGATTGTTTACTTGCCAATTGTGTAGAAATGAAATTCTCACCTAGCGCCAAATCAAATACTTCTGGATAGGCATCATAAACCTCCAAAACAGGGATCTGATTTAATGACTTATTTTTCACCTTTACTTCGACAAGCAAGTAATCCCCCGCAAACACCTTTTCTCTTTCAACTTTTCGGACTATCTTCACGGATTTATAATCTGCTCCGGCAGCAAACAACGGAAAGCTCACTACAACTGAGAAGATCAGCATGGATCCAATCATTAGGAAGTAGAAGATCAGCGAATTGTCTATTGTGACTAATCTGTCCAAAATCGCCCGAAATAGTGCTTCCAAAATTGTTATTCCCAAGATCTGACCTAAAGCTGCCATCCCGTTTTCCGCTATTGCCTCATTGGTTGGATACAAGGCTCGAATCGCGTCGTCTGTTGCATAGTCACCTAATGCTTGCGCTAGAAAGGTGTTTGCAAAGATTCCAATGGCTTTATAACCTGCCATTGCGATACCGACCGCCAAAAACAAAATTCCGTTGAAAACAACAATTCCGCCTCTCTTGGTGAAAATAGTCATGACTGAATATTACCGAAATTCCAAAGAACTTAAAACTAGCTGAATCCGATTGGTTTGGTGCAAGAATTAATCCAATTAGTGTGGGAAGAACTCGTACCTGTCGTATGATTTTTTACAGGTCAATTCTGACCAATGTTGTGGTTAAAGAGCTACTGATCGGATTTGGAAATATGGGGAGGCTACATGCCAGAGTCACCAATAAATTAGGGGTCCTAGGAGGAATTGTTGAACCTTCGGAAAAGGCAAGAAGCCTTGCAGACCGTGAATATGATGTTCCTACCTATCAATCATTGGACGAGGTGGAATTTACTCCTGATGGGATTATTATTGCTGTACCTACCAAATTTCATCTGTCTGTAGTTGAACAGATCCAAAAAAAGTTTGAAAGGATAAAGGCAGTTCTTTTGGAAAAACCTGTGGCCTCTGATCTGCATGAATCAAGAAAGGTGGCGGAAATCCTCCAGTCCATGCAGGTAAAGACTTTAATTGGACACATTGAGGTATTCAATCCTGTTGTATCGAAATTCATTGAATTGATTAAATCCGGTCATTATGGAAAAGTGCGAACCTTCACCGTGAGCCGAAAAGGTGCAGTCCCTATTGAACGCCTGGGGTCTTTATCCGGTGTTTTGGAGGATCTGGGTGTGCACGATTTCGATATTCTTTCCAGATTTGTCAATGGGTCACTCAGAATCTATTCAACAGGTATCTATAAGGAAGATTCACTCAACTCTGCCCTGATATCCATTAGCGGAGACAATTTCCATGGGATGGTTCATCTTTCAAGAGAATTTGCAGGCAAAGAGAGAAAGATAACCATTGAATGTGAAAAATCCACTTTCAATGTCGATCTCATCGCCCAAACAATTGAAATACGCGCATTAGGCAACATTACCAGTCAAGAAGGAGTCATCTCAATCCCCCACGGACCAGGGTCTTCAATAAAGGTGTACGGTGAGCCTCTCCTTGAAGAACATCTGAATTTTCTAGACGTCATCAATGGAAGGGCTGAACCATTGGTGAATATTGACAATGGATTAAGGGTCATGGAATTTGTAGATGCATCAATAAGATCTCTCCAATCACATCAACCTGTCAATCTTTTAATTTGATTTTTGAATAATCTTGTACTGGTATTTTTCTCCCCATTTCCTGAGTTCATCAAGAACGGGTCGCAAGTCCTCTCCCATCTTAGTGAGCCTATATTGTATCTCAATTGGCGAAAGATCCTTCACCTTGACCTGTCGTTCAATTAGACCTTCTTCCTGCAATCGTTTTAGTACTCTAGAAAGTGAGGCAGGAGTAATGGTTCCCTCAATCCCCATGGATATCATGGTCTTCAGTTCTTGGAAATGTTTCGGTCCCGACATTAGATTT
This sequence comes from uncultured archaeon, assembly GCA_964645535.1. GTDB lineage: Archaea > Asgardarchaeota > Heimdallarchaeia > Heimdallarchaeales > Kariarchaeaceae > WAKA01. Next base: position 84,307 of record CAZYCQ010000006.1, on the reverse strand, counting down.
GAGATGATGATTAGATCCCATTTCGAACTCAATAGGAGAGACGCCATTGCCAATGGACAATATGCATGTTCGCCTTCTGACGTTTCCATTATTTAACAACCTTATGAATTAAACGAAAAAAATTGATATAAATACTTTGATAGAAGAACAATCATATTACCAAAATTCTTTCTCCAATGACTTTCTCATACCATACCATAATCCAATAAATACAATAAGTATTGAATTGATGATTGTTCCGTCCAATCCAAATCCGAAAATTTCCCGTGACCGTAGGAATCCTGCAAATGCTTCATCGAAGCCAACTAAGGTTCTGACAATGAAATTTTGGGCTAGATACAATGGTTCAATCCTATTGTCGATCAAATCTATCAAGATTCGTTCAATTAATATTCCAAAACCGATAAAGAGGTTTACTAACAGGGGGCGGTTCAGGAGAAGTCCTGTAGTAACAAAAACCACTCCCAATGTTGCTAGAAGAATAAGAAGACCAATAATAAGAATGATCCAGTTTTCAGTGGATATTGCCAGATATGAGATAAGAGTTGTTCCTCTTCCCCCATAATTGAAATTGGAATCAAAAACCATGGACACAAGTACGGAGCTCCAAAATGATACAGAAAGCGCCGGGAAAGTGATAAAAAAGGAAATCCGTAAATAGGCCAAATATTTTTGAAGAAAGATGTAATTTCGAGGAAGCGGTTTCGTTATGGTATAGGTGATTGTATCTTCATTTATTTCTTCCCTATACATGTTAGTCCCAATAATTAAAGCTGTCATTGTATAAAAATAAGGGAATGCGGCATTCAACTGAACGCGGAGCATTCTCCGGTAAAAATCTCCTCCTGTTAAGTCTCGAGGGTTAATCTGAATAAAATCCCACCGGTTGTCATAAATTCCATAGAAATAAATCACCATTTGGACAAGTACTGGAATGAACATTCCAATTGTTAGGGCTTTGGTTGTTCTGTTCGCCCGATTCATCGAAATTGCAAGTGAATAAACTGGCTTGGTGATTCTAATTTTTTCCTTTACGGCTTCTAATTGCATCATGCTAAATACCTCCATGAATCTCTGTTGCCATTTTTCAAAAGTCGATAAACCGCCGATAAATCTGCGTCGGCAGTTAGGAATTCATTGATCTCAATATGTTGGTCTTGTTGGATTTCTACCAATGAGTTTTCCAAAGCCTCACGGTTTTTGGCGGCAACTTGGATTTTATACGGAGAAAGGCGCTTGAATTCTATGATCTGATCCACTAGGCTCTCCAATATTGAATCAACATTTGGAGATGTAATGATGAAATGTTGAGGAACATTGTTCATTGCCTCACGTATTCCGTGCATTGTTCCCTCTGCCACTAACTTGCCATTTTCAAGGATAAGCAACCATGTACTCAATCGTTCCAGCTCATGAAGTACATGTGACGAGAGAATTACTGATCTTCCCTCATCTTTGTATACTCTCCTGAATGTTTCCGCTATTGTATACCTCCCAAGTGGATCTGTTCCAGACATAGGTTCATCCACGAAGATCAATTCAGGTTCGTGAAGGAGTGTCTGACCGATCTTGACACGTTGCCTCATCCCTCTAGAATAACCTTGGATTTTCCGATCCTTTGCATGTGAAAGATCCATTAATTCCAAAATTTCCTTAATCCGCGTTTCAGCAACAGTTCCATGGAGATCCAATAATCTGGCATTCCATTTAAGGAACTCATACCCTGTCATCCATTCGAAAAGCTTGTCTTTTTCCGTTGCGTAGCCCACTTTTTTGAGATACGCAAGATTGTTCCAAATGGACTCTCCTTGGTAAGTCACTTCTCCTAAATCAGGCTTGATAATCGATACACAGAGTTTCATGGTTGTACTCTTTCCAGCGCCATTGGAACCGACCAATCCAGTTATCCCTTTTGGAATGAAAAAGGATACGTCATTCAATCCTAGGACTTCCCCATAAAACTTACTTACATTTTTGAACTCTATCCCTGTCATTTACTCACTCCTTAGTGTAACCAGTTTCCTGTATGTCATTGTCAATGAGAAAACAGCCATGGCAATGGTACTAAAAATCGCCCATACCACTAAATCTGGACTTTCTGGTTCAATAGCTTGAGGTCCTCCATCGTTTCCTGCTCCACCAAATGAAAATTGCAGAGAAAAATAATTGGTGAATACAATGTACATTGCAGTCAATGGACTAAACAACCTAAACATTTCCACCTGTGTCGTCTCATACAGGATACCATCCGCAATGACTACAGAAGCGATGAGAAAAACGATGAAAATAACACCTGCGTTGATTGATCGTTTTGTATAGGCAGAAAACAATAAGATCAGAGAACTGTAGAGAAACACCACAAAAATGGCAAAGACGACCAATTTACCCAAGATGACAAGGTAATCAATCATCAAGTCCCAATTGAATGGAAAAATAGGAAAACCTCGTTTGTAAATTGCTACAATGAAGTAAGCGATTGAAACCAAAGGTAGACCTATAATGGTCAATATCATCGAAGCAATCACTTTGGACAGGAAGTAGGTCTTCAATCTCATCTTTGTCATGTAGAGGGTGAAGGTATTGTCTCCAAGATCTGTTGCAATTAGCCCTGAATTGATGATGGCCACATGCAACCAAATCAGTGAACCGGGACCTTCAGCAGGAGTAAGAAAGAATGCAGAAAAAAATTCCAGACTCTGGAGAAATTCCTTCTCTGGAAGAAGAAGTAATTGCCCAAGCGATGTCAAAGCGATGAATAGGAAAAAGCCAGCAAAAATCAATGGAACTTTACTCCATCTTCCGCTTAAACTTCTGCGGATTTCAAAAACTGTCATGACCCAAATATCATTCTTCAAAGACTCTTTTGATCTGGCTTTTTTCAGTGGTCTGTATTTGCTTTCATATACGCTCATTCTTCTCTTTCCCTCCGTATGCGCTCCACAAAAAGATTTTCTAGACTGACCTGTTCCTCTTCAAATGCTATGAGATAGGATTGGTTTGCTTGGACTACTTCCCGTATTTCAGAAAATTCAATTGGATTTTCGTCAGGAGACCTTAGAAAAAAAGAGTTTTCCTGTCTCCAATCATTTTCTATCTCATAACCATTGGCCATCAATTGGCTCTTTATCTGCTCTACATTCGAAGAAACAACGATCCTTTTTCCCTTCCGCATTTTGTTCAACATCTCCGCAGTTCCTCCTTGAAACAGAACTTTTCCGTTGTAGAGGATGATGACATTGTTGCAGATGTCTTCCACATCTGGAAGAATGTGTGTAGAAAACATTATGGATTTACCATAGTCCTTTGTTATCTCTGTAATCAAATCAAGCATCTCACTTCTCCCCTCAGGAGATAACCCAGTTGTCGGTTCGTCTAAGATTAGAAATTCCGGATCGTGGACTAATGCTTGTGCAAACAGAATCCTTTGTTTCATCCCGGTCGAATATCCGCGGATCTCACGATACCTTTCTTCAAAGATTCCTACATAATCCAATACTTCATGCGTTCTTTGCATTGCTGTATTATAATTCAATCCACTGAGCATTCCTATATGCCTGATGAATTTGACTGCATTGACTCCAGAAATTAAAGATGGAGTTTCAGGCATGTATCCAATTTTCAATAGGCTTTCCCGATGGCTCATGTCGTGTTCGGGAAACAGAATGAACTTACCTGCTGTAGGTTCCACCAATCCCAGTATTATTTTGATCAATGTTGATTTCCCACTTCCATTGGGACCAAGAAGGGCTGTGGCGCCAGATTTGATCTCCAAACTTGCATCTTGGAGGGCAACAACCTGCTTTTCTCCATCTTTGAAAACCTTGGAAAGATTTTCAATTTTAACAATCATTGTCCTTGTTCGGTTAGTCGATATAAAAAACAGAGCTATTTGGCAAATAACTCTGAACTCACAAGTTTCTAGGAATTGCACAAAATCCATGTGCTATAACCAAATGTGAAATATTTTTAGCTCAATTTCAGCCTTGGAAAATCTGTTAATGTCATGTCCTCCTATGTTACCATATTGAAAAAGGAAAAAAAGAACCCTACATGTTGATCAATTCTCAGACCCAGAACAAATCCAAAACCTGTAATTTCAGCCATCCAAAATTTTCTCAATAATATTCTTCACAGAATCACCCTTCTCTTCCAATCTGGTGTCTCTCCTGAAAATTGCAGGGGTAGTTCCTTCCTTGTTTTCCTATAAAATATTGTTTATATATCCAATATTGAAATAATATTTGCCTGATAGAGGTGATTATTATGGCTTACAACGAAATATTTCTAGTTGGAAGAATTATTGCTGGTTTCATGTTCATTATGTTTGGACTGAACCATTTCATGAAACTCGAAATGCTGAGCGGATATGCAGGATCAAAGGGTGTTCCTGCTCCTAAATTGGCTGTCATTGGCAGCGGCTTGCTTCTGCTTATTGGTGGAATTTCTTTCCTGATAGGTTTTCAGCCTTTGATTGGTACAATTGCTTTGGCTCTTTTCTTCATTGGTGTGACTCCAATGATGCACAATTTCTGGAAGGTTGAGGACGAACAAATGAAAATGGCTGAAATGACCCATTTTATGAAAAACATGACCATTCTTGGATTGGTTCTCATGATTCTTTTCACTGTTGATATTGAATGGCCATTTGCAATCTAAATATCCACAAAGAATTATAAATTGAACTTCCATGAATTGTTAGTTGAAAATTCTGGTTCTTTCCGACATTCATGGCATTTCCCCCAATGTCACTCCGATAATTGCACAGGAACAACCAGATATGATTGTCTTACCGGGTGATATTCCTACAACAGTTGATCTCCCTGTTATCGTTTATTCTTATCTGATCGAACGGGGTGGTCGTTCTGAATATGTCAAGAATGTCCAAAGCCGTTTCCTCCAAAGAACTACCAGATTGCAGATAATTTTCGCCAGAAAGTTCTTTGATTTTCTTCTTAATTTTGATGTCCCTGTTGTCGCAATTCCTGGAAATGTGGAAACACCGGAATTCAGGGAATGGATCAAGACCTACTCAGAAATTAAACCCAACCTTATCTGGTTACAGGAAAAGAGCATTATGATTGATGATTTGCAGTTATTGGGTTTTGGATGGGTTACCGATTCCTCAGGAGAAAAGCGTGCAAAATCATTTGGAGAAATTCACCCATTGACCGCCTACAGGAAATTGAGCGGATTGGGAAAACAGATCCGTGATGATGCTAACACCAGAATATTAATTTCACACAGTCCCCCCTATGGTACATCTCTTGATTATATTCCATCGAAAAAAATTCATGCAGGAAGTAAACCAATTTCCTATTTTATGGAAAATGCAGGAATTGAAGGAGTAATCTGCGGTCATATCCATGAATCCAGAGGATTATATTATTCCCCCAACGGATGGTGGGGACTAAATCCTGGCGCGACGGTTGAGGATTCTGCCTGCATTATAGATCTTGAAAACAGACGAATCAAATGGTTACGAAACATAGTGTCCAATGCATCCCCACTCTCCTTCTTATACAGATACAGACAAAGATTAAGATACAATTCTGGGCTTTTTCACCGAAATTTTCCAAGCAATGACCTTCCTACAATTAATCCGAAAACATACCACAGAGGATAGGTTATGTCGATTAGCCTAAGCAACTCCACTTGTATATTCTCTTGATCTTCCTGTAAAATTCTTATATACAGAGTACCAGAAATAAAAAAAAACAGGAAAAGTTCCAAAACAAACAGGTCATTGAACAGCATCCATTTCCAACCGGCATGTGTCTTGGAAATTTCCTCCTCATTCATAAGGAGGGATTTATACCGAGAAATATCAATTCCCGAAAATGCACCAATAACCCCGCCAATAATAATTGCAATCACCATTTTGAAACGATAGGTCAATTCCCATTCAAGCCACACCACGTTTGGATCCTTGACTAAATCTAGCTTAAACCATTCAGTAGGAATAAAACTGACCAAAATGAATATTCCAAGAATAGAAAAAAAATATGGGAAATATTTTTTACAGATTGTTTTCATTACCTTTACTACATTATTATTTTTAACAAATTTGTCATATTGCTCATTTCACTGCCCTGCAACGGCAGATGCATTTGGTTCCTTCGTGGAAGATCCAAAGACCGCTTTCATTGCAACATAGATATTAAGCCACACCCCTATCACTGCGAGGATCATAAATGGAATACTGAAATAGGTCAAGGCTGTCAAGGACTCTGGTGTGGAATAGAAAGACCTCCTTATTCCTCCCCAAAGACCTTGGATGAACCAGAAATGGGTGAAGCCAAGGGCACCGATGACATATGTCCAAAGTGCCCTAACCCCCAATTTCTCATTGAAATTACCTTCTGTGTAATCTCCAATCAGGTGATAGCCCATTCCGAAAATCATGGTGGTCAATGCCATTAGTGCCATGACATGGAAGTGAGCAACAACCCACAATGTGTTGTGAATATTAATGTTCAAGGAGATTGTTGCATTCACCCATCCTGAAAGACCGGCCAATAGCCAAAATGTCAAGGATACGAACATGTATTGCGAAGCAATACCCCATTTGAATTCAGAAATATAGATGGTTGCAGTAATGGAAAAAATGGAGATCAGGGATGGAATGATGATAACATAAGTCCCCATTTGGGACCAGACGTGGATCCATGGTTGTTGGGCAATGTCTGCATAAAGATGGTGGGCACCAATGAAGTTCTGGATTATAGTTGCCAAAGCCCAAGCAAGCTTTGCATATCGTTCCCCAACTAATTTCTGTCCTGCGTAAATTTCAGTTACATAGTAAAAGAAACCAACCACTGGAAATAGTATGAGATAAACCACAGGATGACCAAACCACCATAGGAAATTTTTGGCAAGAAGAGGATCCATTCTGGTGTTGATTATTCCCATCAACTCCAAAAGTTGATAGATCAACAAGTATGCAAATGGAATTGTGGCAACAATCATACCCAATCCGATAACTGCAAAGGGAACTGCCGCCAAAGGAATCCGATCCTTAATGTCTTCGAAATCTTTCCTGAAGGATTCAAATCCCAAAGCTGCCAAAAGGCTATATCCTGCTTTCCGAATGGTCAAAAGGATTTCCAGTCCGTAAAGGATTATCCCAACTCCAGCAAGAATGACACCAAATGTCCAAATGCCTGCAGCAGTTGAATCCCAATATCCATAAAACGCAATTGGATAAAGGAACACCCATGATCCACCGAATCGACCATAAAGGACACTGACAGCTAGCAGTACAAAAGCAACTGCAAACAACCAATAAATCGCTTTGACAAGTTTAGGACTGTGAAGTGGAGAATCCAATGTCTTAACTAGAACATACCATGTCAATCCCATGGATGTGAAACATCCCCATCCTACAAATGCAGCCATACCATGCAATGTCATCAAGGAATAATAGACTCTTGGAACTTCTCCAAACCAACCAGTCTGTGAAATCCTGGTCATCAGTCCAAGGAGCACTGCAATCGCAAGAACAAGTCCTCCAGTTACAAAATAACCTAAAGACAATTCTTTTGCTTCTTCTACATAACTTTTCTCACTCATATTACCACCTACACCACCGAAATATATGACATCATGACTTGATGTCCTGCACCACAGTATTCCATGCATAGAATTTTGTATGTGCCTGCTTCTTCAAAGGTAAAATAATAATAGTTCTCATAGCCTGGAATGATCTGGTTTTGACCAAGCAACACCCCGTCTGGAGAATAAAGACCAAAGCCATGCGTAGTGTCCGTAGAAACAAGAACGAACAGATATCGGACATTTGTCTTTAACTGAACCGCAGGGGAATCCTTCGAGAGCGAAGATATATATGTTCCATTATTGTTCAAATCAAACTCAAAAACAAAGGTATGTGCTTTGACATTGATTCTTTGATCAAAGGGATCATCCGTTGAATGATTGTGGAACTGGGCAATTCCTGGTCCAAAAAGATAAGGAATACCAAAGGACAGGATTAACAAAAGGAAAAGAAACGCAGCCACGCCTTGGAAGTATTTGGGTTCAAATGCTTCTATCTTCTTGGCAGTTTCCTCTGGAGCAGGTTGACTTGCATTCCTTGATAACCTGATATAGAAGATTGCCCAGCTGAAAAGCCAAATAAATTCAATTGAAATTAGAAAGATCCGAACTGGAGTCAGTGTAGACTCATTCAACCTTGCAGAAATCGTCGAGCCTCCTAATGAAATTGCTGTCTTTCCTTTGTCATTCGTAAGGAAAAAGAGCAGGAGGATTACTCCTGCCCCTCCAAATCCCAAAAGGAAATATTTAACTTGCTTTAGAAACTCCATGTAATCACCTCTATTGGGTCTTAGCTATCAAAAGTGTAGGTGTTTATAAATTAACTGCTTTCATTTCAAAATACGGCAAACCATTAAAGGAAATCCTTTTCAGTTATACGACTCTTAATCTTCCCCAATGGTCTGCATGACCGACTCCACAAAATACGTCACAAAAAAAGATGAATTCTCCTCTGATGTTCGCAACAAATGTAACAACGGTTTCTTCACCATTTCGGATTTGAACGTCCTTGATATTGTACTCTTCAATTTGGAAACCATGAACCACATCTGCGGAGGTGAGGATCAATTTCACCTTCACACCGAATGATACTGTTATGTTTTCAGGTTCATATTCGAATTGCTTCGCGATAATCCGGATCGTAACCTCTTCAGATGGTTCCTGAGAAGACTGATTTGCATAATACCCTAGGAAAAACACTGAACCTGTGAATAGGAGGACAAAGATAAATGATATGAGATAATTTTTCTGAACCAAGTTTTACACCTCATGCAGTATTGTAAACAGGTAAAGCAACAGGATTCCTAAGATTGACCCCCTGAAAAAGGTTTTGTCTTCCGAACTGTTCCTTCTTTGCCCAAGGTAGAAAAGTGTTGATGTGATAGTCACAAGTGTAATGGTATACAGATATGAAATATATCTCCCAAAAGTTTGAATATTATAATATCCTCCTAAAACCCCAATCAAAATAAAGGAAGATGCAATTGTTCCCTTAATGATAATTCCCTTCTCTGTTGTCTTCTTATCAGTTAAAAGGACACCTGCAATGAAGCCTTCTGCAAACTTATGAAAGATGAAACTTATTGCTGGGAAAAATCTAAGGACATCTGGTTCAGGCAACAGAAAGTTTGCTCCCATTATTATTCCTTCTGCAGTGGAATGGAATGCAATTCCAAATAACCAGATGAAGAGCCAAATATTTTCTCCTTCCCTTCCCAAAGCACGTAAATCTATCAAGACTAGGCCTGAAAAAAGAATTAAGGGTAAAATGATTCTCAGCACGAGATCTGAAGAATTTAGACCTGCAAAACTAGAAAGAACACCGAAATCATAGAACAGGAAAAGGAGAAATCCAAAAGACATTCCTCTCATCAACGGCTCAAGATTCTCTTTTAATGAAAAGGGGAGGGTATCTGCTTGACGCAACCAATGGGGAACCAAAAAACCAAAAACGATAGGAAACACCCCTGAAATGATGGCGGCTCCAAGTGCAACAAAGATCGGAAATGATGGTTCTGCTGTTTCTGCACCATGCGGGATGTCTCCATGCGCAGAAGCTACTTTTATCAATGCAATTGTGATTAAACTGCTTTGAAACAGAAAATACCGGAGAACTTTCATAATAACAGCATTTCAAAAGGATTTTTATGATTTAGCCTTTGGAAAGACAGAAATATCTGTTTTATTAAAACAAATTGAAATCCTATGTCCCGGCAAGTCATGTTTTGCTTTATTTTACTTCTGTTTTTTATTTCACATGGACAATATTCCATTAGAACTCATGCAACTCCTGAAAAAATCTCTAAAGAAGAAAACATTTTTCCATTTAATAAACAAACCTACGTTACAAATTTTACATTTGGCTCGGTAATTGTCTCAGATCAACCACAACTTTCAATCACCGAACGAGAATTTCTGGTGGATTACTCCCTTTCAGAGGAACACCAAGTTTTTGATGTCCTTCCCATAAACTCAACTCATCTTTTTTTCAATATCCTCAAAGATAATTCTCTATATCTTTTAGACAAGGAAACAGGCAATGCAATTGAATATCAATTTCCCACCGGAATAACACCTTTTAAATTAAAGATGGCAAATGATGGTTCCATCTGGTTAACCGATTACACATACAAATTCAATGATACAGATACCCACATTGTTCATTTTTTCCCCAATAACCTAACTTATCATTCCTATAGAATCAATGGTGGCTCTGTTGCTCCTTTTGATCTTCTGGTTGATGAGGATCGAATTTGGTTCAGTCTTTGGTTAGGGAATAGTATTGGATATCTGAAACCTGAAAAAAAAGAGATTACAATTATTGATATTGTTTGTGCAGAAACATGTGGTCCTTTGGGATTAGTGAAAGATCATGAAGGAAAGATTTGGTTCGTTGAATCTTATACCAATCTACTTGTTAGGTATGCCCCTGAAACCGGTGCCATCATTAAATATCCTGTCGATCCAGACTTTATCGCACCTGTTGGTGTCGTAATTGATGGAAATGGTAAACTCTGGTCTGGATCCCATGGTGGCGACTTGATTGTCCAATTTGATCCAGATACAGCTTCTGTAAACAGGAAATATTATGTTCCAAAACCAGAAAACAATATAATTCTTGCCGGTATCAATGATTTACACATTGATAGGTTGCAACGAGTGTGGGCAGTAGAACACTTCAAAGATTCTGTTGCTGTTCTCGACCATGACACCATCATTGAATATAGGACTGAGGGTGATGAACCAACTGCTCAATTCGGGAAATTATCTGGTAATGATTTTTGGTTTGCCCAATTTAAGTACGGAATTATTTCAGTAGTACCTGAAAACAAGCAGGTTGACATTGAAATCACTTTGAAATCAAATACGATCAATTTCCAAAAAGGAAGAAGCGCCACTGTGGAATTGGAAATAACATATCTTTCAGGACCTGTTCCATTGCTTGAATTGACTCCTTTTGCAGATGCAGTGGGTTCGCAACTCATACATGGATCCCAACAAAATGAAAAATTGATATTGAAGCAGGGAGAGACAACCTCCTATTCTTTAAAGGTTGAGGTTTCCAGCAATGTAAAGATTTCTCAGTATCATGGCATTGTTGGTTTTGCAAATCAAAATCTCCGTATTTTCGCAAATGTCAATTTAGTGATAACCGAAAATTTCTTCCAAACATTGATTTTCAACAATCTTGGCGGTTATCTGCTTTTCGCAACATATGTTGTCCTCAAAAGAAAACCTTGGAAATCTTCAGGCAACTAAAGTCCAATCAAAATAAGGGGTGTCCCTTAATCCTCTCATGAACTTTATCCTGAATTTTTCACCAAATTTGCCCAGACTTTCGTCTCTTTGTAATTCGATCATTCCATCCAGAACAGATTCAATTTTCGAAAGCTCCACTGGCTCAATCACTCCACTATCCAATATGAGGAGGCAAGTCTGGTTTCTTTTGGTGACTCGTGCAGAAAGGGTTTGAAGAAAATTCAACAATGATCCTGAAGGGGCATATACCGCAAGGAGACTGAGAGGATTTATCACAATCCGAAGTTTATCAAAGATTGAGGAAATCTTATTCAACTGGATGGAAAGGGAGGTTAGGTCTGATGCAGTCTCAAGATAGTAGGTGCCTGGAGCTATCTCCTCAGGGATTCCACTTCTGAAAGAATACATGTCGACAATTTGCAACCTTTCATTAAGAATGGCTTCATTCACGATCATCGCTGCATCATCAGAGATGGAGCTCAATTCGTCAATTACCTTGTTTGCCCCTTGAGTTAATGTTACAATGCAAATGACTCCGTTATCCTCAAGCCCATTCAGTATAAAGTCACGAATAAGGAAATCCCTTGTATAGGTAATATCAGCGTAAAGTCCAAAGGTTTTTCCCATCATTTCTGGAATGATCGAATCCAAAGAGAACTGATCTGCCACAATGTCTTAGAATATCAGAACAATTTAAGTCGTTTCCAAATTCACGGGAGAATCGATCAAAAGACCTTTCTTGGAATTTTTGACTGAGACATTAAGAAAGGATTGAAAACTACAACTTTCAACATACTCCTATGGCGAGTACCGCTGACACTGTGCTGGCAATAATAGTTGCAATGCTTCCGTTTTTGTTTTTCGTGGTTTTCCTCATTGGAAATATGTATCTGGGAAAGAAATATACTTCCAAACGAAGGGCTCTCGTTGTTGAACATGTTGAAAAGGCACTAAATCCCTATGCAAAAGAGATAACGACTGTAGATTTGAAACCTGAAGTGATTGAATTTCGATGTGTTCCCAATCGAAAGCAGATTGGAGTCCAAACCTTGAATTATACCATGATCAACCAAACCTTTGCAACTAACGTGCTTCTGAACAAGCTCATTAAAGGAAAGGAGAAATTGTTCATCGGTGTCAAGTTCAGAGAAGCCGGAATTGATATTGATCCTGCATACAGATTTTATTTTGTGCCATATCGGAACAAGGGACTTATTCGAAGAAACTTTGAAGTTTACGTGCAAATGGAGGATGTTCCAACTGACAATCCCGCTGTCGATAAACTTTACATGATTAAGGCTAATTTGCCCATGGAAATTCGCCATTTTGCCACAAATGAAGAATTCCTAGGAAAGGCAAAATCATTGGAACCCTACCTTGATCTTCTTTCGATCCAACCCGCAAAGGAATCAACAGATCCTCATCTTCAAATGACTTTTACTCTTCCTACCGACAAGATTAATATGATACCCAAATTTCTTGATTTCTTCTTTCTTGTAGCTCGTCTTCATATTGAAAACAATGAGGCAGTCAAAAAATTGACATCCTCAAAAAGAGTGAAACAATTTTCCTCAAAAACGAAATCTGCCAAGAAAAGATCAAAGAAGAAAACTAAGGGCGGTAAATGAGTTCTTCTCTCCTCTTTTCTAGACCAAGAATGGTTTTTGCAATTTGTGGGATTATGTCCGAAGCAACGAGGCCATTCCCATACACCTCCGCCACTTTCTCACCACTAAGACCCATAACATAACAGGCAAGAGCAGCTGCTTGGACGGTATCTTTTATCAGGGTTGTAAAGGCACCGATTAGGCCAGCAAGGACATCTCCAGTTCCTCCTACCGTCATTCCTGGATGCCCTGTTTTATTTAGGAACGTTCTAGTTCCATTGGTAATGATATCAATTGACCCCTTTAGAACAATGGTGATCCCAAGCCTTGAAGCAACATTTTCCGTGAATGTAATCAACTCTTGGAAATCCACTGGAATCTCTTCCTTAAGCATATACCTAAACTCTGCCCGATGGGGGGTAATGATGGCATTTGAGTTTTTCAAATCATCAGTACCCTCTCTGAATGCCCTGATTGCGTCTGCATCTAGAATGATCTGGACATTTTGATCTCGGATTTGTTTGAAATATTCACGGACAAATTTGTAAACTGGCGGCTTGTTTGACAACCCCATTCCAATGACTACAGAATCATGGCGTTTAAGGGCTAAGTCCTTCAGAACCTTGATGTGCTTGGGAGAATGCGTATCTGACCTCAATTTGAACAAAAGAAGATCTTTGGTTTGTGAAGCAAGTATGTCCCGGATTTTCTCAGGTATTGCCACTCGAACGGTATCAATACCCGCTCTCAAAGCAGCCATACTGCTTAATAGCGGAGCCCCTGTAAACTCATCAGACCCTCCAATAACCAGAAGTCTACCATTCATTCCCTTATGACTATTGGGATTCCGTCGAGGCCAATGTGAAAGGAACAAGCCTGTATTAACCCATACCATGCTTTCTTCCGGAATTCCAATACTGACTACTATCGGATTCAGTCCTGCCAATAGATGACCATGTTTTGGATATTGGAAGGTTACTGTCAAATCAGGTTTGAACTTGGGTGCATGCCATTCCCCTGTATTTGCATCAAGTCCTGACGGCAAATCCAAGGATATCACGACCTTCTCAGGATGTGTGGTCTTTATGGAGCCGATCAATCCAATTATTTCATCAAACGGTTCTCTTACTTGAGTCCTAAGGTTCAAACCGAACAAGGCATCTATTATCACTTCAGCATTTGCAAGCAGTTCCTCAAGATTGGAAAGTTCAAGCTCTTCCCACATTTCGGGTTTTGGAAGGTTTTCTGCCTTGCCGAGAACCTTGAGCCTTGAGTTTCCTGTAAACCAATTCTGTTGGCGCTCATCTAGGCGGGGATTCCCAATCCCCTCAACCATTTCACTGATGACCTGCCGTGCTTCTGTGGATTTCATTCCTCGAGGATCTGTTTGGATTAAACATCCATCGATCCGTTCATACAAGAGATGGAACGCTTCAATTCCATCCCCGCCATTGTTTCCTCCTGAAACAAGGAAAACCACCTTTTTGCCTTCCACAGTCTCAAGAATTTGGTCTGCAAAAGCTTTGGCAGCCCGTTTCATCAATTCATAGGGGGAAATTCCTTTCAAATATTCGTTGAATTCAATTCCCTGCATTTCCTCCCGTGAAACCGATATGACGGGAGCTATTTCAAAGTCGAAGTCTTGCATCTTCATGGCAATATGAAGTGTTTCTATTTAGAGACATTTATTCTATTCGTTTGGTTATCCTGAAACCAGTCAATTATTTTCGAATATCCGAATGAAAATTCACCGTGTTTCCTCTCTTCTCTGGTTTCGCGTTCCAACTTATTTTTATAGGATTATGTCAATATAATATCTGTAGAAATATCCAATCAGGATTCAATGGATGTGGAATTAATGAATGCAACTTTTAGCTTCTTAATCAAAGGCCTTGATTTGGATATTTCTGTAATTTTTTGAATCCCATCTAAATGATGGAGAGGAGATTATTATGCAGAACAACATGAGGAAATCCGATCTTCTGCTCAATGAAGTTGTAACGGTGAGGCGAGAACTTAAGGAGGTCCAAGACAAATATGGACAAACGGTAAGTGAGCTTGCCCTCCTAACCAAGGCTGACCTAGTTCCCAAAGTCAAGGGATTGACCAATGGAACGTCAGTGGATGAGATCCGGAAAGGAACTCAACCTGTGTTTGAGGAAATCGATAATTTATTATTTAATCTTCAGGAACTTCAGGTGAAAATGGATGAAATAATCCAGAATATGGATGGCTGGGATTTCGCGGATAAAACTCATGAGAAAATACTGGAAATCCTAAGAGATCAGGAAACAATGCAAAACAAGCTAAGAGATGATTTAATTGCAATCGAACAAGAATTGACCGACCTATTTGAAGAGGATGATGAGGAAACGGCCAAGGAAGATGTCCTTAAATCACTTGAGGATTATCTCCTCGATTTCTCAAGACTGCAGGACTATGTTCAGGAATACATCCCAAAAATTGAGGACTTGTTTGACGAAATAGATGATACTCTCAAAAAATCAATGAAATATTCAAACACTAGAGCAATTTAAGTTCCTTTTGTTTTTGTTTGACATATGCCAAACCTTTGTCATTCAGCATTTTAGCTATTTCTTCTGATTTGCTTTCGGAAAAGACTCTTAAATTGTCTTCAGTTCCTGATTGCCTGAGAAGGAGCCATGACCCATCTGAGAAATCTATCCTAAGACCATCCAATTTGTGGATTTGAATGATCTCAACCCCATCACCAAGAGATGAAACGAGATCGTCTAGATCCAATTCCAATCTTTTCATTAGTACGTCTGAGGTTTCGCGAGCTGAGGGTGTCTTGGTTTTCAATTGGAAATAGGTAGGTAATTCTTGTATCAAATCGTCTAAGGTTTGACCTGTTTGTTGCAGAATATGAAGCAAAAACAATGATGTAACAGCACTGTCTGGATAAAGGCAGAAATCTCTGAAAAAGTACTTCCCTGTCTCCTCAAACCCAAAAATCGCGTCCGTTTCCTTCATTTTCTCGATGATTTTGGGTGCTCCCACCTGACAATAAACAAATTTTGTATTCATTTTTTTGGAAAGGTCTGAAATTATTGCAGATGTATTGATTGGAATTACAACCTTGCTTGAAGAATCAAGTTCCCAAAAGTATTTTGCAATAACCGCCCCAATATAATCTCCAGTAAGGATTCTTCCTGAAGGGGTAATGAAAATGACCCTGTCTCCATCAAAATCAGTTGTGATCCCTAGATCAAAGATTCCACCTTTGAAATAATCCAACGTTTTCACAAGAGTTTCCGGCTTCGGTTCCGATGGTCTGAAATCAATTTTGGGATTTGGATCCAGATTAATCCCAACAACGTCCTCAACATACTCCTGTAAGATCTTGGAAAGAGGTTTTGCCATCGGCCCGCCAACTGGATCTAAAAAGATTCTTAGATCCTGTTTTGTTAATTGCAATTGTGATGCAAATTCTCTTAGATGACTGAGATATGTGGATAAATAATCGTGCACCAGACCAAAAGAACCGAATTCAGACCATGAAACATTTCCTGATTCTGGCATTGATTCCAAAATTCCTCTGAAATAATTGCCTTTTCCGTCAACCAAAATAATCCCATTGTCTTCAGGGGGAAGATGACTTCCAGTCACGATTATTGCGATATCATAGGATTTCTCCAATAAATACTGTATTATCGCCGGGGTAGGGGCCTGATCTTCTATGATGTTCACATTAAGTCCTTCTGCAAGCAGTCCAGACAATAAGGATGATAATATTAAATCCGATGAAAACCGATAGTCCCTCCCGATAAGGACCTTTGGATTCTCGATCATATGTGTTTTTGCCCAATTGGCAATTGCACGTCCTGCTTCAAAGCAAAATTGTGGGGTTAAGTCCTTTGAAACATTTCCTCTGATCCCTGTTGTGGAGAAATGAAATCTCAAGGATCCTGAATTGTTCATACCCCAATAGGTGCTAAACGTTAAATAATTATGGCGGTGCAGTCCAGAAGGTTTCGAAAAATAATAAAACCGGAAGTAATCAGTTAACACGTTGAAAAATTCTAAAATTTTCCTTGCAAACGATATCAGAGGGATTTTCCCTGATGAAATCAATGAGGGATTTGCAGAAAAGCTCGGATGGACATTGGCAGATTATCTTGGTTTCCAAGGTTCTGTTGTTGTTTCTGGAGATGCTCGAGAGTCTACCCCTAAGCTAAAAGAAGCTCTTTGTAAGGGTTTGAATGAAATGGGTGTAAACACTGTTGATATTGGGATGGGGCCCACTCCAATGTTGTATTTCACGTTGGCCAACTCAAAATCCTTTGACCTAGGTATCGCGATTACAGCTTCACATAACCCTCCTGAGTTTAATGGGTTCAAAGTTTGCAATGAAGACGGTGTTTCCCTCAGCTATGAAAATTTCTTCAATGCAATTGAAACCAAAATCCAATTGACTAAAAAAGATTTCAAAAGAAAAAAAATGGAAGCAGGCAACCAATCCAAAGGAACCCATAAAATCGATATAGAATTGCAGGACGCCTACTTCTCCTTCCTGAAAGAAACCGCAAAGTCAATCTCTCCCCTAAATCTGGTTGTTGAATACGGAAATGGGTGCACTGGAAGATTTCGAGAAGTATTGCCTTTTGAAGCGAAACACCTCCATGAAGAGCCAAAAGGGAATTTTCCAATTCTGAATCCAGATCCTACAAAGGAAAAATCCTATGAATTCGTGAAAAAATTCATTGAATCCAATGATGCAGAGCTTGCAATAGTTTTTGATGGTGATGGCGACAGAGTTGGTTTTATGGGACCGGATGGGAACATTATCTCTCCTGATTTAGTGATGATGATGTTTTTTGATGATATTCTCAAAGTCAAATCCCCTTCAGTTGTTCTCGATGTAAAAATCAGCAAGGCAACTTCAGAATACATCGAAAAAAAGGGTGGGATATGCAGGCTTTCTAAAGTTGGACATTCATATATCCAAGAACTAGTTCTTGAAGAAAATTTTGACCTTGCTGGAGAACTGTCATGTCATTATTATTTCAACGATGATTATTTTGGATTCGACGATGGTCTTTACAGCGCTATTCGTTTCCTTAAAATCTTCTCAGAGATGAAATCTTCTGGCTTGGATTTTGATGCCATAAGGAATCAGTATCCCACCTATCATTCATCACCAGAAATCAGACTGAAGATCGAACGAGCCAGGCATGAAGGTATCTTCGATGAGCTCCGTGAATTTGCCATAGCAAATGGGGCTGACCTTTTGGAAATAGATGGCATCCGTGCGGAGTTCAAAGATGGATGGTTCTTGGTTCGTAGTAGCAATACCGAATCTAAGTTATCCTACAGGATTGAAGCCCAAACCAAAGAGAGGTTAAATTCCCTTAAAAGAAGCGTGGAACAGATTATTGAACGACATAGGGATTAAATCGAATATACCTCATCTATGGTGATCAAACCTGTACTTTCTATCAATTCTTTCAACTTAGGTAGCAAGGTTCTAATCACAATTGGTTCATCCACTATCTCGATTACTTGAGGAAGGTCTCCGATGCCTCTCAAGATACTGATCTCATAATCCTTGTCCCCATATCCATAAATTGATTGAATGACTGTGGCTCCAATGATTCCCTCTTCTTTGCATAATTTGAGGACTTCCTTGACCAGACTGTGGCTCCCCTTGGATTTTTTTCCCCCTGGTAGCCTGATAATCACTCTGAGCATTTTCCTGAGTTCCATCAAAGAATCCTCCTGATCTGCTGAACTGCAACTGCCTGTCCTAGGAATCCTCCTAGAAAAACCATAATCAATGTAATCAACAAATTGAATGCACCGGTTTTCAGAGATGACCCTGAAAAACTCATAGTCTCAACAACAAAGGTGGACATAGTGGTGAAACTTCCCATAAATCCTGTCCCTAGAAATATCAACCAAGTTGGATCAAAAAGATTCATTCGATTCAATGTGACCATGTAGCTCAAAAGGAATGATCCCAGAACATTCACGACAAGTGTTCCCAAAGGAAAATCCACATAGTTTTTGAAAAATCCAGACACCAGATATCGTGAGATTGCACCAAAAAGACCACCAATCCCGACAAGAATGACTGGAGGAATCCTTTCTATCATATTTGTTGTTTCAGAGATTCGGGATTTAATGGTATTGGTGGCTTTTGTCTTCTTTATATTTTCCTGAAAACAGAAATTAATCCATAACTCAATTTTGCCCTTAAGCGATCGATGATTGAAGGATTCGATATGTAATATTCATTATACGTACTGGGGCAGAGTCCAAAGGTTTGGGTAACCTCAGAACATACCCCACATCCCACACAGGTCTCATCCATCCTTCTTATCGTTCCTTTTCTAAGCGGATTTTCAGATTTGACCTTGGTTTCACTGGGACAGCCAATATATTCTGAACAAGGCCAACATCCTTGGCAGAGCCGTGGATCGACTTGAACTTTTGGTTGAATTACCTTCTTTCCATCCTTCAACTTCTTTGCATTTACTCTTCTTAACGTTCTTTGTTTTTCAAGCATGCATTCGCCATCAGAAACAATAATTTTCAACCCAGGTTCGTTCAATGCTTTCTTGATCGTCTCTTTCATTTCATGCATATTATAGGAAGGAATAGTCTTAACCCATTTTGCTCCATGTGCTTTGAAAACATTTGATAAATCAACCCGGGGAACGGCTTCTCCTCTCATATTGATTCCAACGTTTTTCTTCGAACCTCCCAATACTTCCGCCATATCATATACAGTCATGGGATTTTCCTGATCTCCTGTCATTGCTGTATGATAATTCAGAAGGATGAAAAGAAGGATGTTGGCTTCTCCACGTTTCAGACCGTGTTCTCTGTAGATCTGATTCAAATTGTTGTGGATGGCATTGTCGATGTTTCTGAACCCTCCATGGAAAAGGGTTCCGTCTCCAAATACCACAACAATCGGCCGATCATATAGATTGGCCATGCCCATTCCTACATCCAATGCAGATCCCATACCCGTACACGAATCACTCATATTGAAAGGAGGAAGTTTGGCCATGGTGTAACAACCGATGTCAATCAGTCTTATGAATCTTGTGTCCAACTCTTCCTCTGCCCTTTTCAAAGAAGCAAAAACTGGACGTTCTGGACATCCCGTACAAAATGAAGGGGAACGTGGCAACCATTTGGTAAGAATTTCTTCAGCAATTTCCTCATCGATCTTGCGTTTGGCCTCAACTATTTTTGAAACGACCTTCCCATATCCATTCATTGGGACATTTTCAAGTAGGAAAGTCGCAATGGGTATCAGCAAATTATCAAAATTCAGGGCATCCGTCTGTGGGATATAGCCTTTCTGAAAATTGTTTCCTTCCTTTCCGAATATCTTCACAGGCAAACCAAGATCATAAGCAATATTCTTGACTTCCTGTTCAATAAAATTGGGTTCACCTTGTTCCACAACCAAAACAGTTTCTTTCCCTTCCAGGAATGACTTGATTTCCTCAGGATCCAATGGGAAGATTACATTCAATGTAAGCAAGTCAATTGCAACTTCTCCGAGAATATTTGCCAACCCTAATTCAGTCAATGTAGTCAATAGAGAATTGAAAACCCCTCCATGGGTGATAATCCCTATTCTTGAGGTCTGTTTGCCCTTGTCTAACCTATTAAGTTTGTTTTCCCGAATAAACTGTATCGCCTTGGGTTTCCTAGCTTTGTATTTCTCTTTGGCATGAATCAAGGTATCCGGTGGAATGGGTACTCTAGAGAGATCCGGTTGAAAATCCTTCTTTCTCTTATTGATGGAAATTGAAGGACCTACATTATCTCCAACCAAGGAAGTTCCGATCATGTTGCTGCTCAAGGATCTGAACAGCATCATTACTGGTTGATTGCATGCTTCCGACAATTGAAAGGCTTTTTTCGTGATTTGAAGAATATGTTCCGGAGAGGCTATCGGATCAATTATTGGAAGGAAAAACCCTTTGGCATAAACATGGCTTTTCATCTGAACCGTGGTTGAAATGCATTCTTCGTCCTCTCCAATAAGGACAATCGCTCCACCTTTGACACCGCTTGAACTAATATGTGCAAGCACATCAGAAGCTACATTGGTTCCAACAACTTTCCAATTGACAAAACCCCGTATTGGTTCATTGATTGAAAGATATAGCTTTGTGGCAGCGGCAGCTTCATTAATCGAAGGTTCAAAATAAATTCCATATTTCTCAAGAACTCTATTCTGGGCATCTCCCAAAAGATCCATGACATTCGAAGTTGGTGCCCCTGGATATCCTGCGGCATAACTAATTCCAGATTCAAGGCACCCCTTCAGGAAAAACATCCCCATGTCACCGGTCATCGATTCCCCTTCCCCTAGAAGGAGTTGGTCAATATCTGCATTGGAATAGCTTCTTCCCATTTACTTTACCCATGTTTATTTTTCTGTGGAGATTTTAAATCTATTTTCCAGAGAATGACATGTTGGCTTCGATTTCCTCTTGTTTAATCCCATAATGTTCCAATAGTTGTCGGGCAATCTGAAATGCTACTTGGCTTGGAACTGCTTCACCCACTATGTCATATACCTCTTCAAGACTTCCGACCAATTTATGGCTGTCTGGAAAAGTCATAAGCCGTGCATGTTCCCGAGGTGTCAATAGTCGATCTTCGGTGGGATGTACAAATCTTGATTTTCCCATGACAACCTCCCCAACCTTATCAAAACTTAGCCGTATGAAATTCTTGTGGTCTCGCTTGGCTCCCCTGAAAAATACCAGTCCCTGCCCTTCAGTTAATCCAACAACCTTGTGGGTATGTTTGGATGGAAGGGGGATGAATTCATGCCATGAATAATCATTTGGGTATTGAGGTGGAGGCAAATCCCCGATGGCATCACGAACCGTCTGAAGTGGTAATCTAGGTGATTTGAGCTTGACATTCGAAATGAAGACACGCGTTCGTCGGGACGGCACCCCCCATTCATGAGCCTCAATTACATTGAAATAAGGACGATTGTAACCCAACCGTTCAAACTCATCCGCAATCAAATCCGCATTTTCCCCTTCGAGAATCCCCATCACATTTTCTATGACATAATATTCCGGTTCCAAATCTCCAATTAATCTGATGGCATGAATCATCAATCTGCCTGTGGGATCGTCAAACATTCTCATATATGGATCCTTGACACGTTTGCTATTTGCCGTCGTGTAGGGTTCACAAGGGGGAGATGCATTGACTAAGAATGGTCTCTCATTTCCTATACGATCTAAAATGGCATAGGAATGGAGTTTGCTGACATCTCCATGAACTATGACATCTCCGAAATTTGCACGATATGTTTGAACACAGTGGTATTCACTATCTATTGCAAAAGCTGTTTTTAGTCCTGCCATGTGGTAACCTGCTGAAGAGCCGCCACCACCAGAAAATAGGTCGACAAACTTCAACATGTATGAAACCTGATTATGTCTTGTATTTCTTGGGTCTCAGATTGGGTGATCTGCACCTCTTCTTCCTGCATCTGCGTGCTCCAATAGGATTAGAAGCATAGCATTTGCGGCATACCCATTTGTCAACCAAAACGCTTCTTGCTATTTCTCTATGTACGGGATTTGCAACTGGCATTTTATTCTCCTAACTTCCCATTTTCACCATTATTAAAAAGCACTACTAAAGGTTCACTGCCTCGCGTAGCTTATTCGTCTGTTATTTGATGAACTTCCGTCTGTTGCAATTGTTTTTTGTAAAGCTCCAAATAACGTCCTCTCTTTTCCAACAGGGATAAATGGGTTCCATCCTCGATGATCCTTCCCTCTTCAATCACCAAAATCCTATCTGCGGATTTGATTGTCGATAATCGGTGAGCGATAATGACCGTTGTACGATCCCTGCTCACCAGATCAAGCGCCTTCTGGATCTTCAATTCGGAAATTGAATCCATTGAGCTTGTAGCCTCATCCAATATTAAGATTTTCGGATTATGTATCAATACCCTTCCAAATGCAATCAATTGTCGTTGCCCTAAAGATAATGATTCCCCTCCCTCTTCGATCATCGTTTCATATCCATTCGGAAGATTCGAAATCAACGGCTTCAATCCAATGAGTTCAGCCACCTCTTCAACAGTCTCTTGGGAAACCATTGTCGTACCATATGTAAGATTTTCATAAATTGTCCCCTTGAAAAGAAATGGTCTTTGAGGAATCAATCCTATCTGTTCCCTGATCGATTTCAATGCCACTTCTGTCAGATCCTGACCATCGATCATTACTCTTCCGACTAATGGATCATAGAACCGGACAATAAGTTTGATTAATGTTGATTTGCCCGCTCCCGTAGACCCAACAATCGCAGTTCTTTTCCCTCCTTCAATCTTTAGAGAAAGTCCTTGGAATATCAGTAAGTCTGGCGAATATCCAAAATCCACATCCTCAAACACAATCTCTCCTTTTCCAACCTTAAGGGGGGAGGAGTTGACCTTGTCCTCAATCTCAACCGGTTCTGAAAGGAAGATATAGATCCTTTCAAGTGATGCAAGAGCTGATTGATAATTGCTGTAAAACATCGTCAAAATGATCACTGGAAAGAAAAACCTGCTCAGATAGGCATTGAAGGTGACAACTGTGCCAACAGAATATTTTGATGGATTTAATCCTGTATAGGTCATAAGAATCACAGTGCTTAACGATCCAATCACCACAAAAAGCGGTTGAATTAAGGCAAAAAGTGATGTCGCTTTCATGTGAACCTCAAGATTCCTCCGGTTGACCTTTTCAAACTCCTTTGTGTTTTCTTTTTCACGGGCAAAAGCTTTTGATACCTTTTGTCCGGAAATATTTTCAGCAAGATTTGATGTTACCTCTGCAACGGATTGGCGCCTCTTTTGGGAAATCCTTCTTATCGGCCCCCTTATGAAAATGGCCAGAACAATCATAAGAGGGATGATTGAAAGACTGATCATGCCCAATTCAACGTCCAAAAAAATCATGATGGACACAATGCCTATCAACTGGAGAACAGCAGAAACGATGTCAATGAACGAACTTCCAAGGAAATTTGACAGGGTGTTGACATCATTGGTTATCCTAGAGTTGATCTGACCTGATTTATGTGTCTCAAAATATTTCATTGATTGTTTCATCAGTTTCTGAAACATGTCTGTACGCATTCGGAAAGTCGACCCCTGACCGATATAGGTGATCAGGTACGCATTAAGAAAACCCAAAATCCACGAAAATACATACAATCCTATCATGATCCCTCCATCTGAAAGAATTGCTCCCACATTTCCATTGGGAATGTCCTCATCAAATATTTTTTTCAGGAACAGCTCCGGGAGCAAATTTATTAAAACACTGAGTATCACCACGACCAAGGCTGTAATGGCCTTGTATTTGTGATCCTTGACATATCCCATACTGAATTTCAGCAATTCCCAGTCTGAAGCATCCGTTCCATGTTCCCTTCTATCCGAGGAGTTTCCAAAATGCATTATTTCATTCCCTCCTTTAGAAGATGCAATCTTTCTTCCTCCAATTCAATTGAACTCTGAACTTGGAATATTTCATGGTAAATTTTCCTGTTTTTCATGAGTTCATCATGTGTCCCATATTCCACTAGATACCCATCATCTAAAACCAAAATTTTGTCTGCATAACGAATGGAGGATAACTTTTGAGTGACTATGATTATGGTTCGCCCTTCAAAAAGGGTTGAAATTTCTTGCTGGAGCTCATGTTCCGTTTGAGCATCGACTGAGCTTGTACTATCATCAAAAATCAGAATTTTTGGCTTGGTCAGCAGGGCTCGAGCAATCGCAATCCGCTGTTGCTGACCTCCTGAGAGAGTAATCCCCCTCTCACCAATTATCGTTTCATATCCGTTTGGCAGTTTTTCAATGAAATCATGGGCTTTTGCCAACTTGGCAGCCTCAATAACCTCCTCCATAGTCGCGTCAGGCTTTCCAAATGCAATGTTTTCTCTGATGGTTCGAGAAAAAAGATAGGTTTCTTGAGCGACAAACCCAATATTTCTCCTTAAGGATTCAAGCGTGACTTCCTTGATATTCACTCCATCAATGCTGATGCTTCCCTGTGTTGGATCATAGAACCGAGGGATGAGTTGAACAAGTGTAGATTTGCCACTTCCCGACGGACCAAGAATGGCAATTGTGGAAGCCCCCTCGATCTTGAATGAAAGATCCACCAGAACCTTTCTTCCATTGGGATAGACAAAAGAAACTTTCTCGAACTCAATTTCTCCGGATTTGACCTTCAACTCAGTGGCGTTCTCAGCATCTTTTACGTCCTCTTCAGCATAAATAAATGAAAATATTCTCTGACCCGCCACAGTCACTGAATTTATACCTGTCAAAAAATTCCCGAAAAGCCTTGTTGGTGTTCTCAATTGAAGCATGAATAGGTTGATCAAAATCAATTCTCCCAATGTTAATGGGATGGAGGGATTATTGATCAACAGTATCCCTCCTTGCATGACAACTGCAACTGAAGCAATGGAAATGAACAACACTGCCAAAGGGATGGACAACTGCCTAACAATGACTGCCTTGAGGAAAAGACTGAGATACCTTCGCGCTTTCTGTTCGAATTTCTCTGTTTCCATCTCTTCAGTTCCGAATGCTTTGATTATTTCAATTCCTGCAATTTTTTCCTGAATGTCATTGGAGATTTTCCCAAATTCCTTCTGCCTTGACTTGATGATTGGGCGAACTGTCCTTCCATAAAATACTGAAATCGTAAGAAGAAAAGGCAATATCAATAGGTAAATCAATAGGATGACTGGATTGATTAGATAAATGGTGAGCCCGATGCTCACCCAATAATAAATTGCATTCAGTCCCACACGAAAATTTCTTGACAGATATGATCTAATTATCTCAATATCGGAGGTCATCTTTGCAAGAATTTCTCCTGGGGTCTCCTTTGCCATTTTTGCCAATGACTGTCGCTGAAGTTTCTCGAACATGATGTTTCTTAGGTCGAATGTGGTCACAAAACCTCCTTTGTCATTGAAATATCTATTGCCGTAATTGAAGACACTCTGAAGCAACGTCAATCCAATAAAGGCCACAGGATAAATCCAAAATCTTTCCTTGTTGCCACCTACAATTATGTCATCGATGAAGTAGGCAAATACAACACTTGTAAAAAGACCGAGTTGAACCCCTCCTATCATTGCAATGATGCCGATAATGAAAAGATGAATGTGTGGTTTTGAAATCTTGAACAATTCCTTCTGTATCCGAAACCATGAAAGATGGGGCGAAGTCATCTCACGAACCATGCATCGCAAGATTATAAGGGTAAGTTCTTCGGAAATGCCTGAAATCCTCAAAAAAAAAGCAAAATAAATTGCCTCTAGATCTCGGAAATCCAGTCAATTTCCACTTTCCTTAAATCTCAGGTGGTCTAGAATGGGTATGGTTGAAAATTCCTCCAATGAAAACAGGGATTTGCTGCATCAAACTGTGGAAGCCAGAACAATAGATGTTTTCGGTCTTGTCCTCTCAAATCTGATTATCGAAGTTGAAAATTTCAAGAAAATGATCGAAAACCAATCCATGGAGGGATTGGAAGACCTTCTGTCTAGGCTGACTGAACGAAACGACAGTTATATTGAATTGATCAACAATATCATCAATGAAAGCATCTTCCTTCCTTTCAAGGAAACATCATTGTACAATATGGCTAGGGGTCTTTCATCATTGATAGATTCCATTGAAGCATTTGGTCATCGAATCGATCTATACCCCATTGAAGAGTGGATAAGAAGTCATCTTGACGAAATGCTGAATTTTCTTCATTCCATCCTGTCCGAAGTTTTTACATGGATTGAAGATTCAAAAACTCCAAACTTGAAAATGGTTCAAGAATTGGAAAACAAGGCGGATGATTCTCAACGTGCTTTCATGAAACAGATCTACCACAAGGAAATCGATTTCAAACAATTCATGTTGGCAAAAGATCTCAATTCAATTCTTGAACAATCAATTGATAAAGCGGAAAAATTCAGTGAAGACCTTCATCTCTTCCTGAAAACATTGAAATTGTCTGATCAGGATCCTCCTACCTACTTATCATAAGACAAAAATTCGATAATTCTTCCGATTCCATCTTCCAATCTTTCCATCGATGTAGCACAATTCACCCTGATGTGACCAATTCCATCTGGACCGAATTTTGAACCAGGCACCACTTCAACCCCTTTTTCCCGAAGAAGCTGATCACAGAACCTGACATCATCTTTCTTTCCTATATCTGGAAAGACAAACAACCCGCCATCTGGTTTTGGACAGCTATAACCTTCATCATCAAACACCTTGCTTGCAAATTCCATATTCACTCTCATGGTCTCCCTGAAATCTTTCACCCATTTCAAAACTTTCTCTTCTTTCAATGCATACTCTGTCACTATCGATGTTACAGGAGATGGAGAAACCAATAGGTGCTCCACAATTTCCTGGATCTTTGTTGAATCCTGAAGCTGAATTGCCATAAATCCTGCTCTCAATCCTGCAAGTCCATAGGCCTTGGAAAAACCGAAGAGTGTGATTGTTCTGTTTTCCATCCCTTCAAATGAGCCAAGGCTTTTTTTTGCCCCATTAAATGCCAATGGGTCATACAGCTCATCAGAGAAACAGATAAAGTCATAATCAACTGCCAAATCCCGGATCAATCGAAAATCTTCGTCTGTGAAAACTGTTCCTGTTGGATTGTTTGGATGAACAATCCCAAGCAGTTTTGTATCAGTTGACACTGTTTCCTGAAGGCTGTCATGATCCAATCGATATTGGTCATCAAGACCTACCCACGCGATCCTGTTTTTTTCCGATGAGGCGTGGAAATGCACTGGTGGATAGATTGGATTGACAATTGCTACCTCTCCTTCCATTGAAGACGCAAATTTCATGCTTGCATAAATTCCTGCCATTGTACCCGGTATCAATTGGATCGTTGCATTCGCCATTTCCTTCCTCTTCAAAAATTCTTTCACTGCCTCAATGGCAAAATCCAACCCCTCCCGTTTCTGATAGAAATGATATTCTTCCGTCAATCTTGAGGAAATCCATTCAACTATCCCTTCTGGTCCCTTGAAATCAATGTCTGCAATACCTAATCCTATTCCGCCTTCAGGAATCCCTTCATGCCACTTCAATGGACAATATAACCGAAGCTCATTCTCGCTCAAAACTTCCATGTCCCCAATCAAAATCCCTTGGTTTTTACTCCTATCTGTCATGAATGGATTTCTGAATAATTTTTCGGGAATCAACTTTTCAGTCCGAAACTTTTGAGGATCGCAGGCAAAAATATTGCCTGATCCAGAATTTCCCCACCTCCAAAATCATATTTCTCAATGAAATTTAATTCAAACTCTTCTTTCAACCTTTTCAGAGAGCTTTCAAGGAAAATCGAAGTTCTGTCTGCAATAAGCACAAAAGCAAGACCATCTGCAAATTGGAGCATCAACTCTTTGTCTTCAAAATGAATTGACCTGACCATGGATTTCACTCCGAACGCCTCATTCATAATTGCAGTAATGGCGGTAATGGCTCCACTGACCAATGCTGTATCTGCTTCAATCTCTGGTGGTCGAAAATCATACCGGAGCACCGGAACACCTGTCTCATGAAGAACCAATAAGGTATCCACCCGTTGAGGTTGAAGGAATGCCACTTCCGGTGATAGCAGATAGTTAATCCCAAAGATGAATACACCGGCCGAAACAATCAGGTATCCGATTATTTCCGATGCCCAAGTTCCTGCCATCGGATTGTCCAAAGAAACCAGTATCACTCCAATAGCACCAAAAATCGGTCCAATGAAGAATGTCAACGAATTCCCCCGTTGCATCCACTTAATCTGTTCAATCTGCCTTTCATCAATCGCATGCTCACCTGTGCTCTTCAACTCCTGCCTGACCCAATATCCAGTAAGAAGAATTCCCGGAAAAAGAAAAAGAGATGGTATCTCTGCCCATCTCATGGTGATCAAGGATTCCGATTCAATAATGAGCACAACTGTTGCAATGTCAAGTATTCCTGTCCATAAGCTCACAATAACCACGAAAATGGATAAAAGAATCATTGAGACGGCTACCGATGTTTTGAGAGGGGAAACTCTCCCTTCGAACCTATCCGCAAACAAAAGGAATAACGCAGGTGCAAATGCCGAACCGATAATATTTGCCAGTGCTATTGGTAAAATCTGAATTTCAAGAACATTTGGGATGATAAGAAGCAAGTTGGTTATGCCCCATACCCCAAACAACATGATCATGATATTTACAAGAGAAATTCCTGTTCGGTAATAAAGACGGATTAACGGAATCATAATCAGGATCGAACCAATGACATTCAACCCATGCGAAATGATGAATGCCCAAAAAAGTATACTCATGGTAACCTTTTGAACAGATCAAGATATAAACCTATTCAATTTAGAGTCCATTCATCCGCCCCTGCATCTTTGATTGACAAATCATCACAAATCATGACAAAATTGTGAACTCGTCTATGATTTAATGCTTTGATGGTGCGAACTTGACCAAAAGTCTTAGAAAACTCGAAAAAATGATGCCTTGTGGAATTTTCCAACATTACGGTAATCGTCCCGACCCTAAATGAGGAACAAAATATCGGTCGCTTAATAGACAAAATCCAAGAACTCTATCCCGGGATACACATTGTCGTGGTGGATGATGGCTCAACGGACAAGACAACGGATATCGTTCGAGAAAAATCAAAAAAATATCCAAATGTCAGATTACTTGATAGACAATCAGAACCCGTAAAGGGATTGACAATTTCAATAAGGGATGGCATACTTCATACCGAAACCGAGTGGTTCATCATAATGGATGGAGATTTTCAACACCCCCCTGAATCCATTCAGGATGCCATTGCATGCATGGATCAAGATCCGGATCTTATTATCGGCAGACGAGATCATATCGAGGAATGGCCCTTTACAAGAAAATTGATTTCTGTAGGGGCTCAGACACTTGGCAAAATCTCCCTATTACTCAGAAGAAAGCAAATCCCAAAGGATATCATGTCAGGATTCTTCGGAGGTAAAACCAGTGTTCTCACAAAATATGCCGAAAATGACAAAATCCTCGAATTTACGGGATACAAATTCCTTTTTGATGTGCTGAAGGTCTTCCCTAAGGATGGAAAAATCTGTGAGTTCGGTTATGTCTTCCGAAATAGAGAATACGGCACCTCAAAAATTGGAAAGAAACAGATCATAGCATTCCTTAAATCATTGATCTAAATAATATACTGGGTGTCAATATCTATGATATTTTAAAGACTGAATGGGTATTGGAGTTAAGTTAGGCTAAAGCCAAAAACATCAAAGTTGGGATTTCACTATGAAAGTAAAGAACACCGAAGAAATCAGGAACATGATCATGAATCATCCCATCGAGCTGCGCAGAATCTTCTCTATTGCAGCTCATATCGATCATGGGAAGTCCACCACCGCAGACTACCTTCTGGCAAAGGCTGGTCTCATGTCTGCTGAAACTGCTGGAGACAAAAGGATGACTGACCTAGACGAGGAAGAACAGGAAAGAGGAATTACTATTTTCACAACTGTTGTCATCCTTTCTTACCAATACACAGAAGAAGACGGAACGGTCAATGACTACATCTTCCAAATCAACGACACTCCCGGTCACCTTTCCTTCACGGGTGAAGTCTCAAGAGCCCTCCGTGGTTCGGATGGTGCAATTATCCTTGTAGACGCCCTTGAAGGAATGATGACACAGACTGAAACAAACATCCAACTGGCTGTCGGTGAAGAATTCTGTAAACCAGTCCTTTTCATCAACAAGGTAGACCGATTGATCTCTGAACTGAAGCTTGATCCCAAGGATGTATTCTCTAGATTGGACATCATCGTCTCACAAGTCAACAACAAGATTAAGGCAATCGTTCCAAAAGAATTCAAGAAGAGCTGGAGGGTCTCCTTCCAAGACAACTCCGTTGCTGTAGGCTCCGCAAAAGACGGATGGGCATTCACTGTTGAGATCCTCAAGGAAAAGAAGCTTACTCCACAGTCAGTTTTCCAGAAGTATGCTGAGGATGACAAGGCTTGGTTGAGGAAAAACCTTCCGTTGGATGACGCCCTTCTCAGAATGGTTATCCAACACCTACCCAACCCCCGCGAATCCCAAAAAATCAAGATCCCCAAAATCTGGCCCGGTGACCTTGAATCCGAAGCCGGTCAGGCACTGTTGAATTGTGATCCCAATGGACCACTCCTTGGAATGATCACCAAGATCTTCATCCATCCAAGAACCAAGAGACCAACGCTCATCGGACGTGTATTCTCAGGAACACTCAAGGATACCGACAAGATCTATCTCATCAACGGACGACAAAAGGCAAACATCACAAGACTTGGTGTCATGGAACTTGATGACATCCTTCCCGTTCCAAAGATCCCTGCCGGAAACCTCTTCGCAGCAGACGGCTTCATTTGTCCCGCCGGTGAATCCTTCACAAGAGAGGGAACAAACATTCCCGGATTCGAAGCCATTTCATATGCCGCCGAACCTGTTGTTTCAAGGTCTATCTTCCCCAAGAAACAGACCGATGTCGCTAAATTGGGCAAGGTCATCAGTACTTGGATCATGGCAGACCCAACTGCCTCCTATGAAATGGATCCCGAAACCAAGAAATATACCCTCCAAGGAATTGATCCCCTCCAAATCGAGATCCTTATCACCCGTATCAATGAACAGGTTCCGATCGAAGTTTCTGATCCAGTCATTGTCCACAGGGAAACCATCTCAAAAGAATCCGAGGTATTCACCACCAAGTCACCCAATGGACACAACAGAATCCAGATGAAGCTCTATCCCCTGCCACAGTCCATGATCGACTTCCTCAAGGAAGGAAAGGATCTTACCATGATGGATACCAAGGAAAGAGCCAAACTCTTGGCACAACATATGGACACCGAAAAATATCCCGAATTCGACGAAAAATTCTTCAGAGGATTCTGGGCATCTTCCGACACCAATCTCTTCATTGAATCCACCAAAGGTGTTCAAAGACTTGAAAGAATCAAGGAATTCGTCATCAACACCTGGAAGCAATTCACAAGAAAAGCAACCCTTGCTGGAGAACCCCTGATGGGCGTTCTCTTCGTCATGACCGATGCAACCGTCCACACAGATCCGGCTCACACGGGATTGACCGAAATCATGGCAATGGTGTCCGCTGCATGTAACCTCTGTTACCTCACAGCAGGTCCCAAATTGCTCGAACCCATGCTTACCATCGATATCAAGGCACCCCCTGAATATGTCGGCGCCATTACCAGCCTTCTGACACAGCACAGAGGGATCATCCAAGAAATCAAGGAAGCAGGCGGTTCCAACATGATCAAGGGTCTCATCCCAACATCCGAGACTGTGGGACTGGCTGATGAAATCCGTGGTGCCACCGCAGGACGAGGTTTCTTTGGATATCAGTTCAGCCACTTCGAGGAAGTTCCACCCCATCTGCGAGACGAGAAAATCGCCTTCATCAGAAAGAGAAACGGTCTCAAAGAAGAAGTTCCAACAATCGACACTTGGGCACGGTTCATCTACAAACAGACGTAATTCATCTACACGTAAATCCGTTTGAAATATAATTCATCTACGTTTAATATAAAAATATGATTCATCTACATCTTACGTTTACTTCAATCTTCAAAGAGATCCTCGTAAAAATCCTCCAACTTTTCCAATAGATCTGCAATCAGGTCATTGAATCCATCATCATCATCATCAAGTTCATGCGCCAATTCCATGACAACTTCCGCATCTATAAAGCCTGTCCCGAATTCCCCTAATCCCCAAGATACAGTGTAGAATCCTCCCGGAATAAAGGGAAACGCAACCTTGACATCATTGCCGATAAACGGGAAGCCTCTGAAAGCATTGAAATCTTCCCCACTAGCCGCAATTTTGAGCAGAATTTCCATCTGTGCCTGTGTGACATCTTCTTCCTCCTCCGCTACCAAGGCCGCAATCCCACTAATGTGGGGAGCCGCCATGCTTGTCCCTGAAAGAAAATAATATCCTGTGTTCTCCCTGAATGAACTCTTGAATGGACCAACCACCCAAGCACCGGGAGCGGTCACATCAAGAAGATCTGTGGTTTGCCCCAACAGAGGATTCGGACGAGAACTGAAATCCTCAAGGTACAGTTGCATCTCATTGCCCAAAGAATCAGGTACGTTCAGCTGTTCTGGAGCTCCTGTGTCCCACCAATTCGTGAACATGTCTGTCCAGCCTCCAGCACCCACCGAAATCACCTGGGAAAATGCCCCGGGATATCCCATCCCATTGAACCCGCTGTTGCCGGCTGAGGCCACAACGATCACTCCTTTGCTTATCGCATAGTTGATGGCGTCTTCAATCAATTGCGAAGGATTTGGTCCACCAAGAGACATGTTTATTATGATCTTGCCATCCAATTCATCCGCTAGATCGGCAACGTACATGATCCCTGCTGCAATCATGTCATTGAATCCACCACTCAGCCTCAACCCGCCACCGAGATCCCAAGCATCCAGAACTCTCACTGGAATGATTGTCGCTTCTGGGGCAATCCCATCAACCCACACCTGGTTGTTCAGGTTGAACCCAACAATTGTACTTGTCACATGAGTCCCATGACCACTCGCCAATTCTGTAACAAAACCAACCTGTTTCAATGGACCAACCACCAAATTGCCGCTGGAATCAAAGAAAATGTCATGCGTGAACCCAACTCCCAAATCCGCTGCAATATTCGCTTCAGAAAAGAAAAAGTCCCACTGTGGCAACAAGCCGGTATCCAATACCGCAACATAGACATCTTCCCCGGTTTCTTCCACTCTTTCGGTATTCACTATGTCAGTCCAAAAGGGCTCCAATGTCGGAAGCGTTCCGCTCCCTGTCCCTGCATCAAATTCCGTGAAAAATTCAACTGCATATTCATCAGTCGTTACGTCAGGAATGATCATTTGAACGTTGGTATTTCCATTGATCTGCCCAACCAACATGAAGGACATGAGGAAAACCAGACTCAGAAGGATTGCATTTATTCCTTTACCTTTCATATATCTCACCTCTCGGAAAAATTCATCAATTTTTCCAAGAAATAAACCAATTATCGAGGATATATTTATAACAATTATGGTTTATGAAAAAAATTCCGAAATGCATCACCGATCTTGGAAATTATTAAACCTTGATTCGGTATTTAAACCCCTTCGGTGTATCTTGCACATTTCTCCACCTCCATTCTCTTGCAAATTCCAATCAGGAATCCGTTCCATTTATATGTGAAAGCCGTCTCTTTAGGTACGAGACAATGATCAAGACACTGCTTGTCATGACAACCTATGGACAAATATACTTCTCCAAACAATTCAGCCAAAAAGAAATCGAGACTGATGTATCTTTGACCGCTGGACTTATCAGCGCAGTCTACAGCATGACCGCCGAAACCGAAGGAGAAAAAATCGAAAACCTCGACCTCCAAAACGTCCGAACCATCTTCAAGGAAAGACAGGCCGACCTCCTGTTCGTCCTCACACTTGATAAACGAATGGACGAAGGAGATGCACAAGAACTCCTCAATGAATTCATCTCCAGATTCAGGGAAAAATACCAAGATCTCCAAATCGATGGAAGAATCCTCGACGACTTCGAACCAATCGTTGATGAGGTCGTCGAAGAAAAACTATGGTACAATAACGTCCCCCAAAAACCAAAACTCATCATGACAACCTTGGCACTTCTTGCAATCGTCTTCTCCGCATTCTGGTTCCCCATGTTCTTCCTCAACAACAGCCCAGCTATTTCAATCACCAATAACCTCCTTGTGGCTCTGAGCATCAGCCCAACACAGTTCGCCATCACCCTCGCAAGTTATGCAATCTTCCTTCTGGTGCCCGGATTTATTACCTCATTCCTCGTGTCAAAATCAGAAGAAGTCAAAAGTATGCTCAAGTTCATCCCTGAATTCATTACACGACCTACAAGAGGTGCATACGCTGAAATACTCCCGTGGTGGTTCCTATTTCTCGCATTCATCAGCTCCTCATTCTTCACATCAATCGTCGTAAATGGAAAAGGACTCTTCTATTTCCTTAGCTTTAATACATTCAGCATCAACTCAATACGAGCAAATGAAGCAAATGCTGGATTTTTACAATTCTGGATCAGCTTCTACCTCATGATATTCGGTGTACTACTATCATATATCATCCTCCAACCTTTGGTCATCGGACTCGTCACCGGAAATTTCTCCAAAAATTTCATGAATAGCGCTATACTCCTCGCAGGAATTGCCATATTCGTACTAGCATTCGCACAACTATTCGCAGGAATTTTCTACCAAGAACTTGTAGGATTCCACCCATCCAGTGAAGAACTGTCCATCGAAGAAAAAGATACACTCCCATTCCTATTCCTCGTCGCTCTGCCAATATTCCTAATGTTCTTCATCTATGTATTCCTCGTAGGTATAGGATACTCAAAACTCGTCAAGAAAAATCAATCAAGATATCCAATAGCTTTCGCATCATCACTCTTCATCACTCTAATGTTCCAACTACTCCTATTCTGGTTTATCTTCCAAAGCAAACTATTCCTCATACCATACAAAGCATACTAAAAAATAACAACAGCAAAAAAAAACTACAAGCCTGACGTCCGTGTCTCTGAACCACGACGATCCCTAGGATAAAGACGCTCCGTTGTATTCATCTCACGAAAACCACGATCCAAACACATACGCTTCGCCTGAAGCATAACACTGACCAACGTATTCAATTCACCCAACTCATAAATGCCTGCCTTCAAATCTGCATACGTGTCAAAAGCTATCACATTACCCTCCAAAACCAAAACCAATATTGCTCCGTACTTAGATAACGTAACCGTACGATGACCGTCAACATCTCGATCCGATAAAATACGAAAACGATTACCATGAAAATAATCCAAAACTTCCTCAAATTGCTCCCGAATAATACGATCTTCCATCGTTCACAAAAATGAAAAAAACAATAATAAATCCTTCCACAAAATACACACAAAAAAAATATGAGCGTGGAGGGATTTGA
Source organism: uncultured archaeon (assembly GCA_964645535.1). Lineage (GTDB taxonomy): Archaea > Asgardarchaeota > Heimdallarchaeia > Heimdallarchaeales > Kariarchaeaceae > WAKA01. Next base: position 48,264 of record CAZYCQ010000006.1, on the reverse strand, counting down.
ACCCTCGACCTTCGGGTATCTTTGAATACACCCTAAAAGCCCGCTGCTCTACCAAGCTGAGCTACACGCCCTTTAGAAGGATCTACTATTGGTTTTTCAGCACCATGTTTCGAATCTCGCACTGAAATTCCATGTCCGTCCGTAGACAATTGAAGTAGTATTTTGAAGTAATTATAATTTTCGGAAGGTTCTCATCGGAATCTTTGGAGCCATTGAATCAGCATCTCAACAAATTTGGACGGTTGGTTATTTTTGGTAAGTTTTTCGATGAGGTTTTTAATCGTTGTATCTGTAGTTTGATATGCCCAATTCCTTATTGTTCGATCCAAGTTTTTGAGTACAGGTTGGAGGAATTCGATTTCATCCAATATATGGATCAATTCCTGGCTTGGCTGTTCTAGGTCGAGTATATGGACGTCCCTTCCGTTTCTGACACTAAATTCGGGCAGGGAGATTATTCTTCCAGATGGTGCGAAGAAAGTCTGTGGTGGGGTGAAAAATGTTGCAAGTATCCTTAATTTCAGCTGCCGTATATCTTCTTCCATATTTTCGAGTAATGGGGTCAATCTATATGCGGGGTTTTTGATTTCAACTCTTGCCTTCTCGGAAAGAATTTTTACGATGTCTTCGTATGCTTTACCATCTATTTTTATGTTTCTTCTTGGTATGAATATAGCAATAATTCGTGAGTTACTTGATCTGGATGTGATTTTGAATTTTATGAGGACAGCTTCTGAAAACTGTGATTCTTTTGAATCGATGCAAAAGTCATATTTGTTTTCGTAAATTTTATGTAGAATGACTTAAGTTATAAAATTAGTCTTTGTCAAGAGATGATAACCCATAAGGGATTGAAACCATGACCCCACATTTTTTTAAATTATATGTTGACTTGTTGTAACTGCTGAAAACATATGAGGGTTTGAACCCTTCTCCATGGTTTTTCAGCATGTCAATCTTGGTCGCGAGAGATGAGAACCCTTAAGGGATTGAAACCATGGGTCTACATTTTTTAAAATCCTATGTTGACTTGTTATGAGAGGGTGAAGACCCATTAGGGATTGAAACTGATGCTACAATGGAGTATCTGGCATAGGTTGCAATCATTGTGTAAAGCTGATGGTCTGCATTTCAGATCGAATCTGATTAGTCAATGAATTTTGCTTCATTTGATGAAGTGGGTGAACAGTCTGGTTTCTCCTTTTCTTGCGATCTCCTCGTCCGGTTTCAGGTGGATATATCCTTGAGATTCTGCGAAGCTGCTTAGTGCTGCGCTTGTTTTGAAAGTTGAGTGGAATTTTCCTTGGATGATTTTTCCTGGGATGATACGGTTCCATCCTAGGTATCCTTTGATATCATTTGCCAGTTGGACTTGAGTTTGTTTCAATTCGATGGGAGGGATTCCATAGAGGTCTGCAATGACTTTTGGGAGGAGAAGGTGAGCCATGACGAGGCTTGAGGTTACAAATCCCGGGAATCCTAGGATTGGTGTTCCTTCAATCATTCCGAAGAGCATTGGTTTTCCTGGTCGGACGTTCATTCCATGGAAGATGATTTGACCGAGCATTTCGATTGTTTTTGCGACGTTGTCTGCCTTTCCTACCGATGTTCCTCCTGTTGTTATGATGAGGTCTGCGATGGGCATTGACTGTCCTAGAGCGGCTCTGATTGAATCGACGTCTTCTCCCACATAGATGACTTCAAGAATTTCTGCTCCTAGGCGTGTGACAAGTGCCCGTAGCATTGCCGATGTGGAATCGTATGTTTCACCATGTTGCAGCTCTACTCCTGGGGGTTTGATTTCATGACCAGTGATGATCAGGAAGATTCTTGGTTTTCGTTTGACGAAGACTGCGGGATGTCCTTGGGCGGATAGTACTGTGATTTCTTTGAAGCCAATTCGTTGGCCGTGTTTGAGTATGGTTTTTCCCAAGGGAATGTCACTTCCTGCCGGGACGAATTCATTTCCTTTTTTGATTTCTTTTGAATAGATGACAGTTCCTTGTGTTTCTGTTTGTGTCAATTGAACGTCCTCTATTTTGAGAATGGCGTATGTTCCTTCGGGTACTATCCCACCTGTTGCGATTCGTGCACATTGTCCTTCTTCGAGTTTGATCTGGTGCTGTTTTCCGATCTTGACTTCTCCTACAATTGTCCATTCTCCAGAGTCATCTGCGACTGCAAATCCGTCGACGAGGGACATGGGGAATGCTGGGATCTGTCGGGTTGCAGTGACGTTTCTGCTTGCTATTCGTCCATATGCATCATTGATGGAGATTGGTTCTTCATCAGCAATTGGTCGAATATGGGAGGAAATCAGTTGCATAGCTTCTTCCCATTTGACCATTTTGGGGAAGGTTTTCACAATCATGGTTCTGACATTGAATATAAAACATAGTCTTTTGCTCTTCTGCTGCAATGATGACTATGGAAAGAGGATTTGGAAACTCAGTTCAAATAGCAATGCGGCCATAGTCCAAGTTAGGATCAGGCCTATTAGATCCAATATGATGCCGATTTGAAAAATCTCCTTGACCTTGAACATTCCAGTACTATATGCAAGCAGGGTTGTTGGAGTGCCTATGACAATTGCGAAATCGACAGAGCAGACGATTGCAATATAGATTGCCAAGGTTACAGGGTTCAATCCGAAGAGATTACCAATAGGCATTGCAATTGGAATAAGGATGGCTGCTGAAGCGGTGTTTGAAGCAAAAGCAGTGAGAATTAGGGCGAAAATTCCGAGACTGAGGAGGATCAACCATATTGGACTTCCTTTAAGTGAAATGAACAATGAGGCAAACCATTCTGCAAGTCCTGATTTCAGAACGATCGAGCCGAGAGAGATTCCTCCACCAAAAGTAAGAAGAACATTCCAGTTGATTGAATTGACGTCCTCTTCCTGTATCTGTCCTGCAAAAAACAGGACGATTGCCGCGATCAAGGCGATAATTCCTGCATGGATGTTATGGAACTGCTCTGTTAGCCAAAACCCAACAATTCCGATGAACACGATTGACACAATCCATTGATCTTTTGAAAATTTATGATGTTCCTTTAAGGTGAGAAGTGCGGTTCTCTTTGTTTCTTTCAACGCATTTCGTGAAATTGTCGGTTTGTACTTCCATCTGAGGTAAAGATAGATTATAGGTATCATAACCATCATGACAGGCAATCCAAAAAAGAACCAATCAAGAAAACCGATTTCGACACCTTCATATGAAGAGACAAACTCTACCGCCATCAGGTTTGGTGGTGTTCCAATAAGTGATCCAATGCCTCCCATGGTTGCGGCGTAGGCGATGCCTAGCACTGTCACTTTTTGAAAGGTCTCATGATCTTCATCGATTTTTCCCAATAGTGATTGCGAAAGTGGGATAAGAACAGCGGCAGCCGCGGTATTGCTCATGAACATTGAAAAAAAGGCAGTCAAGCTCATGAGAATTAACAGTAAAATGTTTCCGTTTGGTGGTATCTTGGAGAGGATGAGCAATGATAAATATTCATCTAGCTTTACCCGTTGCATTGCTTTAGCAAGGAGAAACCCTGAAAAAAAGAGGACAATAATTTTCGAGAAAAAGGGAGATAGAGCTGATGTTGATGTATCAATGTCGAAAATGATTATGACTGCCGGCACAATGAGGGATGCGGCAGAGAGGGGAATGAGTTCAGTCAACCATAGGTAAGCAATTGCCATGAGAAGAGGCAGGATGATCTGTGAATATCTAAGAACTCGGAAACTAAAATCAATTGTGCCTGTATATTTTGGTGCAAGTGTGATGGCAAATTCATTGGATCCTTCAACCCTCAGGTTTAGTCTTTCACGATATTCTTTGCTGATATCGGCGTTTAAGCTAAAAACCCTCACCGAAAACCAAATTTTTGATCCTAGGTCGTTAGCATAGGTTTCCAGATAGGTAATCTCAAATGTCGTTGATGAAATATTGAACCGTGCAGTGGTTGTTTTGCTGCTCTTCAAGCTGCTGACCATGAAAGAGATGTCCTGAACTTTTTTTCCATCAAGGATAAATGAGGAGGAATACTTTCCTTCTTCCATTTCCTGTGGCGCCAAGAAGTATCCTGCACCTATCACAATAATCAACACGACAAAGTGTTTTCCCAGTCCCTTTTGAGTCACAATCACACACTAATACATTTCAAATTAAATGCTGAATCAAGACCACAAATTTTCGCTTATGCATTTTCGGAATAGTGGTGATGAATTTGGATCTCGTCCAATTGATTGTTTTCCACTAAATATTGGTGCTTTTTTACCTCAAGCCAATCATTTTTATCATTTGCATCAATCATGGCTCATTATGTTCGAAAAAGTGACTGAAAACGTCTATGCCATCACCGATGGAAGTACCGTCGGAAATGTCGGTCTTATTGCCTTGGAATCCGGGAAATTTCTGATTGATACATCCATGTATCCCAAGGTGGCACGCGAGATTCGTCAATCGCTTGAAACCATTAGGGGAGGACAATTGTTGGGTGGGGTATTCACCCATTACCACTTCGACCATACCGGTGGGAGCCAGGTTTTTCATGACGTGCCGATGTATGGTCATCAGTTGGCTCTCCAGAATTTTGAAAAAAATTACATGACTGAAGAATTCCTTGACAGAGTCAGGAAGCAGGATGAACAGTTCCTTGATCTTGAGCCGACCCCTCCAAGCAGGGTCTTTTCAACTAATCCCTTTGTTCCAGAAGAAATCGACAATGTGGAAATAATCCATACAGGGGGACATACTTCTGGCTCTGTACTTATTCATCTCAAAACGGATAATGTTATTTTTGCAGGGGATAACCTGTTTGTAGGACGATTTCCATGGGGTGGAGACCCAACTGCCTCACCTTATGATTGGAAATCTGCAATGGAGAGAATCCTTGAGATTCGCCCCGAATGGGTCATTCCAGGTCATGGGTCTCCTGTAGATACACTTGAGGTTATCAAGACATACCATGAATACATGGGCAAGATCATTGACCTTGGTGAAAAGCTACGGAATGAAGGGATTCCTGAAGATAAGGCTATGGAAGAGGTGATGGAAATTGACTTCCTACCTGAAGCACGTGAAGGAATGAAGGCAGGGACTCTGCAAAGATGGATTTCCGTGATCTACCAAAGGACTTGATATTGCCGCAAACTCGACAGAAAGTTCATTTGATAACAAAAGGTATAATAAGGTGTGATGACATAATACAATTGGAAGCTCCGATAATTTTTTTACGGGGCTTCCCTCCCTCCCCCCACATATTAACACTTTTGCGAATCAGTATTTCTTTTCCAAAATCTTGCGTTTCTGAGACACCCAAGATGCAGGAGTTTTTTTAGCGGGAATTTGAATGATTGTAAAAAACCATTTGAAGAGGTACGTGCCAATATAGACCATGAACCTGAACTATGTTCGTCTCCTAACTGATTGTTTTGATGAAATGGTTACATTCTATCGAGACAAGCTTGGGTTTGAGGTGCGATTTGTCGATGATGCCAACAAATACGCTGAATTTTCCACTGAAGGTGCAACTCTTGCAATCTTCGATCGAGAGAAGATGGAGCAGGCATTGGGCTTAAAAGATGAATCCAAATGCCATGAATGTTCTGACCCTATCGCGGTTATTTTCCGGACTGATGATGTTGATTCCCTTGCAAACCGATTCAAGGAAAATGGAATTGTGCTTCTTTCGGATCCTACGGATCGACCGGACTGGTCAGTCCGGACATTTCATTTGAGAGACCCGTCCGGCAATCTCTTGGAATTCAATCAACCAATCAAGAACCATTGATCATGTCTTGGATTTCTGGCAGGAACCGTTTTTGAAGGTTTTCAAAATCTTCCTGATTCAGGGCTTCAACAGTCACGCGTATTTTTGGACTAGTATTGGATACTCTGACAAGAACTCTCCCTTCAGGCAAGGTAACAGATACTCCATCAAGAGTGCTGACTTGAGCATACCTTTCCTTGTAAATTTTGGTAAGCTTTTCCACCAACTCGAACTTGACTGAATCATTGCATTTCAAGTCAAATCGCTGTCGAACGCTGGAAGGGATTTTCGAATTCAGTTCGGAAAGGGGTTTTCCATGATATTCCAAAGCCTTTGCCATAAGCAAGGGGAGTATAAGGGCATCGTCGAAAAGAAAGATTTCAGGTGCAACTGCATGGCCTGAAGCCTCAATTCCCCAGATCGAATTAGTTGCCTTTGCCTCCAAAGAAAGGAATGAATGCCCAACTCGTATTCGTTTAACCTCAGCACCCATTTTTTTAAGCTCATCTTCAACAATTTTGCTGCATTCCTCATTGATGATGACTCTGGGGTTGCCACTGGTTTTGACAAGATATTCTGCAATGATTAGTCCAGCATTGTCTGATGGAATGACCTGTCCATTTTCGTCTGTGAAAACGCATCTGTCTCCATCTCCATCAAATCCCGCCCCAAATTCAACTGTCTTTGTTTTCAGGAATTCTCCAAATTTCTTGAGAGATTCTGCATTTGGTTCCGATGTTCTGTTGGGAAAGGTGGGGTCAGGCTCGTCGAATATGGAGTAAACCTTGAATCCTAGATCCTCAAAAAGTTGGGGCATTATGACTGAAGTTGCCCCATTGCCGCAATCAACACCGATCACATGATCTTTTTCGAAAGCAAACTTATCTTTCAGATATTCTACATATCTTTGGTAAGTGGAGACCTTTTCGACAGTTCCCTGTTTCTCAGCAGGGGCAAATTCATTTTGTCTGAACAAGTCGTGGATTTCTTCGTTTTCCTCAGGAGAAAAGCCTATTCCCTCCCCCCAATAGAACTTAACTCCGTTCCATTCAGGTGGGAGATGGGAAGCTGTAACAAAAGCACTTGCTCCAAGTTTTCGATCGAAGGATTCAAAGAGAGCCAATCCCAAGGGGCCCGTCTCCACAAGATGGACATTGACTCCCATTTCGGTGATCCCATTAATAAGAGACCGTTGAAGTTCCGATGTGGTTCCTCTTATGTCGCCTCCAACAGCCACGACATCATGACCCCGCTTCCTGATGAAAACTGCAAAGGCCTTTCCAATGCGATTAATTACTTCCTCCGTCAAATCCTCGCCAACGATCCCCCTAATGTCGTAAGCTCGGAATATATGGTCAACATTCATTATTCCTTCCTTTCATTCAAATCTCTTAATTTTTCCCATAATCAACAGGTTTTAGTTTGAGTGAACCGGTAATCTTTGAAAAGGGGAAAATCCTAAATAGGTATCCTCTGCTAATTTGATTAATGAAACGGGTAAAACTCAGAATATCCGGAATTGTCCAAGGAGTGTTCTATAGAAAGTCCGCAAAAATCGAGGCAGATAGGCTTGGTGTCTTTGGCTATGTCCGAAATCTTCCAAATGGGGATGTTGAAGCCGAGGTATATGGAGATGATGAAGCGGTGAACAGGTTCATCGAATGGGCAAAAGTAGGTCCCAAGAGGGCAAAGGTGGATGTGGTTGAAGTAACCAATCTTGATCCCAATGAGGGGGAAAAATTTGGTTCCTTTGAAATCCGCTATTGAAAGAACAAATTCTAAAGATTTAATATGAATTGTTCCTATCTCCAATTGTGTCCATTCTTACGGTCAATCTAGAAGAAGCAAGACGAAAGATTGAAGCCCGGGATGTAACGGTGACAGTGGTCGGGCTTGGCAAAATGGGTCTTCCTTTGGCTACTGTTTTCACCAATGCAGGATTCAATGTCAAAGGGCTTGACATCGTCCCTGAAACTGTGGAAATGCTGAACCGGGGAGAAACAATCATTGATGAACCCCAAGTTCCTGAAAGATTGCAACAAGCCGTGAAGAAAGGACTCTTCCATGCCACCACTGATGTAGGGGAAGCGGTAGATGGTACCTCATTCATTGTGATTATCATTCCTGTACTTACAGACGACCACGGAAATGCTGCTTTGGATGGATTGCTTGAGACATACCGCAATCTTGCGCAAATGGCTCCAAAGGGCGCCGTTTTCATTCAGGAAAGCACTCTGCCTCCAAAAACCACTGCTGAGGTCATTGCTCCATACCTTGAAGAACAGGGATATCGAATCGGTTCCGACTTTGGACTGGTTTTTGCTCCAGAAAGGACTTTTTCGGGAAGGGCGATAAAGGATATTGAAGAGAATTATCCGAAAATTGTTGGTGGTGTCGATAAGAGAAGTGGAGAACTCGCTAAAATTCTTTACGAACAATTTGTTGTCAAGGGAGTCATCCAGGTTTCTGATGCAACAACGGCAGAAGCCATAAAAACCTTCAAGGGTGCCTATCGAGATGCCAATATCGCTATTGCCAACCAATTGGCAATTCTTGCTGACAGCCTAGGAGTGGACATTCTTGAAGTTATACAGGTTGCAAATACCGAACCCTTCTCGCATATTCACACCCCCGGTATCGGAGTTGGAGGTCATTGCATTCCTGTCTATCCACATTTTGTCATCCAAAAAGGGAAGGAAAATGAGTTTCTTCCCACAATCTTTGTGGAAGGAAGATTGACAAATGACTACATGGTCGAGTATGCCCTCGATATGATTGATCTTGTAACACCTGATTGGAAGAGAAATGTGCTGGTTCTAGGTTTGGCCTATCGAGGAGGAGTAAAAGAACACCGCCTCTCTCCCACACTCAGATTGTTACCTCTGGTAAGAGAAAAAAATCCGTTGGGAGTTAAAATCTTTGATCCCCTCTATTCTGCCGAAGAAATTGACCGCCTCTTTGGAAATGGCATCGGATTTGAAGATCAGTCATTGGAAAAGGCCTTGGATTGGGCAAGCATCGTAATCATTGTGACTGACCATCAGGAATTTAAGGAACTCAATCCCTTGTTGCTCTCGAACAAAATTGTTTTTGATGGAAGATACGTCCTTGATCCTGAACTCGCAAGAGATTTCTACCTTCTGCAACCTGGACGTGTCGGTCTTTTGGAAAGGCTTGGAATTATTCCGAAAATTCGTCCTAGATTGCAGAGCTTCCCACGAATCAATTTAACCTAATTTCTTAGTCATTTCTTTATTGATGAAATTGATGAAACTTTGATCTCTCAAGAATTTCAAAGCAAAATCAATTCTATCCTGTATTTCAGGATGGCTGAATGTTGGATCATTCAATCGGTTTTCTGCTAGATCCAAGCCGTCCATGAGAACCCAAAATGCAATGAAGAACTGAATGGGGAAACCATGAGGATATATCTCGAAAAGGCGCCTGCCCGAAAGTTGGTAGAATATGGAATCATACCCTCGCAAAAACTGAAGAAGATCAATCTTGGCCTGTTCATAAGTACCTGCAATCTGGTATTCCTTGAGAAATTGAAACCCAAAAAATGTCCCCACATCCTCCATCCGATCAAAAGAACCTTCCTGCATGAATTCAGGATCAATGACCCACATCTTTATTGGTTTTCCATCTGAAAATGTCACCATTACGTTGCTTTGGTGAAAATCGGAAAAAGCATTGCATCCTGAAGAGGCCTGTTGAATGGTATTGAATGCCCCTCCCATCGCTTGAGAAATTTCCAACTCCTTGCCGGTAGTTGCAAGCTTTCTTCCCAATATTCTGGCAAGATCCCGGTATAGCTCCTCCTGAACCGGTCGAATCTCTCCTCCATGGATCAGGGCGAGAAGTTGTCCCGCAAGATATGGCAATTTTCCCTTTTCCTCAATTTCATCATAGTTTATCCCTTCAATTCCTTCATAGATCAACACATTTGGATCTGAAGTAGACATGAAGAGGACTTTCGGAACTCCAAACTGGGGAAATGAAAAAAATTGGTTTTCTAAAAGAATGGCGTTTTTCAATTCCTCTAAAGCACTTTCTTTCGAGGGGTTGAACTTGATGGCAAGATGCCTGTCAAAATCTCCTATGTCCGTGGAAATACTGTATTTTGCAATGATCAGAGATCCTGTCGCACCAAACCGTTCTTGAGACTGAATGCTATGGATATCGAAATGATTCACCTTTCGCCTGTAGAATTTTTCCAACTCATCAACAAGGTGATCTTTAAGCATATGACCTATGGAGAGAAGGTATTGGTCAGTAGTGGCCATCCGAATTGTTCTCGAACATTCATCTTTATATCAGTTCTACTACTCGGGAGAACTTGGTGAGCAATCTTCAGCAAAAAAAACACAGCAATGCATGGAATGAATTTCTGGAAATCATTTTAAAGGATCATGATTACTTAATAGTAAGGAAGAGGAATTATGTCCAAGATAGAAGTACCCGATTTTGACCAAACTTCGGATTTGGAATCTACAATGCCATTTCTTCTCGAAAACTATCCATTGAAGCCTCCATTTTCGCTTGCGTCTATCCAAACGGATCCAGTCAGCAAGCGAACCTATTATCAGGTAATGGAAAGTCCACTTACCCCTGAAGAGGAACGGCTATACAAATTCATCAAGGAAGTGCTTGTAGAGGAGCTTGACGTTGATTTCAATGTCCTTTCCAATGAAGGAAAAGCCCAGGAATATCTAAAGAAAATGGTCACTGATACCCTGAAGACGTATGGGCTAAAGGTTCCAGCACCAGTACAAGACAAATTGATGTATTATATTGAAAGAGATCTTATTGGATATGGCCCCATCGATCCCCTATTCCATGACCACATGATTGAGGATATCTCTTGCGATGGGTTGAACGTCCCGATCTATGTTTGGCACAGAAAATATGAATCCATGGCCACAAACATCGTTTTCACTGATGAAAATGAGCTGGATTCCTTTATTATCAAATTGGCGCAAAGATCTGGACGCCATATCTCCATAGCAAACCCACTTCTTGATGCCTCACTTCCTGATGGATCCCGTATCCAGATGTCCTTTGGAAGAGAGGTGACTCAAAAAGGTAGCACATTTACCATCCGTCGTTTCCGGGCAGATCCATGGACAATCACAGATCTGATTCTATCCAATACCATTGATTCCAAGATTGCCGCATATTACTGGTTTGTTATTGAGCACCAAATGTCATTGTTAATTGCTGGAGGTACTGCGGCTGGAAAAACCTCATTCCTTAATGCTCTTTCAATGTTACTGAAACCTGATCTCAAGGTCATTTCCATTGAGGATACTGCTGAATTGAACATCGGTCTAGAAAACTGGATTCCATCTGTTTCAAGAGGCGGGTTCGGAACCAAGAACTCTGATGGAACCCAACGAGGAGAAATTACCATGTACGATCTCCTGAGAGCTGCAATGCGTCAGAGACCTGACTTCATCATCGTAGGTGAAATCCGTGGTGAAGAAGCATATACCCTGTTCCAAGCCATGTCGACTGGTCACGCCGGTATGGGAACCATCCACGGTGATAGCGTTCAAGGTGTTATTGGAAGGCTTGAATCTGCACCAATGAACGTACCTCGAGCGATGATCAAAGCATTGGATCTGATCCATATTCAGAAAAAAGTTCGGACCCAAGGAAAATTCGCAAGACGAGCCGTTGAAATTTCGGAAATCATTGATCTTGATCCAATCACAAAACAGATTATCACCAATAAGGTCTATGCATGGAATGCTGCAAAGGACAACTTTACCTTCTTCGGTCGATCTTATCTCATCGAGAAAATCAAAGGCATAACTGGCATGACGGACAAGGAATGCTGGGATGAAATCGAAAAAAGGGAAACCGTCCTTCGCTATTTGGTGAAAAAGCAGATCCGTCACTTCAGGGATGTCAGTGCCCAAATCGCAGACTACTATTCCAATCCAGACAAGGTATACGAGAAAGCGAAAAGAGGTCTTATTTCATAAAAATCGCATTTTAACGATAATTTTCCCACAAACGCATTTGTGGAATCCGTCAGTTTTAATTAGGATGGCTTGAAAAAATATCTGACGATGAATGATCCGAAAGTTCTGATCAAGCTCGAAGCAATGGCAAAAATGATCCAGTTTGACAAAGACCATCCGAAAAAAGAAACAGCAGGCTTATTGATTGGAAGGTACATTGAGGACGAAAATGTTCTGATAATTGAGGATATTGAAGTTGGTGATCAGAAAGGAACCGCAGTTCATGTTGAAATTTCAGAACAGGCTCTTGTCGATATTGTTGTCAAGATGAGCCAGCGTCAAGACGGTGCTACCATTGTCGGCTGGTGGCACACCCATCCCGGATTACGATCATTTATGTCATCAACAGATATCTCTACGCAGAGGAATTATCAGAACCTTTTTGATAAATCCGTTGCCATCGTTATCGATCCCCTAAAATATCAATCAACCCTCAATATTGCTGACCTTGACTTTGGGGTTTATAGGGTCAAAGGTAACGACTATTACAAAATCCCCTATGAAGTCATTGATGCAGTTCCTTTGGCGCTTTCGTTGTATTTCCAGAGAGAACCGCCAAAAACACCTGTTGTACGATTCGATCATGACAGACTCAAATCGCTCAAGGAAAAAATCAGAAAAGCCAAGGATATTTTTTCCTCAGAAACCCTTGCTGCCCTCAATGCTTGGATAGAAGCCGTCGAGACATTGGAAGAAGTTCCATTGACAAAATCCACCAATCCTGGGGATCCAGTCAGTCAATTGTATCAGCATATTGAGAAAATTGAATCTGCCATCAATTATGGTTTGGCAGAGAAAATCAACCGAGAAGGCAAAGAGGCTTTTCTCTATTCTTTAGGATTGATGCTCATCCTTTCCGTGCTTTTTTTTATCTTCATATGATTTGTACAAGATGTCCAATCCGTCAATAATCTCTTGCAAAATGGTGTTGACACAATCCCTAACATCCCCATTGAAATTCGCGATTGGAAGTTTTAGTCGCTGAGTCTCTTGTACAAGATAATCATGGATTTTTCGTATGTCTGGAAAATCCAGTGTCACCTCATCTTCCTTTCCTCTACCAGAAATTTCCAAAAGTCGATTTAACTGAAGTTTAGGATTTGGAACGCGAATTGTAAAGAAAAAAACATTTGGTTTATCCAAAATGTTTCTTGATATAAATCTTGGGTCTAGATGGACTCCTCGGAAAAGAACTGAAAGATTTTCTGAAAGCGCACGATTGATCATCGATTCTATGGTTTCCGTGACAAATTTGGTATGCTCCTCAAACCCCAAAATAACCATGTCTGTATGATGGGTTTGGACGGGTCTTAAGTGCTCATAGGCAGTATGGCTTTCTGAATGGAGTTCTGGAGCAATTTCAGGGGCGATCACCCTTTGCAGAATTGCCCGAACCGTGTTTGTACTGATAATTTGAGAAATTGAAAACTGTTCTGCCAGAATTTGTCCGATTTCAGTGGTATAGCTGCCGGGTGCACCACAGAGTAGAATGATCAATGGATCACCTGAAATACTCCATCTCTCAATTATATCAAATATTCTGGATTGTTGAGGATCAAGATAATCTCTGGCCTTTGTTCTTACCATTTCAAACAAGTCACTTTCATCTATTGATCTCATCCCTTTTTTCAAAAGAATTTCCTCAACTTCTTTTGCAATTTGATAGGCAGTATCGTAATCAATCCCTCTGACCTTGATGTGATTGGCGATTAACCCCCTGCTGTAAAGATAATCATATCCGACACCACGAATCAAGATTCGATTTGGAAGCGAAGGGGTTTGTTTTTCCATACTTTGACTAGAAGGGACAAGAATTTAAACTAATTCGTTGAATTTCTTTTGTGGCTAAACAAAACCTTGATCCGCGTTTACCTGTCGGTCTTACAAGGGAACAGCTATTTCAAATCAACCTGAAAGCAGGAGATATCATTGTTCACAAAAAAAAGCACAGGACAAGGTTTTCTATAGGTTATCTCACCCAATTTCTGATGAAAATTGGTATTCCATATGAAAAGGCATACAGTGATGCTACCTTGATTGCAAAAGAATTGTTGGACCTGAATATTTCCGAAATCAAGGTCAAAGAACTTCTGCAATATACTGAGGATTGGTATGCAGATATCAACCAAACTTATGCAAAACGGTTAAGAATACTTTCCAATGATATGGAGGATGTTCGTCCATTCGTAATTCTTTTGGGAGGAGTTACTGGAATTGGGAAGTCGACCATTGCAAGAATGTTGGCGGAAAGATTGGAAATCAAATCATTAATGGGAACGGATTTAATTAGGGAAAGTTTGAGATCTGTATTCAGCCCTCATTTGATGCCCACCCTTCACACATCTTCCTACACTACATCTTCCCAAATACGTCTTCTCTCTTCAGAAAGCCGAACGATCCTAGGATTCGAAGAGCAGGCAAAAATCGTAATTACTGGTGCTGAAGCCGCTGTACTCAAGGCTTTGAGACAGGATAATATCCTGATTATTGAAGGTGTCCATTTGGTTCCGGGCATGCTCAACAACAAACTTTTCAAGAATCCTCGCATTATTCAGGTCTTGCTGGTTCTCAAGGATGAAAAAGCCCATCTCTCAAGATTGAAAAAACGGGAACGGGCACAATCCAGAGGGACGACATATTCCCAGTATTTCTCAAAAATAAGGAAAATTCAATCCTATTTGATCGAAAAAGCAAATGCTTACAAGGTAAAGACGATAGATCTGACAAACGATGAAGAAACAATCACAGAAATAATTGATTATATGTGGAAATGTCTAGTCTAGGATTCTGAAGCAAATGACCTCATGGACAGATTCCCAAATTTGATTTCTTCATGGATTTGTCGTATTCCCTCTTTGGAATCCAAGCTTCCTAAAATAAAATGAACTGGTTCAAAATGTTCCGTGGTAGGTGCTGCAACATTGAATAATGGGTGCTTCTGTGCATGAAGTATATCCTCGAACTTTCCTTCTTCAAGTCTTTCCTTTATCCAAGAATCAAATTCTTCAGCCCAATTATCGGGTTTCACATTTGGCTTGTTCATCATGACATTTTGCATGGCAAGTCTTAGATTGTGGGTAATCCCGCCTGAACCCATAAGCATGATTTTTTCTTTTCTGAGCTGATAAAGAACCCTGCCAATTATGTTTAAATCCTTCGACGAACGGGGGATGGGAATTGAAATTTGTAGGACGGGGATATCTGCTTCAGGGAACATGATCCTTAAAGGAACCCAAGTTCCATGATCCAATCCCCATTCATCGGTCAGACGAGTCTCAATCCCTGAATTTGTCAAAATTTCTGAAATTCGATGTGCAAGTGAGGGGTTACCTGGTGCCTCATATTTCAATAAATAAAGTTGTTCAGGAAATCCATAAAAGTCGTGTATGGTATTCTGGATTGCATTTGAGGTGATCAAAACCGGTTGGTAATATTGCCAATGGGCGCTGACAGAGACTATAGCCTCTGGTTTCCCTATTTCTTTTGCAAACTTCCTCAGATTTTCCTGATATTGTCCCCATTCAACTGCTTCCATAGGAGAACCATGGCTGATAAAGATTGACGGTGCAAGATCCACGCTATCATTACTTCAACATAGGTATTAAGTATTGTTTTAATATCCATTCTCCCATACATTTCTTCAGTTTAATTCTATCTGACTTCAATAAACAATATAAAAGAAACCTGCGTTAATACATTGAGGATATTGTGTCGACTGTAGGACGAAATGCTAGTTTCATCGACAAGTTAGCATACAAATGGATTGGGACAAGGTTGGAGGGGAGACTCGACAAGTTCGAAGATCTAAGAAGACAGTTGCAAAAGGCAGGCGTGAATCGGAGCCTTCGGATGTTTCTTTCCGTTACAATTTTTGATTCCATTTTGGCTGCCGTGATCGTTTTCTTTCTTTCTCTTATCTTGAAACTGTTTCTCAGTGTATTCTTCCCTGAAATTCCCTTCCCAATAATCTTGCCCTTCTTTTTTGGCGCTTTTGCGGGATTTGCGACATACAACTGGATGATATTAAATCTCTCCTTCAAGATCTCGGAAAGAAAACGGAAAATCGATGCATCTCTCCCCATTGCCGCAAGCTATATGACTGCAATGGCTTCTGCGGGGGTGACTCCTGATCAAATTTTTCTTTCATTATCCAAGGACGATCTTGATCTGTACCTGAAGGAAGATGCGAAAAAAATCGCTAGAGACGTGGAAATTTTCAACCTCGATATCATCCGTGCACTGGAAGCGGCTTCTAAACGATCTCCTTCTTCAACCTACAGTGCATTCCTTGAGGGGATTGTTTCCACTTTCACAAGTGGAGGTGACTTACAACTATATCTCCAGAACGCATCCGAAACTTTGATGAAGGAGAAACTCACGCAGGAAAAAGCCTATATTGAAACCTTAGGGCTCTTGGCAGAACTTTTCTTGGTTCTTTGTATTGTCACCCCCACATTCTTGGTTGTAATTTTGGCCATGGTTGCAATGCAGGGAACCATCGGTCACAATGGACTTGCTTCATTCGTCTTGACAATTGGAGTAATAATTATTCCGCTCTTCCAATCGGTGATTATCATCATGGTGGATGGATCTCAACCAGTCGATTAAGGAGGTTATGTTATGTCAACAATTGAAGAAAAAGCAATGGAAAAATTGAGGAAAGGGAAAAAACAGGTATCTCCTACATTCGTGTACTGGTCTGTCAGTACCGTGATTTCGATTATCGTAATAATCTTTGGATTTCTTGAATATCAGAACGATTACAGGTTAGTGAATACAAACCTCCCCCAATTGGTTGTCAATCCAAGGACAGGTGTTGAAGAGCCTGTGTACCCCGTTTTTGGATTCCTCTCTGTTCCCACCGGAAATCAAGGTTTCATTCCCAATTCGTTGAAATTCACCGTTCATCACTTTGTTGTTGTCGGAATAATTCTTTTCATCGGTATCCCTGCAATTGGTGTCTATTTCAGGGAAGCAAGGCGATTAAAGGCAATTGACGACAATCTCCCTTTCCTTCTAAGGGAAATTGCTGACAGTCAACGAATTGGTATGCATTTACCAAGGGCAATCTTGGAAGCATCCAAAAGAAATTATGGTCCATTAACTCCTGAATTGAAAAAACTGGCTGCAAAGGTTTCTTGGGGTATTCCTTTCAGGGATGCCATGAATTCCTTCAAGAACAATGTGCAAACCCCATTGGCGAAACAGGCAACAATTTTGATCCTAGAGGCTGAACGATCCGGAGGAAATCTGGAGGAAATTTTCGATGCCGCACAGAAGCATGTCCAAGAAATCCTTGAAATCAAAAGAGAACGAGAAGCACAGATCAAACCTTATGTGTACATTATCTATGCTAGCTATTTCATCTTCATTGTGGTGATTTGGGTTCTTTTCGCAACCTTCTTTGAACAATTCGGGACACAGACCATTGTCGTAAACAATGTTGAGGTTGTTCCAATCCCGATCCACGCGTTCAGAAATCTATTCCTTTATGTCTTGGCTTCACAAGCGCTCTTTTCTGGGATGACCGCTGGAAAAATGGGAAGTGGAACCATCAAGATTGGTTTGGTTCATTCTACCATATTGATGGTCATTGCACTCATTGCCCACATTTTACTTATTGCTAAATGACAAATGTGAAAATTTCATCATTTTGTTCCCAAAGGATTATTTAATGATGAATTAAAATAATGAGTAATGGCAAAAATCGAAGATGAAATTAGTGCCCTACGAAAGGAAATTGCAACCATGAAGAATGAGCTTAGCCAAATCAATTTCAATGTCCTTAGACTGATCTCTGAAATTGGTAAGATACAACCTGGTGTTGCTTCTGAATTGGGCGTGGAAAGCGTGGGAGCTGCAACAGCTATTGATCTGGGACCAATCCAGGAAAGATTGGATGAACTTGCATCCAAACTTATTACAAGGGATGAAATCAATAACCTCGCAGAAAAAATTGAAATGCTCTCTTCTGAGAGGATTAAAGAAGCCCAAGAAACAATTGCTAGGGTAACTACTTTGTTCCAAAACGGACTTGAAATGGTGAAGCTTGAAGCCACACTTTCAGACGTGAAGTCACTCCTTGAAGAAACAGTGCTGAAGGAATAGGGGATACCAATGATCCGCATCCTCAGACAACGTCGATCCCAAATTAGAGGGGTTGACTTTACTGTTGCCATGATCATCTTCATGCTGACCATGATGAATGTTCTTGTCGTAACCAATAATCTGATTTCAGATAGCGCCTCAACCGCAGATACTGAAATTCGAACAAATCAGATCGACAGAACCCTAAGAAATCTAATTTCAACTTCAGGTTCCACTAACTGGCAAAATATGGACAGTACTACATTGGGATCCCTAAATTGGACAATTGGTCTGAAAAATCAGCAGAACGATGCTTTAAATGACATAAAACTTGCTCGGTTGAAAAGGTCCAACATTCCGGAATACGGTCTCTCTTATGACGAGATAGGACGCCATCTCCCTTCACAAGGGAAAGTGTACCGATTGGAGGTGTTCTCCCCCCTAAACAATTCGATTTTGTCATTGACACCTGTTGGAAATGACATTAGAATTGTTGGAAGAGTGAATATTGAGGACGAAGTGATTCAAGGGGCAAATATCACGATTCATTTAATAAAACTTGGCTCCTCGGGGAATGCAACTCTTCAAACCTATTATTCCTCCACCAACTCATCTGGTTATTATAACGTTCTCGCAACTGGCTTACTTCCTGCAAATTATGTTGCTGCTGTTTCATTCGCTGATTTATTTGGTACAATGCAAGACACAGGTTTTGCTGTTTATCAATCTGTAGGTGCCAATTTTCAGAAAACCAATTCCACCATTCAACCGTCTGCTAGTGGAAGTTCAAACACCCTTGACCTTTATATAGAGAAGATGACCTCTAATGCCTTATCACATGTATGGGCACTTTACCCTGGAGGATCATTCGGTGATATCAATCAATCGCAAATTTCCCAATCCACATTCAATTCCACTCCTGCAACCTATAACATTGTCCCAAGCATTGTTCTTCCACCAACCGGCTCTGTTGTCCTGTTTAGCCTACAAAATTCTTCCTTTACAACAGGGTACTACACTATCGATGTTTTACCGACCTATCTTGATGGTGATGTTGAACCTCCTCTCACGCCCCCGTCAGTACCGAATGGAATTTCTTCCACCTCGACCATTTCCGTTTTAATCAGGGAAATAGTCGTTTATATTCGCCTTACAGTTTGGGAGGTTAACCTATGAAAAATAAAAGCCAGCTTTTTGTTATTGAAGTATTGGTCGCAATTGGGGTCATTCTGATTTTATTGACTACACTTTTCTCTGCCCAGAATTTTTCTGAACCAATCAAAGATGACCCTTCTAGCGACTTGAAGTATTTGGAAAATGCTGTCAGAGAACTCAGAGAATCAGGTATCCTGTTTGAATATTTCGATGCCGCCCGCCAAGCCTTCCTATCCGGTTCCCCATTATCTTCGAGCAGTACGGTCGAACAGAAACTTGTTCAAGCCCTAAAGGCTTCATTACCTTCTAATTTTGAATTTTTGGTGAATCTTTACCATGATATCAATAACAATGGGACTTATACACTTATAGATTTGGCAAATCAGAATTCCCCTCAATCGCCAGATTCTGACATCCTAGTTTACGAGTATTACTCAGCAGCTCACAACTCGATGAATGCAGGTCCTGTCTATGAAAGGTATAGGTTCCAATTGACGGCTTGGAAACTTTAGGAGGAAAGGAATGATGAAAAGAAAAAGCCAAATCTTTCTCCTGCTCACTCTCCTGATGCTCACCTTTTTCGTCAGTATCACCGGCATTCTGCTTGACATTCAAAAGGCAAGATATACCGACCCTTCTTCGGGAGTTGATGTCTTCTTGCAGACATGGGATAATTCTGTTGAAAATATCAAGGACTTGACCCATATTGCCCTAGCAAGATATACTCAAAGCACCAATACGAGCAACATCGATGTTGAGATGCAATCAGAACTCAATGAACTTTCCAATTATCTTTTGTCAAGAGGATACACCTCCTCGTTCTTAATCTCAACATTCAATTTGGTAGTCGCTGGAGCTCCTTCAAGCTATTCGATTTCATTACTTGTGCAAATGGAAATAAGTGATGCAAAACAAACCCTTCAACAATCTCTCTCCATTGATCTAACCGTTTCCGCGGTTCTTGTGGGTTCAGAGATCTCTGTGTTTAAAATTTTGAATGGTGAAACAATCCCGATATCCGATGCTACTGTTACTGTCATCCCTCCTGGAACCTCAACAGTCACTAACTTAAGAAATGGAAATTATTTGGTGTCCAACCCCGCGGACAATTTTGATGTTATTACCGAAGAAGGAATTGCTTTGCAGGTTTAATTTTCTAGAAATCGATTTATATCTCTGATCGTAATGAAATTGATGACACTAGACGATCCTCCAGTTTGGAAACTTGTCATGGAGGGTGTAGACCTAACCACAGATAAAGATGATCTCATGGTGAACTTCTTTGATGTCTCCTCTTTGCTAGGTGAACCAACTCTTGACAGATCCTTCATTGACGAGATCATCAACCTTGCACTAAAGTTGGAACACTATTCGGTTTTTCGCAACCTGAAAAGGATTACCTCGGATAAAGGAGAAGATATGACCGGTCTAGCCATTTGGGCACTGATGGGAATTCAACGCGAAACAGGAAAAAGAATTGGAATTCTCTTCGGCGCTCTGGCAGATGGTCGGATCCACCTCATTGCTGTCTGGCCAAAAGGGTTCTATGAGGAGCTCAAAGCGGACACCTTACTGATTGATAGATTGATCGAAAAATTTACCGTGGAACCTGACTTTTGGGCTCAGGTAGATCTTATCATCGGGTTCATATGAACTAGTAATCCACGAAAGAGTTTATTTAACCCAGAATTGGCAATTATTTAATGTCCATTCAAACGCCAGGTGCCATTTGGAAATTCAAGGAATTCAACGATTTCGATAAAGCATATTCGATTAAACTATTGGCAAGCACAATCTCAGGTATAATTATGGGCATCGTTTCTGGCATCGTTTATTTGTCTTCTCAAGAACGGCTCGGCTGGGTAGGCCTAATTTTCTATTTTGCCCAATCTTACCTTGTTGGTCTCTATGTCAAAAAAAAGTATGCTCTAAAAGATATGACTCCTATCAGGGCAATGCGACATGGGATTATGATGGGATTTTTTGTATTTCTTTATTTATGGGTAGCTGTTTTCAACTTTTTTTTGTTCTGACCTCCTCAGGGTTTTTCAAGCTACTCAGTAATTGAACTTGATGAAAATCGGTTTTGATCCAACTTTTGTCGACATAATGGTTGAACTTCGAAAGAATGACGGATCGCTAATCGAAAGTCTTCCCCTTCCTGGTCATCATCATCGTAACTGCCGAACCACTGAGATTGCCGGTGGAAATGGAGTAAACGTTGGACGTGTTCTGAAACGTTTGGGAAGGGATATCTCTATTGTTGTTCCATTGGATGAGTTATTTCGTGGACTGCTCAAAAAAGACCCATATCTGAATTGGTCTGATGTTCTGGAAATTTCCAACGGAGGTTCAAACCGGACAATTGCATTAATTTGGAAAAAAGGAGAAATTCAGCTTAATTCGGTTTCATATTCTTTAGGGATGCAAAATTGGTCTCCAGAGGTGCATGAAGCTTGGATCAGTTCCCCAATAGCAGTCTTCTTGAATTGGGGATTGAACCCACTGGCTCATGAATGGGTGTCTTGTCAAATCCTTTCCCTTGCAGGCTGTACTCATGAGGAAATACATGAATTCTCTTCTTCTCAATTGATTGAACAAGCGATGGACATTGATCTGGCATCTACTCCCCCGATCCTCGTCGATACAGGGCTGTTAAGGGATCATTCACACATCGAATCCCTAACCAAATTGAAAAACAAAATCATGGGAATTGGAAATAGCATTCTTGTTTGCAATGAAGAAGAAGCACAGGAGAATCTCCAATTAGGGGATGCAAATCTTATTATCCATTCCTCCAACGAGGTGATCATCAAATCGAATGATCTAAGAAAAAGAGTCGATGTTCCCTTTCTAAGGAATGGCGAAAGAAATTTTGTTGGGGCAGGTGACGCTTTTCTTGCAGGTTTGATTGATTGCCTATTGAATGATCAGGACCCTCTTGCGAATTCTTCAATTATTCATGCAATCAATGTAGCCCAAGCCCATATCCTGAATGATTTCAGTCAAATAAACTCTTGAGTTCTTTTTCAAGGGCATTTTGTGGGATCTGCCTTGTCTCTTTCGTTACCATGTCCCTAAGACTGTATACTCCTTGTTCAATATCCTTTGGCCCAATGATCAGGGCAAACCTTGCCCCAACATTATCGGCTATTTCCAAATGCTTCTTCAATTTCCATTTGAACGGATTGCACAATACCCTGTATTCCTTTCGTAATTTCGCCGCAACAGATAATGCACTTGAGACTTGTCCTGGCTTCAATGGTGAAATGTAAATATCGACCTCGGCTTTTTTGCGACGAGTGATTTTACCTTTTGATTTCATTATCTCAATTAAGACAGCATCTCCCATCCCAAATCCGACACCTGTCAGAGGTTCCCCTCCAATAATGCTTACAAGGTCTTCGTATCTCCCTCCACCAAAGATTGCCCGGACAATTTCTCCCGTTGAATCGAAAGCTTCAAACACAAACCCTGTATAGTAATCCAATCCCCTAGCAAGTCCGAAATCAAAAACAACAGGCTCAGATACCCCTGCTGCCTTGATATATTTATTGAACATCTTGAATTCGTCAATGATCGGTTCCAGAAAATCTGGAATGTCTTTTTTCTTGATCTCCTCAGAAAAGGAACTAGATGGACAACTAAATGAGGTTAAATTGATGATCTGCTCCATTTGATCCTTGTTGAGACCTAAAACTTCCAGTTGCTCAAAAAACTGGCTCTTTTCAATTTCATCCCTTCTCTCATAAAATTGCATTACCTCTTCCGGAACTTCCGATTTTAGCTTTTCAAGAAATGCCCCTTTAGCGACTAAGAGTCTTCTGAACGCCATTCCCAGTTCCTTGGCTCGGCTTATCTCCATGCTCTTGCTTAATTCACGCTCCACAAATTCCTGCATGAATTTCTCCTTGCGGTCTATTAGTTGTATAATCTGAATTGCCTTCTCCTCAAGCCCCAAATTCCCGAGAAGGGTTGAAAACAATTTTCTATTGTTGACGAAAACGTTGAACTCATGATCTTCCAACCCACATTCTCTTACAATATCAATAGCTAAGGAAAGCACTTCAACATCTGCCAAAATGGAATCCTCTCCAAGAATATCTGCATTGAGCTGCCAAAATTCTCTCAATCTTCCCTTCTGTGGAGTTTCATCCCGGAAAAGCCGTGGGATGGAGTACCATCTTATGGGTTTCTGATACCTTTGCTGATCTTTGGCAAGCATTCTTGCAAGAGTTGGTGTTTGTTCGGGTCTCAACACCAAATTCCGACCATTGATATCCTTGACATGGAAAACCTCTCCTATCAGTCCTTCTCCCGATTTTGCTTCAAACAATTCAATAGGCTCCAAAGATGGCCCTTCATATTCAACATAATTGTAACGTTCACAGACTGTTTTCATCTTCTCAAGCACAAAAGATATCTCTTCCCAGATTTCTGGATAAAAGTCTCTGAAACCCGGAAGACCACCAAGGAGGTTTTCCAAACTCATGTCTGAATACTGTTTTGTCACTTTATAGATTAATCGATTAATTTCATTTTAGGTACTGCTTCAATCGCCTTCTCTTTTGTAGTTGAGACCATTGAAAGAAAAACCTTCAACTTCTTTGGGTAATCGGGGTGTTGCGCCATTTTGGAATGTTTTGAACCTGGAACTAACCAATTCCACACATTTTCCTTTCCTTTCAAAGCCTCCAAATTTCTAAAATAGTGGTTTTCTGGAGGGAAAAATCTGTCTTTCTCTCCATGAATGAGAAATATGGGGCAGGAAAGTTGTGGCAAGACTTTTTCAGGAGCATAATCGTCAAAAGGAAGATCCAGTGTCAAGAGATACTCCGCCATCCATGCAAATAGCTTCCTAGGAAGAAAAAAGAAACTCATTGTGTCAAAGACCATGTTTCGGTAATTGCTGACCAATGCCTCAAGTACAAGTGCTTCTACAGGCCTGTTTTTCGCAAAATAGACCGCAGCAATAGCTCCAGCAGAAAGTCCATGCACGATTGGCTGTTCTATCCCCTCAGCATCCGCCACACGGATGGCATCATATCCGAATGTAAATCCATTTGAAGGCCATGTACAAGAGGATTTACCATGACATCTGGCATCAATGAAAATCAATGAAAATCCAAGTTTCCAGTAAATTTCTGCCCGTTGTATCATTCTTCCAGAATTTCTCCCCCAACTATGCAATAAGATGACCCAGTCTTCAGGTTTCCTTTGGATTTGATTTTCACAGACCCAATATACAACGCGTGGATCTCGAAGCTCCTTTCTCATTTGCTTTCCTTCTCTTTTCCCGAATGGAATTTCGTAATCTCTAGACCGCCAAATGAAAACATTTGTGTGGAAGAACAGAAACAGGAGACCTGCAATGATTAAATAGACGAATAAACCAAAAATAAGAGACAAGAGGAGTATCATTTCCATTATATCATCAAATAATATATTTTATCATGAAAAAATAAATGTTTTTTCCAACGGATCAATCTTCTGAAATCTTGAATTCCTCAAATCTTACTGGGAAATACTTTTCTATCAAGGGATAGAAACTATTTGCAGGTTCAGGAATTTGGCCTTTTTTCAAGGAAGCTTCATTTTGGAGCAGGTTGAAAATTTCTTGAGAGAATTCTTGAAATATCCTGAACAGTTGAAATGAAACTCCTTCTGCAATCAAGCATGCTGCAAATCTCTTTTCCTGTTCAAGAAGGAGAACTCCGTCATCCAACTGTATTTCCGAAAGCTTTCCGCTGAAACCGGACAAGTCCCTTATCAGTTCCCCAATTGCAGTCAATGCGCCAACTTTTAGTCCTTCCCTCTTGTCTTCACTTTGTGAAATAAAAGAAACAGACCAAATCGGTGAACCTGCTGAACTGTAGACGATCAATTCATAGATACGATACGGCAGTGCATATGCAAAGATAGGGTATTTCGCATAAACAAGTATCAAAAAAGATGATCCAATAACAAAGAGTATCAATTGCAATATCCTCAGGCGAAATCTGAAAATCATGATCGTATCTCCTACAAACAATACTTGTGAAGCTAAGGCATAGCTCAGAAACACAAATGAAGCGGTAAACCCATACGAACCTTTCCGAACATCATCTAAAGACGAGTTAAGTAAGATGAGATAAGCAATTCGGATCCCATAAATAGCTACTCCAAATCCAGCTATTCCAATCAATGGAAGAAAATAACCCGAAACAAACTTGAGTTGATTGTATTCTGTCTCTCTTCCACTTATTCCTTCCAAAATAGTAATTAATAGGGCCGGTGTTACCATCCCGACAAAGAAAAGTGAAAATGGGACATTGATGTCAAATCTTCTCATGCTGTTTAAATGGAAAAAAAGAACTATTACTACTGCAACTAGGATTCCATCTGCAAAATTAAGAAATGGATACCCAAAAGGACGTTTAAACGGCGGATTATAACTTGAAATCCCCCAAAACCATGTATTTGCCAAATTAAACAAAACGAGAAACAGAGCCATCAACAATAGATTCAGCTTAGTCCTGAATCTAAGGTGCCTTGTTCTCAAAAAAAGAATACCAAAGACCGATAAAGAGGCAAACAAACCTAATGCAGGATAATAAATGGTTTCTCCGAATGCAATAAAAAAATCATTGAGAAATCCGCCTGTAAGTAGAATCACCAAAAAAATCAAGATAGTCGGAACCAATAAACCTTGAACAATCAATGATTTGAGATATGCATTATTCCTTTCTGAAATGGAATGCATCAATGATACAGGTTGACTTGACCTTTTGAATATTTCTCCTTCCGATTTATTGCTACATGTTGACTTTTAGAATCTAATCCCTTCAAAAACCTCTATAATTCATGCGTCTATGGAGCCTTATGAAGGCAATTCTATTGAAAAAATACGGGAAACCCGATATTCTGAAGGTTTCGGAAGTTGATCCACCAACAATCGGTTCTCATGACCTTTTGGTTAAGATACATTATGCAGGTGTTAACTATGCAGATCTATTGTCTCGTCAAGGATTATATTCTTGGGCGCCAAAGCTTCCTTATATTCTCGGTCTTGAAGCCTCCGGAATTGTGGAAAAAGTAGGCAATCAAGTTACAAAATTCAAGGTGGGTGATCGAGTCATTGTCGGAAAGAATTCAGGTGGTTATGCGGAATATATTTCGGTTCATGAAGATTTTGCCCTTTCTCCTCCCTCAAACTATGATTTGAAAGAAAGTGCTTCATTTGTGGCAACCTTCTTTACAGCTTGGCTTTCCCTAACAGAGATGGCAAGGGTACGTGCCGGTGAGGTTTTATTGGTTCATTCAGGTGCAGGAGGAGTAGGAACAGCAGCAATCAAACTAGGAAAGGCTCTTGGTCTCAAAGTCTATGCAACAACTGGAAGCCCTCATAAGATGAAACTAATTGAAGAACTCGGTGCCATTCCACTATCCTATTCCAATTTTGATGTGAAACTGGACGAAAAGCCTGAAATCATCTTAGAAACAATGGGTGGTGAAGTATTCAGAAAAAGCATGGCTATTTTGGCTCCTATGGGAAGATTGGTTTCCATTGGAGGAACAAGCATTCAGGTGAATAAGCTCAACCCCATCTCTCTCTTCAAAGCTTGGCGTGCCCTTCCAAGGGTAGCCTTCAAAGATTTGCTAAGAAACAGCAAAGGGTTCATGGCTCTCCACGTCGGATATCTGCGGAAATTCCCTGAACGGATCAGGGAACCATGGGAAAAACTTGTGGCACTTGTTGAGGAACAAGATATTCGTCCTACAATCGATCCTGAAGGGATTTTTCCATTGGAAAATGCTGCTGATGCACATCGCTATATTCATGCAAGAAAAAACAGAGGTAAGGTACTTCTGAAGATTCAAGATTCCTAGACCATGAACCGATGATCAAAATCTACAAAAAAATAATTCAAAAGTCCTTGCCCGTTATTATTTTCTTATAAAATAGTTGAACTACCTTGTCAAATATGGACAATGGAAATCCACAAACGGCCAAGATTATTATTGGTGACAAGGAATATGAACTTCCTCTGGTCGTCGGAACCGAGGGAGAAGTAGGGATAAACATTCTGAAATTCAGACAGATGTCCAATGGGGTCATTACCTATGACCCAGGCTATGGAAACACGGGATCCTGTCGAAGTGCAATCACCTTCATCAACGGTGAAGAGGGAATCCTCAGATATCGGGGATATAACATCGAAGATTTAGCTGAAAAGGCATCTTTTACTGAAGTGATGTACTTGGTCATTTTCGGTGAGCTTCCAACAAAATCACAACTTGAGGAGTTTGAAGCTGATCTCAGGGAAAATGCAATGATACATGAAGACATGAAGAAATTTTTTGAAGGTTTCCCTGCAACAGCACATCCTATGGCAATTCTCAGCTCTATGATCACAGCTCTCTCTACCTTCCATCCCCCTTCAGGAAATAGTGACCATGATCATAGGGATGATATCATCAAATTGCTTGCAAAGGTCAAGACCATTGCCGCCTATAGCTATAAGAAATCAATTGGTGAACCATATATCTATCCGGATCCAAAACTCGGATATGTGGGAGACTTCCTCAATATGATGTTCAAGAAATCGCCTACACACGATTATAAGGTGAACCCCGTAGTTGAAAAAGCGTTGAATCAACTGTTGATACTTCATGCAGATCATGAACAGAACTGTTCCGCTTCAACCGTCAGAATGGTGGGCTCTTCAAAGGGAAACATGTACTCCGCTATTGCAGCAGGTGTATCTGCACTTTGGGGACCATTGCATGGAGGTGCCAACCAGGCAGTTATTGAAATGCTTGAAGCTATCCAAAGGGATGGAGGAGATATCGAAAAATATGTGAATATGGCAAAAGACAAAAGCTCGGGTTTCCGTTTGATGGGATTCGGTCATAGGGTCTACAAGAATTTTGATCCGAGAGCACGCATCCTTAAAAAAGCGGCAGACAACATTTTGAATGAACTTGGGGTCGAGGATCCATTATTGGATATCGCCAAAAAACTTGAAGAGGTTGCTTTAAATGACGAATATTTCAAAACTAGGAAACTTTATCCCAATGTTGACTTTTACAGCGGAATTATCTATCGTGCCCTAGGTATTCCTAAGAATATGTTTACCGTTATGTTTGCCCTTGGCAGGTTGCCTGGCTGGATTGCACAATGGAAGGAAATGCGTGAGGATCCAGAATTCAGAATCCACCGGCCACGCCAAATTTATATTGGACCTACAGAAAGAAAATTTGTTCCGATTGAAGAGCGATCCTAATCCAATTTAACAGACCTTATTAACTCCAAATTCTTCATTTGAGTAATGGCTAGGTTGAAAATCGCGATCTTGTTCATCGCAATAGGCATTATATTACTGTTGCTTTCCACTTTCTTCCTTTCATTGCTTACCAATCCAAATCAAGATGAGACCCCCATTGACCTGAATGATGATACAATAACTCGAATTGCAATAATTGATTCCGGTTGCGGAAGTGACCAAACGTTTGTCGAGGTCTTCCAAAATTTCGTTACTGTCGAAAACAACTATCTTTACGGAGAAATTCAGCCATATGATGGTGTGGGGCATGGAAAATATGTCTGTGATATTGTTCATCGAATTGCCCCTGACGCTCGATTGTTTTCTGCTAAAATTGCAGGTTCAACGGGTGAAATAACCTTCAAAGGATTCTTTAGCGCTATTGAATGGGCTGCCGAAACAATCAAGGCACATGTCATTAACATTTCTATCGGAACCCTACCCATTCTTTCACCTGATCTCGAAGATATCATAACAAAATATGTTGAGGAAAAGGGAATCATCTTTTCTGTCTCTGTAGGCAATGACGGGTCAATATCCTCAGATTCCACTGGACTCGGTGAATGGCCTGCCATCCTTCCCTCAACCATCGGCGTGGGAGCAATCAATCTCTTGACAAATCAGAGCTATTCTTTCTCATCTTGGGGTAGGAATGTCTTTGGAACCTTTACCACGGATTTTGTGGCAGATGGAAGTCCTCCTGCTGATAAACTGCTTAGAGGAACTTCTTTCTCAACCCCCATCATCACCGGTTACGCAGCAAATTATCGCGAATTCCTTCTTGAGAACAATATCATTCCATCACCAAGAATGGTACAAAGCCTTATGGTTCGGTATTCTTCTGGATATCTTGCAAACAAATTTGATCAGAGACTGGGGTGGGGACAGGTTCGAGATATCATTGAATCTCCCTTGCCGGATGATTGGAGAAGCTTTCTCAATTCAACTTATATTTTTGGCGGGATGCATGATACCATTCCACGATTCCAAGGCGAAACATTCAATGTATCTTGGAAAGTAGTTACAAGCAATATCGCTCCTGACCCTCCAGATTTGATGGTAACCGGTAATGCCTCTGCTTTCACAATACTTACAATGGATCCTATGAAAAATTGGGGATCCAAGTTGACTGCCGTGGTCTCGGTGCCTGAAAATGCATCAACAGGTTGGTATAGCTTCACCATCACTCCACAACGAGGAAGAAACCTCACCTTTTCCTTTGAGGTCATAGGCTCTTATGAAAAATCAATCCTCATAGATAACTCTTTTTCAGTTAATGGGGTGAATTTCGATTATGGTCAATTATGGGATTTGAATCTCGGTCTAAGGAACAATGGGGTCCTGACAACCTTTACCCAAAAATCCTTGGATACGAAATCACTCAATTCATATGATGTAGTCGTTCTGATCCAACCAGGTTCTACCTCTGAAGGAGATTCCTTAACTACTTTCAGCAATTTCAATTCAAGCAAATTTCAACAGTATATCGACTATTTGTTGAATGGTGGTAATTTGTTCATTGTTTTGGATGCTTCAGTTGAACCGAATTTTAAAGCTCTGAATGATGGACTGTCCAACATTGATGTCTATTTGGATCGAAAATTTGCCGAAGATTCCTCTCCAATGACTGTGACGGACTTAGAACCGCACCCTGTCACCGATGGTGTTTCAAGCATATCTGCCAGTGGTTATGGAGTCGAGACGGATTCAACTTCATTGGTCGAATTTGGTCATGTGACATATACGGTTACGGATTTTTTCGGATCCTATACTGTCACTTCAAGTATTGGAATTGCAGGGGAAGTGAATGGTGGCAAGTTTGTAGTTTTTTCCGGCTATCATTCCCTTACCAACGATAAAATTGCCTCTCCTTATGAAATTGGAACCACCTCCTTACGCCTTTTCCTAAATGCAGTGACTTGGATGACCTCTTGAAATGAACCTTAATCGATTCCTTTTGCCCCTACCGAAATTCTTATACCAATCAATGTATATACAAATATTGTATATACAACTAATGTATATACAACAACACTGAGGTGAAAGACATGGTAGAAGTAAATGTTGGAACCGTTGATCGAGTAATTCGATTTGTAATTGGAATTGGGCTCCTTGTTTGGGGCTTTTTGACCTTCCAGGGTGGAAACTCTGGATTGGGGATTGGCCTGATGGTCTTCTCATTGATCCCATTGGTAACTGCGGCCATCAAATTCTGTCCCCTCTATTCTTTGTTGGGAATCAGCACTTGCCCAAACAAAGCATTAAGAACCTGAAAAACTAGCAATAGTTGAACCAAATGGCATCGGTAAACTCCTTGACTCTCGTTAATTCATGTATGTGCACTAATTTACGCAAGGTTTCAAGGTTGATCACGAGAGTCTACGACAACAGGCTCAAACCTTCAGGAATCAATATTAATCAACTTGCCCTCTTATTGACCATAGATGGATTGCGGGAAGAAGAGAAGGGCGCTCCCTCCTTAAGTGAAATCGGAGAATCCATGGCAATGGACAATTCAACTCTATCAAGGAATCTTAGAGTACTTGAAAATCAAGATCTTGTTCAATTGATTCCTGATCCAGACAAGCGAACCCGTAAATCTGTGAAGATCACTGCAAAAGGTGAACTTGCCTTGCAAAAAGCGTTCCCCTTTTGGATGGAAGTTCAAAATGAAATCCAAGAGAAATTAGGGGAAAAGAATTTCAAGGAAATGATTGATCTTCTCCATCAGCTTGAAGTGATTTTACGAGCTTTCCAATGAATTTTTGAAGTTGATTGGGATTCCATTTCTCTCTAAATCACCAAAAAAAATCAATAGGTTGGGTTGGAAAGGAAAAAGGAATTCATCAGGCTCATGTTCTGTAAGAAGGGACTTGACGAATTTTGTGATCTTCTCAAGCATGGAACGGGAATAATCTCCAAAAAGGGATTCAATGCGTACCCGAAGGGCAAGATTTGTCTTGTCCTCTACTTTCTGGACAGCTCTGTACAAATCCAAGGTAATTTCCAGCTTTTCTATCCTTTTAATAATAAACTCTTCCTCAAATGGGGTTTCCTTTGTGGATTCATCTCGTTCGAAAGCAGTTTTCCACTTTTGAATGGATATCAGCTCAATTGAAATGCCTGTGATCTCTGAAGTCAGATAACGCTTGACTGTTCGAGGTGGCCGAACCAGAAACTTTGGGTAGATTTTCTTCAAAGTGATGTTTATGAGGAAAATCGTTGCTAAAGGAAAATGCAGAATGCTGACCAACGCGATTCCCGAACCGATCGCAGTTGGCATGGCCAAATCCTTAGTTTCCAGCTTTTTCATCTTGTTTTTAACGAAGGAATACGGAACCCAAATGATTCCTTCCTGTTTGATAAACAGCAAAAATCCTCCTAACCCTGCCGCCAAGGTATAATTTCCTTCTTTGAGTTTGAAGGAATCTACAACAAAACGGATCCATGCACTGAAAACTTCGAGATTTGGCGCAACAAGGGTTTCTTCTTCTTTTCTTTTCCCCCAAAACCGCCTCATAATCAGACTTTCCATTTTAATCCCCTTTAAACTATCCCTTTCCGCGAATATGATGACACAATGAAGAATCTAATATTTCAAGAAATCACAATTTATTTCGATTGAAAGAATATCAAACCAAGATACTAACCGTCAATCCCGGCTCATTCAATCCTGATGAGCTGCAAGAGGCCGCAGAATTGATCAGAAAGGGGGAGATTGTAGCTTTTCCAACTGAGACTGTTTATGGTTTGGGAGCGGATGCGACAAATGCCAAGGCAATAGAAAAGATCTTCATGGCAAAGGAACGCCCATCAGATAATCCCCTGATAGTTCATGTTGTTGGAATGGATATGCTGAAAAAATGTGTTGATGATCTGCCTGAAATCGCAAAACAGTTGATCGATAAATTTTGGCCCGGCCCATTGACTCTAGTTCTCAAACGATCGGAATACATTTCCGATATGGTCACAAAAGGTTTGGATACTGTGGCAATTAGGTCGCCAAACCACCCTGTTGCTCAAGCACTAATCACCTTGTCTCAAAGACCGATTGCAGCTCCAAGCGCCAACCTTTCTGGAAGACCGAGCCCAACAAGTGCAAGTCATGTGATTGAAGATTTGGAAGGAAGAATCCCCCTAGTTATTGATGGTGGTGCAACTCAGGTGGGCGTGGAATCTACTGTGATCAGTCTTGTCTCGCATCCACCCACACTCCTTAGACCCGGTGGAATCACTAAAGAACAGCTTCTCAAAATAATCCCGAACTTAGAGGTGAAAGTAGATCGGGAATTGGAAAGGCTATCTCCTGGAACACGCTATCCCCATTATGCTCCAAGGAAAGAACTAATACTTCTAGTAGGTTTTGAAAAGGAAGAGCAAGTCGATAAGATTTTGCTTGCTGAAAATCAACGGATCGTCTTATTGTGTTCAAATCCCTTGCATTCACATGACCCTGAAATTCACACTGTTTTGTTGGGCAAATCATTGGAAGAGATTCAGAGAAACCTTTTCTCAAATCTGCGAAACATTGATCACCTTCCTGTCACCAAGGCCTATGTTGAGGAAGTTGAAAGTCATGCAGAGGGGCTTGCAATCATGAACCGATTGAAAAAAGCCGCAAGTAGAATGTTATCCCCAAATTCCCAATGAATTATTCTGTGTCTCCTTGAGAACCTCTAAGTCTAAGCCATTCATATACATATAAATAGCAGTAAAACGTTGTTTAATGTAGCTAACCAATTCAACGGTGAGGTCTACAATGAAGACTTTCAAAACTAATTTTACAATTCTTGCAGCTTTTTGGCTTGTGCTGATAATGATCACAACACCAATGGCTGCTCCACCACAATCCGCACCTAGATTGGATCAGACGGACATAGTGACTGATATCAAGTTGGAATATGCAACATTCACGGCTGGAATCGGTTCTTCCGCACTCGTCGGTGTTCATATCTATGGAGGTACATTTTCCTATCCATCAGGTATTTCACCGACAGCTAGCGGTTTTTCTGATGCACTTGCTTGGATAGTGTACGGGATCAATCAATCTGGTGTTGAGAATTATCTGACCAGAGATCCAGTTCCACTTCCAGACGGTGTGAATTTGCAGATTGTGTACCCGAGCTCCTTGGGTACAACTTCTGCTGTTTCCGCAGCATTTCAAGCAAAAGCTGCTGTGGAAGCAGAATATGGAATCTCGATGACCATGATTTATGGACTGTCTGGACCTGGAGGTATTTATTTTGCCTTTTCTGGAGGTAATGACTCTGCTGTAAATCAGGTTCTCGCTGATGTTCAAGCAGCAGGTTCTGGCGGTTTCAGTGACGCATTCGGCGTGTTCCCGACAACCGGTATCCGAGGTGCAGGCTTTGCATTGCTCAGACTTGGAACTGGCGATCAAATCCCTGCAAGAGCTGGTTTCTTTGTCGACCCGAATGGAATCGTTGACAATGCAGACGGATCCAAGACATTGTCGACAATGAGCATTTTGGGTATGGACTTGAATCCTGCATCTGATTCAGATTTGAGCCGAATCAGGATCAATGTCCCATATCCTATCACCCCACTGTCCATTACTCCTGACACCTCAAACAGACTTCCTCACGTAACCGGAACCGCCTTCTGGGATGTGAAACATCCTCGGCCAGAATATTCGCTTGGAGATGCCGCATCAGATTACCAGATCACATATAACATTGGTATGGATCGCCAATTCCCCATGGTTGAAGGCAAACTCTCTATTGATCAAGGTCTGCTCAATACCCAAGGTGTCCTCAAGTTCAACTATGATTTTACCAATACAGGTCAGGCAACAGCCAAAAATATTGATATGGCACTTCCATTGGGTCCAGACATCCAGAGAATCCTAGATGCCGGTCTGTTCATGTATAGAATCAAACCGGCTTACGACCTAGATGAAAGCTTTTCCACCCAGTTCAACATTTCAATGGATGCTCAGAATATCCCTGGTGTAAATGACGTCAACTTCAACTTCCTTTCCCTTAATGGATGGTATGTGGATGCCAACACCTCCAATCTTGTGGATTGGAATACGTCCACCCTTATTGAACTCAAATATGTGGACTTTGGAGTTGCCAGCTTGAACCTTTCCGTCGTTATGCCTGACGGTGCTCCACAATCTGCTGTGGATGCTGTATACAACTTCATAGTTCCCGCAGCTGATGGCGTAAGTGTAACCCAACCGAGTGATATCCCGAATTTGGTTGACGCCATCAAGAATGCAATTCCTGCCGCCCTGAACGCAACATATCTGGCCGCAAGGGATGCCTACTATGAAAGGGTTGATCTTTTCCAGCTAAATGCCGGAGACTTTACCATTGAAGAAAGACCAGTCGGGCTGGATGAAAACACGATCAACCAGACCTTCCTTGTTGCCCACATCGATGAACTCGGTGCAGGGTTGACAACCTCCCTTTCATTCAACATCTCCAATGTGCCATCCCAAAATGACCGATTTGCACAAATGGCGCTTTACAGAGGCGAGACCACTGCTGGTGGAGTTACATACAATACCCTCACTCTTGAATCAAAGCAAAGGGACTATCTTGAATTGATGCAATATATTTTTGCCCTTGCAGACTACAATGGCATGCCACTTTCATTCCAGATTGACCCAAGCCATAGCCCAATTCCTGGAGCTACTGGAGATGTCTTCATTTCCTTTGGCTTGCCATTCACTTGGGAGAACACTGAAGGGTTCGAATTCTTCGGTCTGGCCAATGGACAGAACATCCAATTTGCTGATGATCAGGCAGTCGTGACTGCTACCGTCCGATTTGCAAACAATCAGCAGGTCTTCACAGTAGGCGATGAGGTCACCATAATTGCCAATGTCACCAACAATGGTGATGCAACGGCAGACGACGTTATTGTGCACCTGTTCCACGCAAGGTTGGGTCGTGACTGGAATTTTGTTGCCCCTGAAAACTTTGAAGATTTGAATGTCGGTTCTCTGGCTCCTGGTGAATCCAAGGAGGTCAGTGTGACTGTTACCGCCAATTCCTTCATTGGATATCATCCAGTCTTTGGAGTGGTCGAATTTGTTTCTGAAAAAGGTCAGGCGCCACCAGCGGTGACAGACTTCTTTGATAAAGGAGTCACTCAATATCAATATGGTGGTGAAAGCAAGCATTTTGTCACCTCCACCCTGACAGGTGGTCTGCTCTTGCCGGCTGACAATTCCGCTAAACCTGCCGTACCTGAACCAAGAATCGAAGTTACAACTTCTACAACCACTCCTGATGCAGATGGTAAGTTCACCTACTCCATTACCCTTACAAATGTAGGTGAGGCACCGACCAATGTCACTGCCTTCCAGACAATTCCTACATCTGAATTTGATCTGCTCAGTTCTTCAAGCACGACAGGTACACTTGAATCCTTGACCTTCCTTGACTCAATCTATGTGAAGCTCGACTCTACTCCTATTGGAGTGGGTGAAAGCATCACCATTACCCTCGAACTTCAATTGAAGGGTGATAGCGGCACTTTGCCATCTGCTGTTGCAACCTTTGAGATGCCAGGTCAATCATCTCTCGGTGACCAGCCTCGAACTGGTGTTGCCGCAGCAGCTCCCGGACAGGTTGGCGGATCCTTCCTCTTCAACTTGGCAGCTTCTGCAGCCGCCCAAGAACAAAGTGAAGCTTCTGCTACCGAGCAGGGGTCATCCTCGGCATATTCATCCAGTGGTGCAATCTTTGCCTCATCCTCCGGAGGAGGTGAAATCTCATCCTCTGCACCAGCCGTCACCTCAAGACCTGGTTCTGCCTTTGTCGGTTATGAAGGTCTTGCAGCAGTCGCAATGTTTGCCTTACCTATAACCCTTGTTGCAATTAAAAGAAAGAGACATTGAAATCCTACTTAAGTTAAAGTAATTGCCATAATAATCATTATCAAATTGAATGACAGGTAAAGTTCCTAAGTAAATTGTTTTAACCAGTAGTGCGATATTCGTTTAAAACAACAGGTGATTTTAGATGAAATTTGAGATTAAGTTGATGGATTTAGTAGGGGGTTCTCCAAATTATCTTATTACCAACCCCGAAACACTTGATGAAATTGAAATGAATGAAGGAACACTGGTCAAGTTGAAAACAAAAAACCAAGGATTCAGGCTAATGTCCTCATCCAGTGTGAGTAAAGGGAAGGCAATAATTTCTCCCACAATTGCAAATGATTTGGGGATTCAGGAAGGAGATACTGTAGAAATTGAAGAAATCGGACTTGAACATTTCTCGAAAATCGTCAGGAAAAAGATGGCAAGAAAAACATTGGAACCACCAGAAATCCGGGAATTCATGGCTGCTATTGATTATGGATATGTTGCGGATCCTCATATTGCCACCTTCGGTACTGCCGTTGAAATTAACGGAATGAGCATTGAAGAAACAACTACGGTTGCGGAAGCCATTCTTGAACATAGCAACAAGCTTAGACTGAAACGTGAACCCATTGTCGATAAACACTCCATTGGTGGTATTGCAGGTAACCGCATTACCCCAATAATGGTACCGATCATTGCGGCAGCCGGATTGACAATCCCCAAAGTCTCCACTAGAGCGATTACTTCTCCCGCGGGGACTTCCGATGCCCTCGAAACCATTATGCCGGTAGAACTTACCTTGGATGAAGTAACAAAGGTAATCGAAAAAACCAACGGGTGCATGGTTGATGGAATGAAAATTGGGTTGGGTGATGTGGCCGATAAATTCTTGAGGGTAGTAAAGCAAGTCAAGATAGATCCTCGAGAAATGATGATTGCATCCATCCTCTCGAAGAAAAAAGCAGCAGGTTCCCAATATGTCCTTATAGATCTGCCCACGGGAAAAGGATCAAAACTTCCGAACCGAGAGGATGCCAGAAAATTGGCTTATCAGTTCGCTTCAATCGGAAACAATTTAGATCTCCAAATTGAGGCGGTCATTTCACCAGGAGACACTCCTATCGGAACCATGATCGGTCCTGCACTTGAAATGAAGGAAGCCTTGATGATACTCGAAGGGAAGAATGGTGCTCTAAACCTTAGAAGAAAAGCTCTTTCCCTGGCAGGAATAATTTTTGAAATGGTGAACCGAGCCGAAGCAGGTGCAGGTGTTGAAATGGCCACCGAAATTCTCCAATCCGGAAAAGCTTTGGAAAAATTCAGGGAAATTGTTGAAGCCCAAGGAGGAGACCCTGAAATCACAAGCGACCAAATTCCTGAGGCTGATTATTCGTACACCGTTTATTCGGAATCTGATGACAAGATATATGCTCTTGATTCCTATAACATCGGACTAATTGCCCGCGCAGCAGGGGCTCCCAAAGATAAGTATGCTGGCATAGTGATCCATAAGGTAAGAGGTGAGCTAGTCCATAAAGGCGAGCCGATCCTCACCATAAATGCCCATTCAGAAACCAAGATCACAGAAGCTCTCAACATGCTTCATACCTCTCCTCCCTTTACAATGGAAAAAATGGTTCTTGAGCATCTCAAACCTACTCGAACCTATGACCTTCAATAAATAAGCATTCCACAGTGTTTATAATCTAGTGCAATAATTGAACCTGTGATCATTTCGGAATTGAAGGTTCATCTGCAATCTCTTAAAGATCAAGAGATGCCGTACAATTATGGCTATGACCTGATGGAATCAATAAATTTATTGGCAAAGGATGTTTCTTCTCCAATTGCAAATGAGATAGGATTGGAAAATGAAAAGTATTCAATCTCCCGTGTTCAAATCGATGATCCCGATGAAGATCATCCATATCGGCTGAATGCTGGCGAAACTGCAAATTTCAGAATATTCACGACAGATCCAATACTCATGGAGCAATTTGACCACCTTTTTTCCAATGGCAAAAATTTTGACCTGTTCGGGTTGAATTTTGAAATCGAAGATCTGAGCTTTCGGACAATTGATTTGAAGAATAGACCCTTGCTCTCAAATCCCATTCAACTTTTCTTCGTCACTCCAAGCAGTTTTATGAGAGAAAATATTGAAATTCCTTTCCCTTCGACAGATATATTGTTTGAATCACTTCTCCATGTTTGGAATATTTGGTTCCCTGCATTTTCATTGGATGAACATATCATTCGTGAAAATCTTCCCCTGATTTCAATAAAATATGCAAAGGGAACTGTCAACCGTATCCCTTTTGTTGAGGGTCAGTTTATTCATGGTTGGAGGGGAATGATAAAGCTTGAAGTTCAAGAAACCGAAAACCTCCGTGAAATTTGTGAACTCATCCGACTCGGCTCTCTTTCAGGAGTTGGAAGAGGAAGAACCCTAGGTTTTGGTAGGTACCGTATCATATTCGAAAGAAGACCCTCTTCTGGAGATTGAAAAGCAACATGTTGGGAGAAAAACTCATTTAGCTTGAACTCCGTCTGCCAGCTTTATGTCTGACATTATTCTTGATTGCATTATTATAAGCAATCTGTATATGGATTCATCATTCCATAAGATTTTACCAGTTCTTTCCGTATACTAAAGAATTTTATACGCATGATGCCATTGAATAGAAAATGAGTTTGGGGAAAAACGATGTATACGGAACGTGGTTGCTTATTTCACTGCTGTTCGTTCTTATTGGCTACTCCTATATATTTCCTCTTTTCCCATCTCCAACCAATCAGGTTTTTTGTAGGACTCCCATCATTGATACAGAAGAAATCAAATCCGTTCATCTGACTTCATTGGGAAATGTTTATGGTTTTGGTCAAATCTATAATTTCAACAGTTCAGTCAATTCAACTTGGCCAATTTTCCAAACTTTGGATCCTTATCCCTCAATTAAGATGATTGATCCTGTCTTCGTTGGGAAATTCGATGAACAAATGAACCTTCTTTGGAGCCGATTGATAGACTTTGGAACCAGAAGAGGATTGATTACAACCCAGATTGATAAAATGGAGAATGTATATATATTTGCCCAGTCGGATCCAACTGCATTCCAAGGAATAGATGTAATAACCTATGGACTTCCAAAATCAAACCGGCAATATGCCCTACTGAAACTTAATTCAGAAGGAGAAATAGATTGGATAACTCTGTTTCAAGCCAATTCGTTTTCTGATGTAACACTGTTTCCAAGAGAAGACGGTGAAATCCTGATTTCTGGATATACGGATTTCTCCCTTCCTTCTGAACTTTCCTTTTCAATTGGCCTGGCTGATGAAGCGATCGTGCGTCCTGTCATCGTATCCGTAAAAAATGATGGTAGTCCTCGATGGATTGGACAATTTAATGAAAGGACTGAAATTGAAGATATATCCTTTTTGCAATCCGACATCGCCATCCTTACTGAATCATACCAAGGCAGAAATAATGAACAATTCAATGTGTCATTGTTTGAAATCCATAATCCTTACCAACTTCCAACCACCATTGATCAGCACAATTTCGGAACCTTTGAACAGAACCGGCTCCCCATAAGGCAATTTCTTCTGGCATTACGCAATGATACTGTAGATGGCATTTTTGAAATAACTCCTCAAAAAATTGCGAAGTTTAATGCAAATTCTTCCATTGATGAGTTTCATTTCCGTACACAGCCCCATTCTCAAGGCTTTGGATTTTCTGCAACAAAAAGTGAGATTGGCATTATGATTAGAATGTTTGCACTCAATGGAATGGCTGAATTCAATGAAAATGTCAGCATAACCCCTATAGATGAGCATGAAGGCACCAATGTCATTCTTCTTTTTGATTATTCCATGACTCAGGCCTTGGGAATAATTTTTCCAAGCCTTTTCGCAGTTCCTAGGCCTGTAGTCGGGACAGATGGTAAATCCGTGGTCCTTGCAGGAAGGACAAACAGTCCACTCATCCAATTTATCCCGGGTTTTCAAAAAGAGATCAACGGTTTCTTTGACCCATTGCTTCTTCATGTGGATAACCAAACAATCTATGGAACTTATTTTGGTGGAAACGGTCTTCCCATGAAGTTCTGTTACTGACAAAGCAACTAAATTCAGAAAGTATTACGACGAACCATATAATGAACATACAGTATTGCTTTGGTGGATTGTGGCATGGATGGAATATTCTTTGATGAATCCATCCCCCAAAAAAGTGACATTTGTACATGGGATACAAATCTAACCCCAAACCTATTTTAACCTACATACAATATACATTCTGATGACAAGATACAATTGGAATTATCTTTCAGTTTGGTTTATCATAAGTTTTATTCTTTCAGGAGTTTTACTCACCTCCTTTGTCTTCATTCTCATCCTACAATTTCAATTCCCTGGTGCAGGAAGATGCTATACTAGCTATTCCGATAACGAAATAATAACGTTTGCAGACTTCGATCCATCAGGAAATCTCTATCTTGCAATCTCTAGCTTTTCCAGTTTTACAGAAATAAATTCCTCCTATCCATATCCAACAACACTCCCTCCAATCCCTGAAACAGCCAACCAAGATATTGTTGCCATTGCAAAGTTCTCGCCGGACATGAACTTGCTTTGGGCGCGACTTTTGGGAACTACCTCAGAAAGAGGAACAACACTTCATGATCTTACATTCCGTGTTACAGAAGATGGAGGTTTAATCATTTCAGGCAAAAACAGCAGAGAACCTTTCCTCCCGGATCCTGATTATTCGTATGGTGAGGGAAGGAATACTTTCTTTATCTTGAAATTGAGTGGAAACGGAGAACGTAGTTTTTTCACGGTTCTGAAAACCAATTCAATTGATTATCTCCACTATCCTACTGATGATGGCTCAAATTTCATTTATGTTTCCACCTTCTTCCCTCCAAATGGAATACCAATAGTTCAACATTGGAATAATACGGAACCCATTGGAAACGAAAAGGCTGTTGTAAAGATAGGTGAAGATGGGATAGTACAATGGATTTCCTATCTACCTTCGGACAGCAAAATACAGGATCTCCATTTCAATGGCCATTCGCTCGGAATATTAGTGAAGGAGAATGATTGGGCATTTGGTTCCATTAATTTGACCAATCCATGGTATTTTCTATCAATTAATCCTGACTTGGGATCCATTTCTGAAGTGCAAAATGCTCATATTATTGGAACCCCAAATTCAGAAACCTTTATATTGACTGACGATGGTGATGACTTCTTAGTCTTTCAATTCAGTGAAAGTTATTCAGATTTATTGACAATCAATTTAACGTCCAATTCTGTTAAGGTTGTTCATTTGTTTCAAATCCCTATTTTCCCCTCTATAGCAAAATTGCAACGGACATGGGATGGAATTCTGGTATCGTTAGAATTTCAAACACTTTTGGAAGATTCATCGATTGGGGAAGGAATATCTAAGATTTCATTGAATGGCAATTCCACAGAATATTACTTGATTGCTCTTGATTCATCTGGGAAAAAACAAGGTTCCATCCGAATTCTTACTGAACCCACACGTTCATTTCTCTTGGGTTCCTTTTTGGATGGCGATTTTCTTATTGCAACAATTCTTACTTCAGCCCCGTTCGATCTTTCTGGTTCGTTTCAATCTTTTCCTTTAGGGAATGATGATCCATTTTTGGGATTGTTCAATGATAACTTGGCAAAAGGAACTTTTTATGGGAATGTTGGAAATCCTTCAACAGTTTGCTTAGACTAAATGTTGTTCGAAAAGCTTTTTTCTTAACATGAATGAGCCAAATCCGTTGCTGAAAAATTGTGACTTGGTTTTACAGCTATTTTATTATTTCTCTGATTCCAATGACCATACAACTAAGTCCTTACTGGATGTTCCACCTTCCAATCTCTTTCATTCAGCCGTCTGGAGATCGGATTATTGGCATTCTTGCGAATAAGTTCCCTTTACTGTGTCTCTAATTATTAGAGGGGGTACATCAGTAAGACATTTTCGCTCATCTTGGTATCGCAACACTGGCCTTCTTCATCTGTACCCAATTCTCCTCGATATCACTTATTGATAAATTCTTCCAACTGAACAACTATTCCGGTTTTGACGCAAATAATGTAAAAGTCAAAGGAATCGGGTTTCCTGGATATTCCCATACTCCATCTTCATTTCTTTGCATTGGTGGAAAACGTTTGAAAAAACCATGTGGAGATTCCAGAATCTTGTCGATTTGCAAACCTGCTTGAATTACTGAATTAAGGATATAAGAGAAAGAATGAAGCCATTGATAAGTAGTTGCATGCCTTATCTCTCCTTTTTTTGAACTTGAAGTATACGTGCTGTCCTCCTCAAACCGAAAGGGTTCCCTGCCTCTGAAATAAGGGTAATGGACTTTCAACTCTCCATTGATGTACTCAAATACCTCACTCGCAGGGTGAGAATCTTTCACATAAAGCCTACCTCCCGGTTTCAGCATTTGGAATATGACTCTTGCCCATTTTTCAAGATCTGGCAACCATGTCAAAGCTCCAACAGAAGTGAAGACTATGTCAAATTTCTCATCAATTCGTTCAGGAACATCATAAACATTGCAGCAGATGAACTCAGTATCCAATCCCAGTTCTTTTTTAAGGTTTTCAGCGATTTGAATTGCTTCCTCTGAAAAATCAATGCCAACTGCTTTTGCTCCTAGCCGAGTCCATGACATGGTGTCCAGTCCGAAATGACATTGAAGATGCAACAATCTTTTCCCCTTGACTTCTGTGAGCTCCAAATGTTCATTGGCACAAAAAGATAACTTTCCGGCTCGAAATGCATCCAGATCATAAATATCATTCTTTCTGAGGTGAATTGGAACCCTGTCGTTCCAATTGAGGCGGTTGGCTTCCATATAGTCCATAATTGCCTCTGGTGTTCCTTCTTAATGAATCTACCTGTCTTCTGTTTCCATCTGGGATATTTACGTATAGGTGCCCCTATACGCAATTTTGCGTCAGATCAGAAAACCGATAACTGAAGACTGTTGAAAGGCAAGTACTCAACAACTGCCTTCCCAGTAATCTCCGCCAACTTTGCAAAGTCGGGTTGTAGGACTGAGAAATGGTCTAATGCTGATTTTTCCACACTCAGATCAAGTTCTTCCATATTTCCTTCAAATGTATTCCTGAGATAATCGCAATATCGATCCAAATTCATTTTGATGGTACTGCCAATCCCATAGGCCTCAGCAATGGCTTCAAGATCTTTCAGTGATTCTTCGAAATTTTCATCCCGATAGTAGGACAATATGGATTTGACTACGCCAATAGTGATCCGTTCACGTGGATAATAGTTGAGTTGATCCGTAAGTCTATTGATTTTTTTCATCTTGACCCCATATTCCGGTGCAGGAATCTTTTCTGGTTGGAATTCCAAGGTAACCGCCAATTCTGCAAGTTCATTATAGACATGAACCAGCGGAAAATGGCTCTCTCCTTTGTCTTTCAGAAAGACCGATAGAATGTCTTGGGTTTTCCTGAACAATTTCTGTTGTTGAAGGACGATTGAAAAAAATCCTGAAAGATACAGGTAATACGTGGTGAATGAGGCAAAAATCTCTCCTACTGCACTTCCGTACATCATCTTTTCATTTGCAAGATAGGGAGAAAGGTTTTCCAGCATTTGGTGGAGTGATAAAATCAAAGCTTCAAAATTGGAGGGACGTTTTCCGCTGATCACCTCATGAACTGCTGAATCCATTTCTATGATCTTAGAAACCTGTTTTTTTTGCATCTGTCCAAATTGATAAGCAGAAAATTGATCCAATGACACATTCTTCAATTCTCTATCCTTGCTCATGAAATCCCGTAATTCTGCCAATCTTTCATCAGTCTGCCTGATCAGCGATTGCACCTTTTCAAAAAAAAGATCCACTGTGGAAGCCTGTTTGTGGAGAACAATTGGATCAAAACCTTCCAACCTATTCCCAAATCTCGGCCAGAAATTGTAGTGGGCAATTGCCATATTATAGGTTGCATTTGCCAATACAAGGGCGGAATCTATTTTTTCCTCCTCGGTAGCGATGGTCACTCTTGATTTCAATATTTTCTCGAGATTCCAAGTCTTTTCAAGGAGTTCTTGAATGTAGGTAAACCCTTCCAGTATTTTTGAAGTAAAGGAAATTGCTTCATCCCTTGGGATAAATGCCAAGTTTTGCATCAGGGTTGAATACAGACTTACC
Organism: uncultured archaeon; assembly: GCA_964645535.1. Classification (GTDB taxonomy): domain Archaea; phylum Asgardarchaeota; class Heimdallarchaeia; order Heimdallarchaeales; family Kariarchaeaceae; genus WAKA01. The sequence continues at coordinate 3,845 of CAZYCQ010000006.1, read as the reverse complement.
TGTCCATTGGCAATATTGTAGGCGATATTCACTCGTTTGCTCCAGTCTGGATCAGACGGATCTGTTAGAAGTGACATCGGGTTTTTGACTTCCAATCCCACTAAAAGGTCAGCAAGGGCATGAGCCAATCCGATAATTCCCAATTTTCCTCCTTCCCCATTGATCATGACAATATGCGCCACCAGAAGTTGATGAAACATGTGAAGTTCATACCAAAACAATGCCTTACTTCGATGGTCTTGACAGGAAAGTATCCTCTTCAGTTTCTCTATTGTCTTGAGATATCCCATGATACGTGTTTCAGGATCAAGATCTTCGGCAAGAATGGTGGCATTCAGTTTGGTCTTCAAGGCAAACAACCGGCTTTTCATGAGAATTCCCTTATGGGTCTCCGACATCCTCCTTTTGGACTGAACAATGTCCATGATTTGGTCAAGTTCATCGAAAAGCTCATCGAAATATGAAGGCATGGCTTAAACAAGGTTTACTTTCTCCTGTTATAAATGATTTGGCTTCCCTATTCCAAAGATTGGCTATCCATCATTGTTATTCTTCATGATCAAGACTGTATCTTTCAAACGGATGTTCAAAAGGTGACCCCCGGGTAATATGCATTTCTCGTTTCGGAAGATCCATAATAATGGACGTCACTGTCCCAACATTGTCAATATATTCATCAGGGACATATTTTCTGCAAATAGGCAAATCTGCATTCTCCTTGTCAAGAAGTATTGTCTTCATTTCCTCCACAGAGGTGCCTTCAATTTGCTTGGAAAGTAGGAACGCCCTTTCATATCTTGCAAAAGAACTTGCAAATTCTACCGGATCTGTGTTGATTCGGTCTCCAAGATAATGGTTTGTATGAACCCAATTCATGGAATTGTCATCGAAAACAAAGATGCGCTTTCCACAAAATTCAATATCCAAATACTTTCCTCGATCTGTCCCGATGATAACATTGCTGGATTTCCCGAGTTTCACAGGTTCAATCTTCTCCAATGCCTCTCCAATTGACGTAGATTGCAGAATGACTCTGAGAATGACATGTATGGGAACACCAAATTGATCCCTATTGCTTTTCAACAGGTTAAGGGTGACTCCGATCCCGTTTGAATTGAAACCGATTTTTCCGATAATTCCTGGTTCGGTCATCATCAGGATTCGGTTGCCCAGCTCCGTTTCTTTGATTCTCGTGATCACTGCAAGCTCCTCCAATTCCTTTGCCCAATCCCAATTCTGACCGAGAATTGAACCTTTGGGAAAATATGCCGCAGTACATTCATTCGAGAATTTCGCCAGCAACTCTGTTCTTGAATTTAACGCATAAATCCATTCCATGTCCTGATTGCTTCCATCGGCAATCGACTCAATTTCAAGTCCAAGTTTCCGATCGAATTTATTGATTTCTTCAATAAACGGCTCAACTTCCTCAAAAATTATCGACTTGTCTTTTTTGAAAATCCTTCTGTAAAATTTTATTGTCTTCTCAATCCTGTCCTCAAGCAACTGACCATGCTGGAACCCAATTTCCTTTGAACTTCCTTCCAATTGGATCAGGGGAAATTTTTCCATAATCATCCTTCCTTATTCTTCCACTTAATAATGCTCTGACTTCCCTATATTTTCTGAAATTCTTTTTCAATCTTCTTTTTTTCATTAGCTTAATCGATCGTTATTTAAACGTTGAAGGTAAAGTAATTAACAGTTGAAAATAGATAGTGATCGACTGGTAGATGAAATCTTCGGAGATCTTGGGTTCGAACTTTCTCCCCCAAAGGATTATGCTCTTTCCATCATGAACTACTTCCTAAGAAACTTGAAAGAGAAGGAGTGGGTTACCGGATTTCAAATTGATGATCTCGAAGTTGATGACAAGTTTGCCAAAATCAGCGTCTATCTCATCAATTCCCTTCTTCCAATCAAACTGGAAATCAATGTCAAGCAGGAAATAGATTATGAGAAAAAAGGGGTTCTCTATCTGGTCTATGAAGTTGAAATACAGCTGGTTACTGAAATCAACTTCATAACTGAAACATATCACAAAGCCGAGGAATTTCTCTTGTTCCCTTGGGATGATTTTACACCAGTTGTTGAGAGACTTGACAACAACCTTTTCGAAATGTCAGGAGAATATGTTACCTCCTTTACGGAACAGTTTATCCCGATCTCAACCATTGAAGAAGATGAATCTGTCACCCAATCTTGGTCACGGGAAGAAAAGGACAGAACTAATTTTGCGGCTCTTGCCCTCAGCATTTCCAACTTTCTTGGCGATGTGGACATGCATTACGAAATGACAACCAAGCTTTTCCGATGGTTTAGAGAAAGAAAAATTGGTGTCAATGCCTCATCAGAACCATCTAGAGGTTAAAACATTCACTGCCTTCTATCAGGGAAGATGAAGAAATGTATTGTTTCTAATTTCGAAGATCGATGTTCTGAACTGCAAAACAAATAGGATGTTGAATGGTTCCCGACCAGACTCTTTTGGCTTGAAAAAAAAATTGTTCGATTTCCCTGTCTGAAATGCTAGATTTTGCAATTTTACCTTTCAACAGGTATTTCGAAAAATCATATATTCTCTTCCTTCAATTAAACCTTGAAGAACATGAGTGAATACATTTTTGGCGGAAATTGGAAGATGCAAATCAATTCCTTTGAGCTTGCCGAAGAACGCCTCAAGGAAATGAAAAACGCTTTTCCTTCTGAGTTAAAAGGCATAACTGCTTTTGTTGCACCCCCTTTTCCGTTTCTTAAAATGGCATCTGAAATTCTTGAGTCATCCCCCCTCAAACTTGGTGCACAGAATGTCGGTCATATAGAACAAGGAGCTTTGACGGGTGAAGTTTCTATCGAGACTCTGAAAGAATTGGGTGTTGAATTCGTCATAGTGGGTCATAGTGAAAGAAGAATCATATTACGAGAATCAAATCAAGTCATCAACAGAAAGGTAAAACTGTTATTGGATCATGGTGTCTCTCCTGTTCTCTGTATCGGTGAAACGGCAGAAGAAAGAAATATGGGAAAATCCATTGGTGTGATTTATGACCAACTCCTTGAGGCATTGAAGGGAATAAATAGCATTGAAGGGTTGATAATTGCATATGAACCTGTTTGGGCAATCAATAATCGATTGCTTAATCCGGTGGGACGAATAGTTCCTGCATCTGTGCAAGAGGCAGAAGCTGCTCATCAATCCATTCGTGAATGGTTGGTGAGTAAGTACGGTGAGGAAGGTGCTAAGGTTCCTCTGCTGTATGGTGGCTCAATGAATGCTGAAAATGCTGAGGATCTCTTGGCCGTTGAGCAAATCAATGGTGGACTGATTGGCAGTGCATCTCTCCATGCCAAGAAGTTCTTCCCCATTTTAACCTCCATATCCTGAAAATGTTAAAAAATTGAAACTGAAATTTAACAATTTGGCCAGAAAAAACTTGTCTATCCTATAGTTTACATAGTGAAAAATTTATCTCTGCATTTGCTTGAGAGCTTTTCTTTATTTTTCAGTCGATATTATCTCATTATTAGCAAAAATTAAATATGATTAGCAAAATCTACACACTCGGGGTTTGGTCTCCTATCCCGGACGGGAGACCGGAGCACTCGCTCCAAAACCCCCGCTTTTCAATCACGGAAGGCTAGGTTTGCTTATGCAGCGCTTCGATTTTCAGGTTCCAGTCGTCATTCCACTCAATCTATTGAATGACTACAGGAATCTGTTGCTTAGCGGCGGGCTGAAAGAGCTACCCTCTCCATTCAAACGGACCACCACCTTTAACGAATTGAAATTGAGGTATGCCAATTTCTGCCAAAGCAAAAACCTGGCCTTCCATGATCCTCGCCCA